>JAKQDD010000166.1 GCA_029556615.1 Verrucomicrobiota bacterium | reverse complement strand
GGCGATCACCGCGAAGTTGGCGGCGTTCCCGGTGAGGACGCTGCGGCTTTCGGGGTGGAGGAGAATGCGAGGGTTGAGGGTGTCCCCGCCCGTCGGTTGGCCGGAGACGGTGACCACGTCCAGGCGCCAGGTGCCGGATGTTGAGTAGGTGCTGCCGTCACGCACGGCCTTGTAGCCGGCCGCATCATAGAAGTCCGAGACAATGCGAAGGGCGAAGTTGGGGTTGTTGTTGGCAGCAGCAACAGCGCTGAGATCCACCGTCAATCCGGTCAGGAAAGAACTGTCGCGGGTGATGACGAACGGGGCGGCATCGATGAAATCGGTGCCGTTGACGGAGTACTGGACCATGGCGTTGCGGGCGGCAGTGGCGGATCCGCGGAGGTCAAACAGGAACCGGACGTTCTGGTATCCGACGGTGCTGACGGCGAACTGGACGCCGGCGGACTTGGCGCCAGTGGCCTGCTCAGGGAAACTCGAGAGACTGAGACTGTAATTGCCGGTCGCGGCGGGGTCAGAATCGCTCCCGGTGCTAAACTGGGAGGCGACGCCGCGTACGAGTGTGCACTCGCCGTTGCCGACAGCAGCACCAATACTATTCGTGTCGTTGAAGGTCCACAGGGCGAGGATCTCCTGCCCCCGAATGGACACGATCAGCGATATCGCGGCAAGGCAACCCAGAGCCTCTCCCATCCCTTTGAGGCGTGACGTATGCATGTTTCGCATTCCAGTATTCCCACACAGTCTCAGACAGCTCGTTCCACGTCCGCGTGTTCAGCTCTCGCCGCGCCACGTCCGAAGGCGAGGTTCAATCGTCCTTCGCTGCTCGTCGTTCTGCAATTCCCGCAAGAGCGGGAGCATAGCCGTTCCGCCGCGATCCACTCACGGCTCAACCGAGGGCAGGACACATCTGAATCCGCCGCCATGGTCCCCAACCATTGGACCACCGCCAAAGCGATAGGTGAGGCGGCAGTTCCAGGCGGAATCATACCAACTCCTGCCGCGGGTGACGCGAGAGGATCTCGACACCGGACCGTGAGGATCTGATGGAGCCGAAGATGCGTAGTAGTCCTGGCCGTAACGATCCCAGCACCATTCCCACACGTTCCCGGCCATGTCGGACACCCCAGATGCACTTGGAGCAAATGATCTCACTGGGCTCGTGTAGGGATTCTCAGCCGTCGCGTACATCGGGTGATGGCCTTCGTCTGGTCGGGATGCTCCGCCGCTCTGCCACTTCCAGGATTGTGAATGGAGTAGCCGTCGCCGAACGCGTCCCCCATCTTGAATGATCCTGCCGGCATAAGCGTCATGCCATCGGGAGGCGGAAGTTACGGTGCTGTGATCGCTCGATAGAACCTTGGACCGGATCCACCGGCTGCGGGATCCCGGAACTGGGTGACGCCCAGGGCGTTCGTCAACGTCACCAGCTCCTGCCACACCCGCAGATCCTCCGACACCTCGATCCGGTACACCCTCCCCCACTCGCCCGTCAGCAACAGCAGCGCTGCCCCATCATGCAGCGGTCCCCCGCACGTCCACGGCTCCAGGCGAGGTCTGGATGTGAACTTCGCCCACACCACCTTGCTCCCGTCCAACACCACAGAGAGCGGGTTCTCCGCCCCGCTCGCATCCCCTCCCCACCCCACAAACTCTTGGTCGGCCTTCGGCACCGCCGTCAGCGTCACCACCGTCCCGGTCGGTTGACGATTACCCCGCGGGCTCACCGTCACCTGCCCCATCCCCTCCGGCAGCACCACCACCGACACCTGTCCCGCCGTCAACGGTTGGAAGCTCGCCCCCACCGTCAGAAACGCGCTCTCCACCTCGTAGCCCAGCGGATTGGCCGACCCGCTGAAGCTCCCCGTCCAGTTCGCAAAGTAATACCCCGCCGCCGGGATCGCCCGCATCTGAACCGTGTACCCCGCCGGATACAGGGCCGCCTCCGGTACCCGCTCGATCGTCCCGTTGACCGTCGCCCCCGCCGGCAGTTCCGTCCCAAACCGCGCCTCGACGCACCGGTCTGCGTTCATGACCAGCGGCATGTTCGGGTTCGTCCCCTCCAGATCCCCCAGCCAGTCCAGGAACGTCCAGCCCCCCGCCGCCACCACGCTCACCTGCACCGTCGCGTTGCTCGCGTAGTTCTGCAGATAC
>JAKQDD010000257.1 GCA_029556615.1 Verrucomicrobiota bacterium | reverse complement strand
TGGAAGTTTCGCCTCTCAAGAAAGTCCGTCCACAGTTGCCTGCGGCGGAGCACGTTGCACGAAACGGACTTTCTTCCATCATCAGCCCCCGGCTGGGGTCCCTGCTTTGGGTGATCGGTTCCGGACGAAGGGGCTAAAGCCGGAACTCCAATCGCTCGGTGCGCGGCCCGAAGGCGTTTCAAGAGAGACGCCTGCTGCCCATGAACTTCTCGATTGTCCTCGCTCATCCCACACCCGGCAGTTTCAACCATGCCATCGCCGAGACGGCGCGCGCCACGCTCCAGAAGCTGGGCTGTGGCGTTTGGTGGCATGACCTCTACGCGGAGCGGTTCGACCCGGCCCTGCCCAGCGCCGAGATTCCCCGCGACGCCGAGTTGCCGCCGGACCTCGCCCGCCACCTCGATGAAATCACTGCCGCCGATGGCATCGTCGTGGTGCACCCAAACTACTGGAGCCGGCCGCCCGCCATGCTGTGTGGCTGGGCGGATCGCGTGCTGCGGGCCGGACGGGCCTACCATTTTGTGCCCGACGGCAAGGGAGGCGCTCGGCCGGTGGGCTTGCTCAAGGCACGCGCCGCCCTGGTGATTACCACGGCCAACACGCCTCAGGAGAAGGAGGTCGAGCTGTTCGGCGATCCGTTGGACACTTTGTGGCGGAAGGTTGTGTTCGGATTGTGCGGCGTCCCGGCTGTCGAGCGCCTGGTCTTCACGCCGGTCATTACGAGCACACTGGCTCAACGACAGGGCTGGCTGGAGGACGTGCGGACCGCCGTCGAGCGGGGCGTGGCACTGGCCGGGAACGAGGCGCGTCGGTCCGCATGACCGGGGGCCGACGGGCGGTTTCAGCCCGCCAGGTCAAGGGGCTTTTTCCATTCGCAGGCGGAAGTAGGCCGAGCGGCCTCCCGGCAAGGCGTGCGTGTAACTGGTCGGCGGCCCGTCGCCCTCCACGCGATGCACTTCAACCCAGGTTCCCGAACCCGGATCGTTCGTCTGCTCGAGGTAGTATTAGACCTGACCCATTGGTCCCCTCGCGAAGCACATGGGGCTTTCGCAAGCGACCGGTTCGGACGAAACAAAAGCGCGGACCTACTTGCGGCGGGCTGACTTGATCCCGTACCCAGCCATCACAATCAAACCGAGCAGGCCCAGCATGGCGGTCGAAGGCTCGGGCACAATGCTGATGTTGTCGATGAGCAGGGTTCCATCGCCCCCGGCAGAAGGGGCTGACGCGATCAGCAGAGTGAGGGTGCTGTCGGCCGCAGTGAAGGGGATGTCCGCGTGGTACCACGGGTTACTACCACCCACGGGAATG
>JAKQDD010000028.1 GCA_029556615.1 Verrucomicrobiota bacterium | reverse complement strand
GAGACCGGCGAGCGCGTGCGCTTCACCATCCCGACCGGCCACGTCATGGAGCTGTATGCCGAAAAGACCGACGTCGGCAACGGCCAGCCCTACACCAACCCGGATCCGTGGATCGCCGCCTCCGAGCACGGCATCGCTCCGCACCGCTTCGACCATTGCCTGCTCTACGGCCCGAACCTCGAGGAGAACCTCAAGCTGTTCACCGAGGTGCTCGGCTTCCACCTCGTCGAGCGCGTGCTGCTCGAAGACGGCAAGTCCCTGCTCGCCACCTTCATTTCCTGCTCGCACAAGGCGCACGACCTGGCCTTCGTCGCCCACCCCGAGCCGGGCAAGCTGCACCACCTGTCCTTCCTGCTCGACAGCTGGGAGAAGGTGCTGCGCGCGGCCGACATCATGTCGATGAACCGGGTGTCGATCGACATCGGCCCGACCCGCCACGGCATCACCCGCGGCTCGACGATCTACGCCTTCGACCCCTCGGGCAACCGCTTCGAGACCTTCTGCGGCGGCTACGAGACCTATCCCGACCACGCGCCGATCACCTGGACCTTCGACGAGGTCGGGGCCGGCATCTTCTACCACGACCGCAAGCTCAACGAGCGCTTCCTGACCGTCGTGACCTGATCCGCTTCGCATGCCCGGCACATTGCGCCGGGCATGCGTCCGGACGCCCCCCGACCCCATCCCCGACGCCGCCCGCCCGACGAGGCCACGACGACAAGCGGCACTACAATCGACACACGTTCCGAAACGCAACGGGAGAAATCATGATCACTGACAAGATCCTCAACTTCATCGACGGCGAATACGTCGCCACCGACAAGTGGTACGAAAACCGCAATCCGATCAACAACAAGGTGATCGGCATGGTCGCCGAAGCCGGCGAGAAGGAAGTCGACGCCGCCGTCAAGGCCGCCAAGGCCGCGCTGAAGGGCCCCTGGGGTTCGATGTCGCTGCAGAAGCGCATCGAGTTGCTCGAGGCCCTGGTGGTCGAGATCAACAACCGCTTCGACGACTTCCTCGAGGCCGAGTGCGCCGACACCGGCAAGCCCAAGAGCATGGCCTCGCATGTGGACATCCCGCGCGGTGCGGCCAACTTCAAGGTCTTCGCGGACATGGTCAAGAACGTTCCGACCGAGTTCTTCGAGATGACGACGCCCGACGGCGGCAAGGCGATCAACTACGGCTATCGCCGTCCGGTCGGCGTGGTCGGCGTGATCTGCCCGTGGAACCTGCCGCTGCTGCTGATGACCTGGAAGGTCGGCCCGGCGCTGGCCTGCGGCAACACCGTGGTCGTCAAGCCCTCGGAAGACACCCCGCGCACCGCCGCGCTGCTCGGCGAGGTGATGAACAAGGTCGGCATCCCCAAGGGTGTCTACAACGTGGT
>JAKQDD010000027.1 GCA_029556615.1 Verrucomicrobiota bacterium | reverse complement strand
CTTTGAAAGACATTTACGTGGACGTGATGTTCATCCGCAAGGAGCTCACCTCGGACGACCGGCCGACTTTGCACTACTTACCCATGGAGAACCCCTAGAGTCCTCGACGTGTGGAATATGGAGTCAACAGGTCAAGTTTGGTCCCTTCGGTTCCAAACCCACCCTCCCGCCTTCGAGGACTCTACAGTAGCGAGGCGCGGCAGAGGGGTCCGGAAAGGCAGGGAGGCTTCATGGGATCGCAGACTTCGTTAGGTCTGAGGCGGCGCCTCGCTAGGGCACGGGCTGGCAGCCGAGGATCAGGTCATCGAAGGAGGCGACGAGTTCGTGGTGTGGGGGGACGACGAGCACCTCGGCGGGGTTCCATTCGCCATTGATCCAGCGTTGGAGGAGGCCGAGGTCGCCGGGGAGTTCCTCGAAGTGCCATCCGCGCTGGCGGCAGAATTCGCGGACCTCCTCGCGGAGCGGTGCTGCGGGGCAGAAGTCGAAGTCGATCCAGACGCCATGGCTGTAGTGATCGGTCCACTGGGCCATGGCTTCGAGGAGGAACCGGGCCTTTTCCTCGCCGTATTGTTTGACCCAGGCATCGAAGGCCTGGTGGGGGGCGCTGGCGGGAGCGGGGAGGAATCCGGCGTAGGCGGAAGTGCTGCCGCGTCGGCGTCGGCATTCGAGCCAGCCGGTGGTGTAGTAGTAGGTGCCGGGGCGGGCGGCAAAGCACTCCTGGTACCGTTCTTTCGATCCGAGGAACCAGGTGATGCAGTCGTGGGCGCGCGGGATGGCGATGGGGTGGTGCCGGCTGCGGAGGCCGGCGAGCATATTGCTGCAGAGGCCGTAGCCGAGGAGGACGGCGTCGTAGCGATCTGGCGGGATGGCGTCGATGCGGTTCTGGAGGTCGACGCGGCCCATGGCGGGCTGGTCGTGGTGGCCCTGGGTGACGAATTCGAGGTCGAGGATATGGGGGGAGCGTGCGGCGGCGTGGCAGATCTCCCGGAGGGCGATCTCGCAGGCAACGACCTTGAAGTAGCGTTGGGGGGCGCCTGGGGCGGGCTGCATGGAGCTAGAGTTCTCGACTGGGTCCGAGGGCGGCGCCTCGCTAGACATTGCTGCCGATGCTGAGGAGGAACTCGATGTTGTTCCGGGTTTTGTTGAGTTTGCCGAGGAGGAGTTCCATGGCTTCGACGGGCTGGGTACTGGTGAGGGCGCGTCGGAGGACGACGATACGGCTGAGCTCTTCCGGGTGGTAGAGGAGTTCTTCTTTGCGGGTGCCTGAGCGTTCGATATTGATCGAGGGGAAGATCCGGCGGTCGACGAGGGCGCGGTCCAGGTGGACCTCCATGTTGCCGGTGCCTTTGAACTCCTCGAAGATGACTTCGTCCATGCGCGAGCCGGTATCGACGAGCGCGGTGGCCATGATGGTGAGGGACCCGCCCTCCTCGATGTTTCGGGCGGCGCCGAAGAACCGCTTGGGCTTGTGCAGCGCGTTGGCGTCGACACCACCGGAGAGGATCTTGCCCGAGTGCGGTTGGACGGTGTTATAGGCGCGGGCGAGCCGGGTGATTGAATCGAGGAGGATGACGACGTCCTTTTTATGTTCGACCATGCGGCGGGCTTTTTCGATGACCATTTCCGCGACTTGGACGTGGCGTTCCGGGGGTTCGTCGAAGGTCGAGCTGATGACCTCGGCGCCGCGGCAGGTCCGTTCCATGTCGGTGACCTCCTCGGGGCGTTCGTCAATGAGGAGGATGATGAGATAGATCTCGGGGTTGTTTTTGAGGATGGCGTTGGCGAGTTTCTGCATCAGGACGGTCTTGCCGGTGCGCGGGGGGGCGACGATCAGGCCGCGGGTGCCTTTGCCGATGGGGCAGACGAGGTCCACGACGCGGGTCGAGAGTTCCTCCTGGGTGGTTTCGAGGATGACACGCTTGTTGGGGAAGAGGGGGGTGAGGTTATCGAAGTGGGTTTTCTCCTTGGCCCGGTCCGGGTCCTCGTGAGCGACGGCCTCGACCTTGAGCAGGGCGAAGAACTTCTCCTTGTCCTTGGGCGGCCGGATTTGGCCTGCGATGACGTCTCCGGTTTGCAGATCGAACCGGCGGATCTGGGAGGGGGAGACGTAGACATCCTCGGGGCAAGGGAGGTAGTTGAAGGCCTGGGATCGGAGGAAGCCGAAGCCTTCGGAGAGGATTTCGAGGACGCCTTCGGCGAAGAGCACGCCATTGCGCTCGGCGTTCTTTTTAAGGATCTCGAAGATGACCTCGTGTTTCTTCATGGTGCCGAAGTTCTCGACCCCCCATTCCTTGGCCATGGTGGTGAGTTCGGCGATGGACATCGTCTGGAGCTTGGCGATGTTGATGGTCGTGCCCTGAGGTCTGGGTTCGGGCGCAGGGGGCGGGGTTGGTTCGGACTTGGGTGGAGGTTCCGGGCTGCGGTCGGGCGCAGGGAGTGAATCCTCCCTGGGTTTGCGCGCCGGTTCCGGCTTGGCGTCGGGCTTGAATTCAGGGGCGACGGTGTAGGGCGGACTGAGTTCCCGGGCCTTGTTGTCCGGTGCGGGGGTCGCTTCGTCGGCAGGCGGCGCTGGGGGCGGCTCAGGGGTGGCGGGTTGTTTGGCAGCCGGCTTGGGTCGGCGTGGCGCCCGGGGCTTGGGCACTTCGAGTTTTTTCGAGCGAGGCATAGGATGAAAGTGATAAGGCATGTTGCTTCGGATCGCCACGTCGGCTCAACCTCCGGCGTTCGGTCGCGGAAAACGGCCGTCAAAGCCGCCGCGGCGTTCACGGGAAGCGCCCGACGAGGAACGCGTGGGTTAAGTCAACTTGGCCGCCCTTGTCCTAGTAAGGCAAGGGGAAATCCGCAGTCAATTCGAGCACACGGTTGCGCACTGCCCGCGCGGCGTCAAGGCTTTTGATGTCGAGGATGACCTCGCTGATCATGTCGGCGATGGCGGCCATTTGGGGTTCGCGCATGCCGCGCGTGGTGACGGCGGGGGTTCCGAGGCGAATTCCGCTGGCTTGGAAGGGGGAACGGGTTTCGAAGGGGATGGTATTTTTGTTGACGGTGATACCGGCGGCATCGAGGGCGTTCTGGCATTCCTTGCCGGTGAGGCCGCGGGCACCGACGTCGACGAGCAGGAGATGGTTGTCCGTGCCGCCGCTCACGATTCGGAAGCCGTTGCGCAGCAAGCACTCCGCCAAGGTGGAGGCGTTCCTGAGGATCTGCTGCTGATAGACTTTGAAGGAGGGTTCGAGGGCTTCCTGGAGGCAGACGGCCTTGGCGGCGATGACGTGCATGAGGGGGCCGCCTTGGATGCCGGGGAAGGCTTGGGAGTCGATCTCCTTGGCGAATCGTTCAGGGCAGAGGATGAGACCTCCGCGGGGTCCGCGAAGAGTCTTGTGCGTGGTCGTTGTGACAAAATCCGCATGGGGCACAGGGCTGGGGTGCAAGCCGGCGGCGACCAAGCCGGCGATATGCGCGATATCCGCCAGGAGGTAGGCGCCCACCTCGCGGGCGATCTCGCCCATGCGCCCGAAGTCAATGATCCGCGGGTAAGCGCTGGCGCCGACGGTGATCATCCGGGGGCGGTGTTGGCGGGCCAGGGTGGCGAGCTGATCGTAATCGATCCGTTCGTCATCGCGGCGAACGCCGTAATGGACGACCTCGAAGAAGCGCCCGGAGAAGTTGGCCTTGTTGCCGTGGGTGAGGTGCCCCCCGTGGCTGAGGTCCATGGTGAGCAGTTTCTCGCCCGGTTTGAGCATGGCGAAGTAGACGGCCATGTTAGCGCCGCTGCCCGAGTGGGGCTGGACGTTGGCGTGTTCGGCGCCGAAGAGCCGGCGGGCACGATCGATGGCCAGTTGCTCGACGACATCGACGAACTCGCATCCACCGTACCAGCGTTTCCTGGGGTAACCCTCGGCGTACTTGTTGGTGAGGACGGAGCCTTGGGCTTCGATGACGGCGGGGCTGGTGAAGTTCTCGCTGGCGATCAATTCGATGTTCTGCTGCTGTCGGCGGACTTCGGAGGCGATGGCCTCGGCGACGGCGGGATCGACGGCGGCAAGCGCCTGCCGCCGGGCGGCTCGGGGTTCGAGTTTGGCGACGCGGCGGGCGTGTCGGCCTCCCTGGAATTCGGTCTGGAGGAAGGTCTCGAGGACGCGCTCGGCCTGGTCGGTGGCGACGAACTTGGCGCCGAGGCAGAGGACGTTGGCGTCGTTATGCTGCCGGACGAGGGCGGCCATGGTTTCGTCGCGGGCGACAGCGGCGCGGACGCCCGGGGTCTTATTGGCGGCGATGCTCATGCCGACGCCGGAGGCGCAGACCAGGAGGCCGAAATCGACCTCGCCGGCCGCCACCGAGCGGCTGACGGCCTGGGCATAATCCGGGTAATCCGCGGAATTGGGCGAGTGGGTGCCGAGGTCCGTGACCTGGCATCCGCGGGCCTCGAGGCGTTGGCGGAGGTGCTCTTTGAGCGCGAACCCGGCGTGATCGGCGCCGACGGCCAACCGGACGGGGCGTGCCGGCTTTGGGGTATCCGCGGCGTTTGTGTTGGCTTCGAGGAAGGCAATCAGCGCCTTGACGCCGCATTCAATCTGGTCGCGGCAGGCCTTGTAGACGTCGGGCCCCTCGCCGATGGGGTCGGCGATGTCTCTTTCGAAGGCCTGAGCCGTCTCATCGAGCTCCCGGAGCAGGAACGTCTTTTCAGCAGCCTGCGGGTAGAGGTGAGTGATGGTGTCGACGTGCCCCTGGGTCATGCCGAGGATGACATGGGCGCGATTGACCAGGTCGGCGGTCAGGACACGGCTGCGCTGGGCGGCGATGTCGATGCCGAGGTCCTGGAGGGCATGAACGGCGTGGGGGCTGGGGGGCAGGCCTTCGGCAGCACCGACGCCGGCGGAGAGGACTTCATATTCGCCGCGGCTGCGGGTGAGATGGCGGAAGAGGCCCTCAGCCATGGGGCTCCGGCAGATGTTGCCTGTGCAAACGAACAGAATCGTCTTCATGCGCGCGCGATCGCGCAGACGTTGGGGCGGAGGTTGGGAATCGTCAACGGAGAAAAGCGGTTGTCAGCCGAACATCATGCGGCAGACGAGGACGGACGCGGCGATGCCGGCGGCGTCGGCGAGCAGGCCGGCGGCGACCGCGTGGCGAGTGCGTCGGACGCCCACGGCGCCGAAGTAGACTGCGATCACGTAGAAGGTGGTTTCGGTGCTGCCGAGGATGGTGCCGCCCATCCGTGACACGAGGTGATCCGGGCCCAGCGTGTTCACCAGATCGGCGAAGAGCCCGATCGTTGCGCTCCCGCTCAGGGGCCGGGTGAGGGCCATGGGCAGGAGCTCGGCGGGGAATCGCGCCAGATCGAGCGCGGGCTGCAGGAGGCGTGACAGCCAATCGATGCAGCCCGCTGCCCGGAAGGTGCCCACCGCAACGAGCATGGCCACGAGATAGGGGATGATTCGCACCACGACCTCGAAGCCTTCTTTGGCGCCCTGAACAAACTCCTCATAGACGGGCACTCCCCGGAGGGCGGCATAGAGCGGGAAGAAGGCGAGCATGAACGGGATTGCCAGCACCGAGAGCTCGTTCAAGGCCCGGACGGCCCAGGGGTCGGCCTGTGGCGTGGCGGTGGTTTGGGTGAGGGCACGGATCCAGAGGCCGACGAAGAGGGCGACGAGGAGGAGAGCGGCGATGGTGGCGGCGCGCGAGGTGCGGGAGGGAGTTGTGGCCGGGGGGAGGGCATCCGGAGGGGGCTCTGCGGGGGTTGCCGGGGGCGGTTGTGGGGGTGCTGGCGGAAGGCGGAAGCGGCGGCAGCGTTCGAGGGTTTTGACGGCGGCGATGGCAACGAGGGTCGAGCCGGCGGTGGCGAGGAGGCTGGTGCCGACGATGGCGACGGGGTTGGCGGAGCCGGCGGCGGCCATGAGGCCGATGGCGGTGGTTGGGACGAGCTGGATCGAGCTGGTGTTGACGGCCAGGAATGTGCACATGGCATTCGTGGCCGTGCCCGGGCGCGGGTTGAGGCTTTCGAGGTCTTTCATGGCGCGCAGCCCGAGGGGGGTTGCGGCGTTGGTCAGGCCGATCATGTTGGCGGCCATATTGAGCAACATGCTGCCCATGGCGGGATGATCGGCGGGCACCTCGGGGAAGAGCCGGCTGAGGAGGGGGCGAAGACCGCGGGCGAGGATTTGGATGAGGCCGGCGCGTTCCGCCAGGCGCATCAGTCCGAGCCAGAGCGCGGTGATGCCGATGAGGGGCAGAGCGATGGTGAGGACGGAGGTTTTGGCGGCATCGAGTGCGGCTTCGGTGACCTCGCGGGAACGTCCGGTCAGCCCGCCCACGACCACGGCCAGGAGCAGCAGGGCCAGCCAGATGTAATTCAGCATGGCGGTGGTTTACACGATCACCGAGTTCGTGACAATGGAGCGATCTTCCGCATAATGGGATGGTGATGCGTGGTGGGGGACGATGTGCCGCGGTGCTCTGCGCGGCGGTGGCCTGGGAGGCGTGGGCTGGCACAGCCGGTTTGGGGCTCTCCCCGGGTGAGGAGGCGACGTCCCGGGCATGGGTACGGGGCAACCAGATCTGGATCGTCGATGGTTTTCCTGGGGATCCGCGGGCGTACCATGCCGAAGCGGAGAAGACCCCGTGGGAAGGCCAGGGTTATGTTTACTGTTGGGGCGACTTGCGTCCGCGCCGGGCCGCCCCTGATTTCAGCGGGAGCCGCCGGGCCTGGCGGGAGGCGGAGATCCTGGACGCAGGGCGATGGCGGGATCTGGCGGTGGCGGTGGCCGAGCGCCTGACGCCGAAGGGGCCGGGGGAGGGGGTATTCCTCCAGTTGGCCAGCCAGGAGATCGTGCTGTTTCGTGATGCTGCCGGCGCACTGCACGCCGAGTCGTTCGGGCGGTTGCCCGGCGGCATCGAGTTGGCGGGTCGCTACAATGTGCGGGAAGTGGCGGTGATGCTGGCCGGGCTGGCGGAGCAGCAGTTGGTCGCGGTGGCGCCGGGCAAGACGCTGTTCCTGGCGGTGGTGGATCCGGATGGGAGCGCATTGCGGTACTTGCTCCTGGACTTTGCGGAGCGCCGCTGTGTGTTGCTGCGGGCGACGCCGAGCCCCGGGGATCCGCGGGGTGCGCCGATGTGGGGCCATTCGGCAGTGGCCTTGGGTTCGCTGGCGATCGAGAGCCACGGCTGTGCTCTGCTGAAGAACCCGATTTCGAGCCTTGGCCGGCTTGTCAGCACTTCCTTCCAGTTCTTGGCGAACCAGGTGCGCCCCCGGCTGCGGTCGTTGCCGGGCGTGGTGCCTCCGGTGCGGGAAGGGATCGGCATGAACCTCGCCGCTTGGGAGGAATGGCTGGACGAGGCGACCGGCACCCGGCGGAGTCGGGGGACGATGCGGTTGTGGCCGGACGGGGAGCGGTTTTTTCCGGAGTTGCGCCAGCGGGTCATGGAGGCCGAGCGGAGTGTGCACGTCGAGATTTGCGTGTTCGACCAGGACGACGTGGGGGTGGAGGTGGCGGACTGGCTGAGGGAGAAATCGGCGACGGCCGAGGTTCGGGTGGTCTTGGATCGGATGTGCACGCAGGCTTCGGCGCGGGTGCCGCCGGCGACGCCGATGCGGGACGGTTTCACGCCGCCGAGGTCGATCAGCCGGTATCTCGAGCGGGGATCACGGGTGGAGGTGCGTCCGTTTTTGAACCCATGGCTTACGGCGGATCACTGCAAGCTGGTGTTGGTGGATGGCCGCTTCGCGTTTTTGGGAGGCATGAACTTCGGGCGGGAGTACCGGCACGAGTGGCACGACTTGATGGTCGAGATCGAGGGACCAATAGTGGCGGAGTTGGAATCAGCGTTTCATCGGCTCTGGGCGCACTGTGGGCCGACGGGGGACCTGGGTTATTTGGCGGCCGCGCTGAAGGCTCCGGAGGGCGGGCGGCCGCCGGGCGGTTTCGCGATTGAACCCGGGGCGGACTTGCGTTGTCTGTGGACCCTGACGGGGCGCACGGGATTTGGCAAAGCAGTGCGTGAGGCCCTGCGTCGCGCGGGGCAATGTGTGTACGTCGAGAATCCCTATTTGAACGACAATGCGGTGGTTGTGGCTCTGGCCAAAGCGCGCCGGCGGGGGGTGGATGTCCGGGTGATTTTGCCCGGAGAGAACGACGTGGTGGGCTCACACAGCAGCAACTTGGTCACTGCGAATTATCTTCTGAAACACGGCGTGCGCGTCTATGTCTACCCCGGCATGAGCCACGTCAAAGCCCTGTGGGTGGACGGTTGGGTCTGCCTGGGATCCGGCAACTTGAATCACCTGAGTCTCCGCAGGAATCGGGAGTTGAACGTGGCGACGTCGGATCCGGAGATCGCAGCGCGGGTGTTGCGGGAGTTGTTCGAGGTTGACCTGGCGAAGAGCCACGAGCTGAGTGCCCCGGTGGCGGTCACGTGGACCGACAAACTCGTCGAGACGCTCGTGAACCAGTTCTGAAGCCATGAGCTGCCAGGAGGAGAACTTGCATTGCTCACCCCATGGGTCGCAAGGCGAGGACTCCGCCGGGACACCGTCTCCCGGGACAGGCGGACCGGCACGCCTCCTGGTGGCCGAGGACAACGCCGTGAGCCGGAGAGTGGTGCTCCTGCAGTTGGGGCGCCTTGGATACGAGGCCGACCTGGTATCCAGCGGGCGCGAGTTGTTGGAGCTTCTCGAGAAGCGGCGATATGATCTGCTCTTCCTGGACTGCCTGATGCCGGCGATGGACGGGTACAAGGTGGCGCGGGCCATCCGCCGGATGGAAGGGGCCCGGCGCTGGCTCTGGATCATCGCCATGACCGGAGCCGGGCTGGCCGCGGACCGGGACCGTTGCTTCGAGTCCGGCATGGACGATTACCTGCCCAAGCCGGTGCGTTTGGACGCATTGCGCCGCGCCCTCGAACGGGCGTTGGCCGCGCTGCGGCGGCGCGCACCTGAGGGGCGGACCCATGTGGCGGCGGCGGTGGCGGTCGATGTCGAGCGTTCGGTGGAGGACGTTTCGGTCTCCGCTCGGCTGCCCCGGTTCGACCCGGAGATGCTGAGCGAACTGCGAGAGATTGGGGGCGGCCGCGGCAGCGCGTTGGCTCGCGAGGTTGTTGCGTTATTCGCGCTTGAGACACCGCTGATCCTCGGGCGAATGCGCACCTCGCTCGAGGCCGGTGACTTGGATGGCGTGCGGGTGGCGGCGCATTCCCTCAAGGGCAGCAGCCGGTGTGTGGGCGCGCTGCAACTGGGAGGGCTATGCGAGCGGTTGGAAGGCGCGGCACGGGCGAATGCCCGGGGGTTGGCCGGCAGTCTGCTGGGCCGCATTACGGTTGAATTCGATGCGGTCCTGGGGCGGCTCCGCGTATTCGAGGCTGAGGAGACGTGACCAGAGTCCTCGACGTGTGGAACATGTGGTCAACAGGTCATGTTTGATCCCTGCTGTTCCAGGCCTTCCCTCCTTCCGTCGAGGACTCTGCATTAGCGAGGCGCGGAAGAGAGGGTGGGCAAGTATAGCAGGGTCTTCATGAGTCTGAGGACCCACTGGGTCTGAGGCGCGCCTCGCTAGAGTCGTCGACTCCCGGGGTGTCTAGAGCGGGCGGGCGGGAGGCGGGGTGGACCGCTGCAGCACCGCCTGAACGATGGCGTCGGCAAGGGCTTTCATCCCCTGGTCGCCGGGATGTCCGGCGACGCCGTCATGGGATAAGGACCGCTCGCTGCGGGCGGCATGGATCGGTTCCCGGCCGATGGGGCCGGCGTCGACGAACAGGGCGTCCGCCTCCTGGCACGCTTCGAGGAGAACCTGATCCTTGGCGGGGTCAGCCCAGAAACAACTTCGCACGACCACGATCGGGCGTCGTTTGGCGAGCGCGCAGCGCAGGAGCTGCATGACGCCCGTTTTGAAGTGCGCCCGGGCTTCGGCGGTTGTCAGGGGGGCCACATTCTCGCCGATCGCGAGCACGACGAGGTCCGGGTCGAAGGCGAAGCAGTCCTTCAGGCGGCCATCGACGTCGTAGGTTGCGGGATTGCGCTCGAAGTCGGCGATGTTGGTGACGAGGGTTTGGGGGGTGACGCCGGTGTGTTGAGCAAGGGCGCGGGTGACACGATGGACGTAGTCGTTGTCCTCGGAGCTGGCGGCCATGCCCCAACTGTGGGTCCAACCGATGTCGGCTTTGGGGCCATGCCAGGTGATGCTGTTGCCCAGAAACAGGATCCGGCGGACTGCGGCGGTCTTGACTTCGGGCTCCGCGGTAACCGGCAGCATCGAGATTCGGAACTTGGTACAGCCATAGGGGATGAGCGTGACGGGTTCCGAGGGTCCTGAGCGAACGACGGGGAGCGAGGGCAGGCGCGGGTTCGCGGGGTCGGGGTGCCAAGGCGCTCGAATCATGTTGGCCCGGAGGGTGACAGGCGATCGGAGAGGCCAGTTCCACGGGGACGGCACGGGCGTGCGCTCGAGCGTCAGGCAGGGATTCTGGACGTCGAGGGCAAAGTGCCAGCGGGCGGAGGGATCGGGCGTGTTGGCGTCCTTGGTGTCGGGGATGGGCAGGGCGAAAAGGAGCGGCCCGCAGGAGACCGAGGCGTAGGGCACGCCCCGGGTGCTGGGGGTCTCGGGGATTGTCACCGGGGTGGCGCGATGGGCCCCATCGTAGGGCGGGCCTGCCGCGGCGTCGCGTCCCTGGTGGACCCCAGGCGTCATGGGCAGGTGCAGGCGGACGGTGTCCCCCCGCTTCCAGGTTCGGTGGATCCTGGCGAAGCCGCGGCTGTTGGCGGCGATCGCGGCAGGTGATCCGTTGACACTCAGGGTGGGGGCGCGACACCAGCCGGGGATGTGGAAATCGACGGGGAAGGAGGTTTCACGGTCGGGTTGGACGGAGATCTCGACGGTGTCGTTGAAGGGATAATCGGTCTTGCAGACGAGGACGACCGGGACACGGTCGGCGGCGAGCGCGGTCACCCGGCACGGGGCGTAGCAGGCGGCAGCCAGGCCGTTGTCCTCAGTGGCCATCCACAGGTGGGTGACAAACCATGGCACGATGCGGTTGAGGGCGGCGGTGCAGCAGAGGGGCGAGTGTTTGAGCTGGTAATTGCCGCCGCCGGCCCTGGGGCCGTGGGGGAAATCGGGAGAACCGCCGGTGAAGCGGTTGGGGCTTTGGAAGTACACGTGGCTTTTGAAGTCGCGGGAGACAGTGGCGGGCCCGGCATTGTAGAAGGCGCGTTCGAGTCGATCGGCCATCCGGCCTTCGCCGGTCACGAGGAGGAGGCAGACCTGGCTCCAGACGTATCCGGCCACATCGCAGGTTTCGGTGCCGCGGAACGCGCCGGTTGGGCCGTACCACTCGTCGGAGACCGGGGCGCCGTGAGGCTGCATCGCAATGCGTTCGAGGAGGTCATGCCAGCCGACGGCGGCGTCGAGGTATCGCCGGTCGCCCGTCCACACGTAGCCGACGGCCCAGGGGGTGGTGGCTTCGATAAACTCGACCACGTGGGCATTGTCGACGGTTGTGCCCGGGGCAAGACGGGGCGCCGTGCGATAGCGTCCGAGACTGGGGAGGAGGGCGTTGTCGCCTCTTTTGAGCAGGGCATCGAGGGCCTGGGCGATGCGCGGGTTCCCGGTCCAGGTATAGGCGTCGAAGGCCGGCCACAGATTGGACAAGTTGCCGGGGATGGATCGCAGGCAATCGGGATCACTGCCGTAGGCCTGTTCGAGTGCGGCCAGGACCCGGGGATCGCCGGACCCAGCGTAGAACCCTGACATGGCACGGCCCAGGAGACCGCAAGCCCAGAGCGGCCAGCCGTCGAGGGCGGCGGCCACCGCGTTCCGGTCGTCGGGGTTGTTCCGGTCAAGCCACCAGAGGAAGAGGAGGCTGTTGGGAGTCATGTGATCGGCGACAGCGTGGAGCCGGCGTTGGGCCTGTTGTATCAGGGAGGCGTCGTGGAGGGCGTAACCGAGGCGGGCCAGGCCGTCGAACCAGTACCCGCCACCTTCATAGGGCCACGCGCCCTTGTACCAAAGGAGGTTCTCGCCTTTCATGCGGTGGTCTGGGGCCCAGGCCCGCTTGAACTCGTCGTCGACTTCATCCATGTGGCCTGTATAACCGTCGCGCGCAGCCTGGCACCAGTCACGGAGCCATCCGGCAGGTTCGATGGCACCGGGGGGCAGCGGGAGGAACGCGGGACGTGTTGGGGGGGCGAACGGTCGGGCGTAAGGAGACCGGACCGGCGGTGCCTGTCGCTCCGGCTCGCCGCCTGAGGACGGGATGGCCGCCAGGAAGACAACGATGAACCCCAGCAAGGCGCGTCTCAGACTGAGCGAGCAGAACTTGGCTTGTTCGCCACAGATTCCACAAGGCGAGGACTCTGGCGCGGAGATTCTCATGGGAGCAGGATTCCGTCGTGACGCATGGCGTTGCAGACAGGTGCCGTGCGGGATCATGGTCGAAGTGTCCGGCGGCTTCAAGCACAGGCCCATCCTCTCCTCCGCCTTCGCCAAGGCTGCGGCGGACAGGCCGGCCCTCTCCCCCGAGCGCAGTCGAGGGGGCGAGGCAGACAACAGGTTGGTAGATGTTTTCTGAGAAGGGGCCAACGCGCGCTGGCAAAGCCGGACGACCGACGACCGAGGAGGGAGGGCGGAAGTCTTCTGGACAAGACGCTTGAGACGGTAGATTCTCCGGCCGACCCTAGAGTCCTCGACTTGTGGAATATGCGGTCAACAGGTCAAGTTTGGTCCCTCCGGTTCCAAGCCATCCCTCCTTCCGTCGAGGACTCTACATTAGCGAGGCGCGCCTCGCTAGGGCAATGCATGGCGGTCCCGGGCCGCTGAAACAACCAACGCAGGCGATCCATGATGCGACAGGAACTTCGATATTGCCGGTGGCTGATGCTGGGACTGGCGCTGGCGATGGGGGGCGTGTGGGTCCGCGCGGCACAGCCGATCGTCTACCCCAACGCGTCGTCGGGGTACGCCCGGCTGATTCGGGGCGGCGAGGGGGCGACGAACTACGTTGGGATCTCGGTCTCGTACGGTTCTTTTGACCTCGGTCCGGTGGGGTGGACTGCCACCGTGGCGATGCCGGGGACTGGGATTGGGGTCACGGTGGAGCCCTCGTCGGGTTCTTTCTCGAAGACGGAACCAGGACCGGTCCTGAAGATCATCTCGCGTGCGGACGCCTTGGCGCCGAAGGGCTCGAGCCAGGGGATCATCACCTTCACGACATCGGGGTACCAGGACCCGGCCGGTTATTACACGGACACGGCGGAGTACCTGATGGTGGTCGAGGTTGCCGCGGACAACGCGGTGCACATCCACGGAGGCGGCAGCGGCAGTACGTATCTCGAGTGTGAGAAGGGGCAGACGGCGAGCAAGACGGTGACGCTGATTAACGACGGTCCGGACCGGCTTTACCAGTGGAAGGCGACGCCGAATGTCCCGTGGTTGTCGGTCGGGCCGTCCTCGGGCGATTTCATTCCCTCCTTTGACGAGGGGGGGTATGCCGGGCGTGAGCGAAGCCTGCTGGTGTCCGCGGATGCCGCGGTGCTGGCCCCGGGCAGCTACCAGGGCAAGGTGATCGTGACGGCGGCCAACCTCCGGACGGCATCCTACGAGCATGCGGTGAATCTCACGGTCAAACCGTCGACTGGCCTCGAAGTCGGCCGGCTTGACCAGAAGTGGCTTGCCCGCGGGACGGATCTTGCGTTGCTCATCCACGGCCAGAACATCGCCGTGCCGGTGACGCTGGAGTTTTTGAAGGGGGATGGGACGGTGGACTCAGCAATCACGTTTTCGAGTGTGGCGGTGAATGGCACGGACCGGATCAGCGCGGTTTGCTCGGTGGGAGCGGAGTCGGCGCTTGGCGTCCGCGGGTTGCGGGTGCGGTCAGGGGGCAGAGAGGTGATTCTGGCCGACGCGGCACACGTGGTGGGCTTCGGACTCGAAGTGAACCAGGGGGCGAAGACGGCACCGACGGCGCCGCGGGCGGCGAATCATCCGACGGTGGTGCGGGCTTTCGTCGAGAGCGCGGGGCCGGCCGGATTCATGAAGGGGCTGCTGTACGTGTTCAACGGGGAAAACCAGGTGTTCGGCTCGCCGTTTCGGCCGGGAACACTCGAACCGAGCACGGACAGTTCCGGGTCGCCGCTGCTTGAGCCGGTGCTTCGCGTGGATCCTCCCTACACGGCGGAGGAGCGGTTCTACCTGCGCGACTCGCTGAACTTCTACTTCGAGTGTGACGGGCAGAACTCGTGGGTTCTCCCACCGCCGCTCTCGGTGGGTCGGCGCGAGTTCTGGCTGGCGGTGTCGGCGGAGAATCCGGCGTCGTTTCCGACCGAGTTGGGGACCCTGACCCGATCGCAGCTTCTCGCGAGGAAGGACTGTTTGTGGTATCGGGCCTATCCAGTGCAGGAGTTTGTGGCGCTGCGGCCGTACCGGGTTTTGGTGTGGATCGACAACCGTCTCGCACCAGGTGCGGTCCAGCGGATTGCGAATCAGTTGGCCACCACGCAGCGTTTTCTGAACGCGGCGTTTCCGGGCCGGGTGTCACTCCATGTGCGCGACGACATCTCGAAGGCGGCCCTTGATGTGGACGCCCTCAAGCCGTCCGGATGGAACCCGGTGGGGGAGTGGTGGGCGAACGTTCACGCCTATCTCGCCCGGCAACTTGCAGTCTGGAACCGCGATCGGACGGGCGCGGGCAGGTTCGACCAGATCGTTCTGGCCACGGACGGCACCGGCGTGCAGGCCATCTGCGGGCTGGGCACGCTGGGGATGGCCGACAAGTCGTCGGCTGCAATCGTGGGGGACTACCCAACGACCTTCGCCCACGAGATCACGCACAACTTCGGCTTGGGGGATACCTACTGCGGGTACGAGTGCGGCAACCCGCTGAATCTGGTTGCTCCCTGCTACACGGTGGCAGCGAACTGCCGTCGCAGCGACGCTCTGGCCGGCGGGAACCGGGTCGAAGAAGGCGCAGTGCGTCTTGTGCCGGTGTATTCGAGGGGTCGTGACCCGGTCGTGGGCGCCACGGCCTGCGTAGGTCAGCCCGGGGGTCCCGTCGCGCCGCGGCCGGGTTTCAGTCTGGCCTATCGCCGGGTGGATCTGATGGGAACCGCGGATGATGAGAACAGCCGCTGGCCGGACTTGATCGAGTGGAATCAATTGTTTGATGCCATGTTGCCCAAGGCCGGTCTGGCCCAGGGAGACGGCACCCAGATCGTCGCCCGGGGAGTGATCGGCACCAACCGTCAAGTCGACATGGTGCGCTTCGCCCGCGAGCCCTTGCCGGTGCGGACGAGTGCTGCACCCGATCCGGCCGGGGAATACTCCCTGGTCCAACTGGATGCCGGTGGCGCGGTGCAGGGGAGCGATCGGTTTACTCTGGATTTCCGCGTGCCGGGCGTGGGGCCGGTGCCGGCCGTGAGCTTTGCCATGAGCGCCGCATGGCAGTCGGGGACCGCCCACGTGGAGTTGCGCCACCAGGGTGTGACGCTGCTTCGGCAGGCGCTGTCGCCGCGTGCTCCGACCGTGACGGTGCTCGAGCCTTCTGGCGGGCTGATCGACGGGGGTGTGGTCCCGATTCGATGGGAGGCCAGCGATCCGGACGGCGACCCTCTCACGTTCGCGGTGTTCTGCATCAGGGACGATGGCACGCCGGTGCCTTTGGCGTGCGATCTCGAGGGCGCGACCTTTTCCTGGGTGTCCGCAGGCGCGGCGGGTTGCGCGCAGGGCCGCATCGCCGTCATCGCCAGCGACGGTTTCAACGAGGGGCGGGCGGAATCGGCGCCATTCAGTCTGCCGCGGCAGCCGCCGCGGGTGGCTTGGGTCTCGCCAGCCCCGGGTACGGCCGTGTCGTGGGGGATGCCGATCATGCTCTCGGGGGTGGGTTGGGATCCTGAGGATGGTCTGCTCGAGCCGGTGGCGTTGTCTTTCCGTTCGAGTCTCGACGGTGCGTTGGGGACGGGCACGGTCGTTGCAGCCTGGCTGAGCATGGGCCAACACACGCTCACACTCGAAGGTCGGGACGCGGACGGGAACACGGCGCAATCGACCCTCGAGGTGACCGTGGGCGAGGCGGGCGTGATTCCCTTGCTTCAGGGGATTGAGCCGGGTGCGGGCATGGCAGGGACGACCGTTGAACTCACGGGGCTGAACTTCGAGCCGGGCGCGACCGCGGTGCGTTTCGACGACCTGGTGGCGGAGGTCATCGAGGTGGCGTCCACGCGATGCACGGCGCGTGTCCCCTTGGCGCTGGCTCCGGGGATCACGGATGTCAGCGTGGCGGTGGGAACTCTGGTCAGCCAACCGGTGTCCTTCCGGGTCGAGGCGCCTCCCGCGCTGCAAGCGCTGGCTGTTACCGGAGGGATCGAACTGCGCTGGCCGGAGGCGTACGCGGGCTTTACCCTCGAGGTGTCCGACGCGGTCGGGTGGGCGGCGGTGTGGAAGCCCGTTGGCGAAACACCGGGGGTCGTGGATGAGCATTGGCGGGTCGTCGTCCCAGCCCACCAGGCGTCCCGGTTCTTCCGATTGGTCTCGAGTCCGTGAGACCCCTTGGGAGCGAGTGGCCATTGACGGAACCGATACCGGGCGAGGGGACTTTCAATTGGAAAGCCGGCGGGTACGGGCGTACAGTGGCATCATGAAGACCAGCCCTGGAAGGATGAGAGCCTGCCGTCGTGCCGGTGGCTTCCTCTGCCTGGGCATGGCGGCCCTGGCGTGGCTGGGTGCCGGGTGCAGCACGTGGGGCGATGGCGAGGCGCTACTGGCCAGGGAACGCGAACTGCTGGCCCGGTCCTGGAACGACTCTGCGCTGCCTGGCGAATGTCTGCTGCAGCCGGCACCGCTGTCGGCTCAGCCATCGACGCGGGAAGCCACCGTGCCGGACACGACGCGCGGCTATGTTGCGTCGCGCGACCTGTGGGGACCGTGGCTGAGTGAGCCGGCGCGATACCGCTGAGAGCCTGCTCAAGGGGCATCGCCCTGCCGGAGGCCGGGTTCCGGCAACGGTGCATCCGGGCTGTCGAGGGTCACGATGCGGTATTCGTACCCTTGTTCGCAGAGGAAGAGCTGACGGTTCAAGGCGAAGTCCTGCTCGACCGTGTCGCGGGAGACCAGCGAATAGAAATGGGCCTGGTTCTCGCCCGGCTTGGGCCGCAGAATGCGGCCCAGCCGCTGCGCTTCTTCCTGGCGCGAGCCGAACATGCCGGAGACCTGGATGGCGACGGCGGCGTCGGGCAGGTCCACCGAGAAATTGGCAATCTTGGAGACCACGAGCGCCCGGATATCGCCGCGGCGAAACTGCTCGTAGACGGTGTCGCGCTGGCGCTGGTCGGTGGCGCCGGAGAGGAGTGGCAGGCCCAGTTCCCGAGCGAACTCCTCGACCTGGGCCACGTACATTCCAATGATCAGCACCGGCACGCCGCGATGCCACTCGAGGAGTTGGCGCACCAGGCGGAGCTTGCCGGGATTCTCCGAGGCGATGCGGAATCGGTGCCGCGGTTCGGCGACGGCGTACTGCATGCGGCGCGCTTCGGCCATGGGCAGGCGGATTTCCGTGCAAACGGCTTGGGCGATCCAACCTTGTTTCTCCATCTCTTTCCAGGGGACATCGTACTTTTTCGGGCCGATGAGCGCGAAGACCTCATTCTCGAGTCCGTCCTCGCGCACGAGGGTGGCGGTGAGGCCGAGCCGGCGGCGCGCCTGCAACGAGGCGGTGATCTGGAATACCGGTGCTGGCAGGAGGTGGACCTCGTCGTAGATGATCAACCCCCAATTGCGCTGATCGAAGAGGGTGAAATGCGTGAACTCGCTCTCTTTGCTCGGGCGGTGGGTGAGGATCTGATAGGTGGCGATCGTGACGGGTCGGACCTCCTTGCAATTGCCGCTGTATTCGCCGATGTCGTCCTCGTCCAGGGTGGTCTTGTCCAGCAATTCGGACTTCCATTGGCGGGCCGCGGTGACGTTGGTGGTCAGAACGAGCGTCGAGGCGCGCACCAGCGCCAGGCAGGCCATTCCCACGATCGTCTTGCCCGCGCCGCAGGGCAGGACGATCACACCAGAGCCGCCGCGCTCCGCGCCGCCGGCATGAAAGACCTCCGCCGCTTCATGCTGGTAAGGGCGTGGGGCGAATGGATGGCCGGAGCGCGTGACCGGGCGCAGCGCCAGCGGGAACTCCTCGCCCGCGAGGTAGCCGGCGAGATCTTCGGTGGGGAATCCGAGCTTGATGAGCGCCTGCTTGAGCCGTCCGCGATCGGCGGCGGCGACCTCGAATTCGACGGAAGTCAGCCGGGCGCGGAGGAGCGGCGCCAGCGTCTTTTGATGGCCCAACTCCTCGGCCAAGGGCAGGTCGCGCGCGACCAACCGCAGCGAGTCGGCGTCGCGCCGGTTCAATCTGAGGCAGCCATAACGGGCGGCGAAGTCCCGGAGGCTGGCCTCGATGTGTTTGGGCAGGGGGTACCTGGACAACCGCCGGAGGGTGCCGGTGATCGTCTCGGCGGTTTCCCCCACGGCGCAGGCGTTCCAGATGGACAGGGGCGTAACGCGGTAGGTGTGGATGTGCTCCGGCGACTTGACCAGCTCGGCGAACCGGGCCAGGGCATCGCGGGCCTCGGGGTACCGGGGATTGTCCACCTCGACCAGCACCGTGTGGTCGCCCTGGACGATCAGCGGGTTCTGCGAATCAGGTGACGACATGGGGTGAGAGGGACGGAGAGAGAGGGGACAGTCCACATGCGCGGTCCATGGGGCAACATCGGCGAGGATTCGCGGCCATTCCCGATGCGGTCACGTTTCGAGATCGTCGACCTCGACCCGGTACTCCTGGCCGAATCGCTTCAAACACTCCTTGACCAGCGGTTCGGCGCTCCTGGGGTAACTGACGGTGAGGGCGCGCCGGTCCGTCGGCACCACGCACTTGGCGTCCAGCAGCATTCTCGAGAACTCGGCATGGGCCGCCGCATCCGTGAACCACAGAGTGGTCTGGACGCTGCGTTTGAGCCTGAGCGCGGTCTTGGCAGGGACGCGGCGCGGGGGGGCGGCGGGAGCCAGTGCGCTCTTCACGTTCGCGGGGGTTGCCAGTGCCGTCGCCGCGTGCCGGATGCGCAGGGGCACCAGCTCGGCCGCTTCCAACTGTTGGTAGAGCGCCTGTGCCTTGCGCACCAGGGCGAGGTGCGGTGCAATGGGTTCCACCACGAAGGGGTCCAGGGCGGCGGTGTCCCGCGGGCCTTCAAGCACGCTGAATCCTTCGTAGAGGATGAACTTCTCCGAGTGCCCCGCCCAGTCGCGCAGTTCCTGCCTGACGTTGGGGGGCAGGGGCCGGCCGGAGAGCCCTTCGAGCATGCCGATGGGGTCCGTTCCAGGTTTCGCTGCCAGCGTGGCCCCGACTCTCGTCTTGCTCAGTCGGAACAGGGTGACGATGCCGCGTTGGATCAACTCGCCGAGAGAATGCAACTGCACGTCGGTTTGGGCGGAGAAGAACAGCGACTCGACGTGGACCTCGAAGTTGGGCAGCACGGTGACTTTCGGCGGCGTGATTTCCCGGCGGATCGCCTGTCGCAGCCGTTCCGTCACGCGGAAAGCGGGGACAACGCCCCGCGACGGTTCGATCTCGCTCTCGCCGGGTTGCTTCCGGTAGGCCACATCCGTGTAGCCCAGCACCAGGGGGATGCCTTCGAGGAACCGCTCGATATACCGTCCTTCCACCTTCGCAAAACCCTCGGGGTCCTTGCTGGAAATGGGTTTGCGATCGCCCCAATCGCCGCGCTTGCGCTCGATGAAATTGCCGTACCGGCCCGGGGTGGTGGTGGTAGCCCGGACAGCGATCGGGATCTCCTTCGGGATCAGGAACCAGGGCTCGTTCAGCCGGAGGTACTCGACGAGCGAGGCTGTGCGCAGCCAGACGCCGACCGGACACCGGGCCAGCAACTCGAGCAGATGCCGGCGGACCTTCGGGAAGGGAATGGTCGGCACAACGCCGGTGGCGCTGCCCCAATGGTCGAAGGTATCCGACCGGCTCAGCGGGCCCCGGCTGAAGAACTCGTTCCCGACCAGATCGGCGCCTTCGAGGTGAAGCGCGAGCATCGCCTCCTCCTGGGCCGCCAGCGGCAGTTTCAAGAACCGGTGGTACGCCCGTTCGTCCACCTGGACGAAGTTGTCTGGAAACGACGGCTCGACGCTCGAATAGCCTGCATAGACACCCTTGGTATCGTACTTGACGAGTTTCAGCGCCAGGCAGACGCCGTCCACATGCCCGATCCAGGCAGAACCGCCCTCCGGGTCGATCGTTCGGGCGCCGGCCGGGTTGCTCATCCGCTTGGCCAGTTGTTGCTGGTGCGCCCGGGGAATCCCGTTGTCGCGGTGTCCGCGCTTGATCTGGTGTCCGCGCGCGTAGTCCATGAACGCCTGCACGTCCTGGCGCAGATCGGAAGGATTGACAAACACCTCGAGGTTCGTCGCCGGGGCCTCCTCGAGGCGCAACGGGGCGTCATTCATGGTTGCGCGTCTCCTGATTCGCAGCCAGGGGTTCGGCGGATTGGATCCGCTTGATCACATGGCCGGACTTCTTCATCCACACTTCGAGTTGCGGCAGCAATCCGGTGGGAAAGGCCACAAACTCGTCCGACAGCGCCACGAGTTGACCCGGGGCGCCGAACTTCTTCTCGAGCATCACCTTCAAGGCCAGGTCGCTGATCCGCGCCACGAGCAGGCTCTCGTGGACCAGGGTCTTGCCGCGGCGCTGCGCGATGCACTCGAGGGTCGCCCGAAACGCCGGGTGACGATCGCGCAACCAGCCCAGCAGCGGGTCCGCCAGGGTCTTGGCGTGGGCGTGGCTGATTCGCAACAGGTCCGGAGCGGCCCAGAGCGCGCCCTCCGCCAATCCCAGCCGTGAAACTTCGCACAACCGCTCGAACGCGGCCAGCGGGATGCGATCGATCCGGATCCCGACGTGTTGCGGAGGGGTGACATCGAGGAACACCTCGGGCGGCGTGCCGGCCTCGGAGTCCACGAGGCGCGGCCGCCGATACCAGGAGCTTCCATCCAGCTCGATCTTCTCGACACACCCCCAATCGCAGCCGGCGTCGCAGACCGTTTGCGGCTCCGGCGCCTTGGAATTGGGCAGTGCCATCCGCCACAGTGGCAACAGTTCAAGGGGCGCCAGCCATTCATCCTCGCGCAGCCGTGACAGGGCGTAAAGGAGCAGGGGGACCGGGCACAACGCCTCCGGCTGCTGCTTGTTCGAGTAGCCAACGGCCGCCGCGAATTGCGCCTCTTGTCAGGCCGCCAAATGCCGCACCTGGAACGGCTCCTGACCCTCGCCCAGCAGCACCCGGCCGTCTTCCAGGCGCCAGCGGCCCGACTTGCCGGCAGCCGGTTCGCCGGACGCCGCGGTTCCCAGCCGCAGCAGTTCCCCCAGCTTGTGGCGCAGCACCTCGCGGCGATGGGTCCCGGTCATGGTCGTCTCCAGGCGTCGTGCCGGGAAAGGCGCGGGCAGCAGTGCGCCGAACGACTCGGGAAATCGAAAGCGCCGACGCTCGAGAATGGTGGTGCCTTCGAAGGAGGTGTCGGGGACCGTGGCGAACAGCAGCAGACCCCGTCGGATCAACTGCGTCTTGACGTGCTGGAACAAAGCTTTGAACCGGCCGTTGTAACTCGCGTAACGTGTCGGGGGGACCAACGACGGATAGAGGCGCTTGAAGAACTCGACGTCCACCGTGTCGCGCAGGCAGTGGAGCAGGTGCAACCCCGCGATCTCGTCCGGCGTGAGCGACGCCATGGCGGGCGCCACGCCCGCCTCGGAAAGAAAGACGTGTTGCATCAGCTCGCTCGAGGCGATGGTCGCCGGGTCGAACTGCCGGTTCTTTCCAATCGCCTTCAGGTCCGCCTGGGCCAGTTCCAGGAACATGGCCTTCACCATCTCCGATTCCGTCAGGCTGAGCCCGGTTCGCCAGGTTTGTGGTTTCACAGTGGTTGACTCGAGTTCTCGCGATTCACCCGCATTGCCCTCATGCCAGCGTTGCCCTCGTGGTCTCACGCACCGAGCGGGCAAGGCCGTGACAGGGGCGGGTCGCTCTGCGCGATTCAGTCCAACGTGGATTCTGCCCGACGCTCCGGACCGTGTCACTTCCAAGTTGTCGGCGTCCATGGGCTTGGCGAGGTTCGATGTGCCGGGCGACAGGGCATGACGTTTTTCCTATCGGGAACGTGACCTTAGGGTCTGTTCGCGTGGTGCGGGGGAGCGCCAGACTGGCGGCGCTTGATGGCACAAGCCCGCCAACGGGTCGCGGAAGAGCAAAGACCCGGTCCAATGCTGCCACGGCAGCAGACGAGCGAGAAGAAGACCGTCATGAACAGAACGACAGGCATCGTGATTGCAGTCCTTGGGTTGGGAATTCTGGGGGGAGCCTTGCTCCAAACGACGAAGAAGCCGGCACCGCGACCCGGGGCTGCGCAGGGGGGTGCGATGGCGTCGTCCGGGGCACGCGCTGGGGATCGAGGACGGCGTGCTGGTGGGGTTGGTGGTTGTTCAGGTGTGTCTCTACCTGCGGGTGTTCGCGCGCCCTGCATCCTCGAAGCGACCGCCAAGCCCGCGGTCGTGGGCGGTGTACTTCATCACGAGCGCGGTGATCTTCTTGATCGAGTGCCGGCTCGAACGGGCCTTTTACTGGGCGATCGGCGCGTACCTGGGTCAGCTCCTGGCTCTTCCATGGCGAACAGCCCTGACGGCCGCGGGGATGTTGCTGGCGGGTTTCCTGCTGGCTGCGTTCGGGTGGACGGGGCTGGCGCAGTTCGGCGCGTGGGAGTGGCTGATCGCAGTCGGCTCGCTGGCGGCGTGGGTCATCATCCTGACCACCTTCGACCGCGATGACTACGTGTTCCAGGGGGTGCGGGCGGGCGCGGTGGGGTATCTGCTCAAAGACCTGCCCGCGCCGCGGCTGATCGAGACCATCCGGCGGGTGCAAGAGGGCGAGGTGCTGATCCAGCCGGAGATCGCGTCGCGGGCGTTACGGGTGGCGTTGCATCGCCCGGGCGACTTGCCGGAGCCTCTCTCGGACCGCGAACGGGAGGTGCTGGTCATGCTGGCTCAAGGCGTCCCGAACAAGATCATCGCTGATGCCCTCAACATCGCCGAGGGAACAGTGAAGAACCATGTGACAAACATCCTCGGCAAGCTGCGCGCTCAGAACCGGACCGAAGCCGCGAACATTGCCCGGCGACGCGGCCTGATCTAGCGAGGCGTGCCTCAGACCCGGTCGAGTCCTCAGGTACATGAAGACCCTGCTCTGCTTGCCCCCCCCCTCTTCCGCGCCTCGCTAATGTAGAGTCCTCGACGGAAGGATGGGAGGCGTGGAACAGCAGAGACCAAACTTGACCTGTTGATTCCATATTCCACAGGTCGAGGACTCCACGCCTTTTCCCAGACTGCGCTGGGAAAATGGGGTCCGCCTGCGGCGAACAGCAGTTCGCGAACGCCGACTCCTGCATCGAGTCCGCGCGCCGGTTCTTCCCTCCCCCTGCGACCCCGGAGCGGGGGGAGTGCCGCAAACAAGGTGACAGACTCATTGTCCCCAGTTCACCGTTGACGCGGTGCGCCCGCTCGGGCTCTACTGGCGCCCGT
>JAKQDD010000007.1 GCA_029556615.1 Verrucomicrobiota bacterium | reverse complement strand
AGGTTTGGGATATCCTGCTTCAGATGCAGCAGCAGACCCTGGCCTACATGTGGAAGAACCTCCCCAGCACCTCCCGACGCAAACGCCTCTCCAAGAAAACCTTGGGCCTTAACTAAGCGCCATTCAGATGCGACCCCATTGTTCCATTTGACCCCATTGACGCCCCCCGACCCGAGCCCCGGAGAAGTGCAGGAGTGTTATGGGCGCAAGGAACGTCGGACGAGGCGGCGCTTGAACCACTCCACAGCGCCGCAGGCTGCCCCCAGCAACGCCAGCGTGCCGCCGGCATCGGGCACCCCAACGGCACGATACTCGGCCTCGATGGTCAGCCCCCAGCGCGCCACGGTGCTCACTTCGCCACTGCCGACATCGGCCACAAACAACGTCCAGTTGCCGTTCGGGTCCAGGCCGTTGAAGCCGCTCAAGAAGGCGCTCGGCAGGTCGGAGTCCAGCACCGTCAGCGGACTGACGTTCCGGCCATCCGGCGCCCACAAGCTGCCATCGGCGATGCTCGTCGCGTAGCCAGGGACCGCCTGGTAGGCGTGGAAGTCACCGTTCGCAGCGCCGTCATCGAAGATCACGTCCAGGCCGGCGTCGCCGTAGCCAAACCCATCGTCGCCGGTGCGCCCTGCGCGATTCAACAACACGGTGAATCCGCTGTCGTGCGTGAGGTAGGCGTAGAGATCGCCGTTCCAACCGCCGGTCAGGCGCAGCGTCACGTTCACATCAAGAATGGCATTCTCGGCGATGCCCGTGAGCGTGCGCATGTCGTTCCAACCGGTGACGTTGCCGTCGGGGACAACGCCGCCGTTGGCGAAGCCGGAGTCCCAACTGAACGTGTAGGAGACGGCGAAGGACGCGGGCACTGGCAGACACAGGGCCAGCGCGCAGAGCAACGGCCGGAGTGTGAAGGACGGGCGCGTCGCTCCGCGCGCGCGGCGAATGAGAAGGCGGATCTGAAACCGCACCCGCGAAGGGACCTGCCCAACCCGGTTCCGCAAGGAGCTCGAAATGCTCGGAGTCTTCATGGCTTTCCTCTTCGTCGGGGGCTCAAGGGCTGACGTGCTCCAGCAGGCGGTAGAACGCCATCACTGGGGGCGGGCTGGGATCGGTGTAGCTAAAGAGCCCGTTGGCCGGCGCGGTTTGGGTGTACACCGTGACCCATGGCCCGAGGGGGTCCGATGCACGCTGGATAGCATACGTGAAAGTGGGAATACCCCCGAAGTTCATGGTCACCGCACCTTCACCGGTAGTGATGCTTTGCACCAAGCCGCCGGGATTGGCCACTTGCACCATGACCGTACCCGTGGCCGTGCCGCCCTGGCCGTCGCTGATGGTGTACGAGAAACTGTCGCTGGCGTTGCCGGCCAAGGAATAGTGAATGTGCGTGGCCGTGAGGGATATCGTCGCGCCCTCGGTGCTCGCGCCCACGCTATCCAACGCGGGAGTGCCTCCGTCAGGATCGCTGCACGCGGCCAGCAGGTCGGCAATCCTGATTTTCAACTCGAGATTCGACGCGCGCGTGAACGTCTGCTCCGGGGCCATGGGGGGCGCATTGACCGGCCCGGCACCGATGAAGACATAGGCGGCGCCGGCACCAAAGGCACTGTTGTTGCTCTGGCTGCCGCCAACCCCAGTGGCGTTGCTGGACTCGCTATAGGCGCCGACCACCACGGTGTCGCCCGAAACCGCCACGGAGTAGCCGAACTGATCGCTGGCGCCGGTGTTGGAGGCTTTGAGGTAGGCTTGCTGGCTCCAAATCGCCCCGCTCCGCACGAAGACGTAAGCCGCGCCGGCATGAGCGGCACTGTTGTTGCCCCCGTCGCCGTTGATCACCGTGGCATTGCTGTCCTCGGCAAAAGCCCCGATGACCACGGCGTTGTCCGAAACCGCCACCGACTGGCCGAAGTAGTCAGACGCCCCGGTGTTGGAGGCTTTGAGATAGGCTTGCTGGCTCCAGATCGCGCCGCTCCGCACAAACACGTAGGCCGCCCCGGAATCCGAGGCACTGTTGTCGCTCTGGTCACCGCCAACCCCGGTGGCGCTGCTGTCCTCCCCATCCGCCCCGACCACCACGGTGTTGTCCGAAACCGCCACCGACCAGCCGAAGTGGTCATACGCCCCGGTGTTGGAGGCTTTGAGGTAGGCTTGCTGGCTCCAAATCACCCCGGTCCGCACGAAGACATAGGCCGCGCCGGAAGTCACGGCGCTGTTGTCGGTCTGGTCGCCGCCGACCCCGGTGGCCTTGCTGTCCTCGGCGTAGGCCCCGACCACCACGGTGTCGCCCGAAACCGCCACGGAGTAGCCGAAGTAGTCCCCCGCGAAGGTGTTGGAGGCTTTGAGGTAAGCCTCCTGGTGCCAGCCCGTGTCGCCGCGCACAAAGACGTAGGCCGCACCGGACGACAGCATCGAGTTGATTGTCTGGTCGCCGTTGACTCCGGTGGCCCAACTATCCTCCCCCCACGCCCCGACCACCACGGTGTCGCCCGAAACCGCCACCGAGCGGCCGAACTCGTCGCCGGTGTCGGTGTTGGAGGCTTTGAGGTAGGCTTCCTGGCTCCAGCTCGTCCCGCTGCGCACAAAGACGTAGGCCGCACCGGCATCCAACGCATAGCCCACCGGGGCGGGGTTGACCCCCGTGGCGCCGCCGTCCTCATGATACGCCCCCACCACCACGGTGTCGCCCGAGACCGCCACGGAGTAGCCAAAATTGTCATAGCCCTCCGTGTTGGAGGCCTTGAGGTAGGCTTCCTGGTGCCAGATCGTCCCGTTGCGCACGAAGACATAGGCCGCGCCGGAACCCGTTGCGCTGTTGTTGCTCTGGCTGCCGCCGACCCCGGTGGCGTTGCTGTCCTCATTGGGAGCCCCGACCACCACGGTGTCGCCCGACACGGCGACAGACCAACCGAACCAATCGTCCGCCCCGGTGTTGGATGCTTTGAGATAGGCTTGCTGCCCGATGGGGTCAATGGTCAGCGGGTAGCGAGCGCCGCAGTCGTTCACGCGGAGGTTGATCATGGACGATTGAGCCTGTGCGGTTTCGGACTCCGCCAACTCGAGGCGGGCGGCCAGCTCCCGGCCATCCGCATCCCACACTTTCAGGCCGGAGTAGGTGACCACCGCGCCGCCCTCCGCATTGACGAAGCGCAGCCCTTGTCCGTTCGGATCGACCACCGGGCGCAGGCCGCCACGGACGGCACAGGTCAGGCTCAGAGTGGCCTGTTCAGCGTGCAGAGAGTCGGAAGGGCGCTCCTTTACGGTGAATCCATGCTCCAGCCCGCGTTGGTCATTCACGAACCACTCGAGCACGGTGGCATCCCACTGGTAACTGAGGCGCTGGCCCTCCGCCGTCACCGCCGGGATGCCGCGGATGGCGCGCCGGGGTTCGCCCCAACCGTAGCTCTGCAACTCCAACCCCCACTGCCACCCCCCCTCCCGCGGTTGGGCGAGGAACCCGCGTCGGTCCAAGGTGATCGTCCACTGCTGGCCTGGATTGTGAGCCTGCCAACCCGTGCCTGTGGGCTCAAAGGCATGGCGCCCGGCCTCATAGGCCGCACAGATGCTCTCCCAGTCCGATGTGGCCAGGCCTGCGACGACGCGCTCCGGGGGCTTAGAACCACGCTCGGAAAGGAGGGGAGCGGAAGACTCGCTCGCCGGGACTGGGGCGAAGAGCAGGACGGCGAGGAGCGCTTGAACACTGCGCAGGGGAAAAGGAGTGGTCTTCATAGAGCCTGACGCTTTCGCACCAATAGGATCTCCGGGGGAGCATCCCCCCCGAATGGAACTCGCCCTGATCAACCATGGATTGTGCAGCTGGAACACAGATAATCAGCAGCTCCTGTACCACGCCCGTCAGGGTCCATTGGATCGAGCGGCAACCTCCTAAGCCAAAGCACATTGTCGTCGCGCAATGTCTCTGGTGCGACGACCGCCTGGGACCCGCATCGTATGGAATTCCGACGGTCCTCGCGACGTCGTACCTCGGCATCAGCGCGCAATTCCGCTTTCAGCATTGGCGAGCTTGATGGAAAGCCCGCAGAAATCCGTTCTGTCAGGAAGGGCGACGCAAGTCTGGCGGCCTTGACATTCGTCCTCAGGCTCGCGAAGACCCCGGTATTCCTCCCTCTCTCTCCTGCGCCTCGCTAGAGTCCTCGAATTGTGGAACATGTGGTCAACAGGTCAAGTTGGGCCCCTGCCGTTCCAGCCCGGCGCCCCTGCCTTCGAGGACTCTACATTAGCGAGGCGCGGAAGGGAGGATGGGCAAGCACAGCAGGCCCTTCATGAGTCTGGGGACTCGACTGGGTCTGAGGCGGCGCCTCGCCAGACATACGGCCGGACCACCGCGCTGCGAATCTCCATTTGTCAACTATTTAGATGCGACCCCATTGACTCCTCGGGCTGTTCCATCACAAACTCCATCCCGGGCGCAACGCGGGGCGGAGATGAGCATTGGCTTCGTCGTGGTTCGTGAACCGCGCCTGGGCGTCATCCCATTTCAGCGTCTGGCCGGGGAAGCGGATGGCGATGGCTCCGAGCAGCGCGGCCTGGGTCAAGGGCCCCCCGTAGCCGAAATGTGACCCGGCCTGGCGTCCGTTGCGGATCGCGTCGATCCAGTCCCAGGCGTGGTTCTTGACCCGCGGCAGTTTCTCCGGCGGTGCGTTCTTGCCGGTGTACTGGTCCATGAGCGGCTCCGGCAACAGCCGGCAGCCGCCCCCCCCGTGGGACCCGTGCAGAATCAAACCCTTCTCGCCGATCAGGATGGCGCCCGTGCCCGGCACCTGGTCGTCGGCGGCAAGCGCCTCGGGACGGGGCATTCGGTTGTTGCCGTCGTGCCAGACGACCTTGACCGGGCCCCGTCCGCCCCGGGCCGGAAACTCGAACGTGATCTTGCAGGCGGGCGGATAGGTCAGGCCGTGCTTCGCCGGATCATAGTCCGTCACCTCGGCCACAACCGTGGACGGCGCGTCCAAATCAAGCGCCCAGAAGGTCGGGTCCATGACGTGACAGTACCAATCGCCGATCGTCCCCGTGCCGAATGGCATCCAGCCCCGCCAATTCCAGTGAACCCAGAAGGGCGTGTAGGGCCGAAACGTCACCGGCCCGATCCAAAGGTCGTAGTCGAGGCTCTTGGGCACTTCGTAGGCCTGGCCGAGCTTGTCCAGGTTGCGGAGCTGGCAGTAGACCTCCTTGAAGGCGTCACAGCTCGCGTGCACGGTGTGGACCCGGCCAATGGCCCCCGCCCCGACCCACTCGCAAAGCCGGCGGATGGACCCGCTCGAATGGCCCTGGTTGCCAAGCTGGGTGACCACCTTCGATTCCCGCGCTGCCGCCATCAGGAGGCGGACCTCGTGGACCGTGTGGGCCAGCGGTTTCTCGCAGTAAACGTGCTTGCCGCGCCGCATCGCCTCGAGGGCGATGACCGCATGGGTGTGATCCGGGGTGCCGATGACCACCGCATCGATCTCCCCCTTCATCGCGTCCAACATGACGCGGTAATCCTTGAACTGCCGCGCCTTCGGGTACTGGGCGAAGGTCTTCGCGGCGTACTCGCTGTCGACGTCGCAAAGCGCCACCACGTTGTGGCCCTCCCCCGCCACGGCGGCAAGATCGCTTCCGCCCTGGCTGCCCACGCCAATCCCGGCCACGTTGACCTTCTCATGGGCGGAGAGACCCCGGTCGGCGGCCAGGGCCGCACCGGGCAGAATAGGGAACAGGACCGCGCTTGCCGCAGCACCGCGCAGAAAGCGGCGGCGGTCGATTCGGGGTGAATAGGAGGGGTTCATTTGAAGGTTTGCCGTGATGCTACCGCGGCGCGCCTCAAACACAACCCCTTCCTTGGCCTCACAACCCCCTGGGCCCTGTTGCTGTGTGGGCAAGGATCAACAAGCCTGCTCCTCGAGAGCGATCTGACCGCAGCGGGTCGGCCAACCGATCTTTGCCCCAACCGATCCTTGCCGTTGCCCGTCGGACACAGTAGGGTGCCGTCGTGGATGCGTTGCCCGATGCGCCGCGCGAGCCGCCGTCGCCCGCGCCGGCACCGCCGGAGCTGGTCGAACAGGCAACAGCCTTGGTCCGGAGCCATCCGGAGTGCTTGCAGTGGCCCTCAAGACGGCCTGGATCCAAATGAGCGACGAGGCCGAGGCCAAGATGACTCGTGTGGCGGACGAGCAACCGGACCTGCCCATCGGCGTGGCCTTTGTCGACCGTGCCGGTCACCCGGGCTGGATCGGCGATGATCGATCGCTGCGTCCGCACGCACCCACGGTGCGCGGTTGCTGGCCCACCGTGCAGGGGCTCGACCCTTAGTGGTCCAATTCGTAAATACGGGCACGTTCGCGGCAAGGAGTTTTTGGCGCAGGCAAGGCGCGAGCGACGAGCATACCCGCCAGCGGTCTGTAAGGAGCGAGCAACGAAGCCTGCGCCAAAAAGAACTGCCGCCCGG
>JAKQDD010000006.1 GCA_029556615.1 Verrucomicrobiota bacterium | reverse complement strand
TTGGTTCTCGGCGCGCAGGTCCTGGCACTCCTGGCGGAGGGTGTGGTTCTGAGCCTGGACAAGGCTGAGGGTGCCCTCGATCTGGACCAGGCGCTGGGCCGGGTCGCAGGTTGAGGGAGGCACCGCCGTTGTCATTAACTGTGAGAATACAGTGTATTAGTATAACGTCAACAACTAATTGCACTTTTTTTAACTCTTTTCCTACCGCCGGTACCACCCAGGGCGTTGCCGAACGTCTAACCCGTTGAGCAGCGCACTCAGTTCCTCAACCCGCAAGCGCACGTGCGCCCCCTGCCCCTGGGGCCAAGCCAGCCGGCCACGTTCCAAGCGTTTGGCGCAACACCAAAGCCGGGAAGAGATGGAGGTACTCTTCACGTTCCTGGCCGAGCGCTACGAACGGGGTAGCGTGATGATCAGCAGCAACCTGGTCTTTTCCCGGTGGGACCAGATCTTCAAGGATGCGATGACTACCATGGCGGCCGTGGACCGCCTGGTTCACCATTCGATCATCCTGGAGTTCGACAACGACAGCGTGGGGAAAAATCAATGTCGTTGACCAGCGCCAGCGTGGACCTGCTCGGGAAACCCCCGCTGAGCCAGGGCGGCGGTACAACCAGTAGCGCAAGGTGCTGAGCTTGAGCCGGTGGCTCTGGGCGAACTCGCGCTGCGTGAGCCCGCTGTTCCGGTAGCGCTCAACCCAGATCGCGGGGCTTACCGTACTCGGTGTCTCCGCGACGCCAGTCCGTTTTCGAGCCGAAACGGCAGGGGGCGGTGGCACCGCTCGATTGCCAGCCGTCCGGCCGCCGGTGAGGGCATGGGCAGGACCTACGACACCGCCTCCTGTGGCCTGAGCATGGCGCGAAATGCGTAAGGACCTGGGCACTCGGTGGGCAACGGGTCATCGGCCCAAGAGCACTTCACCTGCCACGCTGCGGAGCGTCATCGGCTTCGTATAGCTACCCACGGCCGGATATGCGCCTGCGAAGATCCAGACGGTTCCGCCCGCCGGAACTGCCCGTGCGCCGTCGGTGAACTCGTGAAACGGATGGGCCCAACTGCCATCGCCGGGCGCCGGACTCGACTGAGCCACGAAGACCCAAGCGTGGTCGGAAATGTCCTCTTCCGGGTACTCGGCATTCCACTTCGCCTTGAAGGCAGGTCCTTCGGGTCCTTCATAGGGCAAGTACTCTCCCCAGCGGCCAGTATACCAGATCCACTCGCATCCGGGGCTTGGCGCGTTTCCCTCGCCCAGATTGACAAGCTGGTCCAGGCAATCCCAGACCGGCCCGCCATCCCCCGTATGATCCGCACCGTTATACCAGGTGCCAGGGCCGGGGTAGCTGGCGTGCGAGTGAAAAGCCGAGTAGACAACCGGCCGGCCGTTCTCGAGACTGTATTCACCCTCCGAAAACCATCTTCCACCCGTATTGTGCGCATCATAGAACACGCGATGAACCGTGCGTCTGTCCTCTTCTACTCTGACTGTGATGTGCTCCCAGTCGCCCTCATGCGCCGCAAAGGGTATTGCGCCATTATACGGATAGAAGAACCAGTACTGGATGTCGAACATTCGCGGATGGCGCACCGCCGAACGAACGTGTGCATAGCATACCGCCGAGGAGAGAGCACCACGCTGGGTGACGGGCATGTTGGCATCGTGTGGGATTTCCAGGAAGAAGTGCGTCACATCGCTGGGGCTTGGAGTGGTATTCCAGGAGGACTTGATGTTACTGTAATTATGCTCGCAATCGGCGTCTTTTGTCGGATGCGACTTCGAGAGCAGCTCCGCGGTGGACCATCCGGCGATGCCCTCGGGGCAGTCGCTGCAGGGGGCTTCGTGGTAAAAGCGCATGACCACCCGCTGCAGGTACCACGCCACGCTCGCCGGACGGTATTCGTCAGCGGGGTGGAGCCTTACCAGCGGCGCGAAGTGCCGCATGAGTTCATTCTCTGCGGCATCATCCAGACCGTCGCCATCGGCGTCGGCCGCCGGAAGGTCCGGTGCCAGAAAGGCCAGCGAAATTAGCAGCGCGACCGCGAGTTGGGTTCTTGATCGTGTGGCGCTGATGGTGCCTTCGTCGGGAGATTTCATCGGTAATCCTCGTTGTCGGCATGACATTTGGAAGCCAGAGTTATTCAATTGTAAGAATGCGATCAATGAGTCACACTAATTGGTGCCGGGCTTGAACAACCGGTAGAAGCGTCTGTCTGTGGGCAATTCAACGACCCATTGCATGTGTCCATCGACTTCCTGCGGCGTCTGGGCGACCTGAATCCAGTCGGCTGAGTCCAGACAACGGTTCTCCTGCAAGCGCCAATCGCTGGCGGGCAGGGGCCACGAAACGGTGATGCTAGAAAGTCGTGGGTCGAGGGTGATGCTGAGGAGCGGCGTTAGAGGCTGAAGGTTGACCCAGAAGGTCCAGAAGCCGCCGTCGATGGTGTAGCTTCCATCGCTCATGCTCGCCGCCTCGGGCTGGCCGATGGTGCCGCTGAGGGCAAAGGCGCCGCCGTTGCTGGCACCGCCGCCGCCGGCGATCGTGTGCCAACGGAGGTCGTAAGGTTGGGCATGCAGCGTTGCGCACACCAGGATGGAGCCAAACAGGATGCTGAGTGTCATGATCGGGTGGGTTGAAGGTTCGGCGTGGAGGCTAGTAGGAACCTCGGATCACCGCGTTGGCGCCCTTGAGCACCAACCGGCGGGTGATGGTGAGCGTCGCCGAGGGAAAGGCGTTCTCGGAATATGCCTTGAAGATCAGGGTTCGACCATCCGGCGCGTCGTCAAGAGCCTCCGTGATGTTACGATAGGGCTCAGCCGGCGAGCCGTCGCCGGGATCGGTGGCGCCCACGAATTTCACCACGCCTCGCGGCGCGATTCGGGTCACGTGGTCCTGGTCGTGGGTGTAGCCGTTTGGCACGTTGTCAACCGAATACCACCCGTTGGGTGCGCCGTCGCCCCAGTTCATCAAGAACTCGGTCGCCGGGGTGCTCAGACGATAGCCCAATACCACCCACCGGTGTCCAGAGTCCCTGCTGTCGCGTCCTCCGAGCAAGAAAGGCCGCAGCCATCGGATCTCGTTGAGCATGCGCATCATGTGGCGGTCTTCCAACACGGCGTCAGGCGAGCAGCCAAAAGCATCCGCCAATGCTCCAGGAACCTTGCTGGGGGCCGCAGACGATTCGTTCGCTCCATATTCCATTTCCAGCGCCATGCCGGCGTCGTGGCACAGCCTGGCCACCTCGGGGTCGCCGTCATCGACCGGGTCGGTATGCACATCGTGGAGGAGGTCCCAGGTGTAGGTGCTGGGCCAACGCCAGGAGTTCATCACCTGGGCCATGGCGGTGGCGTCGCACCCGACCGGGGCATGCTGGCCCGACCCGGCGGGTCTTACAGGACAGGCATCGTTATAGGGGGAATTCTGATCCCAAAGGGTTTCTTGGACGCGTACTGCGTGCTTCTGCATAAGAAGTCCTCCGGCTGCACTATTGCAGGCTGATCAGGACGAGCACGGTGCCCCGGCCTTCGGCGAGCGCGGTCATGGCCTTGCCAAGAATCGCGCCTTGGGCGCGGGCGTAGTCGGTGGTCTTCATGGCGTGTCCCGGGGTGGCCGACGTGGTGAGAAGGTCGCCGGGGTCGATGGCGCCGGTGGAGGCGTCGGCCAGCACATAGACACGCCCCGAAAGTGCGACATTATGTTCGCCGTCTGCCGTGCCTTCCTGCTTGAGGGTGATGCCCGGGTTGATTCCATTGGCGCCGCTGATCACACCGGCCACTTTCTTATCGTAGGGTTCCTGACTGAGCTTCAGTTTGCCGGGGTTGCGCTCGTCGATGACGACGACGGAGCCTTTCACGATGTCTTCGGTCGAGACCTCGAACGGCTCGGCGAGATCGGCGCCGCCCGTGATGCGCAACGCTCCCACTTCAACGAAGCCGTCCGGATGGAACGTGGCGATGACCTTGGGTGTGAATGCCTGGCCGGCAGTTGAACTTTCCGTGCCGCTGCAAACCACGCTGGCGGTGTTCCACCAGGGGTAGTTCACCGCAAAGCCAATGGCCCCGATTTGCGCGTGCGTATTGGCATACTTGAAGCAGGGAGGCCAGTAGTCCTGATACATGTTACCACCGAGCAGACCGCACCCGCCGCTTGACCCGGACACCTCGGCCCAGGTACCCGCGGAAATCTGCCGGCCAACTCCAGAAACCACGTCCAACTTGGCCGCGGGATTGCCGATGCCAATACCCACGTTTCCGCTGGAATTGACCACTAATGCACTCCACAACATCGCGGCGTCGCTATGGGGTGGCGCATCGACAGGAAGCGACGAGACACTGATTCCGAAGCCGCTGGGTTGAAGGGCCCCTCCCCAAATGGACATCGTGGTACCCGGGCCGGTGGACCGGTTGCGCATCACGGATGCGCTGCCATCCCAGTACAGGTTGTGACTGAATTCGGTGTAGTACCCACTGATGGTACCCACCTGGCACACGTCTCGGAAGTTCAATCCCCCCTGAATGCTCACGTCGTTGACAAAGTAGGCCTTCCCGCCCTGGTCGATATGGAAAACCTCCTGGAGGCTGGCGTCGCTACCCGCTGGCGCGCCGGTCTCGAGAAGTGATAGTTGCACCCCGAAACCGGATGGCTCGTTGGCGCCGCCGCGGATCCATAGCCGTCCGCCCGGTCCTTGGGCCGTGTTGCGCCAAGTTGCCGGGGTGCCGCCCCAATAGAGGTTGTGGAATATGTCACTCCACCAGTCTCGCGCCGCACCGAATTTCAGGACTCCAAACAGGTCCAGTTGGGCGTCCGGGACCGAGGTCCCAATGCCTACCCAACCAGGGATGGAGACGCCAGCGCCGGCTTTGTTCCAGAGGCCGATTGCGGGATCGAGTTTGGCGGCTGTGATGGCGCCCGAGGCGATGGCGTCAGCGGTGATGCTGCCCGGGGATACGTTAGCCGTTGCGGCGTAGAGGGCGTAGGGCGTGGGAGTCAATTCCTGACGGGGCGCCAGCACCGTGTACGGTGTGGTCTCCCCGCTTTTGCGCACGCCGATTTCCAGCCAGCGCGCCTGGCCGTTGAAGACGGCGCCGCCGAAGTCCAGCGGCGTCACGAACAGGCCGTTGGCGACGTCGACCGAGCTTTTGACTATTGGTCCGGCCAGGGCGGCGGCGCCGTCGACGGCGCCAAAGAGGGTGAAGCGGAGGTCGTAAGCGCCGTTGGCAAGTTCACCGCTCTCGGTCAGGCGTCCATTGTATGTGAACGCCGTGCCCAGGGTGTCAGCGTTGGCCACGCCGACGGTCAAGGCCACCAGCACGAGCAGTCCGAACCATGGTGTTGTCTTCATAGTGCTCTTTCTGACACAGTCCGATTGGTGTTTTCATTCGTACATGCGATGTGGCGGGATGGAATGTGCCACAGTTTATTAGGAGTTCGATAGATCGAGGACTCCAGTGGCGGCCGTGCCAGATTAGGATTCCTCCGCCTAGGAGCAGGAGGCTGAGGACACCGGACTCGGCAAGTGGTGGGTACGCAAGCTGTTGGTGCTTGGTCGGGCGACGATCCTCGGTCTCCTTCTACTCGTAACTGACGACCCGCAGATGGACCGGGAGGTGTTCGAAGCGCTCGGTATTGAGCCAGGGGTGGTGAGGCGGCGCCGTCCTAAAGTCCTCAACTTGTGGAGTATGGGTTCAACAGGTCAAGCTTGGCCCTGTCGTTCCAAACCCAACCCTCCTGCCTTCGAGGACTCTACATTAGCGAGGCGCGAAAGAGAGAATGGGCAGGCACAGCAGGGTCTTCATGAACCTGAGGACTCGACTGGGTCTGAGGCGGCGCCGCGCTAGACGTCGCAGATCTGGATGGCCTTGCGGAGGGAAGCCAGCTTGTCCTTGGCGGCGGGGACGAATTCCTGGCCGACGAACCCCTTGAAGCCGGTGGCGACGATGGCGCGCATGACGGCCGGGTAGTAGATCTCCTGGGAATCGTCGATCTCGTGGCGTCCGGGGTTGCCGCCGGTATGGAAATGGCCGATGTACTGGATGTTATCGCGGATGGTGCGGATCACGTCACCCTCCATGATCTGCATGTGATAGATGTCGTAGAGGAGCTTGAGCCGTTCGGAGCCGACCCGGCGGCACACTTCGGCGCCCCAGGCGGTGTGATCGGCCATGTAATCCTTATGGTCGACCTTGCTGTTGAGGAGCTCGAGGATGATGGTCACCTTGTGTTTCTCGGCGACGGGCACGATGCGTTTGAGGCCGAGGGCGCAATGCTCGAGGCCTTCCTCGTCGGACATGCCGCGGCGGTTGCCGGAGAAGGTGATGATGTTGGGGAAGCCGAACTCGGCGACCTTGGGGATGGCCTTCTCGAAGTCGGCGACCAGTTTGTCGTGGTGATCGACGCGGTTCCATCCGTAGCCGATGCTATCCGGCCCGTTGCACATGGCGCAGACGAGCCCGTGCTTGCGGACGGTCGGCCAATCGTCGGGGCCGAGGAGCTCGACGGATTCGATGCCCATGTCGCGGGCGGCGGCGCAGAGGTCATCGAGTTTGATGCCGCCGTAGCACCAGGCGGAGACCGAGTGATGGATATTGCCCTTGAGTCGGGCGGGTTCGGCGGCGGCGGCCGGGACGGCGGGGGCGCCACAGACCAGCGCGGTGGTGGCGAGGGACTTGAGGGCGGAGCGTCGGGAGAGCGGGCTTTTCATGGTTGGCTTGGGTTGGGGTGACCGCATGGCATTCGCGGGGAAGGCAATACACCGCGATTGCGGGGGCCGTCAAACGCGAAAGGAGGCCATGTGGGCGATGATGTTGTCGCCGAACTCGGAGCACTTGATTTCGGTGGCGCCCTCCATGAGGCGGGCGAAGTCGTAAGTGACCCGGCGGCTGGCGATGGCGCCGTGGAGGCCGCGCAGGATGAGGTCGGCGGCTTCTGTCCAGCCGAGGTAACGGAGCATCATTTCGCCGCTGAGCACCACGCTGCCGGGGTTGACCCGGTCGAGGCCGGCGTACTTGGGAGCGGTGCCGTGGGTGGCTTCGAAGAGCGCGTGGCCGGTGACGTAATTGATATTGCCGCCGGGGGCGATGCCGATGCCGCCGACCTGGGCGGCCAGCGCGTCGCTGAGATAGTCGCCGTTCAGGTTCAAGGTGGCGATCACGTCGAAGTCCTCGGGGCGGGTCAGGACCTGCTGGAGCGTGATGTCCGCGATCGCGTCCTTGATGACGAGCCCGGCGCCGGGCCGGCCCTCGGGGATGCGGCACCAGGGGCCGCCGTCGATCTCGACCGCGCCGAAGTGTTCCTTGGCGGTGGCGTAGCCCCAATCGCGGAAGGCGCCCTCGGTGAACTTCATGATGTTCCCCTTGTGGACGAGGGTGACGCTGCGGCGGTGGTTCCGGATGGCGTAGGCGATCGCGTCACGGACGAGCCGGACGGAACCGGAGCGGCTGACCGGCTTGATGCCGATGCCGACGCAGACCTCGGGCGGGGCTGGATGGCCCGCGGCGTTCCAGAACGCCTCGGCCTTCGCGGCCGTGGCGAACCGGATCTTGGCGAACGCCTCGGGGAACTCGCGCGCGAGGAAATCGAGGATCTTGCCGGCCTCGACTGTTCCTCCGGCATACTCGATGCCGGCATAGATGTCCTCGGTGTTCTCGCGGAAGATGACCATGTCGACCTTCTCCGGGTGTTTGACTGGGGACGGGGTGCCCGCGAAGTACTGGACGGGGCGGAGGCAGACGTAGAGATCGAGCAATTGGCGGAGGGCGACGTTGAGGGAGCGGATGCCGCCGCCGACGGGGGTGGTGAGGGGCCCTTTGATGCCGACGCGGAACTCGCGAAACGCCTCGAGGGTGTCGTCCGGGAGCCATTGCTGGAACCGGCGGAAGGCTTCTTCGCCGGCGAACACCTCGAACCAGGCGATATGGCGGGTTCCCCCGTACGCCTGGGCGACGGCGGCGTCCAGCACCCGCTGGCTGGCGGCCCAGATGTCGGGTCCGGTGCCGTCGCCGCGGATGAACGGTATCACGGGATGATGGGGAACCTCGAGGCGGCCGGCGGCGATGCGGATGCGATCTCCCTGGGGTGGCGTGAGGTGTTGGTAGGGCATGGTCGGGCGGTCTGAAGACCTCGGTGCGGAATGGAAGGTTGAACGGGGAGCCGTCAACCGGGGGGCGCGGCGGCGGCCGATGGGGTCGGTGCCGCGAGGGCCGCAGGGGGTGCGAGGATCTGGCGGACCTGGTGGACGATGGCGTCGGCGGTCAATCCGTGGCGGTCGCGCAGGACTTCGGCGGTGGTGGCGTGTTCGATGAACTGGTCGGGCCACCCGATGCGGACGACGGGGACGGCGACGCGGTGTTGGCTGTAGCATTCGAGGACGGCGCTGCCGTAGCCGCCCATGAGGGCATGGTCTTCGAGCGTGACGACGACGTCAGCGGCGCGGCCAAAGAACAGATGCGCGCCCTCGTCCAAGGGTTTGGCGAAGCGCGGGTTGACGATGGCGACGTCGCAGCCCGCGGCGGCGAGGCGATCGGCGGCCTCGGCGCCCAGGCGCTGGAGGTTGCCGAGGGGAAAGATGGCGACCTTGGGCCGGCCGTTGGCGGCGAAGTGGCGGAGGACCTCGGCCTTGCCGATTTCGAGGAGGCGCGGTTGGTTCTTGATGGGGACGCCCTCGCCGGCGCCGCGGGGGTACCGGATGCAGACGGGATGATTCTGGCGGGTGGCGGTGAACATCATGTCCACCAGCTCGTCTTCGTCCTTGGGGGCCATGATGACGACGTTGGGCACGCAGCGGAGGAAGGCGATGTCGAACAGGCCATGGTGGGTGGGGCCGTCGGTGGCGGAGAGCCCGGCCCGGTCCATGCAGAACACGACAGGCAGATCCTGAAGGGCGACGTCGTGGAGGATGCAGTCATAGCCCCGCTGGAGGAACGTCGAGTAGATGGCGACAAAGGGTCGAAAGCCGAGCGTCGCCATGCCGGCGGCGAAGAGCACGGCATGTTCCTCGGCGATCCCGACGTCGTAATAGCGCTGGGGGAGGGCCTGCTCGAGGAACTTCATGCCGGTGCCGCTGGGCATGGCGGCGGTGATGCCCACGAGCGTGCTATCCCGCTGGCACATCGTGACGAGAGCCCGGCCGAAGACATCCTGGTAGTTGGGGGGGGTGCCGGGTTTGGCGGGGAGGATGTCGCCGGTCGAAATGTCGTAGGGTCCGACCCCGTGGTATTTTTCCGGCTGACGGCGCGCCGCCTCGAAGCCTTTGCCTTTCTGGGTGATGACGTGCAGGACGACCGGTTTCTCGCACTCGCGCGCGAAGGTGAGGGACTCGATGAGCAGGGGCAGGTCATGGCCGTCGATCGGGCCCAGGTAGCTGAGGCCCATCTCCTCGAAGATGAGGCTGCTGCCGTAGCCGCCCCGGCCGTCGGTGCCCAGCGGCGCGCCCGGTTCGAGGGCCGCCTGGGAGACGGCGCCTTTCAAGGCCTCCTCGGCCTTGTGGCCTAGGCGGATGGCGATCTCTCCTTTGGGCATGCGACGGAGAAGACGCTGGAAGTCCTTCTGCAGGCGGGAGTATCGGGGGTGGGTGATGAGCTGGTTCAGGTACCGGGAGATGGCGCCGACGTTCTTGGCGATGCTGAACTCGTTATCGTTGAGGACGCCGATGAACCGGCGGGTGGTATGGGCGATATTGTTGAGGGCCTCGAAGGAGATGCCGTTGGTGAGGGCGGCGTCGCCGAAGACACACACCACGTGCTCGCGGGTGCCGCGCAGGTCGCGGGCGGCGCAGATGCCGAGCGCGGCGGAGAGGGCGGTTCCCGCGTGTCCGGCGCCGTAGCAGTCATGCTCGCTTTCGGCGCGGCAGGCGAAGCCGTTGAGGCCGCCGGTGGTTCGGATGGTGTGGAAGAGCTTCTTGCGTCCGGTGAGGAGCTTGTGCACGTAGCACTGATGACTGACGTCCCAGAGGATCTTGTCTTCGGGCGTACGAAACACCCGGTGCAGGGCGAGAGTCAGCTCGACGACACCGAGATTGGGACCGAGGTGGCCGCCGTTCTTCGAGAGCACGGTGATGAGCTCGTGGCGGATGTCCTCGGCCAGGGGTGTCAGTTGCTCGAGGGTGAGCTTCTTGACGTGCTCCGGGCTATCGACCATGTCGAGGTAGCGGCTCATGCGATCACTCCGGGGTCGGCGGATTCGCCTCGGATTCGATGGGGGCAAGATGCGACTCGCCTGCGGCGTCACGTTCCAGCTTTCGGATCCTGGCTTCGGCGGCGGCCAGGCGTGTTTGGCAGGCTTCGGCCAGGCGGACGCCTTCTTCGTATCGGGCCATGAGGGTTTCGAGGGGCAAGTCATCCGACTCGAGGCTGGTCACGATGGCCTCGAGTTTGCGCAGCGTCTCCTCGAAGGGGAGGTCGCTTCCGCCGCCAGCCGTTGGCGGCGATGTTTTGGTTGCCTTCGACATTTGAGACGGAAAGTAGTCCATGCCGCCGGGTGCGTCCAGTGCCGAGATTGAGATCGACAGGCCGTGGGGCGGGCGCCAAGCTGTGACCCATGCCCGCGGGAATGAACCCGGGGCACCGTGATGGCGCATGGCCCGGCTCGTGATTCACAGTGGAGCGCAGAAGGGCGCCGAGCTCGAACTGCAGAAGGGCTCGAATTCCCTGGGTCGAGCCCAGGGCAATGATTTCGTCCTGGATGATCCGACCGTATCGAGCCGGCACTGTGAGGTGATTGTCAGCGAGACGACGGTGCGGGTGCGGGACTTGGGGAGCACGAACGGCACGTTCATTGAGAACCAGCGGATCCAGGATGCGGAACTGCGGAACGGGCAGACCCTGATGCTGGGGAGCATGGAGATGCGGCTCATGGAAGGGCCGGTGACGATCGCGATCCCGCCGCTGCCGCCGACGGAGGAGCCGCGTCCGTCCCGTCTTCCGGACGGTGCGCCGGCGTGCCTGTATCATCCGGGGATCGCCGCGGCGCACCAATGCACCCAGTGCAGCCGGACCTACTGCGAGGCTTGCGTGCGTGAGCTGCACCTGGTCGGGGGCCGGTCGAGGCTCTTCTGTCCGATCTGCAGCGGACTCTGTCGGTCGCTGGGGATCGTGCCGGCCAGGAGCCGGGAGTCGGTGGCCAGTCGGCTGCTCAAGACGATCCGGATTCCCTTCCGGCGGGGGGATTCGAGGTAGGCAGCCGGCGTTCACCTGACTTCGAACAGGATGTTGCGGCGTTCGAGGGAGGATCCTTCGGCCAGGGCCAGGTTGGCGAGGGCCCGGTTGTAGTCGCCCAGCGCCATGATTTCCTCGTAGCGCCGGGTGTTGAGGACGCGCTGGAGGACGAGGACCTGGAAGCTGGTGCTCTTGCCGTTCTCGAGCTTCTTTTGTTCGGCCTTGTAGGCTTCCTCGGCGTAGAAGGCGGCCTGCCGGCGCGCCTGGACCTGCTCGAGGCTGCTGCGCGCCTCGGCGATGGCGTCATCGATTTGCACCATGATACCCTGTTCCAGCTGCTTGAGCTGGAGCAGGGACTGTTCGCGTTCGACTTTCGAGGCGCGATAAGCGGATCGGGCCTGCCGGTTGCTGAGCGGCATGGAGAAGACGGCGCCGAACGAGTAGGAGGGGTTGCTTGCCTCCGAGACCCGGTCGAGGGCGGAGGTGAACTCGGAGTCGGACCCGCCGAGGCTGTAGCCGCCGGTGACATCCAGCTGGGGGAAGAGCTGGTTGTAATCGTAGCGCAGGCGGAGGTTGCGCTTTTCGAGATCGACTTTGGCCCTGAGGATGTCCGGCCGGTAGGTGAGCGCACGGGTCCAGCTCATAATCCGGTCGAAGGGCTGCGGTGCTGCCGAGAGCTTCCCGGTGGGCATCAGCAGGACATTCTTGAAATCCGCGTAGCGATCCGTGATGAGGGCCTTGAGGCGATTCTGGCTGATCTCGAGGTTGTTGCGGGCGGCGATGAGGTTGGCGCGACTGGCGGCCACCTGGGACTCCGCGTCCTTTTCCTCGAGGGGGGCCATGACGCCGACCTCGACCCGTTTTCGGTTCTCGCGCAGCTGCTGTTCGGCCTCTTTGAGGGCTTCCTCCTGGACCTTGGTGAGTTCGACGGCGGCGATGAGGCTGTAGTAGGCCACCTCGACATCGGTGACGACCTGCATGATCTGCTGCTGGAGGGTGAGCTCCGAGACCCGCAGGTCCTTGCGGGAGACCGCAATCGCGTAGCGCGCGCCATCGATCCAGAAGTTCTTGAGCAGCGGCTGGGTGAGGGTGAAACCGAAGCTGCCGCTTGCGTTCTCGAAGGGGATCCCCGCCTGGGTGCCGTGCATGTCCGTCATGCCGCCCCCCAGGGTGTAGCCGAGGCCCGTTCCCACCTCGCCGGCCAGGCCGAGCTGGAAGCTGTCGTTCTCGGTCTGGGTTCCGGGGTACCAGCGTCCCTCGCTGTCATAGCTTTCCGGCTGCGCCGAGGAATTGTGCGTGATCGACGCCCGGAAATTGGGGTCATAGGCCCCGTAGGCGGCATCGAGATTGAACCGCGCCAACTCGGGCTGAAGCCGGGTGATCTGGAGGGAGAGGTTGTGCCGAAGCGCGAGCTGCAGGCAATCGTCGAGGGAGATCGGGCGGTGCTCCGGTTCGGCCGCACGCACGCCGAGGGTTGTCGCAGCCAGGGAGAGGACCCACATCACAAAGCTTGTCCGTTGCATAAGAGACAACAAGGTTGGGCTATTTGGCGGATCTCGTCAAATGCTCCCCTCTCCCTGTCGCCCTCTGACGAACTCCACTGGATTGCTTCGCTTCCAGGGGTTGGGGAGAGGGTTGGGGTGAGGGGAGCCTGCCCACGGGTGCATACAATAGTCCATTAGACACGCCAGCTCGGGTGCAAGTTTCACGGAATCTCGCGGTCATTGAGGGCGGGAGGGGTTTCATTCCTGTCGGAGGGCGACGATGGGATCGACGCGCAGTGCGCGATGGGCGGGCATGGCACAGGCGATCAGCGAGACGACGACGAGTCCAGCGGCGACGGCGGCGAAGGTGAAGGGATCGAAGGGGCTGACGCCGTAGAGGAAACTCGAGAGGGCGCGTGTTGCGAGGAGGGCGCCAATCCAGCCGGCGACGACGCCGAGGCCTGACAACCGGAGTCCCTGGGCGAAGACGAGCCGGAGGATGTCGTGTTCCCGGGCGCCGAGGGCGCGGCGCACGCCGATTTCCTGGGTCCGCTGGCTGACGACATACGCCATGACGGCGTAGATGCCGATGGCGGCGAGGAACAGGGCGACACCGCCGAGGATCATCAGGAACGTGGCGGTGATCCGCTGGGGGAGAAACGCGGCCTGGATGTAGTCGGTCATCGCCAGGCTGCCCCACAATTCCACGCCCGGATCGATTTCATGCAGGGTCCGGCGCAGGGTGGGAACGAAGGCGGTCACGGGTCCCCGGGTTCGCAGGGCGATGGACAGATTCAGGTCCCAGGTGCACTGCTGGTAGGACAAGTAGATGCCGCCCTTGGGGGGCTCGCTCAGGGAGCGGTACTTGCCGGTTTTGACGATGCCGATGACGGTGCATTCGCGGCCGTCGAAGCACTTCAAGGTGCGTCCCACGGGGTTCTGGTTGGCGAAGAACCGTTTGGCGACGGCCTCGTTGATGATGACCCGCCGCGGTGCCCGAAGGTCGTCGTGCTCCTGGAAATCCCGGCCCTCGATCAGGGGAATGCGGAGTGTCTCGAAGTAGCCGGGTGAGACGATGCAGTAGGCGACCCCGAGGTCTTCGTTGGGCTTGCGGTCGTATCCCGGGACGTCGATCGAGGTGCTGGAACCTCCCTCGAAGCCGAGCGGCAGCCAGCTGGTGAGACCGACGGACTCGACCCCGTTGAGGCTGGCCAATCGCTCCCGCAGCTGCCGGTAGAACACCCGGCTGGTGGTTTCGGTATAGCCGTGCATCCCGATCCGGAGTCCGGCGCAAAGCACCTGGCGGGGATCGAACCCCAAGTCGATCTGGCGCGCGCGCTGGAATCCCCGGAGGCAGAGCACCGCCCCGACGAGGAGCACGAGGGCGAGTGCGATTTCGGCGACGACGAGCGCGTTGCGGAGCCGGTGGTGTGCGGAGGCGGCGGTCGAGGATCGGCCGCCCTCCTTGAGGTGCGCATTGAGATCCAGGCGGGCCGTTTGCAGGGCCGGGACAGTTCCGAAGAGCAGGCAGGTGAGCAGGGTCAGTCCGAGGGTGAAGGCGAGGGTACGGGTGTCGACGACGAACGTGTAACCGATGGGGAGATACGTGTTGGGCAGGAGATGGGCAATGAGGCCGACGGCCCAATGGGTGAACAGGACACCGAGCAGGCCACCCAGGACGGCCAACAGGAGGCTCTCAGTCAGGAGCTGGCGGACGAGCCGCCAGCGGCCGGCCCCGAGGGCCTGGCGGATGGCCACCTCCTTCAGGCGGAGCGTTGCCCTGGCGAGGAGCAGGTTGGCGACATTGGCGGAGACGATGAGCAGCACGCCGAGCGTCACTGCGAGCAGGAGGCGCAGCACGGGCAACAGGAGCATTTGACCGCCGTAGGGGGATCGCCAGAGCGGCAACAGCAGGAAGTCGACTTCGTGGTTCGTGTCCGGGTAAGCGGTTTGGAGCCGGCGCGCGAGGACGTCGAGGGCTCCCTGGGCCTGGGCCATCGACACTCCCCGCTGCAATCGGGCCAGGACATGGACCCAATGATCCCCCCGTGACGTGAGCGAGCCGAAGTGCGCCACCTGCTGGTGCATGGTGATCGGCGCCCAGAAATCGAACCGCAGGCCGCTCATGGTGCCGCGGAAGCTGGCAGGCGCCACCCCGATCACGGTGAACTGGTGCCGGTTCAAGTCGAGGGTTTGGCCGAGGATATTGGTGTCGCCGGCAAACCGGCGTCGCCAGTAGCCCTCGGCGAGGACGAGGACGGGGGCGCCCCCGGGCCGGAGGTCCTCATCGGCGACGAAGAAGCGGCCGATGACCGGTTGGACGCCGAGCACGGTGAAGAAGTTCGCCGAGGCGATCTGGCCGTAGACCCATTCGGGTCGGCCGTCGATGGTCAAGCAGGCCGGGGTGATTTGTGAGGCGACGATTCCCTCGAAGGCATTGGTTTGCCCCCGGCAATCCTGGACATCAGGCAGGCACATGGTCTCCCAGTTGACATTGGCGTGACGGGTGCAAAGGACGGCCAGGCGCGCGGGATCGCTCACTCCGGGCAGGGGCCGCAACAACACTGTCTGGATCCAGCAGAACACGGTGGTGTTGGCGCCGATCCCGAGCGCGAGCGACAGCACCGCCACCGCAGTGAAAGCCGGGTGCTTGAGCAGCATCCGGATCGCGAATCGGAGGTCGTGTCCCATGAGGGATGGGGTTAAGGCGGAGGGTCAGGCGGGCACGGAGTCCTCGACCACGCGGCCGTCGAACAGATGGACCATCCGGTCCGCGTGCCGGGCGAACCGGGGGTCGTGGGTGACCATGCAGAGCGTGGCGCCGTCCCGGTGGAGAGCTCGCAGCAACTCCATGACCGCCTCGCCGTTCTTCGAGTCGAGGTTCCCGGTCGGCTCATCGGCCAGGAGGATTGCCGGCTGGCCGGCGAGCGCGCGGGCGACGGCGACGCGCTGCTGCTGGCCTCCGGACAACTGCGAGGGGTAGTGCCGGGTCCGATGCCCCATGCCGACCCGGTCGAGCGCCTCGGCCACCCGCTGGCGGCGTTCGGCCCCGGACAAGCCGCGGCGGTAGCTCAGGGGCAGCTCGACGTTCTCGAACACGGTCAGGTCGCCGATCAGATTGAAGCTTTGGAAAATGAAGCCCACTTGCCGGTTGCGAATGCCTGCGCGCTCGTCCAGCGACAGGTTCTCGACCGGCTGGCCGTCGAGCCAGTACTGTCCCTCGGTCGGCGAGTCCAGCAGGCCGAGGATGGCCAGGAGCGTGGACTTGCCACAGCCCGAGGGACCGGCGATCGAGACGTACTCGCCGGTTTGGATTTCGAGATGGACACCGGCGAGGGCGTGCGTCTCGAGGTCGTCCGTGTAGTAGACCTTGGTGATGTTCTGCAGGCGGATGAGAGGCTGTGGATTCATGGATGCGGGCGGAGGTGCGCCTGGCTGGCTGTGCGGTCAGTTCAAGCGGACGCGCTCATGGGTTTCCCAGGGGGTCATGTCCGAGAGAATGATGCGATCTCCCAGCGCGAGGCCGGAGATGACCTCGATGGCGTTGACCGAGCAACGCCCGAGTTGAACCGGCGTGCGGACCGCCTCGCGGCCGCCGTTGACGAGCTTGTAGAGGCCGACCGTGCTCTCGGCCTGGCCGTTGACGGGGCGGCCAACGTGCAGGACGTTCACCAGCCGTTCGAGCTCGATGATGCCCTCGACGCTCAGGTCCGGCCGCGCCCCTTTGGGCAACGGTCCGGTGAGCGTCACATCGACGAGGACGGTGCCATTCTGGACGGCCGGATCGACGCGCGCGACCCGTCCGGTGACGACCCCGTTTCGGGTATCGATGCGGGCGGACTGTCCCGACTGGATGTCCTTGGCCTGGGTCTCCACCACCCGGATTTCCGCCTTCAACCGGGCCGGATTGGCGACTCGGGCGATGTTCGCTCCGGCGGCAAACTGCTGGCCGACCTGGAGGGTGTCGTATTCTCCCAGACGCTGGAGGACGCCGTCGATGCCGGCGCGGATTTCGAGCTCGGCCTGCTGACGCCGCCGCAGTTCGCGAACGGCGCGGAGCCGGGAGAGCTCTGCTTCCTGGGCAGCCAATTCGGCCTGGTGGGCTTCCTCGAGGATCTCGAGCCGGCGGTCTTCGAGATCGGCGCGTGTGCCCAGCTGATCGGCCTTGGTCCGGGACCGGATGGCCGTCAGGCGATCGACGAGCTTCTCTTCAGCCAGTCGGGCATCGGCTTCCGCGTCGAGTTGGGCGACGCTGTGCTCGGCGCGAAGGGCGGCGGCTGTGGCTTCCTGGGCGAGGCGGGTGCTTTCGAGCTGCACACGGAGTTTCGCCTCCTGCGCCTCCGCCGCGCGGAGCTGCCATTCCGCCTCGAACGCGGCATGTTCGACTTCAGGATTGCTGAGGACAACCAGCACGGTATTCGAGGACACAGCGGCTCCTGGCAGCACGTGGATGGCCGTGATCCGGCCGGGAGTGGTGACTGGAATCCAGTGGATCTCTTCAGGCACGAGCGTCCCATTGCCTCGCACCTCGCGCTGGATGTCGCCCTGGCGCACAGTATCCGTGTACAAGGCGCTGACACTGACACTGGGTGCCGCCGGCTTGAGTCGGAATACCGCCAGACTAAGTCCGGCCACCGCTGCGACCCCCAGAGCTCCGTAGAGGAGCCGGCGATGCCAACGATCATGGCGCGAGCGATGACGTACGATATCCATGGCTAGCGAGGCGCGGCCTCAGACCCGGTCGAGTCCTCAGGCTCATGAAGACCCTGCTGTGCCTGCCTATCCTCTCTTCCGCGCCTCGCTAGTATGGCAATTAGAATGCCAGGTGTGACCATTGGCTGAGCGGCCTGTCGAGCCGTATGGACTCCGATGGGGTGAGTTCCTTGTGGAGTCAGGTGTCATGGCGTTCAGGGTGAGAGAGATCCATGGTCGAGGAGCGTTGGCCATGGGCGACTTTTCGGAATGCGGCCACGGCAAGGGACCGGCGGCGGCCGGGGCGGGACGCAGTCAGGAGCAGATCCGGAAATGGGACGGCGCCGTCCCGGATCCGGGACGGCGCCGTCGGGTGAAGTCGTGCTGCTGAGGCGGCGCCTCGCTAGAGGGTTGTCTTGCCTTCGGCACGGGCCGCCTTCCAGCGTGCGCGGGCCAGGGCAGCCAGGCGCGCCCGGCCGGCGGCGGACAACTTGCGTCGGGGTTTGGCCTTGGCGGGCGTCCGGGTTACGCCGCGCTTCTTGGCCCAGCGCGCCTTCTGGGCGGCGCGAATCGCCTGACGTCCCGCCTCGGAAAGAACCCGCTTGCCGCCTTTTCGTCGGGCCGGCGTAGGCGCAGCGGCGGTGCCGCCCAACAAGGACGCGAGCTCCGATTCCAAGGCAGCCATCTGTTCCTTGATGGCAAGCAAACGCTTCAGTTGTTCCAGTGACAAGTCAGTTACGATCTTAGACATGGTATTCGAATAGCCTAGCGCCCGCAGCGGGTCAAGCATAATACCTGAGTATAGGTTGGGTTGGTCCATTAGTTCTTGCAGAGATCCTCGGTCGTTTCCTGGCCGCCGCCCAGGACAGCGTAGAGGCGGACTTCATTGGCCAGCTTGGACAAGCGCAGGAAGACGAGTCCCTGTTGTGCCGGGAACAAGGAGCGTTGCGCGTCGAGGACGCCGAGGTAGCTATCGATGCCTTTATCGTAACGGCTCCTGGCCAGGCGATGGGTTTCAGTCAGGGCGTGCACCAGGGATTCCTGCGCGGAGATTTCGCGGTCAACGGTGCCGCGGAGCGCGAGGACGTCAGCCACTTCGCGGAAAGCGGTTTGAATGGCTTTTTCGTACTGGGTCACGGCCATTTGCTGCTGCACCTTGCTAGCCTTGAGAGCCGACCACGTGCGCGCGTCGAAGATGGGCATGACCAGTTGCGGTGCGAAGCTCCACGCGCCCGAACCGGACTGGAAGAGCCCGGCGAGGTCGCTGCTGGCCGTACCCACGGCGGCGGTCAGCGAGATGCGAGGGAAGAACGTTGCCCGCGCCGCGCCGATATCGGCGTTGGCGGCCTTGAGCAGGCTTTCGGCCTCGAGGACATCGGGCCGGCGGAGCAGGACATCGGAGGGCAGTCCCGGGGCGATAGGCAGGGTGGGTTTGACCTGACTCAGTTCTGCGGGCAGGAGTTCGTCCGGGACGGGGGATCCAGCGAGGAGTTGGAGCGCGTTTTCGTCCTGGGCGATTTGCTGGTGATAGAGGGCGACATCGCGTCGGGCGATGTCGAGGGGTGTCTGGGCGCGATAGAGGTCGATGTCAGTCACCAGACCGAGCTCATGGCGCCGCTTGACGAGGTCATAAGTGTTCTGCTGCGCTTCGAGGGTGGTTTCGGACAGCCGGAGGTTTTCCCGATCCGCCGCGAGGGCGAGGTAGGCGTTGGCCACAGCGGAGACCAGGAGGATCTGAGCGCCGCGGCGGGCCTGGTCCGTGGCTAGGAACTCCTGGAGAGCGCGGTCCTTGGCGCTGCGGATGCGGCCGAAGAAGTCGATTTCCCAGGAGGCCAGCCCGAGGTTGACATCGTAGCGTTCCGTGGTCTTTCGGCGTCCGCCGTTCGAGAGATCCGCCGGCAGGCGTTGGCGGGCGGCGCTGGCGACGCCCTGGACGGCCGGCAAGAGGTTGGCTCGTTGAATGCCGTACATGGCCCGGGCCATTTCGACGTTGAGCGTCGCGAGGCGGAGGTCGCGGTTATGATCGAGGGCGGTGCCGATGAGTTGCCGGAGCTTTTCATCGGTGAAGAACTCGCGCCAGGCCAGGTCGGGAGCCGGCTGGGTTTCCGGCGCGGCGGCGGCCTTCGGATAGGCAGCGCCTTGGGGCCATTGGGCAGGGACGGGAGCCGGGGGTCGAGCGTACTTGGGCGCCAGCGTGCAGCTGGTGAAGAGCAGTACCGTTCCGACGAGCAGAAGGTGGGTGCAGCTATTCATGGGAGTGACTCGCAGCGGGATTCGGCTGAGTGCCGGGGGTGCCATGGAGCCTGCGGTGTCGGCCGAAGGTTTTCTCGATCAGCACATAGAACAGCGGCGCGAACAGGGTGACGAGGAAGGTCGACGTCACGACGCCGCCGAGGACTGCGGTGCCGATGGCTTTCTGGGCGCCGGCGCCGGCGCCGGAGGCGATGGCCAGGGGGAGAACGCCGAAGCCGAAGGCCAGCGACGTCATGACGATGGGGCGCAAGCGCAGTTTGGCTCCTTCGAGGGTGGCTTCGATGAGTCCCTTGCCCTCCTCGACGCGGGCTTTGGCGAATTGGACGATGAGGATGGCGTTCTTGGTGGTGAGACCCAGGGTGGTGAGGAGGCCGATCTGGAAATAGACGTCATTGGGCAAGCCGAGGAGGCTTGAGCCGATGACACCGCCGATCACGCCCAGGGGGAGAGCGAGGAGGATCGACACAGGGATCGGCCAGCTCTCGTAGAGGGCGGCGAGGCAGAGGAAGATGACGAGGATCGAGAAGGCATAGAGAGGAGCGGCGTGGGCGCCGGCCTGGCGTTCCTGATAGGAGAGGCCGGTCCAGTCATGGCCCACGCCCTGCGGCAGCTTCTTGACGAAGCCCTCCATCGCCCGCATGGCCTCGCCGGAGCTTCGGCCAGGGGCGGGTTCGCCGATAATGTTCATGGAAGGGAAGCCATTGAAGCGCTCGAGCCTTGGGGGCCCGAAGGTCCAACGGCCGGAGGCGAAGGCGGAGAAGGGGACCATCTTGCCGGTGGCATTGCGGACATAGAGCCGTTCGAGGTCCTGCGGCAGCATCCGGTACGGCGCGTCCGCCTGGACGAAGACCCTTTTGACGCGGCCGCCCTGGATGAAGTCATTGACATAGGCGCTGCCGAAGGCGGCGGAGATCGTCTGATGGACGGCGGCTACCGGCACGCCCAGGGCGCCGGCGCGGTCCCAGTCGACGTCGACGCGGTACTCGGGGACGTCTTCGAGGCCGTTGGGTCGGACCTTGGTGAGCACAGGATCCTGGGCGGCCATGCCGAGCAATTGGTTGCGGGCTTCCATGAGTTTGTCGTGGCCCAAGCCGCCGCGATCGAGCAATTGGAAGTCGAATCCCTTCGAGATGCCGAGCTCGACCACGGCGGGCGGGGCGAAGGCGAACACCATGGCGTTGCGGATCTGGGAGAAGGCCCCCATGGCTCGTCCTGCGACCGCGGTCACCTTGAGGTCCGGCCGGTCGCGCAGATCCCAGTCCTTGAGCCGGACGAACGCCATGCCGGCGTTCTGTCCGCGTCCGGCCAGGCCGATGCCGGAGATGGTCATCACCGTCTCGACGGCGTCTTTCTCCCGCTGCTGGAAGTGGTCCTGGACCTGTTTAAGGACGCCCATGGTCTGTTCGAGGGTCGAATTGGCGGGCAGCAGCACCTGCACCAGGAGTTGTCCCTGGTCTTCATCCGGCAGATAGGCGGTGGGCATTCGCTGGAAGAGGTATCCCATGGCGGCGACGATCAGCACGAAGATGAACCCGTAGCGCAGCTTCCTCGAGAGCGAGTGGCTCACGAGGCCGAGGTAGCGGTCTCTCGCCCAGAAGAAGAAGCGGTCAAAGGCGCGGAAGAACGGGCGCAGGAACCAGATCCCGCCTTCGGCCGGCTCGTGTCCTTTGGGGACGGGTTTAAGGAGGGAGGCGCAGAGCACGGGCGTCAGGATCAGGGCGACCACGACGGAGAGCAGCATGGAGGCGATGATGGTGACGGAGAACTGGCGATAGATGACGCCGGTGGACCCCGCGAAGAACGCCATGGGACCGAACACGGCGGAGAGCACGAGGCCGATGCCGATCAGGGCGGGGGTGATCTGGTCCATGGACTTGCGCGTCGCCTCGAGGGGGGAGATCCCTTCCTCGCTCATGATGCGCTCGACGTTTTCGACGACGACGATGGCGTCGTCGACCAACAGGCCGATGGCGAGCACCATGGCGAACATCGTGAGCATATTGATCGAGAACCCGAAGAACCCGAGCACGGCGAAGGTACCGAGGATGACGACGGGCACGGCGATGGTGGGGATGAGGGTGGCCCGCATGTTGCCCATGAAGAGGTACATCACGAGGAAGACGAGCACGATGGCTTCGATGAGGGTCTTGACGACCTCCTCGATGGCCTTCTTCACGAAGGGGGTGGTGTCCATCGGGTAGACGATTCTCAGGCCTGGGGGGAAGAACTGGCTGAGCTCTTTCATCTTGCCCCGGATGGCCTCGGCGGTATCGAGCGCATTGGCGCCAGCCGCGGCGCGAATGGCCAGACCGGCGGCCGGCCGGCCATTGTGAAAGGCCTCGATGTCATAGAACTCGGTCCCCAGCTCCGTGCGGGCCACGTCGCGGACCCGGACGACGGAGCCGTCGGGGTTGGTGCGCAGCGGGATGGCGCCGAACTCCTCGGGCGTCTTGAGCATGCTTTGGACGGTGATGACCGCGTTGAGGCGCTGGCCTTGGACGGCGGGTGCGCCACCGAACTGGCCGGCCGACACCTCGACGTTGTAGACGTGCAGGGCGGCGAGGACTTCCGCGACGGTCATCCGGTAGTCGTTCAACTTGTCCGGGTTCAGCCAGATCCGCATGGCGTACTGGCTGCCGAAGACCTCGACCTCTCCGACCCCTGGCACGCGGGAGAGGATCTTCTCGAGATTCGACAGCGCGTAGTCGCGGAGGTCGCTGCCGTTCATGCTGCCGTCTTCCGAGACGAGGCCGACGACGAGGAGATAGTTGCGGGTGCTCTTTCGCACCTGGATGCCCGTGCGCTGGACGACATCCGGGAGGCTGGCCATCGCCAGCTGCAGCTTGTTCTGAACCTGGGCCCAGGCCAGGTCCGGGTCGGTTCCCGGTTCAAAAGTCAGCTCGAGACGGGATCCGCCCGCCGAGTCGCTCGTCGCAGACATGTACAGCATCTTGTCGAAGCCGGTCATCTTCTGCTCGATGATCTGGGTTACGCTGTTTTCGACCGTCTCGGCGGAGGCGCCGGGGTAGGAGGCGGTCAGCGCAATCGACGGAGGCGCGATGGGCGGGTATTGGGAGACCGGCAGGTTGTAGATGGCGAGACAGCCCGCCACCATCAGGATGATGGCGATCACCCAGGCGAAGACCGGGCGATTCAGGAAGAACCGGGATAGCATGGCGTGTCTCCGTCAGTGCGCGGTGGGCGTTGGCGGGGCCTTGGCTCCCGGCGGGGCGGTCTGGGGCTGGGGCTCTCCGAAGGGGACCTCGGTCACGGGCATGCCGGGTCGGACCTTCTGCATGCCTTCCATGATCACCTTGTCGCCCGCTTCGACTCCGGCCGTGACGAGCCAGCGGTCGCGCACCTCGCGTTCGACCGTGAGTTGTCGCATCTCGACCTTGCCCTGGACCACGATCAAGGTGGTGGGGTTCCCCTTGTGATCGCGAGAGACCGCTTGCTGAGGGACGAGGATGGCCTGTTTGTTGATGCCTTCCTTGACGATCACCCGGACGAACATGCCCGGGAGCAGGACGCCGTTCGGGTTGGGAAAGACCATGCGCAGCGTGACCGTGCCCATGGTCGGGTCCACCGAGACATCCCGGAACTGCAGAGCTCCCTCGTGGTCGTACTTTGCGCCGTCCGGCAGGAGGAGATCGACGGCGTTGACGTTGGTTTCACTCTGGCTGAGTTGTCCCTCCCTGAGGCGGCGCTGCAACCGCAGCAGTTCGGTCGTGGAGTAGGGGACATCGACATAGATGGGATCCAACTGCTGGATCGTCGCCAGCGGCACCGGCTGGTAAGCGGTGACGATGGCGCCGTCCGTGACCGAGGACGGCCCGATGCGACCGGAGATCGGGGACACCACGCGCGCGTAATCGAGATTGATGCGGGCGGTCTCGACCGCCGCCTTCCAATACAGGATGTCGGCGTCGGCCTGTTTCAGCGCGGCCGCGGCATCGTCGTAGTCCTGTTGACTCACCGCCCTGTCCGCCAGGGCGGCCTTGAAGCGGTCGGCCCGGGCCTGAATGGCCGGGAGATTCGCCTCCGCCCTGCCCAGGGCGGCCTTGGCGCTCTCGAACGCGGCTTTGAAGGGGGCGGGATCGATTTGATAGAGAGGCTGATTGGATTGGACATTGGCGCCCTCGGTGAAGAGGCGTTCCTTGATCAGGCCGTTGACCTGCGGCCGGATCTCGGCAATCCGATAGGGCGACGTACGTCCCGCCAGCTCGGTCGTGAGCAAGACCTGCTCGCGGACCATGGGGACGGTCGTCACGGTCGGCGGAGGAGGCGCGGTGGGCGGGGCCGCCTGCTGACGGCCGCAGGCCGTCAGGAACAAAGTGCAGCCCAAGGCTGCCAGCACGACCTTGCCTGCCGTCACCAGCGTGGGAGTCTTTGGATCGCGTTGCATCAGAGTCATCAGAGTCAGCAGTTCAGGACTTGGGAACGGACGAAGAGGAGTGCCGATCGGGCGCCGCGCCTTCGATCTTGGCGAGGATCGCGTCCTTGCTCGCCGTTCCGATCACGCGGGCCCGAGGCAGGCCGTTGACGAAATAGAGCAGGGCGGGGATCGAGGCGATTTCGTACCAGAGGCTCAGGTCCGGGCTGTCATCCGCGTTGAGCTTAAGGACCTTGACGCGGCCGGCACAAGCGGCGGCCACGTCTGTCAGCACGGAATCGAGAACCCGACACGCCTGGCTCCAGGGCGCCACGAAAGCCACCAGGACCGGCACGGCGGACTTCAAGACCTCTTTCTCGAAGTCGCCTTCTCGGATCTCGGCTGGCGGACCGCCTGGCGGCGTTAGGTTCATAATTTCGACCGGCAATCGAACCGATAGGATTCATGCATTCATCGTGCCACACGGCGTGGCGTCATGTTCTTGACCTCGGTGATCTTGAATGAAACCGGCACAATACATTGATCATCAATGTCCAAAGCGGTAACCACAGAGGCCAAACCACCATGCAGGGTTGAGTTGCGTGTTGGCTCGACATATCGAACGTACGAAAAACCGTTCAGTCCGGAGTGGACATCGGGATCGGATCGGGGCAGGGTATGCGGACTGTGGAAGTGACGAGTGATCAGCGGTTTGATGCGAATCGTGCGGCGCAGTTTCTTCTCGAGATTGCCCTCGAGCAGTCTCTGGAGGGTTTGTTGCGGAAGGTGGTGGATCGCGCAGCCGAGCGGCCGGGGATGGTTTGCGTGCAAGTTTGGCTGATTGAAGAAGGGGATCTTTGCGCGCACTGTCGGCGCCGGGGGAGTTGTCCGGACACAAGGCGTTGTCTGCACTTGGTGGCGGGGCGGGGAGGGTCGCTTGCGGACAGTGCAGCGGATTTCCGGCGTTTCGACGATACCAAGGCGCGGCATCCGCTGGGCGTTGGTTTTTTGGGAAAGGCAGCGGCGGTGGGAGAAGAGCGGATCGTACTGGAGGTCAAGCGCCAACCCGCGGAGATGGAGGGTTTTGACTGGGTCGAGGAGGAGGGGATTGGGGGGTGTGGTGCGACGCCGATCACGTACAAAGGGGAAGTGATGGGGGTCCTGGTGGGATTCATGCGCGACGAGGTGCCGGAGGAGGCGCGGCCGTGGGGCAGGGTTTTGGCGGATCACATTGGCGCGGCGATTGCCAATGCGCGGGCTTTCGAGGAGATCCAGCGGTTGAAGGCGCAGCTCGAGCTGCAGAACACCTACCTGCAGGAAGAGGTGGTCGAGGCGAAGGCGTTCGGGGATTTGGTGGGGCAGAGCGCGGCCTTGCGGCAGGTGGTGAGCCAGATCGACCTGGTTGCGCCCACCGAAGCGTCCGTCCTGATCCTGGGTGAGACCGGCACGGGCAAGGAGCTGGTGGCGCATGAAATCCACCGGCGAAGTCCGCGCTGCGACTTTCCCCTGGTTCGAGTCAATTGCGCGTCGATTCCGAAGGAGCTGTTCGAGAGCGAGTTTTTCGGGCACGTGCGCGGTGCTTTCACGGGGGCGCACAAGGATCGGGCGGGCCGGTTCGAGGCTGCCGAAGGGGGGACGTTGCTCCTGGACGAGATTGGCGAGGTCCCGCTCGACATGCAGAGCAAGCTGTTGCGGGTGGTGCAGGAGAAGCGGTATGAGCGCGTCGGCGACGATCGGACGCGGCATGCCAACGTCCGGATATTGGGGGCGACGAATCGGGATCTGAAGAAGGCGGTGGTGGCGGGCCGTTTTCGTGAGGATCTCTATTACCGGCTGAACGTCTTTCCGATTCATGTGGCGCCGCTGCGGGAGCGAAAGGACGACATCCCGCTCTTGGCGGCGCACTTTGTCGATGTGTCGGTGAGGGAACTGCGGTGTCCGAAGCCGCGGCTGACGCGGGCTGGGGTGGCTCGGCTGCAGAGCTACGAGTGGCCCGGCAACGTGAGGGAGTTGCGGAACGTGATCGAGCGCGCGGTGATCCTGGCGCGGGGCGGGGCGTTGCAGTTTGACCTGCCGGTGACGGAGGCGGCGCAGGCGGCGGCGTCGAAGCTGCGGTCGGCGGTGGCGGGCGAGCCAGGATCAGGGTTTCTGAGCGAAGCGGAGCTGCGTCGGCTGGAGCGAGGCAACCTGATCGCTGTGCTCGAGAGGGCGGGCTGGAAGATCAAGGGGCCGAATGGAGCGGCGGAGCTTCTGGGGGTGAAACCGACCACGCTGCTGTCGAGGATGCGGGTGATGGGGCTAAGGAGGCCGGGGATTGAGCCCCCTTCTTGGTGAGCCCGCTTCGCGCTGATTTTCAATGAGCAAGAGGCGTGGGGCATTTTGGGGCGGGCTTTTTTGTTGCGCGAAGCTGTCGCGTGTGGGACACATGATGTGGCTCGGATGGTCTGAAGGCCGGCGCGGCTCTTGTCGGTGTGGGAATGGTAAACAAACGAGGAAGATCATATGCCAGGCAAAGCAAGAAGGACGACTCATCGGAGCAGCGCGGGCAAGAAACTGTACGCCGTTCGAGATGCGAAGGGGCGGTTTCGCGACATCCAGACCTACGAGCGGGCGCATCGGGCTGATCTAGCCCGGAAGAGCAAGGCGGAGAAGAAGGCTTAGTCGTCGTCCTCGTCGAGGGCTTTGACGGCCCACAAGGGGTAAGGGGTATCGGGTCCCTTCATGGCGCGCCACAGGATGCGGTTGAAGACATCCTCGGGGCAGCGGTCGACCTCGTCGAGCGGGAGGCGAGCGCACGTGATGGCGTCCTGGCGCAGGATGGGGTTGGCGACGGTCTTCGGCTCAGGGTTCAACTGATCGAGCGGCACCCGGTTGGGGACGCTGGCGAAGGGGGTGAAATCCGGGGTGGCCATGAAGCAATCGGTCATCGGATTGGCGGTGGCGTCCAGATGGTGCATGGGCGGCAGGCCAAGGATGAGCTCGATGGTACGGATGAGGCTCGTTTGGTTGTAGTGGGTGCTGATGGTTTGTCGGCGTTTGGTGTAAGCGCTGGCGACGGTGCAGACCGTGCGATAGCCGCTGACATGATCCCAGCCTGCCTGGGGATCGTCCTCGATGGCGAAGAGGCAGGTTTCCGGCCAGAAGCGGCTATGGCTGATGGCCTCGAGCACCTGGCCGAGGGCGAGGTCGTTATCGGCGATCTGGGCGCCGGGGGTTGGGTAGTGGCCGCGGGTGCCCCCGGTGTGATTATTGGGGAGGAAGAGGATCATCAGGCTGGGGAACCCGCCGTGGGTTTCGAAGTGGCGGAGCTCGCGGATGAACTCGGCGGCGCGCATGACGTCGGGGACCTTGAGATCATAGCCGACGGTATTGGTATTGCTGACGCCGCGGAGCGAGGCGATGGCGGGACGGCTTCGGAGCTGGACCTGGCTGCCGCCGTTTTGGTGTTGCTGCCAGAAGTCGCGCCAGGTGACCGGGTCTTTGCGTTTGCGGTCGGTCCATCCGGCTTCGGACACCATCCATTCCCCGTAGTTGCGGAACGTCTTGCCATGGCGGATGGCATTGTCCCATAGGAAGCCGGTGGAGGCCCAGGCGAGGGCATCGGCGCTGTCCTCGCTCTTGCCGCCGGGGTAACTGCGCGGGGTGCCCGACGTGAGCTGGCGCTCGATGTACTCGTTGGCGATGGCGCTGCCGGTCCACTGGTGGCCATCGGCGCTTTGGAGGCCGGAGCAATAGGTATTGTCCAGCAGGACGAACTCGCGTGAGATCTTGTGTTGGTTGGGCGTGTACTGTTCGCCGAAGATGCAGAGGGAGGGTTCCCCGTTGCCTTCGGGCATGTCGCCGAGGATCTGGTCGTAAGTGCGGTTCTCCTTGATGATGTAGATCACGTGGTTGAAGACGCTGGGCTCGCCCACGCGCTCGGGAACGGGGCGCGGGGGCTGGTCAGGGCGTGGGGGCAACAGCGCCTCGGCGAGTTTGGGGTGGTGCATGTTCCATAGGGCGCTTCGGGTGAGGCGGGCGAGTTGGTGGCTGCCGGGGACTGGTACGAGGGAGACGGTGCCGAGGAACTCCTTGGCGTGCTGTTTGGGTGGTTGATTCGTGGGGTAGGTCATGGTGGCGCCGAGGCCCTTCATGTTGGCCACGCAGAGCTGGCGGCGGTGCGGGTCGTACTGGATCGCGCTGGGGAACCAGCCGACGGGGATGAGTCCGACGACGCGGGAGGCGTTGGCCTCGGGTTGGAACTGGATGACGGCGACGGCGTTCTGGGTGCCGTTGGCGACGTAGAGGCGGCGGCCGGCGGAGTCGAAGGCCAGGGCGCAGGGCTGGGCGCCCAACGGGTCGGCGGGGGTTTGGCGGGCCCAGATCTTCTCGATCACCCGGTCAGTTCCGGAGTCAATGACGCTGAGCGTATCGCTGCCGCTGTTGGCGACGACGACGTAGCGGCCTTCGGGGGAGACGGCGAGCGCGGAGGGGTGCAATTCGACCGGGACCTCGGCGGTCACGAGGCCGGACCTGAGGTCGATGATGGTGACGGAGCCTTCGTTGGGGATATGACGGACGGGATCGACGCGGACGGTGGTCCCCTTGCCGGCCGGGGCGGTCAGGTCGGCGGGAGCGGGGCGGCGGCCGCCGCGGTTGCTGACGTAGGCCTTGTGGCGAGTGAGCACGACTTCCTGGGGGGCGACCCCGGTGTCCCACGAGCGGAGGCAACGGCCGGTTTCGGCATCGAGTTCGTGGAGTCGATTCCCGAGATTGCCCGCCACGTAGAGGCGCCGGCTGTCACTCGAGAGCGCGAGGCCGGTGGGGATTTCGTGCTTTTGGCCGGGCACCTTCGCATCCGGCACGGCGAGCAGGACGGGGTGTCCGAGCCAAATGGAGCGATCGACGGGGAAAGCCCAGATGTTGCCGCCGGTGTTCGAGACGTAGAGGCGCCGGCCGTCGGGCGAGAAGACGAGCCCGGCAAAGCTCAGTTGGCCGGTGACGGTCTTGACCGGGACGTTGGTCTTGGGGTTGGCGGCGGCATGGTTTCTGGCTGCGGCGACCGAGGCGGGGTCGGGCGTGGTGAGTGGCAGCGAGCGCAGGATGCGGCCTTGTTTGGGGTCGATGAGGACGAGGGTATGGTTCCGTCCGGCCACGGCGAGGAGGCGGCCGTCCGGGCTGAGGGCGAGGGTTTGGGGCCGCATGCCGAGGACTTCGACCTGGCGTCCGGCGGGGGTGAGGTATTGGCCGGTGGGCATCTGCCAGCGGTCGGGGGCAATGCGGCCGACGCTCTGGGGCGGCACCAGGGGTTGAAGCGGGGGGGCAGCGGCCCGGGTTGCGGGTGGAGTCAGGGCGAGGAACCCCGACAGCGGAGCCAGCACCATCCCAATGATCCGATACCATCGCACACGAGCATCTTAACCCGGAGACGGGACCGAGCGTCAACGGGTTTGGACGAGGATCCGGAAGGGTTTACTTCCCGTTGATCCAGACCTTGGAATTGCCGCGGCGGTTATTGCGGGCGTAATTGGGGATGGCGACGAGCGGGGTGCCATCGGCCCATTGGCCTTCGAGGGTAACGACGCCGCCGAGGAGGTCGCCACGCCAGACGGGGGTGAGCGGTGCGTCGCCGAGGGCGCGCTCGAGATTCTGTTGATCGGCCTGTTCGACATTGTAGACGAGGGGACCGCAGCGCAGGGCGACGAGGCCGCGGTTGGCAGCAACCCGGTTGTCTGCCGTGACGCGTTGCGGCTTGAGGGGGAGGACGACTTCGACACGGTCGCCGCTCTTCCAGGAGCGGTTGAGGACCGCGTAACCGTTCTTGATATCGGGCGTCACGGGCTGGCCATTGACGGCGAGGGATTCGAGGCCACTGACGGCGGGGTTAGGGGAGTAGAGCCCGCTGGTGGTGCGGTTCGGCACTCGCACATGCAAGGCGAATGGCTTCGGTTGTTTCGGGTTGACGACGATGGCGACCTTGCCGCTCCACGGGTAATCGGTGACCTGGGTGATCTCGACCGGCGTGCCGGCGACGTTATCGACGGCGATTGTGCTGCCGATAAACAGGTTGACGTAGAGTGCGTCCTTGCCGGTCACGTAGGTCCAGGTGGGAATCATGAGGAGCGTGCGGGGGATATTGCCGACGCAGCACGGGCAGGCATGCCAGGGATACCGCGGGCGGCTGCCGACGAGGGGGTTGTCGTAGTAGAAGTTCTTGCCGTCGAGGTCCAGCGAACCGAGAAGCGCGTTGTAGAACGTCTCCTCGTAGAGATCGGCGTAGCGGGCATCATGGTAAGCGAGGTTCATCTTGTATTGGAAGAAGATGAGGCCGGCGCTCGAGCAGGACTCGCAGTAGGCGTTGTTGCGGAGGGAATAGTCCGGGCCGAAGCCTTCCGAGGTTTCGCCGCTGCCGATGCCGCCCGTGATGTAATACTTGCGATTGACCATGTTGTCCCAGAGCGAGAGGACGGCGCTTTGGTAATCGACGTCGTGGGTTTCCGCGGCGACGTCCGCCATGGCGGAGTAACTGTAGGTGGCGCGAACAGCGTGGCCGACGGCTTCGTATTGTTGCTGGACGGGGACGTGGCTCTGGTCGTACTCGCTGCCGTTGCGGCGGCAGTCGAGGAGGAATCGTGCGAGGCGGATGTAGGGGTCCCCGCGGCCGCCGCCCTCGATGTCGTTGACGAACCGGCCGAACCGGACGAGGGCCTGCTCCATTTCCTGGTGGCCGTCGTACCAGTCCTTCTTGCCGGGCCCGAGATGGGCGACCCAACAGTCCGCGAGTCTCCTGGCGCCGTGGTAGAGGCGCAGGTCGTGGCCTTGGGTGAGGATGTAATGGTTCATGGCGGACTCGATGAAGTAACCGGCCACGTACCCTTCGTGATCGCCCCGGTTGCGGGGCGACCAGCGCTCGGGCCACTGGTTGCGATTGGCGAGGGTGTAGGCGGTCTGGAGGTAGCCGTCGGGTTCCTGGGCGGCGAGGATTTTGGGGATCCAATCCTCGAGCGTGGCTTTCATGTGCGCCTGGGCTTCGAGGATTTCCGGGTCGTTGCCGGCATCGACCATGAGGGCGATGCACATGGACTCGATGGTTTGGTGGACCCAGGCATTGGCGAAGACGTAGCCCCGGTGGCGTCCGTGGGGTTCGCCGCGGAGGGCCTTGGCGGCCTCGATGAAGTTGTCGATGCCGCCTTCGCCCTGGGTGAGGTTGGTGCGGTTGATCTGGTTGATGCAATGGGGGATCCAATTGACGATGAGCGCCTTGGCGCGGTGGTTCCAGAGCGGGCTTTGGATCCGGTAAGTCTTGGTGTAGACGACATCGAGTCGGTCGGCGGGGGGCGGGTTGTGGACGGCGACCTTCAGGGTCGAGGTCCCTTCGAGCGCGCCCTCGGTTGCGGTCAACCGCAGTGTGTACTCACCTGGTGCCGAGAAGGTCGCGGTGGTGTCGAGTGCCGAGGGATTGGCGAAGGTCACCGTGCCCGGTCCGCCGGCCTTGCTCCAGGCGATGGCGGTTGCGGACGGGTCTGGCCTGAGCGACTTGACGCTCGCGGCGAGGTAGGTGCGTCCGTTGAGCATCACACTGCGGTCGATGCCTGCGGAAGGCCGCGGGGGGAACGGTGGGGACTTGCCCGAGTCAACGACGCGCCATTCGAGCACGCCGGTCGAGAACTCGGCGGTCGAGTCCATTTCAAGCCGCAGCGTCGACGTGGTCACCTCGTCGAAGGTGGTGACATTGAACTGGTCGCCGGCGACCCCGAGGCCGGAGGCGTTGGGGACGGGGCGGAACTCGGTTCCGTCCCAGTAGCTGAGCCGGCAGGCCTTGGGGAGGCGAACGCCGCGGTGGTCGTCCCACCAGTAGACCTCGATGCGGCGCGTGCTGATCGGCTGGGACCAGTCATATTGGACCCACTGACCGCCGACGCGCGGCCAGTTGCCGTAGGAACGGCGGCTGTCATCGCGGGAGTTGCGGGGGGTGTGGCCGTCGTTGAGCGCATCGACGGTGGTGTCGCCGGAGGTGTACCGGCTGGACGGCGCGGCCACTGGGGCGAGATTGACCTCCGGCCGGGCGGGGTCATCGGCGGGGGTTGGCAGGGCGCTGCAGGAAACGGCGCTGAGGATCAGGGCCGCTGCCGGGGACCAGCACCATAACCGGAGCGTACAAGGGAGGTGTTTCATGGCGTGAGCGGGTTGTGAACGGAGGATCATGAGCGAGGCGCGGCAGAGTCCTCGACGGAAGGAGGGGAGGACTGCAACCGAAGGGTCCGCAACTCGACCTGTCGAGCCCGTGCTCCACGAGCCGAGGACTCCTGGAGATGGCGCACGAAGAAATCCCGGAGACGCCGCTGGTAGTACTCGCCGCCGGCGCCGTGCCCGCCGTTGGGCACGACGAGCAGATCGAAGTCCTTGCCGGCGCGCACCAGGGCATCGACGAGGCGGTAGGTGGATTCGGGCGGGACATTCTCGTCCATCTCGCCGACGACGAGGAAGAGATGGCCTTCGAGCCTGGCGGCGTTTTCGATGTTCGAGCATTCGGCGTAGTGGGGGCCGACGGGGTAACCCATCCACTGTTCGTTCCACGAGGCTTTGTCCATGCGATTGTCGTGACAACCGCAGTTGGCGACGGCGGCCTTGTAGAACTCGGGGTGGAAGAGGACGGCGCCGGCGGCATTCTGGCCCCCGGCGGAGGTGCCGTAGATGCCGACGCGGCTGATATCGTAATAGGGATAGGCTTTGGCTGCGGCCTGATGCCAGAGGATGCGATCCGGGAAGCCGGCGTCCTTGAGGTTCTTCCAGCAGACATCGTGGAAGGCCTTCGAGCGGTTGGCGGTGCCCATGCCGTCGATTTGGGCGACGATGAACCCGGCCTCGGTGAGGGAGGCGAACCGGGGGGCGGCGGAGAAGGCCTTGGGGACATAGGAACTTTGGGGGCCGGCGTAGATCTGCTCGATGACCGGGTATTTCCGGTTGGGATCGAGGCGTGGCGGGCGGCAGAGGATGCCGTAGATGTCGGTCTTGCCGTCGCGGCCTTTGGCGACGAACGCCTCGGGGGGTTCCCAGCCCCCGGCCTCAAGCTCCGAGATATCCGCGGTCTCCAGGTGACAGACGAGCGATCCGTCGGCGGCGCGGCGCAGCTCGGTGACGGGAGGGTGGTCGATGCGGCTCCAGGAATCGATGAGGTACTTGCGGTCCGGGGAGAAGTCGATGCGGTGCGTGCCGTTTCCTTCCGTGAGCGGGACGAGGCCGGTGCCATCGAAGTTGACGCGATAATAGTGGAGGAAATAGGGGTCCTGACCCGGATTCCGCCCGCTGGCGTGGAACCAGATCTGGCGCGCGGGTTCGTCGATGCGGTCGATGCCGCGGACGACCCATTGGCCGGTGGTGATGGCGTGCTGGATCCGGCCTTCCCGGGCGTTCACGTAGTACAGGTGACGCCAGCCATCACGTTCGGAGGCGTAGAGGAGATCGTCTGTGGACTCGAGCCAGTGGACGTCGGTGAGGCCGAGGTTTTCGGTGTGAGCGGTCCAGAGGAAGGTCGCGCTTTGTTCGTCGATGAGGTTCCGGGTCTTGCCGGTGGCGCACTCGGCTTCGAGGACGCGGAGGCGCTGATGGCCGCGATCCACCTGGCGCCAGGCAACGGCGGTGCCGCCGTTCCGCCAGTGGAGCGTGGGCGATTCCCATTCATGTTCGAAGCGGTCGATGTCGGGTTTGATCTGGCGCCGAGAAGCCACGTCGAAGAGGTTGAGTTCATGCCGGGTGAAACGGTCGCCGGGGAGGGCGTAGGGTCGGGTCTCGAGCTGGGCGCGGCCGCCGCCGCGGGGCGAGGATCGGATGAGGAAGACCTCCTTGCGCTCGCCGGGTTCGATGCGCCACGCCGCGAGGGTCTTCGAGTCCGGGGCCCATGCGAGACCGCCATAGGCGTTGCCCTCCCGGCCGTCGGTGCTGAGCGGGATCGTCTCGCCGTCATCGGCCCGGATCGCGATGTTCGCGTCCTGGATGAAGGCGGTCCACCGGCCGTCGGGCGAGCGCGGGGAGCGGGCGGGCCGGTTCGGTTCCCGGCGTGGGGGGCGTTGGCGGGGCGGCGGTTTCTGGTCGGTGATGCAGGCCACGTCCGGCCGATCACCGGCCTCGAAGACCGCGAGCGTTTCGCCCCGATCATCGGCCACGAGCCAGACATGGCCGCTGTAGGTGTGTTGCGGTTTCCGGCCCAGGGCCGGGATACGGCCATAGGCCTGACGCTCGCCCCGGTCATCAAGCCAAAAGAGCTGGAGCTCACGGTCGAGGCGATTGTCGAACGTGATCTCCGTCTCCTCGCCCGTGCGGGTGGATGGTCGCGGCTCCGCCTCGGCCCGCAGACCGGCCTGCGCCGTCTCCGCGCGGTCCCCTGGCGCGGCTTGGACCTTGCCCGACTTCATGTCGAGGAGCCAACGGTTGGTGCCGCCGATCAGAATGATGCTGGCGCCGTCCGGCGGGAATTCGAGGGCCTGGATGGGCGGGGGTGTGTCCGCGGTCAGTGCTCCGAGTTGGGCGGCGACGGATTGGGGATCGAAGGCCCGGGCGCGGGTGCCGCGCTCGGCATCGACGACGCTGAACTCGCGTTGGCCGCCGGGCAGGTCATTTCGGTACCAGAACCTCGAGTTGTTGGCGAACCAGCGGGGGACGATTTGGGCTCGATAGACGCCCCCGGTGCGGCCGCCGGTTCTGGAGCCGCGCCCCCGGCCCTGCCCCTGAGCGGCGGCCGGATCGGCAGGATCGTCGGCCGCGGGCCGGGCGATGGCCGTGGCTGCAACCACGCCGCAGAGGGCAAGAATGCTGAATCCCGCGGGACGCCGTCGCCTGGGTGAAGGACCAAACATGGGCCAAGGATGTCGGAAGCGAACCCGGGGTTCAAGGGCAAGGACCGGATTTGACATCGGGCACATCCCGGGCGGAGACTGGCTGTGAACCGAATTCCACACTGCCGTATGGCCCGCGCATCCAGACTCCCGCACAGCCGGCCGCCGATCCGGCGCATGCTGTTCATCCACGACCAACTGAAGCGCAACGGCTACCCGAATTGCCGGTCCCTTGCGGCGCAGCTCGAGCTGAGAGCCGCGCGGACCGTCCTGCGCGACATTCAGTTCATGCAGGATCAGCTCGAACTCCCGATCGAGTACGACCTGAAGCGGCACGGGTACTATTACACGCGGCCGGTGGACCAGTTCCCGGGCGTCAATGTGAGCGAATCGGAGCTGTTTTCGCTGTTGGTGGCGCAGAAGGCGGTGGCGCAATACCACGGCACCCCCTTTCACAAGCCGCTGCGGACGGCCTTTCAAAAGCTGACGGCGAACCTCGATCCCGATGCTGTGCTGCATCTGGTGGATCTGGGGGAGGCCATGGACATCCGGGTGACAGGGCCGGAGGAGCTGAACGAGGAGACGTTCCGGATTGTCACCCGGGCGGTGCAGCAGCATCGGCCGCTGCGCTTCCGATACCGCAAGCATGCGACACGGACCCAGGAGACCCGGTCGATTCATCCTTACCAGCTCGTTTGCATGAACCACCGATGGTACCTGGTGGGGCATGACCTGCGCCGGAAGGCTCTCCGGGCGTTCGTGGTGTCGCGGATGAAGAGACCCGAAATCCTGCCGGGCGAGTTCCATCGGCCCGAGGGCTTCCGCATCCAGGAGTACCTGAAGCGCAGCTTCGGGATCTTCAAGGGAACGGACGATTTCGAGGTCGTGATCGACCTCGACCGTTGGGGGGCTGATGTAATGCGGGGCCGGCGCTGGCACAACAGCCAGCAGGTGACCGAGTTGCCAGGAGGCGAGATCCGGATCTCCTTTCACCTGGACAACCTCGAGGAGATCGAGCCCTGGGTGCTCGGGTGGGGCGTGCACGCGACGGTTGTCCGGCCGAGGCTGCTGGCCGAGCGCATTCTGGCGATCGCGAGGACGCTCGAGGGTCGATACCTGCCGTCGGAGAAGCGCCTCGCCGCCGGTCTTCAGGCCGAGCTGGGTCTCAAAGGATGCGGGCCGGCGCGATGAGGGCCGGGGGCCGGCGGCGATCGTGGTGGAAGCAAGAGCCCGGGAGCGGCTCTAACTTCATATCCACATATCGAGATTAGTTGATTTAAGCCTTGCCGCACCGCGGCCTGCGGGCTAGCGTCGGGGATGTCGGCCGACCGAGGGCCGTGCGGCCCGGTGTCCCGGCCGACGGCGAGCGGGGGCATGGTATGAATGCGGAACGAACATTGGCCAGCGAGTGTGGCGGGGCTTTGGTGCGTCTCTTTCGGGAGCGGATGGTGATCCTGGACGGGGCGATGGGGACGATGATCCAGGAGCGGGGCCTGGACGAGGCGGGGTTTCGGGGCGACCGCTTCAGGGACTGGCCGCGGCCTGTGGCGGGGCACAACGATCTCCTGACGTTGACGCAACCGGCGCTGATCCGGGGCATTCACGAGGCGTATCTCGAAGCGGGCGCGGACGTTGTTGAGACGAACACGTTCAGCGCGAACGCGATTTCCCTGGCCGACTACGGCATGGAATCGTTGGCGCATGAGCTGAATGTTGCCGGAGCCCGCAATGCCCGGGCGGTGGTGGAGGCGTATCGGGGGCGCACCGGTCGTCGGGCGTTTGTGGCGGGCGCGGTGGGGCCGACGAACAAGACGGCGTCGCTGTCGCCGGATGTGAACAACCCGGGGGCGCGGGCGGTTTCGTTTGACGTCCTGGCAGCGGCGTATGCGGAGCAGGCGGCGGGCCTGATCGAGGGCGGGGTGGATCTGCTGCTGCTGGAGACGGTGTTCGACACCTTGAACGCGAAGGCGGCGCTCTTTGCGTTCGAAGACGTGTTTGCGTCGGCGGGGCGGCGGGTGCCGGTGGTGGTGTCGTTCACGATCACGGATCGGAGTGGCCGCACGCTCTCGGGCCAGACGCCGGAGGCGTTTTGGGCGTCGATTGCCCATGGATCGCCGCTGGGGGTGTCGATCAACTGTGCGCTTGGGGCCCGCCAGATGCGGTCGTACATCGAGGAGCTGGCGGGGTTGGTGCCGGTGTACGTGGGGTGCTATCCCAATGCGGGTCTGCCCAACGCCTTCGGGGGATTCGACGAGTCGCCGGAGGCGATGGCGGCGGAGCTTGGCGAGTTTGCCGCGGCGGGCTGGCTGAATTTCGTGGGGGGCTGCTGCGGGTCGACTCCGGCGCACATCCGGGCGATTGCCGGGGCGGTTGCGGGTTGTCCGCCGCGCGTGCCGCCGGCGCCCTCGAGGGTGCTCCGTTTAAGCGGCCTCGAGGCGCTCACATTCCGGCCGGAGCTGAACTTCATCAATGTGGGCGAGCGGACGAACGTGACGGGCTCGCCCCGGTTTGCGAAGCTGATTCTGGCGGGGGATTTCGAGGCGGCGCTGAGCATTGCCCGGCAGCAGGTTGAGAACGGCGCGCAGATGCTCGACGTGAACATGGACGAGGGCCTGCTGGATTCCGAGGCGGCGATGACGCGCTTCCTGCACTTGCTGGCGGCGGAGCCGGAGATTGCGCGCGTGCCGGTCATGGTCGATTCGTCTCGATGGGCGGTGATCGAGGCGGCTTTGAAGTGTCTGCAGGGCAAGGGGGTGGTGAACTCGATCAGCCTCAAGGAGGGGGAGGCGCAGTTTTTGGAGCAGGCGCGGCGGATTCGGCGGTATGGGGCGGCGGTGGTGGTGATGGCTTTTGACGAGCAGGGGCAGGCGGACACGTATGCCCGGAAGATTGCGGTATGCGAGCGGGCCTACCGGCTGCTGACGGCCGAGGCCGGGTTCCCGCCCGAGGACATCCTCTTTGATCCGAACGTGCTGACGGTGGGGACGGGGATCGAGGAGCACAACGACTACGCGAACGCCTTCATCGAGGCCACCCGCTGGATCCGGGAGCATCTGCCGCACGCCCACGTCACCGGCGGGGTCAGCAATGTGTCCTTCAGCTTTCGCGGCAACTCGGTGGTCCGGGAAGCGATGCACAGCGCGTTTCTCTATCATGCGATTCGCGCCGGGATGGACCTGGGGATTGTCAACCCGAGCCTGCTTGCCGTTTACGAGGAGATCCCGGCGGCGCTGCGGGAGCACGTCGAGGATCTCCTCCTGAACCGGCGTCCGGATGCGACGGAGCGCCTGATCCGGTTCGCGGAGTCGGTGAAGCCCCAGGACAAGACGGAGGCGGGCGACGCGGCGTGGCGCGGGGGGACGGTCGAGGAGCGGCTGGCGCACGCGTTGATCAAGGGGATCAGCGAGTTCATCGAGGCGGACGTCGAGGAGGCTCTGGGCCAGTATGGACGGCCGCTGGCGGTCATCGAGGGCCCGCTCATGGCGGGCATGAACGTTGTCGGCGATCTGTTTGGCACGGGGCGGATGTTTCTCCCGCAGGTGGTGAAGTCGGCCCGGGTGATGAAGAAGGCCGTGGCCTATCTGACGCCCCGGCTCGAGGCGGAGCGTGAGGCGGCCGGCCGGACCCAGGGGCGGATCCTGCTGGCCACGGTGAAGGGGGACGTCCACGACATCGGCAAGAACATCGTGGGCGTCGTGCTCGGGTGCAACCATTACGACGTGATCGATCTTGGCGTCATGGTTCCCGCCGACAAGATCATCGAGGTGGCCCGCGAGCGGCGGGTCGACGCCGTGGGTCTGAGCGGTCTCATCACGCCGTCCCTCGAGGAAATGGTTCACGTGGCGCGGGAGATGCAGCGGGAGGGCTTTTCGATCCCGCTGCTCATTGGGGGTGCCACGACGAGCAGCGCCCACACCGCGGTCAAGATCGCCCCGGCCTATGAGGCGCCGGTCGTTCACGTCCTGGACGCCTCCCGTGCCGTGCCTGTCGTCAGCCAACTGCTGCGCGCCGGGACCCGGCCGGCGTTCGCCCGGGAGAACCGGGAGCAGCAGGAGAAGCTGCGGGCGCAGCACGCGGGGCCGCGTCCGCCGCTGCTTTCCCTGGAAGCGGCTCGCGCCCGAGCTCCGGAGCTCCGCTTTGACGAACTGCCGCGGCCAGAGTTTGTGGGCGTGCGGGTGGTGGCTTCCGACCCTGACGCCGGGCCCGGGGTGGTGCGTGTGGCGTTCGGGGAGTTGGCAGCACTGATCGACTGGAGCCCGTTCTTTCACGTGTGGGAGTTGCGGGGACGTTACCCGGCGATCCTGGACCATCCGCGGCACGGGGAGCAGGCGCGCCAGTTGTTTGACGATGCGCAGGCTCTGCTGGCGGCGATCACGCGCGAGCACCGGCTCGCGGCCCGGGGCGTGTATGGCTTTTATCGGGCGCAGCGGGTTGGCGACGACGTCGAGGTCGACGACGGCTCCGGGGGCTCGCCATGCGCGACGTTTCATTTTCTCCGGCAGCAAATGATCAAGAACGACGGCACGCCGAACCGGTGTCTGGCGGATTTCATTGCTCCGGCCGGGCCCGGGGGCCCTCGGGATCACCTCGGGGTGTTCGCGGTGACGGCGGGCCACGGGCTCGAGGGCCTGGTCCGCGCCTATCGAGCGGATCACGACGACTATCGCGTCATCCTGGCGGAAGCGCTGGCCGATCGTCTGGCCGAGGCGTTCGCCGAATGGCTGCATCGGCGCGTCCGGATCGAGTGGGGTTATGGCCGGGGCGAGTCCCTGGGCCTGGACCAGTTGATTGCCGAGGAGTACCGCGGCATCCGGCCCGCCCCTGGCTACCCGGCGTGTCCGGATCACACGGAGAAGCAGATCCTCTGGCGCCTCCTGGATCCGGAGTCCCGCGCCGGCATCCGGCTGACGGAGAGCTGCGCCATGTGGCCGGCGAGCAGTGTCAGCGGGTTCTACTTTGCCCACCCGGAGTCCCGCTATTTCGCCGTGGGCCGCCTTGGCTCGGATCAGGTTGCGGATCTGGCCGGGCGCAAGGGGGTGCCTGCGGCGGAATGCGAGCGCTGGCTAGCGCCCTACCTGCAGTGATGGGTCCCGATGCGGTTCCGGGTGCGTTCGCCAGTCGAAGGCCCCTTTGCGGTAGGCGTAGAGGTAGCCCACCAGGAGGATCCCCAGGAAACTCACCATGGCGAAGAAGATCAGGTTGGCTGTGGCCGCCTCGCCGAGCAGCCGCCGGTAAACGACCGCCCAGGGGTAGAGGAAGACCACCTCGATGTCGAACAGGATGAAGAGCATGGCCACGCGATGGAACTTGACCGAGTACCGCGGGCCTGCGGGGCTCTCGGGGATGATGCCGCATTCGTAGGCGGTATCCTTGGCGGGGGATCGACGGCCTCGTTTTCCGAGGAGCACCGAAGCCCCGAGCATGCCGACCACGAACGCGATCGACAGCGCGATCAGGATCACCACCGGCAGGTACTGAGCCAGCTGCGACGTCACGCCGCGACGCTAGGGCGGGGCGCGGGGGATGACAAGGCGTTTTCCGTTGCGCTTGCCAAGCGCGGCATCGGTCTCTAGGTTGACGGCCGATGACGGAGAAGGTGGTGATTGTCGGGACCGGGTGTGCGGGGCTGACCGCGGCGGTCTACGCCGCCCGTGCGAACCTCGAGCCGGTGGTGCTCACGGGCGCGTTGCCGGGCGGCCTGTTGACCACGACGAGCGTGGTCGAGAATTTCCCCGGGTTCCCTGAGGGCGTCGAGGGTTTTGGGTTGATGACCCGGATCCAGCAGCAGGCCGAGAAATTCGGGGCGCGGGTGCGCTTCGGCACTTTGGAGGCTGTCGACCTGAGCCGGCGTCCTTTTCTACTGACCGTGGATGGCGAATCGCTGAGCGCCCAGAGCGTGATCATTGCCACGGGCGCGGGCCACCGGCATCTGGGTCTAGCGAGCGAGGCCAAGCTGGAGAAGAAGGGTGTGACCTACTGTGCCACGTGCGATGGGGCGCTGCCGGTCTTTCGGAATCAGCCGCTCGTCGTTGTGGGCGGAGGGGATTCGGCGTGCGAAGAGGCGCTTTTTCTCACGCGGTTTGGATCGGTGGTTCACCTCGTGCATCGGAGGGACCAGCTGCGCGCCTCGCGGATCATGGCGCAGCGGGTGCTTCAGCATCCCAAGATCCGCCCGGTTTGGGACTCTGTGGTTGTCGACATCCTGGACGTGGCTCAGGAGAAGGTGACGGCGGTCCGGCTGCGAAACGTCAAGACGGGCGCCGAGGCGGAGCTGGCGTGCGCCGGGGTGTTTGTCGCCATTGGGCACGTGCCGAACACGGCAGTTTTTCGAGGCGCTCTGGCGATGGACGAGTCCGGTTACATCCAGCCGCAGCGGGGTTCGGAGACGAGCGTTCCGGGTGTGTTTGTTGCGGGGGACTGTGCGGATCGGGTTTATCGGCAGGCGATCACGGCTGCAGGCATGGGCTGCATGGCGGCGATAGACGCCGAGCGCTACCTTGCGGCGCTGGAGTCCTGAGCGGGTCGGGCGACGGTGCCGATCCGGATTGACCCACTCGAGAGCCCTTCGACAGCGACGTTTTGACACACCTGGCACACTGCGATGGCGATCGAGTGTTGCCTGGTTCTCGTGTAGCATCTTCCAGGGCAACGGCTTAAGGACTTTCTGAACGCCTGGCATTCTCGTTGCTTTCGACTAATCGGCTTTATTGAGCTGCGATATGGCGAAAGTACTTGGCATTGATCTTGGAACGACCAATTCCTGCATGGCGGTCATCGAGGGTGGGGAGCCGGTGGTCCTTGAGAACTCCGAGGGCAAGCGGACGACGCCGTCGGTGGTTGCTTTCGCGCGATCCGGTGAGCGTCTGGTGGGGGATCCGGCCAAGCGCCAGGCGGTGACGAACCCGAGGAATACCATTTACTCGATCAAGCGGTTCATGGGCCGGAAGTTTGCGGAGGTGGAGGAGGAGACGAAGCGGGTTCCGTACAAGGTGGTTCGCGCGGCCAATGACGACGCGTGGGTCGAGGTCGAAGTCGAGGGCAAGACCCGTCAGTTCAGCCCGCCCGAGATTTCGGCGATGATCCTCTCGAAGCTGAAGTCGGACGCGGAGGTGCGGCTTGGGGAGACGATCACGAAAGCGGTGGTCACGGTTCCGGCCTATTTCAATGATTCGCAGCGTCAGGCGACCAAGGACGCGGGTCGGATTGCGGGTCTCGAGGTGTTGCGGATCATCAACGAACCGACGGCCGCCGCGCTCGCCTATGGTTTGGACAAGAAAAAGGACGAGAAGATCGCGGTGTATGATCTCGGCGGGGGGACTTTTGACATTTCGGTGCTGGACATTGGGGATGGTGTTTTTGATGTCGAGGCCACCAACGGGGACACCCATCTGGGGGGGGACGATTGGGACAATCGGATCATGGATTGGGTGCTTGAGGAGTTCCGGCGCGATCACGGCATCGATTTGCGGCGGGCTCCGGATGCGCTTCAGCGGATCAAGGAGGAGGCCGAGAAGGCCAAGATTGCGCTGTCGAGCGCGCAGAGCTTTGACATCAACCTGCCGTTCATTACGGCCGACCAGAGCGGTCCGAAGCACATCAGCCTGAAGCTCACGCGGGCCAAGATGGAGCAGCTTTGCGATGATCTATTCGAGCGGACGGTGATCCCGGTGCGGAACTGTCTGCGCGATGCGCGGATCAGCACGGAGCAGATCAACGAGATGGTGCTGGTGGGCGGGATGACGCGCATGCCGCGGGTGGTCGAGACCGCGCGGAGCCTGGTCAGCAAGGCGCCGCATCAGGGGGTGAATCCGGACGAGGTCGTCGCGGTGGGCGCCGCGATTCAGGGAGGGGTGTTGTCCGGCGAAGTCCGCAAAGAGATTGTGTTGCTGGACGTCACGCCGCTGACGCTGGGCATCGAGACCGCGGGGAGCATTGCCACCGCCATGATTCCCCGGAACACGACGATTCCCCACAGCAAGCAGCAGGTGTTCAGCACCTACGCTGACGGCCAGACGGCGGTGGACATTCGCGTGTTGCAGGGAGAGCGTCCGATGGCCGAGGACAACAAGACGATCGGCGTGTTCCGGCTGGACGGAATACCGCCGGCGCCCCGGGGCACTCCGAAGATCGAGGTGACCTTCAGCATCGATGCCAACGGCATTTTGCAGGTGACGGCCAAGGAGCTCGACACGAAAAAGGAGCAGAAAATCACCATCACGGCCAGCAGCGGTCTGAGCAAGGATGAAATCGAGCGTCTCCGGCAGGCTGCGGAGGCGCATGCGGACGACGACCGTCGTCGTCGCGAGGAGGCGGAGCTGCGGAACGAGGCTGACATGACGGCCTATCAAGCGGAGAAACTGCTGAAGGAGAGCGGGGAACGTCTTTCGGCGGACCAGAAGACGCAATTGGAGCAGGCGCTGGCGGCGTTGAAGACGGCGCTGGCCGGTGGGGATGGGGGCGCGATCAAGACCGCGCAGGAGCGGTTGGTCGAGGTTCGGAACAACATCGCGGTCAGTCTCTACCGGGCGTCGGCGCAGCAGTCTCAGGCCGAATCCGGCCCGGCGCCGGGGGGCGGGGCGGCCGCGGAGGGCCCGGGTCCGGAGCCCAAAGGGCCGGTGGTGGACGCGGAAGTCGTGGACGACAAGAAGCCGTGATCGGGATTTTCCCGGGCGCGAGTGCGCCGGGATTTGATTCGAGCAATCAAACCAAAACAAGCAGAGGACACACGCAAGTATGGCACTGAACGTTAAACCGCTGGGCGATCGGGTCTTGGTGGAACCGGTCGCGGAGAAGGAGACCAAGAAGGGCGGGATCATCATTCCCGACACGGCGAAGGAAAAGCCGACCGAAGGCATCGTCCGGGCGCTGGGCACCGGCAAGACGGATGAGCATGGCAAGAAGGTCCCGTTCGAAGTCAAGGTGGGGGACCGTGTGCTGATCAGCAAGTATGGCGGGACCGAGATCAAGCTGGATGACAAGGAGTACAAGCTGCTGAACACGGACGACATTCTCGCCATCATCAACTGAGCCCGTTCACTTTTTTTGTTCAAACCCAACCTCTGAATCAAGTCTATGGCAGCCAAACAGATTCTTTTTGAAGACAGCGCGCGTCAGGCCCTGCTGAAGGGTGTGGCCAAGCTTTCCCGAGCCGTCACCGCCACCCTCGGCCCCAAAGGCCGGAACGTGGTGCTCGACAAGAAATTCGGGTCTCCCACGGTCACCAAGGACGGTGTCACCGTGGCGAAGGAGATCGAACTGGAAGATCCGTTCGAGAACATGGGGGCGCAGATGGTGCGCGAGGTGGCGAGCCGGACGAGCGACGCCGCCGGCGACGGCACCACGACGGCGACGCTGCTGGCGGAGGCGATCTTCCGCGAGGGCCTGAAGTATGTCACCGCCGGCGCGAGTCCGATCGGAATTCAGCGCGGTGTGCAGAAGGCGGTCGAGGCGGCGGTCGAGCAGCTCGCCAAGATCTCGAAGAAGGTCAAGGACAAGGAGGAGATCAAGCAGGTGGCGACGGTTTCGGCCAACTGGGACACCACGATCGGCGAGATCATCGCCGATGCGATGGACAAGGTGGGCAAGGACGGCACGATCACGGTCGAGGAAGCGAAGTCGATCGAGACCACGCTGGAAGTGGTCGAGGGCATGCAGTTTGACAAGGGGTATCTCTCCCCCTACTTCGTGACCAACGCGGAGACGATGGAGTGCAAGCTGGAGGACGCCTACGTGTTGATCTACGAGAAGAAGATCAGCAGCCTGAAGGACCTCCTGCCGCTGCTCGAGAAGATCGCGAAGATTGGCAAGCCGCTGCTGATCATCGCCGAAGAAGTTGAAGGCGAAGCGCTGGCGACCCTGGTGGTGAACAAGCTGCGCGGGACCATCAGCGTGTGCGCGGTCAAGGCCCCGGGGTTTGGCGATCGCCGCAAGGCCATGCTGGAAGACATCGCGATTCTCACCGGCGGCCGGTGCATCACGGAGGACCTCGGGATCAAGCTCGAGAATCTCCAGCTGGAAGACCTCGGCCGGGCGAAGAGCATCGTGGTCGACAAGGAGAACACCACGATCGTCGAGGGTTCGGGCAAGGCCTCCGAGATCCAGGGCCGGATCAACCAGATCCGCAAGCAGATCGAGGAAACGACCTCCGACTACGACCGTGAGAAGCTCCAGGAGCGGCTGGCGAAGCTGGCTGGCGGCGTGGCCGTCATCAATGTCGGCGCCGCCACCGAGACCGAGATGAAGGAGAAGAAGGCCCGTGTCGAGGACGCCCTCCATGCGACCCGGGCGGCGGTCGAGGAAGGGATCGTGCCGGGCGGCGGCGTGGCCCTCATTCGCTGCATCCCCGCCATCGAGGCGGTCAAGGTCACGGACGACGACGAGAAGATCGGCGTGGACATCGTGAAGCGCGCGGTCGAGTACCCCACGCGCGCCCTGGCGGACAACGCCGGCGTTCCCGGCTCCGTGGTGGTGGCGGAGGTGCGGCGGCGCAAGGGCAACGACGGCTACAACGTCTCGACGGCGGAGTACGAGGACCTTGTCAAGGCCGGCGTGGTGGATCCCAAGAAGGTGACCCGCACGGCGCTGCAGAACGCGGCGTCGATCGCGGGGCTCCTGCTCACCACGGAAGCCCTGGTGACCGAAATCCCGGAGAAGGAGAAGAAGCCCGCTCCGGGCGGCGGCCACGGGATGGGTGGCGACATGGACTACTAAGTCCACGGAGCGACGCAAAGTCCCAGGAGAATCAACCGGGGCCGGCGCGAGCCGGCCCCGGTTTCGCTTTGACGCCCTTGCGTTGTGTGATAGGAAGGCGCCATGGGTGCGCAATGGAAGCAGGCAGGTCGTGAGGTGGCGGCCCAGAAGAAGGGCCAGTTGATCGGGAAGATCGTCCGCGAGATCCTCGTGGCGGCGAAGCTGGGGGGGGGGGATCCGGACTTGAACCCGCGGCTGGCGGCTGCCGTGGAGAAGGCCCGGAAGAACTCGGTCACGCGCGACACCATCGAGCGTGCGGTCAAGAAGGGGAGCGGGCAGACGGGGGAGACGATGGTGATCGAGTCGCTCGTGTACGAGGGTTTTGCCCCGCACAAGGTGGCGGTCGTGGTCGAGTGTCTGACCGACAACCGCAACCGGCTGGCGCCCGAGATTCGGAACGCCTTTCGGGCGGGGCACCTGGGAGCGCCGGGGAGTGTGGCCTGGATGTTCGATCACGTGGGGCTGGTCGAGGCGCATCATGCGGATCGCTCGCTGGACCTCGAGACGGTGGCCATCGAGGCCGGCGCCCAGAACGTCGAGTCCTGGGTGGGCGACGACGTGCCTGGGGACCGGTTGGGCGGTCGGTTCACGTGCGATCGCGGGGCCCTCGATGCGGTGGCGAAGTATCTCGCCGCCCACCAGTGGACCGTGGTCACCTCCGAGATGACGTATCTCGCGAAGAACCCCGCGGAATTGCCCGAGGACCAGCGCCAGGAGGTCGTTGGCTTCCTGAACGCGCTCGATGACCTCGATGACGTGCACCGGGTCTACGCCGGTTTGAAGTAGGCAGGATTGGTCTTGTGCCTTGCCAAGCCTGTGGGTTGCCCACAGACTGCGTCCCAGGAGGCGCCGGACGGCGCGACGGATGGGAAGCATGAGCAACATGGCCAAACTGGAACTGGACGGCAACCGGTACGAGATTCCGACGGTGACGGGTTCGGAGGGCGAGCGGGCGATCGCCCTGGGGTCCCTGCGGGATGCCACCGGGTACATCACCCTCGACGAGGGCTATGCGAATACCGGGTCGTGCCAGAGCGCGATCACCTTCATCGACGGCGAGCGGGGGATCCTGCGGTACCGGGGGGTGCCGATCGAGGATCTGGCCGAGCAGTCGAGTTTCATTGAGACGGCGTACCTGATCATCTACGGCAACCTGCCGACGCGGGCGCAGTTGCGGCGGTTCTCGGAGCTGCTCACGGACAATGAGAATCTCCATGAGGACATGAAGTATCACTTCGAGGGGTTCCCCTCGACGGCGCATCCGATGGCGATTCTCTCGGCGATGATCAACGCCAGCAGCTGCTTTTATCCGGGGCTGAACGGCCCGAGGAATCCGGAGCGGTTTGACATCCACGCCGCCCGGCTGATTTCGCAGGTGCGCACCATTGCGGCGTTCTCGTACCGCAAGTCGCGGGGCTTGCCGATCATCTATCCCAAGCGGTCGTACAAGTACACGGCGAACTTCCTGCACATGATGTTCTCGGATCCGTACGACGACTACGAGTTGAAGCCGGAGGTGGTGAAGGCCCTCGACTTGATCTTCCTGCTGCATGCGGACCACGAGCAGAACTGCTCGACGGCGACGGTGCGGATGGTGGCGTCCAGCCAGGCGAATTTGTTTGCGTGCGCGGCGGCGGGGGTGTGCGCGCTCTGGGGGCCATTGCATGGCGGGGCGAACCAGGCGGTGGTCGAGATGCTGCAGGAGATCCATCGCTCCGGAGATGATGGCTCGCGGTTTGTCGCCGCGGCGAAGGACAAGACGAGCGGCAAGCGGCTGATGGGCTTTGGCCATCGGGTCTACAAGCAGTACGATCCGCGGGCGAAGATCATCAAGCGCGCCTGTGACCGGCTGCTGGACTCGATGCGGATCGACGATCCGCTGCTCGACATCGCGAAGCACCTCGAGGCCGCGGCGCTCCAGGATCCTTATTTCATCGAGCGGAGGCTGTATCCGAACGTCGATTTCTACAGCGGGATCATCATGCGGGCGGTGGGTATCCCGATCGAGATGTTCACGGTCATCTTCGCGATCGGGCGGATGCCGGGGTGGATCGCCAATTTCAAGGAGATCATGGACGACCCGCGCAGCCGGATCTACCGGCCGCGGCAGTTGTACACCGGGCCCACCGCGCGGCCCTACGTGCCGGTCGACCAGCGCGGGACTTAGTGGTCCAATTCGTAAATACGGGCACGTTCGCGGCAAGGAGTTTTTGGCGCAGGCAAGGCGCGAGCGACGAGCATACCCGCCAGCGGTCTGTAAGGAGCGAGCAACGAAGCCTGCGCCAAAAAGAACTGCCGCCCGG
>JAKQDD010000255.1 GCA_029556615.1 Verrucomicrobiota bacterium | reverse complement strand
AAGCTCGCCCCCTCGCAACGCCTGGCCGTGAGCCACTTCGACGTAGGCGGGGAGATCGCCGACTCGGGCGTCAAGGGCTTATCTACGGCGAGCGCGGCGTCTGGCGCCCCGGCGACGACATGCACCTGGTCTTCATGCTCTACGACCGCTTAAAGTCCCTGCCCGCCGACCACCCCGTCAACTTCGAGCTCGTGAACCCCTTAGGCCAGGTCGTACGCCAGCAGGTCTACCGCGGCTCGGTCGGCGGCATGTACTACATCAAGGCGGGCACCGAACCAAGCTCGCCCACGGGCACCTGGACGGCCAAGGTAAAAGTAGGTAACAAGACCTTCACGAAGAGCCTTAAGGTCGAGACGGTCATGCCCAACCGCCTGAAGCTCAGCCTGGACCTCGGGGATAAACCCTATCTGTCGGCCGATACCCAGGCCCTGGGGCTCAAGGCCGCCTGGCTCCACGGAGCGCCGGCGCCCGAGCTCAAGGCCGACGTCTCCATGGTGCTCGCCGCCTCGGGCAAAGCCCCGGGCAATTACCCCGGCTTCTCGTTCTACGACCCCCTGCGAACCGTGGAGTCGAGCCGCTCCGTGCTCTTCGATGGCTACCTGGACGGCTCGGGCGAGGCCCGCTTCCCCGTCTACCTGTCGAGCGAATACCCCGCGCCCGGCCCCCTGAGCGCGAGCTTCCTGTCGCGCGCCTTCGAACGCTCAGGCCTCTTTTCAAGCGAGCAGTTCAGCGCGGACTTCCATCCTTACGCTCGCTACGTGGGCCTCAAGCTGCCTGCCGGCGACGCCTCGCGCGGCATGCTTCTCACCGATACCGACCACGCCGCCGAGCTCCTCGTCGTCGACCGCGACGGTAAGCCCGTCGCGGACTCCCAGGTCGAGGTATCGCTCTATAAGCTCGAGTGGCGCTGGTGGTGGGAAAAGGGCGAGGAAAGCCTGGCCGAGCACGCCTCAGACGTCTTTAATCGGCTTATCAAGAAAGAGACGATACGCGTCCGGAACGGCCGCGCCAGCTATAAGCTCAGGCTCAACTATCCCGAATGGGGCCGCTATCTCCTGCGCGTGAGCGACTCGTCGGGCGGCCACGCCGCCGGAACCGTGTTCTATATGGACTGGCCCGGCTGGGCCGGACGCGGCCGCGGCGAAGGCGGCGGCTCGGCCTTCATGTTGAGCCTCCAGACCGACAAGGAGCGCTACGCGGTCGGCGACCCTGTCCGCGTCAGCTTCCCCTCCAACAAAGAAGGCCGCGCCTTCGTCTCGGTCGAGCGGGCCGGACGCGTCATCGAGCAGCGTTGG
>JAKQDD010000254.1 GCA_029556615.1 Verrucomicrobiota bacterium | reverse complement strand
CCCCACTCCCGCGAGGAGATCCCAAAATATGACCGTGCGGCCGCCTTGCGCTCCGAGGGTCGGTCCCGGGGAACGGTGCGCCGCCGGGCGCACACGCCGAAGGGGGATTGGTAGTAGGTTTCCGCGCCCAGGCTGCCCGTGCGCGGAGCAGATAATATTTTCATAATGTCTGTCCTCTCTAATTGTTGTTTTAATTGCTGTTCTATTATGGCCCGGAGGCGATTCGGCTTCCCGCCACTCCTTGGGCAGGAAGTCCGCCCCGAGGTAATACGAGAAGGCTGGCGGGCGGGGAGGCTTCGCGCAAGGGCAATTTTTGGGGGTTGGTGGTGGCAGGCCGGTGCAAAGCGCCGCGTGTGGGCACGCGGCCTACAGGGGGCGGGATAATGCGGGGGGACTTGTGGTCTGTCGAGAGTGCGGTGCTGCAAGAGGGCATGGGGTCTGCCGCGGCGTTCTATCATTTCCTGTAGGCCGCGTGCCCACACGCGGCGCATGGTGGCCATTGGCCCGATGGCTGAGAAAAACTTCCACGCCCCGCCCGGGTTGCCTGCGGCCATAGGAGCCATTTGCTATCGGCGCCCAAGCCAATAGATTCAAGGCGGCGGAACCCGCAGATCCGGAAAACGGTGTTCATTTGCGCGTATTTATGGTTGTATGTGGCCGCAAATGGAATCGAACCAACCGCCACAGACCGGGACCGCGGAGGAACCGCGGGGCAGCCGGCACCGCGCCGTGCTTATGGGGATAGCCCTGGTGGCGGCGACGCTGGTGGCGTTCGGGCCGATACTGTGGAATGGGTTTGTCAGTTACGATGACCGGGATTACGTCCTCGAGAATGCGCGGGTGCTGGGCGGCCTGAGTTGGGCGGGGGTGAAGTGGGCGTTCACGACGGGCCATGCGGGCAACTGGCATCCGCTGACGTGGCTCTCGCACCAGTTGGATGTGCAGCTTTTTGGGCTGCGGGCGTGGGGGCATCACCTGACGAGCCTGCTGCTCCATGCCGCGAACGCGGTATTGTTGTTCCTGGTGCTGCGGCGGGCGACGCGGAGCGCGACGGGAGGAATGAGCCCGGCCGCGCGCGACTGGCTGTGCGCGGGGGTGGC
>JAKQDD010000203.1 GCA_029556615.1 Verrucomicrobiota bacterium | reverse complement strand
CCTTGGGCGGCCGTTCTTTTGCCACCAGACGGCGTTGCTCGCTTCTCACAGATCTCTGCGGATATGCTCGTCGCTCGCGCGGCTCGACTGAGCTCGCCGAAGTCCTTGTCTGGCGGCAAAACTCCTGGCCGCGAATGTCCATCCATTTGAGGGACACCACACTAGTGCCTTATCGGCCCCGCCCCATCGTCAGCAGAAAGAGCAGGATGTCCAACAACGCCACGCCAATCACCACCGCCCACAGCAGCCGCCGCGCCCGTTTCGCCTTAGCCCGCATGGTTCCCGCCTTTCTCGTCAACGCACAGCCGGTGCCGCTCATCACTCAAGGCACGCGGGCCAATACACAGTCCTCGAATTGTGGTACGCGTGGTCAACAGGTCAAGTTCTGTCCCCTCCTGTGTTTCGACGTGACACCTGCCCTCATCTCCGGTCGAATGGGCGGTGCTAACCGCTGACGTCATGCCACAGACGCAAGACGCAAGCCCGCCGCGGGTCGGGACACCCGACGTGTGGGATACCACCGGGTTCGGCGTGATCTACGCCGAGCACGCCCGCGCGATCTACTACCTGGCCCTGCGCTTCCTGGGCGATCCTTCGCTCGCCGAGGACGCCACCCACGACGTCTTCCTCAAAGCCTACCGCAAGCTCCCGGAGTTCCGCGGCGATTCCGCGCTTCGGACCTGGCTCTACCGGATCACCATCAACCACTGCCGCAACCTGCAGCAGTCGTGGGCTGCCCGCACCCTCGTGCCCACCGGCGACGACTCGTTCTGGGACCACACCGCCGGCGCCACCGAAAGCCCCCTCCGCCTCCTCGAAACCAAGGAACTCGGCCAACGCATCCAACAGTGCCTCGATGCCCTGCCCCCGGAGTACCGTTTGCTCCTCCTCCTCGTCGCCGACGAGCACATGGGCTACGACGAGGTCGCCGCCCTCACGGGCCAAACCGCAGACGCCGTCCGCGGCAAGCTCCATCGGGCCCGAAAGGCCTTCGCGATCGCATTCGCCAAAACCGCCTGAGGATCATCATGGATCCCAATCCCCCAGCCTCCCGGCTCGCCCATCGGCAGAAAACCGCCGCGGAACAGCAAACCACCGCCACCCAAACCGGCGCTACCCGCGAATTCGCCTCCGCCGAGGCGATGATCCGCGAGGACGCCGCCCACACCACACCCCCCGAGCGGCTCGAACAACGCGTGCGCGAGTCGATCCGCCGGGAACCGCCCCCGCCCCGCACCCCCTGGTGGCGCCGCTGGCTGAAACGATGAACTTCCCCGAGGAACTCGAACATCTCATCCGCGCCCGGTACCCGATCCTCTGGGTCGTCACGGCCGAGGAAACGCGATTGGACGCCCTGCTCGCCGGCATCGCCGCCCGGTGGGACAAACGCGTCTATGAATGGACCTGCACCGGCGGCGTCGTCCCCGCCGGCACTTCCCTCCAGTCCCAGAAGCCACGCCACTCGACCACCAAAGACCCCCTCGCCGCCCTGGATTGTGTCGTTGATCAGGTCGAACCCGCCCTTTTTGTCTTCAAGGACCTGCACCCGTTTCTCACGCAATCCCACGCCGCCGTCATCCGGCGCCTCCGCGAGATCGCACCCCACCTCAAGAACAGCCGCAAAACCATCATCCTCGTCTCGCCCGTGCTTGATGTCCCCGTCGAAATCGACAAGGAGGTCACCGTCCTCAACTTCCCCCTTCCCGGCCGTCCCGAGTTGACGGCGCTCCTGGATCAGGTGATCGAGGAGGTCAGCCGCGCCGATCGCGTGCTCGTGGACCTGGACGAGGCCGGACGCGACCGGTTGCTCCAGGCGTCCCTCGGCCTCACCCTCGGCGAGGCGGAGAACGTCCTCGCCAAGATCCTCGTGAAACATGAACGCCTCAGCGGCGACCTCGCCGCCGAGGTCCTCTTCGAAAAGCAGCAGATCATCCGGAAAAGCGGGCTCCTCGAGTACTACGCCTCCGAAGAGACCTTCGAGCAGGTCGGCGGCCTCGCCGCCCTCAAAGCCTGGCTCGCCAAACGGGCCAGCGCGTTCACCGGCGAAGCCCAGGCCTTCGGCCTCCCCCCGCCCAGAGGCCTCCTCCTGCTGGGCGTCCAAGGCTGCGGCAAAAGCCTCTGCGCCAAAGCCGTCGCCAACCTCTGGCAGGTCCCCCTCCTCCGCTTCGACATCGGACGCGTCTTCGGCAGCCTCGTTGGATCCTCCGAGGAAAACGTCCGACGCGCCATCAGCGTCGCCGAGTCGGTCGCCCCGGCTGTCCTCTGGGTCGACGAGATCGATAAAGCACTCGCTGGTTCCCAGGGCTCCGCCCTCAGCGACGGCGGCACCACCGCCCGCGTCTTCGGCACCTTCCTCACCTGGCTCTCCGAAAAAACCAGCCCGGTCTTCGTCGTCGCCACCGCCAACGAAATCACCCAGCTCCCGCCCGAGCTCCTGCGCAAGGGCAGACTCGACGAGATCTTCTTCGTCGACCTGCCCTCGGAAGCCGAACGCGCCGAGATCTTCGCCGTCCACCTCCGCAAGCGCCAGCGGGATCCCGCGGCCTTCGACCTCGCCGAGCTGGCCCGAGCCACCGAGGGCTTCAGCGGCGCCGAAATCGAGGAGATCATCGTCAGCGCCCTCTTCGACGCCTTCCACACCCGCCAGCCTCTCGCCCTCGGCCACCTCCGCGAGGCCCTCCTCCAAACCGTCCCTCTCGCCCGCACCCTCGCCGAACCCATCGACCGGCTCCGCCAATGGTCCGTCGGCCGCGCCCGACCGGCGAACCCAGTCCCTCCCCGGGGCAACGCCCCCGCCTGATCCGGCAACCGCGGCTGATCACCTCCAAATCCGCGCGTAAGCGCCCCTTGCGGCTCAACTTCCTGGGCTTGACCAGACGCCTTGAGCCGCCCAGTCCGGGGTTTTCGCGGATTTGAAAGCCCGCCCCCGGGGCGGGCCACCCCGGAGCCGACACCCCACGCGCCTACAAGGCGAAAACCCACCACGAGCCGATGGCCCACGTTCGCGCCGCAGGCGTTAGGCGAGGATCCGGGTCACCGTGGCAGCCTTGCCAGACCCGGCCGGTCTGCGCCATTCTCCCCCCATGAACACGTCGTTCCTCGCCTCCCTGTTGGGGCTCGCCCTCGGCACCGCGGCACCCCGGGCGGCCGATGCCACCCCCACGCCCGCGCTGGCTGAACGCCTCGGCTACACCGCCGCCGACCGCCTCCTGATCGTCAACGGCGATGACGCCGGCATGTGCCTCGCCGCCAACGTCGGCACCCTCGAAGCCCTCGAACACGGGCTCATGACCAGCGCCACCGTCATGGTCCCCTGCCCCTGGTTCTATGCCCTCGCCGCCTACGCCCGCAACCATCCAACCCTCGACCTCGGCGTTCACCTCTGCCATACCGCCGAGTGGAAAGGCTACCGCTGGGGCCCCGTCCTCCCCAAAACCGAAGTGCCCGGCCTCGTCGATCCCGACGGCTGCTTCTGGAGCTCAGTCGAACAGGTCTACGCCCACTCGACCCCGGATGAAGCCCTGCGCGAAGCGCGCGCCCAAGTCCGTAAAGCCATCGCCAGCGGCCTCGATCTCACCCACCTCGATTCCCATATGGGCGTCCTCCAGTACGACGTCCGCTACATGGACTCCTACCTCGCGCTCGCCGTCGAGTTCGATCTCCCCGTCCGCATGGCCTCCCAGGAAACACTCGAGAAATTCCAGCAGCCCGCCCTCCGCTCCCGCTTCTCCAAGGCCGGCATCCTCTTCCCCGATTACCTCGTCCACGAGGAGCTCCGCGACGCGTCCCGCGACGTCAAGGGCTTCTGGATGAAAACACTCAAGACGCTCCGCCCCGGCGTCACCGAGGTCTACATCCACACCGCCAAACCCACCGAGGAACTGCAGGCCATCACCGGCAGCTGGCGCACCCGGGGGGCGGAACAGGAGCTCTTCGCCCGCGACCCCGACCTGCGCCGACTCCTCGAAACCGAGCGCATCCAGCGCATCGGGTATCGGCCCCTTCGCGACCTCCAGCGACGCCTCCGCCAGCAGCCCTGAACCGGCAGCCGGGGCGGGCCGATTCTCCGTCATGGCGCCGCAATGGCCTCCCCAACCTGAAACCGCACGAACCGCCGCACGGTCACCTCGTCGCCGAGAAGCTTCACCACCGACGCGATGTGCTCGCGCACGGTGATCTCGCCGTTGCGCTTCACAAAGCCCTGGTCCAGCAGGCAGTTGTCCTTGTAAAACTTGTCCAGCTTGCCCTCGATGATCTTTGCCACCGCTTGCGGCGGCTTGTTCTTGATCAGATCGGATTGGGCGATGATCTCGCGCTCGCGCGCCACCAACGCGGGATCCACCTGCTCCCGGGTCACCGCCAGCGGATTGGCCGCCGCGATCTGGAGCGTGATGTCCTTCACCAACTGCCGGAACTCGTCGCGGCCGGTCGTCGCCTCGCTGCCCGCACCCACCTCGACCAAAACCCCCGTCTTGGCGCCGGTGTGAATGTACGCCGCCACCAGGCCGTTGCCCGAGACGTCAAGACGCACGTGCCGCGCCACCTTCACGTTCTCGCCGGTCCTGGCCACAATCTCGACGCGGGCTGCCTCGTGGTCCTTCGTCGGATCCTCCACCAGCGCGCGCGCCACCTGGTCGCAGAACCCCCGGAATGTCTCGTTCTTGGCCACGAAATCCGTCTCGCAATTCACCTCGACCAGCACGCCCACCCTCGAGTCGGGCTGGATGTAATGAGCAATCGCCCCCTCCCGGGCCTCGCGCATCGCCTTCTTCGCCGCGGTGGCCATCCCCCGCTTGCGCAATAGGTCCACCGCCGCATTCAGATCCCCTTGAGCCTCGATGAGCGCCCGCTTGCAGTCCATCATGCCCGCGTTCGTCATCTCCCGCAGTTTCGCAATCAGCGTTGGTGTGATGTCAGCCATACTTTAGTCAAAAGAAAAACGTCAGAAACTTGCACCGGACCGGACCCCGCAAGGCCCGCCCCGGAAATCTTAATTCGACCCGGGCGCGCCTGCCCCGGGCACCGCCGATACGGGCGCTTCCACCGCAGGCGCCGCCGACGCGGGCGCCTCCGCCCCCGCAACCGTTGCCAATGCCGGAGTCGCCGACGGAGCCGCGGCCGGAGCCGCCTCCGCCGCCTTCGCCTCCGCCGCCGATACCTGCCGGGCGTACTTCGCCTCGTACTCGGCCCGGGCTTGCACAATCGTCTGCGTGATCACGCTCAGAATCATCCGCACCGACCGGATCGCGTCGTCGTTACCCGCCATCGGGTAGTCCACAAGATCCGGATCACAGTTGGTGTCGACAATGGCCACGACCGGGATGCCCAGCCGCCGGGCCTCAGCCACCGCATTGTGCTCGCGCTTGATGTCCACCACGAACATCGTGCTCGGCAGCTTGTCCATGATCCGGATGCCATCGAGGTTCTTGACCAGACGCGCCAGCTCCCGACGAAGCCGCGATCCCTCCTGCTTGCCGTAAAGGTCAATCGTCCCGTCCGCAGCCATCTTCTCGATCTCGCGCAACCGCCCCATCGAGCGCTTGATCGTCTTCAGATTCGTCAGGGTGCCCCCCAGCCAGCGCTCGGTCACATACGGCTGGCCGCATGACTTCGCCGACTCGCGCACCGCTTCCTGCGCCTGCTTCTTCGTACCCACGAACAGGATCTGCCCCCCCTGAGCCACCGTCGTCCGCAGGTAATCGCACGCCACCTCCAACTGCCCCAGCGTCTTGCTCAGATCAATGATGTGGATCCCATTGCGCGCATCAAAGATGAATTGCTTCATCTTGGGATTCCACCGACGCGTCTGGTGCCCGAAATGGACACCGGCCTCCAACAGTTCCTTGATGCCAATACTGATCACAACGTTCCTTTGGTTGCCAGCCCGCCGGTCGCCCCGGCCGGCCGTCCCGCGGAACACGGGATGGGTTTGATGTTCTTGTGGCGACCCGAACCCCCACGGGCCCGGATTGGTTACGCCGTTCCTCTCGCGCGCCCAGCCCGGTCCTGACCGGCCGTGACCCGCAAAAGAGCGCGAACTCTACCACCCCAACCGCCCACTGCAACTCCAAACTAGCCCTTTCTTCGGTTGCCAAGAACCCCCGCCCACGGTAACAACGCCGCGTGCATCCTGGGGATCCTCGAGGTAACCCGCGACGGCTCGCCTTGGCCACCGTCGCCCTCGGCCTCTTGGCCGGCTGTGAGCGACAGGAGATTCGGAGCTACCGCATCGCCAAGGATCCGGTGTCGACACCCCCCCCGGCCAGCACCGCGCCCGGCGCCAAGGCCCCCCGCCCAACGTGGACCACCCCGCCGGGCTGGACCGAACTCCCCCCCACATCGATGCGCGTCGGCCACTTCACCGTCGCCGGCCCCAGCAACCAACAAGCCCAAGTCACCGTCATCCCCCTCGCCGGCGAGGCCGGCGGCGACTTCGATAATGTCAACCGCTGGCGCGCCCAGGTCGGACTCCCTCCCCTCGCCGAGACCGAGATCCGCAACCTCGCGGAACCCGTCCCAATCGCCGGCACCCCGGGACGCCTCTTCGACATCGCCGGCACCCCACCAGGCCAGGATCAAACGACCCGCCTCCTCGCCGCCGTGCTCGATCGCCACGGCACGGCCTGGTTCTTCAAAATGATGGGCAACGCGCCCCTCGTGGCGGCACAAAAGCCCGCCTTCATCGAGTTCCTCCGCAGCGTCCGTTTCGAGCCGGCCGAATGAAGACCCTCCTCCTTCGGACTTGCCGCTTCCTCGGCTCGCTGCGGTTGACCGTCGTTTGCCTCGTCCTCGCCATGGTCCTGGTGTTCGCCGGCACCCTCGCCCAAGTCGAGATCGGCATCTACGCCGCCCAAGTCCGGTACTTCCGAAGCCTCATCGCCCGCGTCCCCATCCCCGGCATCCCCTCCCTGGCCATCGTCCTCCCGGGCGGCTACCTCATCGGCGCGGTGCTCCTCGCCAACCTCGTCTGCGCGTCCCTCCAGCGCTTCGCCCTCCGCCGCGACCGGATCGGCCTGCTCCTCATCCACTCAGGACTCATCCTCCTCCTGCTCGGACAACTGGTCACCGACCTCTTCGCCGTCGAAAGCTACATCCGCCTCTCCGAGGGCCAGGGCCGCAATTACTCCGAAGACCCCCGCCACTGCGAACTGGCTGTCATCGACACCACCGCAGCCGACCACGACGTCGTCGTGGCCATCCCGGACACCGTCCTGGCCCGACGCCGCCCGATCACCCACCCGCAACTCCCGTTCACCCTCCGGATCCAACAGTACTGGCCCAATTCAATCCCCCTCGATACGACCAATGCCCCGAGCGCCGAACCCCGGTTCGCGCCCGCCCCCCTCGAAACCCGTGCCGATCACCGCAACATCCCCACCGTGACCCTTGAATTCCTCGACGGCTCGACCCCGATCGGCTCCTGGGTCGCCTCCCTCTGGCTCGAGCAAGCCCAGGCCTTCCAGTACCAAGGCCGCACCTACCGCCTCGACCTGCGCCCCGCCCGCTATTACAAACCCTTCACCCTCGAACTCGTCGAGTTCAACCACGACACCTACCAGGGCACCGACATCCCCCGCAGTTTCTCGAGCGAAATCCGCGTCATCAACCCCGCCACCGGCGAGAACCGGCAGGTCCGCATCTCCATGAACAACCCGCTGCGCTACGGCGGTGAGACCTTCTACCAGTCGGGCTACGACGAGCGGGACCCGCGGGTCACCATCCTCCAGGTGGTCCGTAACCCCGGTTGGCTCACGCCCTATGTCTCCTGCACCTTGGTCGGCGTCGGCCTCGCCCTCCAGTTCCTCGGTCATCTCACCGGCTTCCTCAAACGGAGGACCCCGTGAAACGCTGGATCCCGGCCAGCGCCCTCCTCCTCGCCGCCCTCTGGGCCCTCCACGGCTTGCGAGTCTCGCCCCCTGACACCGCGTCCGCCTTCGATACCCTCGCCTTCGGCCGCTTGCCAGCCCTGGTCAACGGCCGCCTCCAACCCCTCGACACCGTCGGACGCAACTCGCTCCGGGTCCTCAGCGGCAAGCAGTCGGTCGCCCTCGACGCAGGCCGCTCCCTCGATGCCGCCGCATGGCTGCTCGAAGTCCTCGCCCGCCCCTCCGTTGCGGATACCCGACCGTGCTTCAAAATCGATCATCCCGAGCTCCGCAGCCTCTTGAAACTCAAACCCGAAGGCCCCCTGTACGTGGCCTTTGGCGAGTTCGCCGGCCAACTCGACGAGCTCGAACGCCAGGCGCAGCGGGCCGGCTCGATCCCCGCCGCCTCGCGGAGCGCCTTCGAGAAGGCCCTGCTCAAACTCCACGCCGGCACCACCCTCTACCGCCGACTTAAGAACAGCCTGCACCCCGAGGAGACGACGGACATGGCCGCCCTCGTCGCCGACTACCAGGCTGCCCTCGGCCCTGGCCTGGCGGCGTGGAAACTCCGCCAGGACGGCAAGGAACCCCCCTCCGCCGACCTCGAACGCATCGGCCGCCTGGTCCAATCGTTCGATTTCATGGCCAGCGTGGCCCATCCCCTCGTCATCCCCCCCGCACACCCGGAAACCCGGCGGGACGATTGGTCCAGCCTCGGAACCGCCCTGCTCGAAGCCCTCCAAACCGGCACCCTCCGCCCGCCCGTCAACGCCTACGCAACGATGGTCACCGCCTTCGCCCTCGACCGACCCGAGGATTTCAACCGGGCGGTCGAGACCCTCCGCCGGTCGCTCGAACCCTCCTTCCGCTCCGAGTTGGCCCGGGCACGACGCGAGCATCTCTACAATCACTGGCAACCTTTCCTCAAGAGCACCGCCCTCTATGTCCTCGTCTTCCTCCTGGCGTGCTGCTCCTGGTTCGGCTGGTTCACCCTCCTCAATCGAACCGGCTACGGCCTGCTCGGCGTCGCCTTCGCCCTCCATACCGCCGGCATCGCCTTCCGGATGATCCTCGAGGGCCGCCCCCCCGTTACCAACCTCTACTCCTCCGCCGTGTTCGTCGGTTGGGGCGCCGTCCTCCTCGGAATCCTGCTCGAGCGTCTCCACCGCGACAGCCTCGGCCTCGCCATGGCCGCGGCCCTCGGTTTCCTCACCCAGATCGTCGCCCACAACCTCTCGCTCGACGGCGATACCATGCAGGTGCTCCGCGCCGTGCTCGATACCAATTTCTGGCTCGCCACCCACGTCATCACCATCACCCTCGGATACTCGGCCGCTTTCGTGGCCGGGTTCCTGGCCGCGCTCCATGTCCTGCGCGCGTTCTTCACCCGAAGCCTCGACGCCGCCGCCGCCCAGCGCCTGCGCCGCAACGTCTACGGCGTCATCTGCTTCGCCACCCTCTTCAGCTTCATCGGCACCGTCCTCGGCGGCATCTGGGCCGACCAGTCCTGGGGCCGGTTCTGGGGCTGGGACCCCAAGGAGAACGGCGCGCTCATGATCGTGCTCTGGTATGCCGCCATCCTCCACGCGCTCGAGGGCGACTGGATCGCCGAACGCGGCCTCATGAACATGGCCCTCTTCGGCAACATCGTCACCGCCTTCTCCTGGTTCGGCGTCAACATGCTCGGCGTGGGCCTCCACTCCTACGGCTTCATGGACCAGGCCTTCCTCTGGCTCATGGCCTTCGTCGCCAGCCAACTCCTCCTCATCGGGATCGGCCTCCTGCCCCGGTCCGCAACCCCATCCCGTAGCCGCCCGCGGTGAGGGCGGCGCGAGGAAGGCCGAGGGCTGTAGGCTACATCGTGTCTCGCCTCCAACCGGAGGGCCAGTTGGCCGGGGGCTCCGGCAGCACGAGCTTTGCACGCGGGTCGTTGCAGCCGTTCCAGAGGCGGTTGTTAAAACTGGCGTCAGCGGCCTTCATGGATTCGACGTCGCCGTCACAGAAACCGATGTTGGCGCGCCCGAGGTGGCGTGACGAGAGGAAGGATGCGTATTCGCAAAAGGCCCAAGGTTCCTCCTGGTCGCGGGCACCGACGGGGAGGAAAGGGGGATCGATGACGTATCCGTGATTGCCAATGCGAAAGACGTTTTCGGACACTGACAAGGCACTGCCCATGGCCTCGGGAATCCGGGTGCTGGAGGGGACTTGACGCTGCGGGGGGCCAGCCGACATGCTGGCGGCGCAGAGTCATTCAATGCATCCACAACGTTGCGCAGCGGGCGACGCCAAACCGCCGGCCCGCTCCAGGCCCATGAGCAAAGACCGATTCAACATCGCCATCGTCGGGCTCGGCTTCGGCGCCGAGTTCATCCCTCTCTGGCAACACCATCCCCGAACCCGCTGCCACGCCATCTGCCAGCGCACGCCGGCGAAGCTCAACGCGGTGGGCGACTACTTCGGCGTCGAACGCCGCTACACGGACTTCAAGGAACTGCTCAAAGACCCCGACCTCGACGCCGTCCACATCAACACGCCGATTCCCGATCACGCGGCGATGGCGATCGCCGCGCTCAAGGCCGGCAAGCACGTGGCCTGTACGGTCCCGATGGCCACCAGCATCGCCGATTGCCGGAAGATCGTGGACCTCAGCCGCCAGACCGGCCTCCTCTACATGATGATGGAGACGGTGGTGTACTCGCGGGAGTTTCTCTTCATCAAGGAACTCTGCGAGAAAGGCGCCTTGGGGAAGGTCCAGTTCCTCCAGGCCAGCCACCAACAGGACATGGACGGCTGGCCCAACTACTGGCCCGGGCTGCCGCCCATGTGGTACGCCACCCATTGCGTCGGGCCCGTGGCCGGCCTGCTGCGCCTCGACGCCGAATACGTGAGTTGCTTCGGGTCCGGCACGATCCGCCCCGAGCTCATCGAGAAGTACCGCTCGCCCTTCGCCGTCGAGACGACGCACATCAAGTTCAAGGACTCCGACTTGAGCGCGCGCATTGTCCGGTCGCTGTTCGACGTCGCCCGGCAGTATCGGGAGAGTTTCGACGTGTACGGCACCAAGCAGTCGGTCGAGTGGCCGCTGATCGAGCATGAGCCGTTGGTCCTCCACACGGCAAAGCGGCCGGAGCCAAAGATCCCGAGGCGCGTCGCGTGCCCCGACTTCGCGAAGCTCCTGCCACGCAGCATCGCTCGCTACACGACGCAGGGCGTCTACGACGCCAGCAAGAAGACCCATCTCAGCTTCACCCAGGGCAGCGGCCACGGCGGCAGCCACCCGCACCTCGCCCATGAATTCGCCACGGCGCTCGCCGAAGCGCGCGACCCGTTCCCGAACGCACGGCAATCGGCGAATTGGACGTGCGTCGGCTTGTGCGCCCATCAGTCGGCGCTCCAAGGCGGCACCGTCGTCAGACTGCCGGCTTTCACGCTGTCTGAGAAGGCCGTGGGGTCACATGGCAACCGTTGACATCTTGGGGTCCCGGCAGGACGTCTGGAGCATGTCACGGCGCTTCCGGGGCCGTGTTCCGGCCGGGATGAAGTCCGGCGGATTGACGTGGCTTCTGTGCGCCATCGCGGCGATGGGCAGCTCGAGCGGACGGCAGGCCGGCGCGGCGGCATTCGAGCTGACGCGGGATGGCAAGCCTGCCTGTGTGATCGTGACCGCGCCGCGACCGACGCCCGCTGCCCGGCTCGCAGCGCTCGAACTCCAGAGTCACGTGCTCAAGATCACGGGAGCGGAGATTCCCATCCGCTCGGACGGCGATCCGGGGCCGGGTGGCGGGAGCGCCGAACGCCGGATCCTCGTCGGTGAGAGCGAACCGACGCGCGCGCTGGGCTTTCGCAGTCGGGACTTCAAGACCCAGGAGTATGGCATCGTGTTCCGGCCGGACACCGTCGTTCTGATCGGGCGCGACTGGGAGGACACGGAAGCGAATCGGAACGTGGCGGGCCGCCCGATGGTGGGGGCATCGATGGCGGACCTGCGGCATCGGATCGACTACTGGAAGGCGGTGGGGATGCCGGAGCGGAGCGCCGGCGACATCGAGTTGCCGGGGCTGTACGACGACCAGGGGAGTTGTCTGGCGGCATACGATTTTCTCGAGCGATTCTGTGGCGTGCGATGGTATGGGCCGGCGGGGGTCGGGCTTGTGGTTCCTTCACGCGGATCGCTCGCGGTCGAGGGACAGGCTGTGCGGCGGACGCCGGCTCTGGCGCATCGGAGCGCGCTGCACGCGGGGAACTGGCCGTTCCTGCGGACGCAATGGGGCAAGTTCACGCAGGACCAGGTGCGGTTGCACTGGCGTCGGATGCGGCAGGGCGGAGTGCCCTGGGCGGCGAACCACACGTTTCATCGGAGCACGATCAAGGAGGTGTTCAACGATCCGGAGTACCAGTCGAAGAACCCCAAGAGCGCCGGATCGCAGCTTTGCTACACCCATCCCAAACTGATCCAGCAGGTGGCGCAGCGGGCGCGGGATTTCTTCGACGGGAAGGGGGGGCTGCCGGAGGGATGGAAGGCGGCGGGGGACTATTTCGCGATCGTGCCGGACGACAACATGAACCTCTGCACGTGCCCGTCGTGTGCGGCGCTGTTGAAGGACCGGGGGCCGATGCGGACCGGGTTCTTCAGCAGCGGGGAGATGAGCGACTACTGGTTCACGTTTGTCAACGCGGTGGCGCGGGAGGTGCGGCGGACGCATCCGGACCGGTATATCGCGACGCTGGCGTATTGGGCCTACGCCGTGCCGCCGTCCTTCCCGGTCGAACCGAATGTCTCCGTGGCGCCGTGTCTCCACACGTGCTACTACCCGGTGCATCCGGAGATGAAGGAGAACGACTTCCGGTTCTATCAAGGGTGGAAGCAGAAGACCCCGGCACCGATGTTCCTTTGGGTCTACTACCATCACCCGATGGAACCCGCGCTGATCAACCAATGGCACTGCTTCCCGCATGTCATGGTCCATGAGACCGCGAAGGCCATGCAGGGTTTCATCCGGGACGGCGTGCGCGGGATCTTCGAGTGTGGCGAACAGGACCAACTCGAGCAGTACGTGATGGTGAAGGTGTGGGATGATCCGGAGACGAGCGTCGATGGACTGATCGACGAGTTCTTCCGTCTGTATTTCGGCGCCGCGGGCGACCCGATGAAGCGGTTCTACCTCGGCATGGAGACGATCGCCTGCGATCGAGCGAACTACCCCCCGCCCTACGCTCGCCGGGACGGGATCGACTGGAAGCGGGTCGCGTGGGAGCGCCTGGGCACGGCGGAGCGAATGGAGGCAATGGGTTCGCTCATGACACAGGCGGAACAACGGGCCGCGACGGACCTCGAGAAGCAACGCGTCGCGCTGTGGCGTCGGGCGTTCTGGGAGTGGATGCAGCAGGGGCGAGCGCAGGCGGGTCAATCGCCGTCCGAGGCGGCGAAGTGAACCGGCCGGGAGAATCCAGGAGCGGGACGGCGACGACTGGCTCGACGAGGGCCAACGGGCAGCGTCACAGGCGAGGCCAGAGTTCGTAGCCGGCCAACGCGAAGTGATGATCGAAGCCGAACACCGCTTGAATGCCTTCGCGCCGCATCAGACTGAACGAAAGGCAATCGGTGAAACTCAACTTCTGGTCCCCAAACCGCTCCAACCAATGCAGCGCGTCGCGCCAGTCCTCACGGTTGGAATCAAGCCACCGGATTTCCTCGGACGCGAGATGGTCGCGGGCCCAGCGAGCCGCGTACGTGGCGCCAGCATGCCGGACCAGCAAGGAAACCGCTTCGTCCAGGACATGCTCGCTCGAATAAAGCCGGACCACCACGTCTTCAAGCGACTCCCATCCGCGACGGCTCGCGACATGGTGCTGGTCGCGAGGCAGGACCCGCGCAACGAGCGCCCCCGTATCCACAAACAGCGCGTTCATGGCCGATCCCCGGCGTGCTTCTCGCCGTACAGGTAGTCGTCATGGTTGGCGGCAACATCGCCCGGGGTGTCCCCGCGCACCGGGGGAAGGTGGTCCAGCAACCGAAACAGCGGGTCCGTGCGCCGACGCTTGAGAGGGTCCGCGCCTTTCCCCGAACATGGCAGCTTCTCGACAATGGCACGGCGCACGAAATCGGCGAAGGAGACGTTTTCCTTCCGCGCTTCGGCCATCGCCCGCCGTTTCACGTCCTCCGGTAACATGATGCTTGTCCGTGTCATAATGGCATACTTTAGGGATTGCCCTCGTTCGAGGTCAAGGTCCGACCGCGCCGCAAGGAGCACTTTGTACTGGAGTCGAGCTCATGCAACGGGCGGCTTCCGGTTCCTCCGCCACGGTGGCAGGAGCGCCACCGGCCCGTACGCAGGGCACGAGGCAGGGAGTGCATCCTCTGAGACGCCCGACCGACCGACGAATGCCCCATGGGCTCCCTCTGTCCGTTCTTGCATCCCCCTCCCGATGCGTCTATAAGGAGCATGGGTTCTCTCCTGGGCGAGGGACCCTATAACGGAAAACACCAATGAAAACCATGAAGCCGTTGTTGTCGGTCGTCTGTGTCGTCTCAGCCTTGGCCCTGCTCGCCGCCTGCGGCAAGAAGACCGAGCCAACTCCCGCCCCGGATCAGGGCTCCGGCGCCGTCGGCGCCGCCGCCGCCGACCTGCAGAAGGACGTCAGCAAAGCCGCCGATCAAGCCAAGGACGCCGTCCAGGGCGCCGTGGCCGACGCACAGAAGAAGGCAGCCGACGCCACAGCCGCCGCCCAGACGCAAGTCCAGACCGTCATCGATCAGGCGAAGAACCTCGTGAGCACCGGCAAGTACACGGATGCCATGAGCATCCTGCAACAGAAACTCGCCGGGCTCCAGTTGACCCCCGACCAGCAAAAGCTGGTCGACGACCTCAAGGCGCAGATCCAAAAGGCCCTCGCCTCGGCAGCAGCCAAGGACGCCTCGAAGGCCGCAGGCGACGCAGCAAAGAAGCTCCTGCAATGAACCACAGCTCGCAGCCGCCTGCCCCCTGCTGGCATCACGGCTTCAAACGAAGCGAGTACCGGGTCGGGCCCGGCAGCAGCGGCGTGGGGCGCCCCTCCTCCCACGCCACGTGCCCGGCTCGATAGAAGGGCGAGAGAAAATGCCCGCTCTGCCCGCCGGGCATGTGGAAGAGACCTTCGGCCTCCCGACCCGGGCTCACCACCATCCGCTCTGAAGCGCCAAAGCCGCGTCCCTGAGCGCGGGGCATGTCCTGGTCGCCGGGCAACATGCGCTCCGGCAGATCGAGCCACCGGCTGAAGGCGGGCAGGTTGGCGCCCAACGGGTGGCGCACCTTGACGCGATTCGCATCGCCCCACGTGTGTTCCGCCAGCGGACGATTCGTGGGGATGCCCTCCAGGACCTTCTTCGCCGCCGCCAGCAGGAGCTCGTCGTAATCGTTAAACGGCCGCGGCAACAGGTGCGCCGGGCGTTGCTCGAGCAAGTCCCGCGCAACTCCTTCCGCGTGCCCCGGAAGACCGCCGAACCCCCGGCTCACCTGCCGACATCGGTCCGCCACCGGGGCCACCAACAACCCGATCACCTCGTGGCGAAACCGCCGCACCAGCCGGTAGCCCACCGAATCGATGCCGGCCCGACCGCCCCAATTCTGGACGCAGACCCGGGCTTCGGCCAGGCGCGCCTCGTGGGGCGCGCGATCGAGGGTGCTCAGCAGACGGCGCTGCCAGGGCTCGAGAAACAGGGCGCGATCGTCAAGCTGAACCGCAAGCAGGTCCGCGGGCCGGGCCCCGCTCATCTGCAGGAGTTGATCGCGGATCTGACCAGCCCGAGCGCCTTGGTCAAGGACGTCGCTGCCCATCATCCGCAGATACAGCTCGCTCCCGAATTGCCGCTGGTTCGCACTCCAAATCGCCCCCGACGCAGGGTTCAGCACCCGGGGCATCTCGCCCGGACTGATCCAGCCGTCCCAGCGCCGACTGCCGTCCGCCCTTGACTCCGGCAGGCACCCGTCGAAGCCGACGCGCTTCGGGAAACGGCCTCCCAGTGTCCAGCCAATATCGCCATCCCGGTCGGCCGCCACAACGTTCAGCCACGGCAAACCACACCGCGGCGCCGCATCCAGCACCTCGCCCACCCCGCTGGCACGCTCGAACTCGGCCAACCCGAGGTTCGCCGCGTCCGGCTCCAGCATCGCCCAATGGCAGGCCGCTCGCTGACCCAGGGCGTTGGTGACCACCGGACCCCAGGGCGACCACGGCAACTCGAGGACGACATCCGGCCGGCCCGCCACCCGGATCACCTCCCTCACGACCTCGACCGACTTCCACGTGTCGCCCACCCGGTACGCATTCGGATGGTCCGCATCGGTCTCGAGCAGCACCAGGTCGGTCACATCAATTTGCGACGCCGTCACGCCCCAGGCGATCCGGCCGTTGCTGCCGACAACCATCACGCCCGTGCCGGGCAGTGTGACCCCGATCGTGCGCCGTTCCGTGCCGTCGGCATCGGGCCACACAAACTGCATCCGATACCAGATGTTGGGCATGCTGTGGCCCAGGTGCATGTCATTCGCCAGCATCGGCACACCCGTGGCCGTCCGCTGGCCCCCAATCGCCCAGGCGTTGCTGCCAGGAACGTACTCCTCCGGCCCCTCGAAACCCGCTGCAGCCGCGCCCCCGGCATCACCACCGCCGCCGGACATTCCCCCACCCCCACCCTCTCCGCCCGCTCCCCGCAGGCTGAATTCGTCGGGGGTCGGAACTCTTGGAATCGGCATCGTGCTCCCATCCAGGGCCGCAGGACAGACGGTGTCGTGTCGGACGTAGAAGGCCAGCGCCACTGGCGGCAGCGCCTGCCGGGCAATGGCATTCTCCAGCTCGCGTCCCGCGCCGGGGTCGCTCAATTCCATGCCCATGCGATGCAGCACAAGGATCGAGTCCGCCGGTTGCCACGCCCGCGGCGCCACCCGCAGGAGCAGGTACTCGGGCGGGCGCACGCGGAGCGCTGCAAGACCCGCATTCACACCGTCGCTGTAGGCCTGCAGAAGCCGTTGGTGGCCGGAATCGATTCGCGTCACGACCTTCTCGGCAATGCTCCTCAGACGCAACGGCCGGACGTGCCGATCATACTCGAGAGCGGCCGGTCCGAACAACTCGCTCAGCTCGGCGGCACTGGCGCGACGCAGCAAGTCCATCTGAAAAAAACGTTCCTGGGCGTGCACATAGCCAACGGCGCGGAAGAGGTCGGCGCGGTTCCCGGCGGTGACCGTCGGCACGCCTTCGGCGTCGCGCTCGACAACCACCGCCGCCGTCAAACCCGGAAGGCGCGTCTCCCCATCCAACCTCGCAAGGCTCCCCCGCAGCGCCAACCACACGCCGACCACGGCGAGCACCAGCAGCAAGCCCAGCAATACCAGCAGCCGAAGGAGCCAGCGTCGGATCCGCCGGCCCGCCGTGTAGGGCGGCGAGGGTGTCACGTCGGAATTCACAAGACGCAGGGTGCACCCTGCAATGGCCACCTTCAAGCCGCTTTGGAAGAGGATGGCCCTGCGTCCGTCCGCACATGCCGCGGCTTGCGTCGGTACCCGCGGGCGTGAGCGGGCCTGTCCGCCGAAGCCTCGGCGAAGGCGGACGCCGACCGCGGCGGGTGAAGGGGGCGCCGTCCTCGGTCGTCTGTCCTCTGTCCTCGGCGGTCGGCCTCGGCCGGTCCTCGGCCCTCGGTCCGCGATTGACGCTCGGCCCCGGTGTGCGCTAGCGTTGCTAGCATAAAACCGAGGGCGAGCCGTATGCCACAGCTGCTGGTGCGACACATTGAAGAGAAGGTCGTCTCCGCATAGGACTTGTCCTGTGAACAACGCACTCTGGATCTTCCTCGGAAGCGGGTTGGGAGGCGTGGCCCGATGGGGCGTCTCTGGATTGATCGCGGACCGCTTCGGCCAGACCTTCCCGTGGGGCACGGTCGTCGTCAACGTCACGGGTTCCTTCGTCATCGGCCTGTTCGCAACGCTCACCGGCCCCGAAGGCCGGCTCCTGGCCCCTGCCTCCCTGCGCGAGTTCTTCATGTTCGGTCTGTGCGGGGGTTACACCACGTTTTCCTCGTTCAGCCTGCAGACCCTGAACCTGGTCGAGGACGGCCAGTGGCTCCGGGCCGGCGCCAACGTCGTCCTCTCCGTGGTCCTTTGTCTCGTCGGGGTCTGGATGGGCCATGCCCTCGCTCTGAGCATCAACGCAGCGAAAGGTCCCTGATATGCACCTGCCTCATGAAGCGATGTTGTTGCGGATCTTCATCGGGGAAAGCGACCGGTGCCATCGCCAACCGCTCTACGAGGCCATCGTGCTCAAGGCCCGGGCAATGCACCTGGCCGGTGCCACAGTCCTCCGCGGCCCCATGGGCTTCGGCAAGTCGAGCCGGCTGCATACCGCAAAAATCCTCCGGCTCTCGATGGACCTGCCCATGGTGATCGAGATCGTCGACACCGAGGAGAAAATCAACGGCTTCCTGCCCGTCCTCGACACCATGATGGGCGGGGGCCTCGTGACGATCGAGAAGGTGCGGGTGATCGATTACCGGGCCGGCCCGGATGACCCCGCGAGCAGCCCCTGAAGCCCGCCCCGGATCCTCGCCTAACGCCGCGGGCTCGACCACGAAAAGCCGCAGCTGCACCCGCCGGCATCACTTGGCCCGGACGTCATAGCAAAGTAGCACGTCCTGGTCGCGCAGGTAGAGTCTCCCGTTGGCAATCCCCCGCCAGCGCCGTAGGCCGAAGCGGCGAAGACGAAGCCATCGCGGTGGATGGGCGTGGAACAGTTGATCCCCATGCGATTCGCCGGTGCGTCATACCGCCAGAGGACCTTGCCGTCCTCGACCTGCAATGAAGCCAAATCCCCGCGCACGCCCAGGACATAGAGCCGCTCGCCGTCCGCCGTCGGCGTGCATCCCGGCCCCTCTTTGCCCTGCGGCGGTCCCTGCACACCCGCCGGCCCGAGCGGCGACGCCCAAAGCTCCTTCCCGTCCTTCTCGGACAGGGCCCAAACGACTTCTTCGTCGCCGCGATGGCTCATCCCGAAGATCCGCCCCGCAGCAATCGAAGGACCGCTGTAGCCGCCGCCCAGCCCCGCGGTCTTCCAAGCGAGTGGCAAGCCCTCCTTCGGCCATTCCTTGAGCAGGCCGGTTTCCTTCGACATCGCGTTCCGATCAGGACCCTGCCACTGCGGCCAATCGTCCGCATACAGGCATGGCATCAGGACGATCCAACCCGCAGACCCCATGTCGAGGCCGTGTGGTCAGCCCTCAGGGACTCCGTGGGCATTCGGACTCTGACCTTGAGCGGTACGCCTCCGCGGTGTACACGGAGACGGAAACCAAACCAAGTCGGGCCCCGTGCCGTCACCCGAGCGCAGGCGCGCAGGCGAGGCCCGGTGGAGCCTGACGCCCGGCAACACATTGGCACCGTTTTTCATCGCCGGGGGCTTTTCATCGGGCCGCTGCCGGGTATTCTCGGCGCCGGGAAACATGCGCGTCGCCGGTTCCAGTCCGAGTGTTGCCGACGGGGCGGGAAGGGGCGGAGGGCTGTCGGTTCCTGCCGCGGTTCTCATGCTGGGCTTGCTGGCCGCCCTTCAGGGGGCGACGCACGCCGACCCCCCGTCGCCGCTCGCGGGCTCCGGCTACCTCCTGCGGGCATGGAGCACCGAGGACGGCCTGCCGGAGAATTCGGCGACGGCCATTGCGCAGCGCCGGGACGGTTGCCTGTGGTTCGGAACCTGGAGCGGGCTGGTGCGTTACAATGGCGACCGGTTCACGGTCTTCGATCCGGCCAACACGCCACAACTGCCCAGTGCAGCCATCGTGAACCTCCACGTGGACCAGCGCGATCGGCTCTGGGTGAGCACCATGGCAGGGCTGGTGGTGAGCGAAGGCACTCAGTGGCGCCCACTCGGAACCAACGAGGGCTGGGTGGGCAATCACGTCCGCACGTTTGCCGAGCGGGCGAACGGGGACCTGCTGATGACCACGTTCGACGGCCATGTGCTGGCGGTGGAGAACGACCGTCTGGCCGAGCTTCCTTCACCGCCGGGCGAGCCGGGCATGGGCTATCTTGGCGCAGCAGACACGAGCGGCTCGTGGTGGGTGGCGCAGAACCGTTTCATCGGCTATTGGGATGGCCAGCGCTGGGTCAAGGTCCACGCGCCAGGACCCACGGCGGGGCGCTCGGCCGTTGCCTGTGCGACTGCACGCGGCGGCGGCGTGTGGGTCTGGGTGGCCGGCGCACTGCTCAAGTTCCGGGGGGGCAGCCTGACCTACCGATCGTCCCTGCCGCAGTTGAGGGGAGGGATCTGGTCGATGGGCGAGGACAGCCGGACCAATCTCTGGATCTGCAGCTACGATTCCGGCCTGTACCAAGTGACACCCGCCGGGGAGCTGCGGCAATGGACGACGGCCAACGGGTTGGGGACGGCGGCCACCCGGGTCGTGTTCGAGGATCGCGAGGAGAACCTGTGGATTGGCACGAGCGGGGACGGGCTGAGGCGGTTGACACGGCAACGGTTCTTTTCGATCAATCTCGGGATCCCGGGATCCCGGGCGCGTTCGGTGGCGCCGGCTCGCGATGGGGCAGCGTGGATCGCCCTGTATGACTCGGGTCTTCATCGTCATGAGGAACGAAGCACGACGCGTGTCTTGGTGCCAGGACCGAAGAACGAGAGCAGCTATGGATTGTCCGTGATCGAGGACCGGGCGGGCCGGCTCTGGTATGGCGACCAGGATTCCTGCTGGGTACGCCGCAGCCAGGATCGATTCGAGAAGGCCCCCCTGAAGCCAGCCACGGGTGCCGAGGTCACCGCGTTGTTCGAAGACGCGCAGGGCCGCATCTGGATCGCCACTCAGGAGGGTGCCGTGGTTTACGATGGCACCGACTACACGCGGCTCGGTCCGGAGGCAGGCTTGCCGCCCGGTAAAGTCGCCTGCTTCGGCGAGGACGCCTCGGGCAGCCTGTGGTTGGCGAAATCGGAGGGCGTTTATCGCCAGGTCGAAGACCGATTCACTGCGGTTCGCGACACTGACGGTCAATCGCTGCCAGGAGTCCTGTGCTTCCTTGCCGAGGCTGACGGCAGCATGTGGATGGGGACACGCGCTGCCTGCCTGATCCGTTGGCGGCAGGGACGGACGGACCGGGTCGAGATCGAGACGGGGCTCCCCAGACTGGAGGTGCGCGGGTTCATCGAGGACGCGCGGGATCATGTCTGGATGCCATCGAACCGCGGCGTTCTGCGGGCGAGTCGTCAGCAGCTTCACGCGGTGGCTGACCGGCGCGTTCCGCAGGTGGAGTTCCAGGTGCTCGATCGGCATGACGGCCTGCCCAGTGCCGAATGTTCCGTCGCCCAGCCCAACTGCATGCGGGACCGGTCGGGCCGGCTTTGGTTTGCGACGCAGAAAGGCGTGGCCGTGGTCGACCCGGCGGAGTTCCGCCTCGAATCCGAGCCCCCACCGGTCCAGGTGGAGCAGCTGACATATCGCGCCCCCAAGGCCAAGTCGAAGGCCAAGGCCGATCGGCGTCCTGGCAGCCCCGCCAACGATGAGGTTCGCCTCCGGGCGCCTTTCTCACAGCCGCTTCGATTGCCGCCGGGAACCTACGGCATTGACATCGAATCGGCAGCGCCCAGTCTCACGGCTCCGGAGAAGGTGCGGTTCGACTCGGAGTTGAAGGGGAAGCGTTGGGCCTCGAGAAACGCGGGGAATGACCGGTTCGTCCGCTTTCATCGATTGCCACCGGGCGATTATGTCTTCCGCGTTCGGGCGGCGAACCACGACGGCGTTTGGAACCCGACCGGCGCGAGCCTGGCCTTTACCGTGCTGCCGTACTTCTGGCAAACCCGGTGGTTTCAAGTCGGCGCGGGGCTGCTGCTCGCTGCCCTGGGTGGCGCGTCGGTCTGGTCCTGGTCTCGCCGGAAGACGGCTCGGGCTCTTGACCGCGAGCGCGTGGCCCACGAAATGCGTCAATTGCGGGAGGAACTGGCCCACGCCGACCGGGTGTCGGCCATGGCGCAGCTGGCTTCAGGGCTGGCGCATGAGCTGGGCCAACCCCTGGGCGCCATCCTGCGCAACGCCGAGGCGGCTGAAGTGCTCATTGAAGAACAACCGCCGGACCTCGCCGAGCTCCGCGCCATTCTCGCTGACGTCCGTCAGGATGATCAACGGGCTGCCGGCGTCATTCAGAGGATGAGAACGATGCTCAAACGGCAGACCGTGGAGCATGCGCGACTCTCGATCGCCGAGGTGATCGAGGAGGTCGCCGCCCTGGTCGGGCACAACACCCGCGAGCGACACGTCCAACTCTCCCTCGAGATCGCCCCCGACCTGCCCGCCGTGATCGGCGACCGGATCCAGTTGCAGCAAGTCCTGCTCAACCTGGTCCTCAACGGCATGGACGCCATGAGCCCACTTCCCCCCGAGAGGCGACGCCTCATCCTGCGGGCCCAGCGGTCCGACGGCGGCATGATCGAGGTCAGCGTGCGCGACTCCGGTCCGGGCGTGGCCGCCCCGGACGTGGCCCGCATCTTTCAGCCGTTCTTTTCCACGAAACCGGACGGCCTGGGTATTGGCCTGGCGGTATCGAAAACCCTCATCGAGGCGCATGAGGGCAGGATCTGGTACGAGCCCCTGCCTGAAGGCGGGGCGTGCTTCTGCTTCACGCTGCCCGTGGTGCACAGCGATGGGGGAACGCTGATTCGCGATCGGTCAACGGTTAGCGGAAGTCCAGAATCCGAGATGCGTGGTCCGTGATGACGTCGCACGATACGGAGTTTCCCAAGGAACTGCTACCGATGATGGCCTCCTCCCCACCTCCCCTCCCGGCACCCGCCGAACCGACGGTCTTCATCGTCGACGACGACCCGTCGTTTCTGCGCTCGCTGGCCCGACTGCTGCGGGCTTCGCACTTTCGGGTGGTCGTTCACGCCTCAGCCGTGGAGTTCCTGGCAGGGTTGAAGCCGGACATGCCGGGTTGCGTCATCACGGACCTCAGAATGCCGGGCATGGACGGGATCGCTCTGCAAGAAGCCCTGAGCAAGGCCGGTAGTCCCCTGCCCATCGTCTTTCTCACCGCTCACGGTGACATCCCCACCACCGTGCAAGCCATCCGGGGCGGAGCGGAGGATTTCCTGACCAAGCAGGCTCCCAAGGCGGACTTGCTCGCCGCCGTGCGGCGCGCCCTGGCCCGGAACGAACAGGACCGGGCCTTGCGCACACGGCGGCAGGCTCTGCGTCAGCTCTTCGACTCGCTGACCGAGCGGGAGGGCGATGTCCTCCGGCAGGTCGTGCAGGGCAAGCTCAACAAACAGATCGCCGCGGCCCTCGGCATTCACGAGCGAACGGTCAAGCTGCACCGCACCCATATCACCCAGAAGCTGCGCGTTCATTCGGTGGCGGAACTCACGCGGCTCGTCCAGGACGCGGGGTTCGAAACGGGGTGACCCGTGATCCCTGAACACCCCTAAGCCCCACCCCGCCGCCTGCCGCGCACCTTCCCCAAAGGGCAGTAGCGGGGTCCCCAGCCGTTCTGCGAGACTGGCCGCGTTGCGATGAACAGCCGCGCCCGAACCTATGTCGCGGTCGTGGACGACGACGAAAGTGTCTGCCGCTCCCTGGCCCGGCTGCTGCTCGCCGCCGGTTTTCAGCCAGTGACCTACGGTTCGGCGGAGGCCTTCCTCGAGGACGCCAAGCGTCCGCGCTTTGACTGCCTGGTGCTCGACATCCAGCTCGAGGGGATGTCCGGCCTGGAATTGAGCGGCCGCCTCGCCGCGGTCAGGGACGTCACCCCCGTCGTGTTCCTCACGGCACATGACACCCCGCAGGCTCGCGCCGAGGCGGAGGCGCTCCGTTGCGCCGGCTATTTCCGCAAAACAGATCCCGGCGCATTGGTCCTCGACGCCATCACCAGGGCCATCCGACCCCGGGCAGCGACCCAATCCCCGGTGGCCGGTGGAGCCCACCACGCCTGTGCGACCTCCGGCACCCCCCGAACGCCCTGTCCGCGGGAACGCCTGCCAACCTAAGGGTCTGTGCGAAAACGAAATTAATTCCTGCACAGACCCTAAGACACCGAGCCCATGAACCGAGAGGCCATTTACCAGGAACTCAGCGATCCAGGCAGTGTGCTGTCCACGGTCCTGGACAGCATCTTCGACGGTGTCTACATCGTGGACCGGGAACGGCGGATCATCTTCTGGAACCGCGCCGCCGAACAGATCACGGGTCATCTCCGGAAGGAGGTCATGGGACGCTGCTGCCATGACAGCATGCTGAACCATATCGATGAGCAGGGCACGATGCTGTGTTTCTCTGCCTGCCCGCTGCAACGCTCGATTCAGACCGGCGAGAGCCTCCGCGCCAAGGTGTATCCGATGCACAAGGACGGCCGCCGCTTCCCAGTCTACACGCACATTGGCGCGATCCGTGATGAAAGCGGCGCCATCATCGCGGGGATCGAGGTGTTCCGCGATATCTCCCAGGAGGAGGACTTCCGGTTGCTGCAGGAGAAGTTCAACGAGTTGATCAAGCGATACGTCTCGACCGCCACCTTGGAGGAAGTGATGGAGCATCTGCAGGGCGGCGCCGAGGGCCACGCGCGGGTCCGGGAACTGACGGTGATGTACTTGGACGTCGTGGGCTTCACGGCCTTCTCCGAACGCAACTCGCCGGAAGCCGTGGCCTTGATGCTGAACGAACTGTTCGGGGTGTGCGAAGTGATCACCCGCGAATGCCATGGCGACATTGACAAGTTCATCGGCGACGCGATCATGGCGGTGTTCATCGACCCGAACGATGCCGTTGCCGCGGGCAGGAAGGTGCTCTCCGCGGTCTCGCGTTGGAACGAGACCCGGTACGCGCGGGGACTCGATGGCGTTCGCATCCGGGTCGGGATCAACTCGGGTGCCGTGATCCAGGGGGAAATCGGCACCGCCAGCCGCAAGGACGTCACGGTGATCGGCGATGTGGTGAATACCGCCGCGCGGATCGAGTCGGTCACAGATCCGATGTGCCTCGGGATCTCGGAGGCGACCTACGCCCGCCTGCGGGACCCGGGCCGTGCCTGGCGCAGCCAGACCGTTCAGGTCAAGAACCGGCAGGCGCCGGTCACTGTCTATGTCTCCGAACCGTGACAAGCCCACGATGATAGCCGCCATTCCAGAACCCCTCATCATGAAAACGCTGTATCTTTGCCTGCTCCTGGGTTCCCTCACCGCCTTCGCTGCGGATCCGGCGCCTCCAGCCGCCACCCCGACGCCGCCGCCGGCTGGCCCGGTCAAGCGGAGCGCGGCTGATTTGGAGAAACTGGCCGCTCCGATCGCGCTCTATCCCGATGCGCTGATCGCCACCATCCTGCCGGCATCCGTCTATCCGCTGGAGATTGTGCAGGCGGCGCGATTCGTGGCCGACACCAACAACCTGACCAAGCTCGATGCGCAGCCATGGGACGACAACGTGAAAGCCGTGGCTCGCGTGCCGGAGGTGATCAAGAAGATGAACGATGACCTCCCCTGGACGATGGAACTCGGGGAGGCCTTCCTGGCGCAGGATAAGGACCTCATGGATGCCATGCAGTCCCTGCGCGCCAAGGCCCAACAGGTCGGCACCCTCAAGACGACCCCGCAGCAGGTGGTGACTGTCACCAACATGGTGGTCGAGAAAACGGTCGAGCAGAAGGTCGTGGTCGTAACCAATACCATCGTCCAGATTCAGCCCTCCAATCCGCAGGTGGTGTACGTGCCGACCTACAACCCCGCCGTGGTCTATTACCCACCCCCGCCCACCTACGTCGGCCCACCGCCAGCCGTGTCGTTCGCCGCCGGCGTCGCCGTCGGCGCCATTATCGCCAACAACTGCGACTGGCACTATGGCGGGTGTTTTCACGGCGATGTGGACATCGACATTGACAGGAACATCAACGTCAACCGGAACACCGACGTGAACCGAAACGCCAACGTCAACCGGAATGCCAACGTCAATGCTAACGCAAACGCCAGTGCCGCCTCGAACCGCACGCAGACGAAGTGGCAGCCGGACCAAGGCCGGCTGAATAAGAGCGGCACGCCTTCGGCCTCAACCTCGGCCGCCAGCAAGCAAGCCCGGGGCTGGAGTTCTGAAGGGACCCGGCCTTCCACGGCCGCGACCGGCGCGCGGCCCTCCACCGGAGGGGCCGGAGCGCGGCCCTCCACGGGTGCGGCCTCGACCACTCGCCCTGCGCCTTCGGCCAGCGCCAATCGCCCAAGTCCTGCGCCGAGTGCTTCGCCGTCTGCGGCCGGCCGCGCCGGGTCGTCCGGAAGCGCGTTCAGCGGCGCCAGTAGCGGTGCCCGGGCCAGTGCTGCCAGCAGCCGCGGCGCCTCCAGTCGCTTCAGTGGCGGCGGCGCCGTGGGCGGCCGTCGCCGATGAACCGCCCCCCGCTCGACCCTCTCTGACCTCAACCTGCTTCCAGGAGTTGACTATGACCCCCATGAAAAAGAGCCTCCCGTCGTTGATGTGCTGCACCGGGGCTTTGCTGCTGGTCCTCGCCATGCCCTGCGACCTCAGCGCGGCGGACTTCGGCCAGGGCTTTGCCGCGCCCGAGGAGGCAGTCTCGGCGCTTGCCGCCGCGACGCGTGCGCAAGACCCCCAGGCCCTCCGCGTCCTCTTTGGCTCCGCGGCGGCGGACTTGCTGAACCCGGATCGGGTGCAAGCCACCCGCGATCTGACCGAGTTCACCGCGGCCTTTGACCAGGCCCAGCGGGTGGTGCGCCTGTCCGATGCCCGATGTGTACTTCACGTCGGGGAAACCTCCTGGCCTTTCCCCATTCCCCTCGTGAAGAGGGATGGGCAGTGGTTCTTCGACACCCGGGCGGGCAAGGACGAGTTGCTCAACCGCCGAATCGGCGAGAACGAGCTCTCGACCCTGGAAACCGTGCGCGCGTATGTCGAGGCCCAGCGTGAATACGCCGCGAAGGACCGCGATGGTGACGAAGTCCTGGAATACGCACAGCGAATCCGCAGCACCCCCGGCACGAAGGACGGGCTCTACTGGCCGCCGGATCTCGACGGGGAGATCAGCCCGCTCGGCCCGCGTGCTGCCCAGGCCCAGGCTCAAGGCTATTTCAGGTCAGGCCCCAGTCCAGAAGGCGCGCAACCCGAGCCGTTCCACGGCTACTTCTTCAAGATCCTGACCCGTCAGGGCAAGTCCGCCCCCGGCGGCCGTTACAGCTTCATTATTAACGGAAACATGATCGGCGGCTTCGGACTCATGGCATGGCCTGCCCAATACGGCAACACCGGTATCATGACGTTCATCGTGAGTCAGCAGGGCCGCGTCTATCAAAAAGACCTCGGACCCGGCACGGCCAAAGCGGCAGCCGGCATGACCGCTTATGATCCCGATCCGACGTGGAGGGTCTCTCCCGAGTGACTCGGCGTGTGACACTCGCAAGCACTTGTCGAGTCCGCCAGGAACCGAGAATGGTCACCCAGCTGCAGTATCGGCTCATGCTGTGTGTTTTGAGTGTTCTGCTGTGCCTGGGTTCGACCGTGGGTCAGACCCCGACACCCCACGCTTCCCCGTCGAAGTCGATCTCCGCTGACGACGGTGGGCCGGAGATGAGCGGCGTCCCGGATTCCGACCCTGGCTTTCTCCCCGTTGTCCTCCCGATCAGCGAGCCGGCAGTCGGCTACGGTGTCGTCGTCGTGCCGGCCTTCATCCGCAGGCCGGCAGCCGGAGACCGGCCCAACATCACAGCGCTTGGCGGGTTTGCCACCGAGAACGAATCCTGGGGGGCGGTGGCGGCGGATTCGCGGCACTGGCTCGGCGGGCGGCTGCAAACCCTGGCGGGCGCCCTGTATGCCTCCGTGAACCTGGATTACTACGGCATCGGGAAGACCTCCGCTCTGGCCAACCAACCGTTGGCTTTCAACCTCGAACCGAAGGGGTTCGTCCTGCAGTCCAAGTACCGTCTGGGGACTTCGCACTGGTGGGCGGGATTGGGGTATGCCTTTGTGTCGACCGATGTCAGTTTCGACGCGCCGGCCGGCACGCCACACCTGCCGGACTTTCGCAGCACCTCGAACGTGGGCGGACTCGGGCCCTCGGTGTCCTTCGATACCCGCAACAACATCTTCACTCCGACCCGTGGAACCTATCTTGAGGCGGGCGCGGGGTTTGCGAGCGAGGCGCTGGGCGGAGACGCGGAGTTTCAGCGCGTCCAGTGGCTCGCGATGCATTACCTGCCATTGCACCCGAAACTCACCCTCGGCTTGCGCGGGCAGCTCACGGCGGCTTTCGGAGACACCCCGTTCTACATGGAGCCATTCATCCTGATGCGCGGGGTGGCCGCCATGCGCTATCAAGGGGATGAGGTGGCACAGGTGGAAGCGGAGGTCCGCTGGCAGTTCTGGAGGCGCTTCAGCCTGGTCGGTTTCGTCGGCGGAGGAGCCGCATGGACTGAATTCGACGCGTTCGACAACACACAAACGGCGGCCGCTGGCGGAGCCGGTTTCCGCTACGAACTTGCGCGCCGCTACGGCATTCACGCGGGCGTGGATGTGGCCTGGGGCCCGGACGACCCCACGATGTACATCACCATCGGCAGCGCTTGGATGAGGCCTTAGGGCTCCGCGCAAGAACCACTGACGACCGACGATTCAGCCCACACCATCGCGATACCACCACCCCATGAGATACCACCACCCCATGAAACCCCGCGGTACCCACCCAAGAACAGGACACCGGATTCTGATCACGGCCGCAGCCTGCGCCCTGGCGTTGGCAACGCTCTTCGCAAGCGCCGACCAAGACGCGTCGGGCACCGGCGGACCGGGGGGCGACGACGAAAAGGCCAGGGCGGCCGAGCTCGCCAAGGCCACGATGAATCCCCTCGCCAGCCTCATCAGCCTCCCGCTGCAGAGCAACTTCGACTGGGGTGCCGGTCCGAACGACGACGGCTTCCAGTACAAGCTGACGGTGCAGCCGGTGATTCCAGTCTCGCTCAGCGAGGATTGGAACCTGATTTCCCGCACGATCCTGCCCTTTGTCTACCAAGAGGATATCATCGGCACTTCGAGCCAGTCGGGCCTGGCGGACACCGTCCAGAGCCTCTTCTTCTCGCCGGTCCATCCCACGAAGCACGGCTGGATCTGGGGTGCGGGTCCGGTGCTGCAGATTCCGACCGCCACGGACGACCTGCTAGGCGAAGAGCAGTGGGGCGCCGGCCCGACGGCCGTGGCGTTGAAGCAACAAGGGCTGTTGACCTACGGCGTGCTGTTCAATCATACTTGGTCGTTCGCTGGCGAGGCCCGTCGGGCCGATGTAAACCGGACGTTCCTTCAGCCGTTCGCGTCCTGCACGACCAGGACCTTGACGAGCTTCGGGTTGAACACCGAGTCCACCTATGACTGGCAGCGCTCGCAATGGACCGTGCCGATCAACGTGTATGTGCAGCAGTTGTTGAAGGTGGGCCGACAGCCCATCTCGCTGCAACTCGGAGGACGCTATTACGCCGAGGGTCCCAGCGGCGCGCCCGAATGGGGGCTGCGCCTCCAGATCTCGTTCCTGTTCGCGAAATGAACCTCATGCCGACCGACTGCAACCACGAGACGATCAAGGAGACGTTATGACATCGCCACTGAACCGCCAACTCTTGTCACCGCCCTCGGTCTCGGGCGGGCCTCCCGCCCCTTGCCGTTCTCCGGGCGGCGCTGTCGTTCTGGCGTGGCGCAAAGCTGCCAGGGTGATGACCGTCCCACGGCTGGCCATGAAGCCCCTGATCTGTACGGGGTTGGCAGCTGCCCTCATGATGACGACCCTTCTGCCAGTGCAGGCGGCCAATTCTCCAGCTGCCGGCACACCCCGCCGGCCCAATATCGTCATCATCCTCGGCGATGATCTGGGCTATTCGGACCTGGGCTGTTTCGGCAGCGAGATCAAGACGCCCCACCTGGATTCACTCGCCAAAGCCGGCTTGCGCTGCACCCAGTTCTACACCCACGCCAGTTGTTCCCCCACGCGATCCATGCTGCTCAGCGGCACGGACACGCATCTCAATGGCATGGGCAACATGAGCGAGATGACGGCGCCCAACCAACGGGGCGTGGACGGCTACGAAGGCTACCTCAACAACCGCGTGGCGACCCTGCCACAACTGCTCAAGGATGCCGGCTACCACACCTATATGGCCGGCAAATGGCACCTGGGCAAGGACCCCGACAAAATTCCGGCCGCGCGCGGATTCGAGCGTGACTTCGCGCTGCTCGACGGCGCGGGCAGCTACTGGGACATGGCGAATTTCAGCGCCAACACCCCGAAATCCACTTTCACCGAGGATGGCCGCTACCTGAAAAAACTGCCCAAGAACTACTACGCTACGAAGACCTATACCGACAAGATGATCGGTTACATCGAGGCGAACCGGGCGGATGGCAAGCCGTTCTTCGCCTACGTTTCGCACCAGGCGCCGCATGACCCCTATCATCTGCCGCGCGAATGGCGCAACCGCCACGTGGGCGAATACGACAAGGGTTGGGACGCGGTGCGCAAGGAGCGGCTGCAGCGCCAGATTGAAATGGGCCTCGTGCCCAAAGGGACGGAACTAGCCGAACGCATGTGGTTTTTGCCCGATTCCACTACCCTGGCGCCCGCGGCACGAGCCATCAGTGGCAAAAAGATGGAGCTCTACGCCGGCCTGGTGGAGAACCTGGACTACCACTGCGGGCGGCTGATTGATTATCTGAAGAAGATCGGCGAATACGACAACACGATCTTCATCGTGTTCGGGGACAACGGCGCGGAAGGAACCGACCTCTTCCAAACGATTGTGGGCTCGCCCGGCACGGCCAATTTCCTGTTCGCTGCGATCGCCTGGGCGCAGACGCATCCCAACGCGTGGGGCGATCCCCATACTTACGTCGGCTACGGCCCGATGTGGGCCCAGGTTTCGATGACTCCGTTCAGCCAATACAAGGGCAACTTGGCCGAGGGCGGCATCCGCAACGGCCTCATCGTCAGCGGCCCGATCGTCAAACGCCCAGCCGGGAGCATCAACCGCGGTCTCATGCACGTGGCGGACATCATGCCCACGCTGCTCGAAGTGGCCGGCGCCAGTTATCCCAAGACGGTCAACGGTCAGGAGCCGCCTCCGTTGATCGGCAAGTCGTGGGTCAAGACGCTGGCGGGTGAAGAAGAGTCGCCTCGTTCCGAACAGGACCACATGGCGTGGGAGGTTTTCGGCAACCGCGTCGTCCGGCAGGGTGACTGGAAGTTGCGCTGGCAATACAAACCCTACGGCACGGAGGAATGGGAGTTGTTCAACCTCGCCACCGATCTGGGCGAGCGCCATGATCTGGCCGCCCAGCATCCCGAGAAGGTCAAGGCGCTCCTGGCGCTCTGGGACGACTATTTCCGGGCCAACAACGTGATCCTGCCCAGCCGCGTCATTTGGGAGCAACAGGAAAAGCGGCTTCCCGATCGCTATCCGGTGGTGGACGGTTTCCCGCCGCTCGTCTATCAGAAGCAGTTCATCCCGCCGCCGAACATGATGGCCGACCCGAAACCGTAATCGCACCCGAAAACAAAATGAACTCAATTCAGCCAACGACCGATGCCATGAACATTGAAACCAAACCACAGCGCGAAGGGTTTCACATTTCTTCCAGCTCGCGATCACGGCGCCTCGCTACCACGATCCTCGCCCTAACGATCCTCGGCCCGATATTCGCGTTCGCACAAATTCCTCCGCGCTTCTATTGGAAAAGCCTCGCCGGGGCCAACGCCGTGCCGGTGATCTACCAATCCCTGAGCGGCAATGCCAATCCCATGGACCCCGCGGACTTCGTCTCGGCCAATGCCGCCATCGACGCGAACGTTGCGATGGTGGGTTACGCCAAATTACTGCCCCTGTTCGACCGCACGCTCACCCTCGCGGTTCTGGAGCCGGTGGGCCGGATCTCCGGCGAAACCACCCTCGCCGGCCGGCTCTACAATCAGGACGCCACTGGTTTCGGCGACCCGTTGCTGGAAGTGGGTTACAACCTGATCGGCCCCAAGGCGATCAAGAACATCCCCGACATGCTGCGCTACGAACCGAAGCTCTCGCTCGACTTGATCGTGGATGTCGTGTTCCCCATCGGCGAATATGACAGCGACGAGGCGCTGAACCTCGGCATGAACCGCTGGTATGGCCGGGTGGGTGCGCCCATCGTCTGGCAGATCGGTCCGTGGGTGCCCGGCCGGCGCACCACCTTTGAGGTGTTTCCGTCGGTCTGGTTCTACGGTGATAACGATGACTTCGTGGGCCATACGTTGAGCACGGATCCCAAGTTCCAACTGGAAGCGCATCTCACCCGGGACTTCACCGAACGTTTTTGGGGTTCCCTCGACACAACCTATTTGGCGGGCGGCAAGTCGAGTTTGAACGGAGTCGCGGGCGATTCGCTCAACACCCTGGGTGTCGGTTTCACCCTCGGCTACCAGATCACCGACAACCTCTCCCTCACCGCCGGCTACATAGCCACCGTCAACGACAGTGGACCCACCGATCTCCGGATGGACGGCTTCCGCATCTCGCTCACTTACGGCTGGCACAAGCTCGTCCAGGGCATGAACCGGTTAAAGAGCGAGGAATGACAGCATGCACCGACATCCGGCGTTCCCGAAGAACGCCGCCTTGAGTCTTGAGTCGCAAAGGCCAATCGAGGGAGTGAGCAGGCGTCACTCCCTCCTTGTTGCCTGTGAATCCCGATAGCAGCCCCGTGCCGGATCGACGTTCGTCGCCAGAGTCCTCGACCTGTGCAATTCGATGTCAACCGATGAACATTGGTCCGTCCGGTTCCAGACCCATCCGCCTTCCGTCGAGGACTCTCCATTAGCGAGGCGCGGAGGCGGGATGCCCCGTTGCCCCCCACGGTTTCCTGGGACTGCAGGCTTCATCGGTCTGAGGCGCGCCTCGCTGGGGTTCGCGGTGGTTCTGCTCCTCGCCATCCACGGTCAGGCCACGTGGCATGGCCGCGTGGCGGCTGCCGACGTCCACAGCGCCAATGGCCCGGATACGGTCCATCGCGAAGCCGGTGGAGTATCCGGGCGAGAGTCAGACACCGCGGTACCGGACGAGGAAGGTCCGCGACGGTTGAAACAGCAGGTCCGAATCACGATCGAGACCAATGCCCCGCCGGACCTCAGCGCCACCAACGCCCCCGCACCCAAGGCGAAGTCGTTGATCTGGTCATCCTCCTGGAACGGGTGGGACGGGATCCACATGGCGGTTTCCCGAAAGACGCCGCTGAACGGTCCGCTGGCAGAGATGCGCACGAAAGTCCAGGGGACCAATGCCTATCGGTTCTACAACCTCGAAGAACTGAAGATGAGCGGCAAGATCGGCGCCAAGTATGCGGTCGACGGGGCGGCCTTTGCCACGGGCGACGGGCTGGACGACTTCGACAGCGGCATCGAGCTGCGCCGTGCCCGCATTTACGCTAAAGGGGATTGTCTCCTGGTTCTGCCCGTCTCCTACCAGCTTGAGTTCGGCTACATCCCTGACGAGTTCTACATCGAGGAGAGCTATCTCGCCTTCATGGACATTCCCTGGATCGGCGAGCTTCGAGGCGGTCAATACCAGGCGCCAATGGGTTTGGATGTGGTCACGAGCAGCCGGGACATCACGTTCATGGAACCGGCGGCACCATTGCAGGCCCTGGCCCCCGGCGTGAACGCAGGTCTCCAAATCGGTCGCCCCATCATGCATCAGCGGGCCACCTGGCGGTTGGGCCTCTTCACGGACGGCGTCGGTCAGGATTTCGGCGACGCCGCGACAGACTATGGCCGAGCCATCATGCGGATCACCGGACTCCCATTCTATCAGGTGAACCCGGAGACGCCCGAAGCCGCGAAGTTGCTGCATTGCGGCTTGAGCGCCAACATCCTGTACTCCGCCGGCAATACTGTCCGCTATCGCTCGCGCCCGGAAAGCCACCTGGCTCCGCACGTCGTCGACACCGGTGACATGCAAGCTGACGGGGCACTTGTGGTCGGCGCCGAAGCGGCGTGGGTGAACGGCTCGTTCGCCGTCCAGGGCGAGTACCTGCACTCCTGGGTGCGCGAACTGAACGGGCAGGTTCCGGGTTTCGCCGGGGTTTACGTCTCGGCCAGTTGGTTTCTCACCGGCGAAAGCCGGCCCTACGACCGGGCCGAGGGCATCTTCGGGCGGGTGATTCCCAAGCGCAACTTCGATTGGGGCCATGGGGGCTGGGGCGCGTGGGAGCTGGCTGCGCGTTACTCGTTCGTGAACCTCGACAGTGCCGACGTCGACGGCGGACGTCTCTCGATGCTGATGGTGGGCGTGAACTGGCATTTGCACCCGCATGTGAAATGGCGGTTCAACTGCGGCTTTGGCCGTGTCAACGGACGCGCTCCCGAAGGCAACTTCAGCGTCTTCGAGACACGAGTTGAGATGGACTTCTGACCCGCCGCTTCGAGCCGGTTTGCCTCCCATACGGCTGATCCAAGCGGGCGTCCCAATCCGTGGAAACGCTTGGCTGGGCCCCTGCTTGCCGCCAGAGTGCCCCCGGTCCGTCCGGTCGGGGCCAGGACGGGCGGGCACGGCCTATGCGATCGGTTCAACGAGGACTCATGGCAGCGGGTGTCGGCATGGCGGTCAACGTCGTCTTGGCCGCCACCAAGATCGTGGCCGGCATCGCGGGCAATTCCTACGCCCTGATCGCCGACGGCATCGAGTCCACGGCCGATGTCTTCAGTTCCCTGGTTGTGTGGGTCGGGCTGAAGGTCTCGTCGCTGCCCGCCGATGCCGACCATCCCTATGGACATGGCAAGGCCGAACCCATTGCCGGGGTCATCGTTGCCCTGGCTCTGCTCGGGGCGTCGGTCCTGATCGCAGTCCAGAGTGTGCGGGAAATCGTCACCCCCCATCACGCACCCGCCTGGTACACGCTGCTCGTGCTCGCCCTGGTCATTGCCGCCAAGGAATCGCTTTACCGCTTCGTGTTCAAGGTGGGCAACGAACTGACCAGCACGGCGGTCAAGGGGGACGCCTGGCACCATCGCTCCGATGCCCTCACCTCCGCGGCAGCGTTCGTCGGCATCGCCATCGCACTCATCGGAGGCAAAGGCTTCGAGAGCGCCGATGATTGGGCCGCCTTGCTCGCATGCGCGGTCATCGTCTTCAACGCAGCGCGCATCTTCCGCGCCGCGCTGGGAGAGATCATGGACGCCGCCGTTCCCGAGAGAACCCAGAACGATATCCGCACGCTGGCGGCGTCCGTGCCGGACGTGGTGCGCATCGAGAAGTGCCATGCCCGGAAAAGTGGCTTGGGCCTGTTTGTCGAGATTCACGTGGAAGTGGACGCCGAACTCACCGTGCGGCGCGGCCATGAAATCGGACACGAAGTGATCGCCCGATTGAAGTCCTCCGCTCTCTCCATCCAGCACGTGGTTGTCCACATCGAACCCGCACTCGACCCGCCCCCGGGACACAACGGTTGAACCGCATCGAACCGCGAGTCTCCCGGGATTCCCGGTTGGTGGGTTGGCCGGGATTTGAACCCGGGACCAACGGCTTAAAAGGCCGTCTGTCCGACGTTCACGAAAGCCTTGATAATATAGGGCCATCATGCTTTCTGGCCGATCTATTGAAATAGGTCTTGCAACTTTCGGCAGTGTGTGGCCTAATGCCGACAATGAATAGCAACGACCCCGCCGACCCCAGGACACCCACCGCCAGCACCCCACCGCCGCCGCCGTTTTCGAGGCGAACCGACACCCCCAGGCAGGGGAGGATCGGCAGCACCACTCGAGCCCGTTTCCGCATCCTGGAGTTTCGGAACGAAGGCGGCAGTATTTCGTGGCGGGTGCAGGGACAACCCCGGGACGGACGCTACGTTCGCGAGAACTACGCCGACCGCGATCGAGCAGAGGCCCGCCGGCTGGAGCTGGAGCAGGAATTCATCCTCGGACACCCGCCGGCCGAAACGCCAAGGATCACGTCGCTAAGCGAGATCCAGCTGCGTCTGGCGGAAAGCTGCTTCGATATGCTCCGGAAAGCCGAGGCCACCGACGCCGACATGCCCGCCGCCATCAGGCAATGGCTGCACACCGGACGACGCAGCACCACCGAGGCACCGCGCATCGACGAGGCGGTTGAACAGTTCGTTGCGTGGCTGGGGAGCGACGCCTGCCCGCTGCGCCTGCGTACAAGGGGAAACCTCCGAGTCCGGGCCCGCCTGTTCGCAAACTCGATCGGCAATGTCAGGGTCGATGCCGTCACCCAGGAGACGATCGCCGGATACAGCGAAACGCGGAAAGCCTCTCTGGTGAGCCGGGACAACGACCGCCGCGCCTTGTCGAGGTTCTTCACTTGGTGCATGGACACACCCCGCCGATGGATCGCCGTCAACCCTGCCCGGGTCGAGGGGCGCCAGAAGCGCACCGCCGATGCCGTGGCGCCGCCTCGCGTTCTCTCGATCGACGAGGCGGAGCGCCTGCTGCGCGTGGCGGCGAAATTCCGGAAGGGGAAGCTGCTGCCGAATACGGTGGCAACCCTGATCCTCGGCTTGCGGCCGTCTGAAGCTGCACGCCTGACGTGGGATCACATCAACATGCAGGACGGTGAGATCCGTCTTGAGGGGCACATGACCAAAACCGGCCGATCGCGTGTGGTGGAATTCAACGACGGACCCGTGGAGCAGAAGCCGTTCAACGCTTGCGCCGCTGCATGGCTGAAAGCGTGCAAAGGCAGGCCTTTCACCGTGGGCAAACTCCATAAGGAGTTGCGCGAGATGCGACGCGAGGCCGGCTTCAAGCAATGGCATCCGGACATTGCCCGACACACCGCGGTCAGCTGCTTCGTCCGTCTGGTAGGCAGCTACGGCGCCACGGGGATGATGTTCGACAACAGTGAGGCCGTCATCAAGACCCACTACCAGGGGAGGGTTTCGAGCGAGGACGCCCGCCGGTTCTACAGCCTGCGACCCACCAAAGCCTGACACACCCAGGCCCGCCGACCTGCACTTTCCAGCAGATTCGGTTACTAGGTTCGAGGACTTTTTTCCGGCACCCGACGGCCGGCGCCGTCCTTCGTCGATCGTCCTCAATTCCCTGCAAATGTTCACAACCGTGAACATTTGACGGGGTGCGTCCGCAAGCCTGTCAGCATTGGCTGAAACGCGCTTTCGTCAATACCAGCACGGAACCGCTGAGGCTGTCTCCACTTATGCGAGGCAGTAGGACGGTTAACTGGCAATGCTATCCTCTGGTTGGACTTCCGGCCCGTTTCAGTGTGTTGGAGTCTACTAACTGCAACGGGGTGAATGAACAAGTCATCTGCCCCAACGGCGCCGGGGGGACACCCGCCGGTGATCACTACAACCGCACGGTTCGCGAGTCTTGAAACGATCTGCGAGAAGATCATCCCGTTGTTTTTGGATCCACCGCCGAAGCCTGTCTCGATCAAGCGGCTCTTGGATCGAAACCGTGTCCCCAGGTGTAAGGCGAACCCGAGCGCCAGACGGGGCGGCGGGTACTGTTACTACCACGTCGCGACGGTCGAGCAGCTTTTGCGCCGCACTTTCACGCCGGCACCGGGGAGGGCGACGCCATGACTCCTTTCCTTTTCGCGCTGCTGGTGTTCTGCACGCTCACCATCGTGTTCTGGTGGACCACGGAGGGGTTGCGATGACCCGTCAAAAGAAAAGCCCGGGCGTCCTACCACCCGGGCCTCAGTCGTCTGCGCTGAGGGAACCAGTACCACCTGACCGCGGCGCCGTCAAGGCGCACCGCGAGAGCGCCGACGCCGGCCGCGAGCGTGCGGTACTGGCCAGCATCTTCGAGAACACCGCCGCGGCTTTGAAGCGCCCGAAGCTGGGATGGATCGTTGGGAACGCACCGCGGAGCGTTTCGGATCCCACCATCGCCGCCGCGCTTTGCGAGATCCGGTCACAGGGCCCGGGGTCCACCGTCGCCACCGTCATTCAGTGCTTGGAGAAGTCGCGCCAGATCGACGCCTCCGGCCGGGCGATGCTCTTGGGGATGCTGGGCGAGGCGTTGCCGATCGACTTGGCCGAGCTATCCGCCGGGGAGCTGATCGAGCACCGCCGGGGCCCGCAGATCGCGCTGGCTCTACGCGAGGCGGCAGAGTACGTCGAGGGCAACCCCCAGGGGGCCGGCGCCGTTGTGGACACCGCGTTGGAGACGGTCAGGCAATTGCGATCGGAGGGCCCGGCTGACAACGGGATCCTGCACACCCTGGACGGCCGCCGGTTCTCGATCGAGGCGAAGCCGGACGAGCCGGAAACCAGGTTCTACATCGGGCAGACGCCGATCTGCACCCCGGGCAACCTTTGCGCCGTTTCCGCCTCCGTCAAAGCCGGCAAGTCGGCTTTCGTCCAGGCCATGCTGGCCGCCGCGATCACCATGCACCCCGACGCCGTTGACACGCTGGGCGTCCGCGCCAGAAACCCGCTGGGCATGGCGATGATCCACTTCGACACGGAGCAGTCTCCGTTCGACCATTGGATGCAGACGGAGCGGGCACTACGCCGCGCACGGGTCGAGAAGCCGCCGGCTTGGTTCGCGTCCTTCTGCGTCACGGGGTTGTCAGTCAGCGAGGCCCGCGCAGCGATCGATGCGGCTCTCGAACGCGCACACCGAGAACACGGTGGCGTTTACGCCGTGGTGATCGACGGTGTAGGCGATCTGGTCTTAGACGTGAACGACAGCGAGGAGTGCAACGGTTACACCGCGCACCTGCACGCCGCGGCGATCCGTTACAACTGCTCGATCGTCACTGTCATTCACATCAACCCGGGGAGTGACAACGGCAAGACCAGAGGCCATTTGGGATCGCAGCTCGAGCGCAAGGCGGAAACCAACCTGCGGCTGGAGAAGGTCGAGGAGATCACAACCGTCTGGTCGGACAAGAACCGCCGCGCCCCGATCACCAAGGCCAACGGGCCGCGGTTCACCTGGAGCGACGAGGCCGGGATGCACGTCTCCACCGATCAGGAACCAGTGAAGATCGGCCGGCCGAAGGACTACACACCGGACGAGCTGGTTGACTTGTTACCAGACACCGGACTTTCGACAAGCGCCTGGCAGTCCGCCTGTGAGTCAGAGCTTGGTGTTTCGCGCCGGTCATTCTACCGAGAATGTAAGGCTCTGGCCCACGCCGGACGCGTCACCAAGTCGGCCGTCACCGGGCTCTGGCAACCGATCAAAAAGTGATCCCAAACCCCATGAAGTGCCAAAAGTGCCAAAAGTGCCAAAACCCCCCTTCTGGCACCAAGTGCCAAAAGTGCCACCCCCCTATAGGGGGGGCACTCTTTTGGCACCTACTCTGGCATGAGGCTTAAGTGCCAAAAGTCGAACACCCCATGAACCCCTCAGAGAGAACCGCTGACTTCTACCTGATCCGGATCCCCGGAGGGCTTACAGCAACCGTGATCGGTCGAGTTGAACCCGATCCTTCCAACCCTGCCTTTGTGTTCCTCTGCCGGCCCGACGGGGCCCGGCTGATCCGCATCGAGGCACAGCACGTCACCAAGTCATCCCAGGTCGAAACCGCACGCCGGATCCAAGAGGACGCACGGCACCGCCAAGCCGTCCGAGGGAATTGAACATGATCGCATCACCTACCACCCAGGCACCGGCCGTCCGCCTCGATTACGAGCGCCGGCTGATCCTGCTGCCGGCTGCCGCTGGCCATTACTCCTACGAGATCGCGCTGTCCGACCTGGCGACACCGGAGCAGGTTCTAGCGTGGGTCTACTTCCTCTGCGACAAAAGCTGGTTCAGCACCGAGGTCATGCGGGACTTCATCGGCGCCGCGTCCCGCGTGCACGGCTTCTCACTCACGATATGAAGCACCCCACGCAATTCGAGCTACCGCTGGCACCCTTGGCCGGCAGCACACCGCCGACGATCGAGGTCCCCGGCGCCGAGCTGGCCGGGACCATCGCCAAGCTGGCCGCCGAGGGACTTTTCCCGTGGCGCCTGGAAACGGTTGGCGTGTCGCGCTGGAGGTTGCGGCTGCGCCGATCGAGGCCGGAAACCCCCATGCCGTCTATCAGGCCACTCGAACAAAATGCGCTGTAGAGGCGCCTAGAGGCCATGTTTCTCCTGCACCAACGCCAAACCCGCCGTTTCCAGCAGTACACCGGCATCGGGTTCGCCAATATTGGCGGAAGCGATCGGCACCATAACGAGTCCCAGCGTGCGCTGGTCGCCTCCAGGCTGGCGAATATCAAAAACGGCGGGGATCGCAAGTCCGATCAAAGCGCAAATTTGCGCACTGATTCTGTGAGCCAGTCTGAAGCCGCTGATCTGCTGCACGTCAGCCGGCGACTTGTGCAGGCCGCCACCGAGCTGCAACGCATCGCGCCGGAGGCGGTGGACGACCTGGACCGGATCAAGCTGGCCAGCTACCGGGAGGAGATACTCCGGTCGAAGGCGAGGGAGAACCTTCGTGCAAGGACCGGAGGACTGACTTCGGCAAAATTGCCAAAGTCACAACCGAAGGCGGACACCCGCGCCGCGTGCGCCAAGGCCGCTGGAGTATCGGCATGGCCTACCCGCTATCTTCACCCTCCCGCCGGCTGGCGATAGCGCCTGAGGCGATCCTGGAGCGCCGCGGGCTATCGTAGAGGCACAACATGAACCAAGACGCCGAGACACTCGAAGCGATCGCCGTTGACCTACAGACCGAGGCGAGGTTACTGCAAAAGCTGCGCGTTTCACTTCGAGCTGACCTACACTCGGCCGGCGCCGCCGCGATCGCGTGCGGCGAGCTGCTGCTGCGGGCCAAGGCGACGTTGCCGCGTGGCCAGTTCATCCGCTGGCTGAATGAGTCATGCGTCGACATCAGTCGCAAGGATGCGATGCGATACCTGCGCCTGGCCGCACGCTACCACGGCGGCGCCGAGGCGCAGTCACTTCGAGCAGCGATCGAGGCGTTGAACGTCTTGCCTACCACGAAGGCCAACCGTGCGCCACGCTGCCACCAGGACGAGACTTGATGCGCGACGAGTCACGTCATAGCGGATCGCGTTGCCGATGCGCTGTAGGTCAACGTGGGCGCATGGTGGGTACCCCGGCTAGGAAGGCTACCGCTGGCCAACCCGATCGGGTGACCGTGCGCACCGATTTTCGTCCATGCGACCTTCCAAAACCTCATGCGCCACCACAACGGAACCAGCACCGGGACAACGACTTGCAACGTCGAAACGTCGAGTGATCGAAGCGCCGAGTCTAGCAAGGTCCGTAGGGTAGAGAGTGAACAAAAACCG
>JAKQDD010000253.1 GCA_029556615.1 Verrucomicrobiota bacterium | reverse complement strand
GAGAGGCCGGCAGGAGCCCCGCCCCACAGACGATTGCCGCTGCCAGTGCCGGCAGCGAAGGAAGGGCGGGCGCTTTCATGGCACCAAGCAACGTCGATGGAATTGGCTTCTCGTCGTGTCCCGGACTTCCTCGCTCCGATTTCCGAGCCCGTCAAGAGAAGATTCGTGGACCTGCCGGCTCCCGGCACCGTTCTTGCCTCCCCGTCAGACTCCCTGCCGCCGCTGGTAACCGGACCGCCCCGGCCGACATCCGGCGCCACGCCCCCGCAGGCCGCCGCCACCGCCCCGGCCGGCACGGCCACCATCACGAGCATTGTCGGCGACCGGTTCTCGAAGATCCCGCTCAAGACCACGACCTTTACGGGTGTGCTGCGGGCGACCGAGTTCCCGACCCAGAGCGGCGAGTTTGGTACGTGGAAGGTCCGGGCTACGGCGACCAGCAAACCGACGATCCGGCGGCGCTCGGCAGCGTAGTTCCAACCAACCAAGCCGGGGAGCGGGTCTCCACGCCTTCTCCCCGGCTCTTCAATCAACACGTCCATGACTGACTTCGCCATCCTGCACCCAGTCCGCGAGATCGCCCTGCGCGGCCAGACTGTCAGCGTCCGCGAGATGCGCTGGAAAGACGCCGTGGCGTTCACCGAGAAGCTCTCCGCTCTGGCGGAGCAGTTCACCGATCCGGACGGCCGGTTGATGGTCACGTTCATCACTTGGATCGCACACCCTTTCTCTCATCGCCTGCTTGGCCGGCTCGCTCGACGCCTCGCGAGATGAGCACAGTCCCACATACAACCACCGTCAATGCCGCGGCAATGACGCCGGCGCTCAGCGCTTCATCCGCCTGCCCGCTCCTCACAGCTATCCTCCGCAGACCATCAGACGCACTCTGCAACTCCTCTACTGGCACGACCACTAGGCCATTTGTGGATTTCCCCGCCCCGCATAAATCCTCAAGACGGGCCGCCTCGGCTTGCAGCATCCTGGTTCTCTCGGACTGTAACGACGGGATGGCGAGCGGAAGGTGGACGAAGACTGTCCACAGACCCGCCAACAGAGCAATTCTCCTACAAAAACCCGGCATATGATCACCTACATCCGCAACACGTCGATGTCCTGTGCACCACCTAGTTCACCGGCACGCTGTTCATCACTCTAGTGTGCGCCGAGGCAATGTCCTGTGGACAGGATTCCAATGCCTCGACAACTCGCGCTCCGACACCGCTTTGCCGTTCGGCGAACACCAGTGAAGGCCGCCCGAAGTAAGGGGCAGACCGTAGCCATACTCCGTGAGTGCTATCGCCTGATCGCAACGTTCACTGGGGCAATCCAGGCAGGAGGCCTTGTGCCCCCATACGAATAGTTTGGCGTTCCACAGCCAATAGTTCGATAGTTCATGCCAGCTCCAATGATACAACTCAGCCGCCTCCTTGCACATGCGATTCGCCAACCCCCACATCACGTAGTTAACTGAGCCTGCATAATAGCAGCGCCCTTTGAAAGTCACGGTCCTGCTGCAGGAACCCACTCCGGTGTACCAGCCGTGCCAGTCGTTTCCACAGCCAATCTGGTAGAGCGGATAGATGTCCCATGTCCTCTCTCCACCCTTCGCGTAGTTGAAGTAGAGATTGCGGCACGCCTCACGCTTCACGCCCTCATCCGGCTCTGACCAGAAGACTTGCTCGATGCGGAGCATAGTCCTCTCAACTGCCGCTGTCACATTCACCCCGCACAGCGGACAGGACCTGATGTCTGACAGGCCTCTGCCGTCGGTTCTGATAGTTGGCGCGTTGCGGACGGTCGCGTACAGGTTCGGTCCTCCACCCTCCTCGATCGGATCCCTGCCCATCCACCTAGCTGCCATCGGACTGTAGTACCTATACCCGTAATAGACGAGTCCTGACTCTGCATCGGTCCACTTGGTCGAGAACCGGAACGGCTGGGCCTTGGCCAAAGCACCGCCGACACGAACTGGTTCCGCGAACGGACCGTACTCATACCGGCCGCTCACGGTTGCGTCCGCGGCCTTCACCAGCGCCATCACATTCCCGTTCCCGTCATACACCACGAAATGAACGCCGGTGGGCAGTGTCTCCTCCTGATAGGCGGTCTGGTAGTTGTTTACCCAGAGCAACCCGCCAACCCCGCCCGCCCCCTGGAGACTGCCCGAGAGATCGATCCCCCACACGTACGTCCGCAACCGCGCCTTGGCCGCGTTCGCGTCCAGTTCCGCCATCACGTTCCATCCGTCGTAGAGGAAGACCGCGTCTGTCTGTTCCACCCACCCGCCACCCGCATTCGTGGAAACCGTCTTCCGAATCCGCCGCCCCTGGGCGTCATACTCGAAGACCAGCCAGATCCGGGCGCCGCTCGGCGACGCCGCGTCCCTCTTCATCTCGACCAGCCGGTTCTCCCCGTCCCACGTGTACGTCCACCGCCCATCGCTGGTCAGATTCCCGTCCGCGTCGTACGTGAACACCTCCGGCGTCGCCGGCACATACACCTGCCCCGATTCCGTCCAGTTCGTGAACGCCGAGGTCACCTCGACCGTCGGGTACTGCGCGCTGCTGTTCGGCACGCTCAGCGCATGATGGAAATAGTCGCCCCACCGCGCCGCCGTGAACGTCTGCCCCGCCGCGCTCACTGTCACATTCGTCGTCGGATTGGCCACCCCCGCCACGTCCACGTACGGCGCGACTGAGCGCCCGGTGATCTGGTTGAGCAGGTTGTTCGTGTAACTGCTTGCCGCCGAGGCCCGGCCCCCCGTGCTCTTGCGGTTGCCGATGTCGTCGAACCCGTACTCGAACTGCTGCCCGGCCACCGGGGTCCCGTCCGACCAGTACCGCTTGCCGCTGATCACCTGCCCCAGGGCGTCGTACTGGTAGACCCAGTACGATCCGTCCGCCAACTTCATCCACGTCCGGTGGTGCGCCCGGTTGTACTGGTACTCGAATCCGAAGGGTAACCCGGGCGCTCCACTCCCATAGGCCCGCGTCGAGACCGACATCAGCCGGCCCAACCGGTCCCAGACCCGGTTCGCGACCGAGCCCGCGGCACCGCTATTGGTCAGCGTCAGGCTCGACACCAAGCTCGAATTGGCCGCGTACCCGTACGCCGCCTCGACGCTCCCATCGCTCACCTTCCAGAGCCGCCCGGCCGTGTCGTACGTGTAGCCCGCCGCCTGGAGAGCGTTCGTCCCCGACATCGCGCTCAGGCCGCTGCGCCGCAGCGCTGTATCGTACGTCCAGTTCATTGCCAACCCTGCCAACGTCCCCCCGCTGTACGCCTCCGTCAAGGGCGCACCCGCCCCGTTGAACCCGACGCTCGTCGTCACCCCATTGCACGCCACGTTCGTCCGCTGTCCCTGCCGGTCGTACCCGTAGCTCACGTCCGGCGTGCTGCCCGAGTAGTTCACCGCTGCCAAGTCCCCGGCGGCGTTGTACGTGTACTGGGTCGCCACCCCCCGTTTCCACGTCCTCTGCGCAAGCCGTCCCGAGGGCCAATTCGTGTACTGCGGTCCCCCGGTTCCGGGCTGCTCCGGAGGACTCCCGGTCGCCGGGTCCGGGTAGTCCTTGGATGCAAGCCAACCGCGCTGCGGGTGGTAGTTCCAGCGCGTGGTCGCCGTCCGCGTGTTCCCGGCAAAATCCTGCCAGGTCTTCATCGTCCGCATCCGGCCCTGTGGCCGGCGCATGCGCTTATCCCTGTCCAGTACACCTCGCCCGTCAATTGCCCGTCCTTGTTGCAGGTCCACCACCGTCTGCTTTCCGAGCAGCCTCGACGCCAGCCCGCTCGGCGCCTGCCGCCCAAGCAAACCAAGCGCCTCCCTCGGGCGTCTTGAGCCACTCCCCGAAGCGGCGCATGAGAACCTCGCCATCATAGAACACCTCGTCCATCGCGGCCTCGATCCCCACGTCCTCGACGATCCGCGCTCTGAACACCGCACCGACGATGGAACCATCCAGCGAGGCCACAGTACCGTCACGCTCTCTCAACCCGGCCTTGGCCGGGTTGTCTCGGTACCAATCCAAAACCTCCTGCGCCTGTTGCCGCCCGCTAAACCCCAGCCCCTTGATGGCGGCTCCCGTGAGGATTCGCACGCTGACTGGCAGTTCGTCGCCCTTCCACAGCCGCTGGGCGAGCCAGAACTCAGGCCGGCTCGCTTCCAGCAAGAACCGCAGCGCGTCGTCATTGCGACGGGCCAAGACACCGCACAGTTCCGGCAGATAGCACAGGATGCTGTTATCACCCGGCGATACCAACTTGCCAGCAGAGTCCCTCGTGAGGGCCTCACGGAAGACCTGTGCCGAAGCCGAACCGCCTCCGAACGCGAGCACCTGAACAATGTGCTGCTTGCTCCACGGGCCACCGCCCTCACGATACAGAGCGATCAGGCGAGCTTCGCTCTCAGCGCTCAGGCGTGGCACAGAAATGGACCCCAAAATTCGGACCAGGGGCTAAGCTAGACTTTTCGGGTTCTGCTCGATGTGAGAGAGAGCAGGACGATGAAAGCGAAACGACGACGGTACAGTGGGGCCTTCAAGGCCAAAGTGGGATTGGAAGCGCTC
>JAKQDD010000197.1 GCA_029556615.1 Verrucomicrobiota bacterium | reverse complement strand
CCGGGGCCAGAGGGAAGGGGTGGGGGAGGTGAGGCCGAGTTCCCAGTTCAGGAGGGTGCGGCGGCTGACGCCGAGGCGGCGGGCGAGCTGGTGTTGGGTCAGACCTCGTTGCAGGCGTTGGGTTTGCAGCAGGGTGGGGAGCGGAGCGGTGGCTCGGGTCCAGGGTGGCCGATCGGGTCGGAGGGCGGTCAAGGTCAGGCAGCAAAAAGGTCTCGGAACCCACCCCTTCCGCCAGCCCTGCTGACCGATTCCGGCGCGCCGAAGGTGCGCTTCCGCAGGCGCCGAAACCGCAGAGGAGATGGCCCACCGGTTCATCGCTTTCTCGATTGTTGTGTGGCCTATCCGTCCGTCGCCAACAGGCTGACAGGGTGAGGTCTCTTCCGGCGAAACCACGGCCTGACAGTTGGTCGAGGAGACCCTCTGACGCGAAACGGGTCTTCCTTTCTCCCCCGATGGTGTTACGTTGATGGTGTGAAGACGCTGGAAGTCGAGTTGCCGGACGAAATCGCTCGTGAGGTGGATAACGCGGTCCGTGCCGGAGTCTTCGAGAGCGTGGTCGAAGTCGTGCGGGTGGCGTTGCGGGAGTTCATCAGCCGACGGCGGTTTGAACTGATGGAACGACAGCAGAGGGAGGACATCGCTTGGGCACTGGGCAGCAAGCCTGTGAAGTGAATGAAGCGTCTGGTGACGGACACCGGACCGTTGCTGCACCTGCATCGGGAACGGGCGCAGGACCGGGGCACTCGACTGCCGGCAATCTGTGCTCCGCCCTGAATCGGCGAGGGACACCATCCCCGCACCGATTCGGGGCGGATCGCCGAGGGACCGGCGAGGCGACAGGGGTCTGCAGGCGAACCGCAAACCGCGCGGACCACGCGAAAGGACGACGTTGTCGGGGGGCACGGGTCCCGACAGGGGCGTGGGGGAGAGCCCATTGGCCTCATCCGAGCATAGCGTCGATTCCGCCTTGAATCCAAGGCGACCAAGGTACACTCTAATGCCGTGAATCTGACGTTGCCCGAGAGCCTCGAGGCCCGACTTTCGCCCGAGTCGATGGCGTTGCATCTGGCCATTGGACTGTTTGTCTCGGAGGAGGCCACGCTGGGACAGGCGGCTGAAATCGCCGGGCTCTCGCAAGCGGCCTTCCTCCGCAATCTCGGCGCACGCCGGATCCCCATCCACTACGGTCCCGCTGAGCTCGCCGAAGACCTGCAGGCTGTTCAAGCCCTCACGGGCCAATGATCGTCGTTTCCGACACTTCACCGCTCACGGCGCTCCTGACAGTTGGCGGGGAAGAGCTATTGAGGTTGCTCTTCCACGAAGTTGTCGTCCCCCGGGCGGTTGGCGAGGAGTTGCTGCGCAGTCATCCCTCCCTCCCTGTCTGGCTGAGGGTCGAAATGGTGCGTGAGCCGATGCGCGTGCGCGAGTTTGTGCTGGTTGTGGACCGTGGCGAAGCGGAGGCCATCGAGTTGGCGAAGGAACTTCATGCCGACCGCTTGTTGATCGACGACCGGAAGGGCCGGCGACTGGCGGCTCAGCAGGGCATTCCGGTCATTGGCCTCCTGGGGGTCATTCTCCTTGCCCGTCGGAGGCATCTCATTCCGTCGGCGCGGGTGTTGCTCGATCGGTTGCGGCACGAGGCGGGCATGTACCTGTCCGACGACATCGTGAACGCCGCGCTCGCGACCGTGGGCGAGTGAACCGGCGCACCGCATCTGCGAAGGGCGCATCCGGCTATCGGAGGAGTTGGTGAAGGCGGGGCCAGAGGGAGGGGGTGGGGGAAGTGAGGCCGAGTTCCCAGTTCAGGAGGGTGCGGCGGCCTTCAGGCACGGGCGCAGGACCGGGGCACTCGACTGCCGGCAATCTGTGCTCCGCCCTGAATTGGCGAGGGACAGCATCCCCGCACCGATTCGGGGCGGATCGC
>JAKQDD010000186.1 GCA_029556615.1 Verrucomicrobiota bacterium | reverse complement strand
GGTGATCGGCACCGAGACCTACCGCTGGCTGATCTTCACGTCGGGCCGGGCGCTGGTGGACGGTTCCTACTTCCGCCTGCCGTCGTGGGGTTGCTACACCCTGGACGGGCAGGACATCGAGCGCCACGGCGTCGCCCCCGACATCTACGTCCAGACGACGGTGAAGGACCGCCTCGACGGCCGCGATCCGCAGTTGGACCGCGCCATCGCCGAGATCTTGTCCGCCTTGAAATAGCATCTTACTCCCGGCCGGGGACGGAACGCCCGTCCCCGGCCCCTGAAGTTTGATCCCCTTGCGTTCGGGTCGAAGAGTCAAAGAATACCGCGCCGCCGGTGACCGGTTCGACACGGATGTGTTCCTCCGGCAGCCCGGTGAGACCAAGCCCGGGGAAATCGAAGCAAGAGCGCCGGATTTTCTTCCGTCAACGTCCCGCAGACAGTTCTCGATCGCGCAAACGCGGCAGATCCCAGCCACAATGCGGTATTGACCACGACATTCGGGCTTGATCCAACCCTGCGATTCATTCAGAGACAATCATGTATGGTAGACTGTAGGCAGTGGATGTTCAGATCGATCTTAGTTGGATCGCGCGGGAACTGGTGCGATCGGTGGTTCCGTCGGACCACCTTGCTCCCTTCCGTAAACTGTGGCTGTTCCGGTGGCGTTTTCACCGCCAGATATTTCTGATCTATCCCCTGATGCCGTTTTTCTTCAAGGCCCTTCTCCTGTGACGCGAGAAGGTCTTTCGAGCGGCCATTGTTTCTTTCACCGTTCATTCGAGTAAAGGAGATAAAGATGACAAACAGACCGTTTTACAGGCTTCTTCTACTGGGATCCTTCGTGTTCCTGACATCCATGTGTGCCCAGGCCGCCCTGCCCACCACCTGGTGGGTGAACGGCAACGGCTACACCGGCCTGCTCGTCTACACCCTCAATCCCCAGACCCAACGGATCTCGGGAACGCTCCTGGGCACCGCAGTGGAGGGTTATCTGGTCGGCCGGCATTTGGTCCTGCATCGGTACCCCGCCGGCAACACCCAGATCTGGGAAGGCTGGATTCTGGACCGGAACCTCGGCAGCGCCATCCCCTCCTACTCCGGCGATTTCATCATTGCCGGAACCATCAGCGTGAACGGTGACCAGGTGTACCCGTGGTTCGGCATCGAGCAGGGGAAAAATGCCGGCTTCACCGGCAGTCGACCGGAACCGGGCACGGGTGGCGGGTTAACGGGCCAGGCCCAGGTCGTGGCCGGTAGCCTGCATGGCCTGCGCTGGGAGATGCCATGCAAGGTCAAGGGCGCGACGTGCGCCGCCGCCGTCCCCCGGCCGGTGAAAAGTACCGTCCTGGGCGGTGATCCGAACCGCACCTACCAGGTCACCCTCCGTTTTCGCGGCGTGGTGGAGCAGCAGTCCTACGCCGGCGGGCAGCAGGACGGCCTGTGGTATGCCGGCGGCCGATCCGCCAATGGAAATTATAATATTTACAAACTGGAAATCACGAATCCGCCCCAAACATACTTTCTCAACGCCGGCAGCGCCGGTCTCCGCCGCTGCTGGCTGATCGATTACACCAAGACCATCACCGTCCGCGGCGGCGCGACGGTCATCCTGTCGGCCGACGCCCAGGACGGCCAACTCATCGGCAATGTCGACGGTCAGGGCCTGCCCATCGTCGTGCCCGGGGTGCCGCCGGCGCCCCAGCCGTACAACGGCCAATTCATCCAGATGGATGTCATCGAGGTCAAATGAGGGGTTGCCCGGACCGGCTCACCCAGGCCGCCACTCATAGTTTCTGCTGGCGATGGAGCTCCGGAACTTCAGGGTGCGACCGCTCTCCGGCTCCTCAACGAACCGCGTCCGGATTCTGGCCGGTCGCGGTATAATGGCAGGCGATGCACGCAGCCGCGCCCAAACTCGCCGCCATCGCAGCGGCCACCCTCGCGGTGACCGTCATCGGCATCTACACGGTGAACCGCCTGGCCGCCGTGCCCGGCGAGGGGGTGGAACAGGCCGGCGCAGCCCTGGAACGGATCGCCGCCGCCTTCCGCACCGGTACGGTCACCGTGGAGTTCCGCGACTACGTCACGCGCACCCGGGGTACCAATTTCCTCCAGGTGGCCGGCCTTCAGTCGGTGGACACCTTCACCCGCACCGACTCCACGGCCATCTTCTGGGACAGCCTGCAACTGCCGGACGTCACCGTGCAGCTCGAAACTCCCGTCGACTACGTGTACTACCTGGATCTGGACGGGCCGTGGCGGTTCACCTGGGAGGAAGACCGGCAGGCGGTGCGGGTGGACGCGCCGGGAATCGGCTTCAACACCCCGGCCGTGGATATCTCGCGCCTCCGGATCCGGATCGTGGAGGGCAGCCTCCTGCGCGACGAGGCGGCGGCCGTCGACCGTCTGAAGCGGCAGATGCCGGAGTTGCTCGATCACACGGCCCGCAGCAAGCTGCCGCTGGTGCGGGAGC
>JAKQDD010000185.1 GCA_029556615.1 Verrucomicrobiota bacterium | reverse complement strand
TCGGCACATGCATCAGAATCCGCTCGCTCCCCGCCTTGTCCTCGATCGCAATCTTGTTGCTCCCCCCCGTCTGGATCGCCGCCATCGTCTGGTTCGCGTCCTTCACCACGCTCGGCGTCTCCGCGTTCGGCACCGCCCCGGCGATCACCGGCCGGTCCGGATCCCCGTCGATGAACGTCAGCAGCACCTCCGTCCCCTTGTGCAGCGGAAAGTGCATCCCGTGCCCCGCCCCCGCGTACGGCTGCATCATCCGCACCCACGCCGACGCCTTCCCGTCCTTCCGCCCCGACTGGTCGAACGGCAGCACCACCTTGTACCGCCCCTGCCCGTCCAGCTCCGCGTACTGCCCGCTGCCGGCCCCGTCCACCTTCGCGTTCAGCGTCCCGTACAGCCGCGCCTTCGCCGTCTCCCGCGCCGGCCGGTACTGCACCCCCGCCGCCACCGCCTCGAACGTGTTCCGGTAGTACGGCTCCCGCTCGCCCGGCGTCAGCTCGCCTCCCAGCCCCGCCAGCAGGTACGCCGCCTGGCTCCCCTCGTGCGTCAGGGCCGTCGTCAGGTATGTCCCGTTGAAATCGGCGCGGTAGTGGTCAGGCACCTTGAACGTGTACCCCGGCCGCAGATACGGCACCGTGCTGCTCCCGGCGAACACCCGCTCCCGGCACAGCAGCTCCTCCGCTCTTACCTTCGCCAGCGCCGCCCCTTCGGCCAGGGTGCGGAAATGCTCCCCGTACAGGTACATCTCACCCCGACCCTGCGGTGTCACGTCCGCCTGTCCGCTTAGTTCCAGCGACGGTGTCTCATAGTTGTAGTCTTTCAGCACCACGCGCTTCGGCAGCAGCCGCTGCCGGCAGCGCAGCTCGAACAGCACCTCCTCGCGGTGAAAATGCTGCAGCCCCGACGGTGTGGAATAGTGCAGCGTCTCGCCGTCGGGAAGCGGTCCGTGGGCCACCTTCGTGTCCGTCAGGATCACCTTGTCCCGCCCGATGTCCTGCTCGAAATAGTAGTAGATCCCTTCCCGCTCCATCCACCGCGACATGAACGTCAGATGACTTTCGCCGTACTGGCAGACGTACTCCCACTCCGGGTACTCGCGCTGCAACCTTAATTCAAAGTCCAGCTCGTTCAGCCCGCCGTCCTTGAGGCAGGCCTCCAGGATCTGGGGCACGGTCTGGTTCAGGAACACCTGGTTGTGGTGCGTCAGGCCCAACCACCAGAGCCGTGGCACGATCACCGCCCGGTAGAACACATAGTTTTCGAACTGGTGGAGCTGTTCGAACTCCGCCAGGATCCCCTGGAACGGAACATTGCCTTCGGGCCGGCTCACCGTCAGCGCCGCCGGCGCCGCCAGGATGCTATTCAAATCCAACGCCGCCTCCTCGGCCACCAGTTCCACCTCGTACCGGTAGCACCGTGACAGCCCCTCCTCGCCCCGAAACCGCACCACCGTGAACGTCTCCGCCGGTACAGCGGCGGAGACGAACTGAAAGCGCTTCTCCTGTTCCTCTGCCATTCTCGGCCTCCCTCCAGACTTTTCGTCCGACATCTACCGTGTCGATGCTACACAGTCAGATGAAAGCATGGACTGAACATGTCCCGTTGAGTGCAGTGTAGAAACGAAACAGGATCCAGTCAATGATTGGGTTTTGGCTTTCGAAAATTCAAGAGGATCATCAAGAAACCAGATCGCCGAGGATTTTCCTGGAAATCCCACACTATAAGCGTCGGCAACGGATCAAACGATCACCGTAAATCCATTCAAAACGTTTTGTTCTCCGTTTACGGCAACATCCTCGGCTGCTGTAGTAATGTTTTCCCCGATCAGCCGGGTCCGGGCACCAATAGTTGTCGTGTCATCCCCGATCGCATCAAGCGTTTGACCGATCGCCCGCGCCGTCTCCCCCTGGATTGTGGCTACGCTGCCTGCAATATGGTTGGTTGTGGCTGCAAGGAGGCCCACCTCTCCGGCCATTTGGGAAACCTGGCCGGCCAGTTGGCTGGTCGTTCCCCTCAGGGTGCTGGTCTGCCCTTCCAGTTTGGTCACATCGCCGATCAGGTTGGCCTGGATTCCCCGCAACTGGGTGATATCGCCTTCCAGGTTCACTTTCTTCAAATGCATGTGGCTCACATCCAGGGCGAACTCACGCTTCTGCGGGGCGAAGCGGCCGTGCCCCTCCACGTTCAACGCCCATGCCCAGGCCACCTTCACCTCAAGACTCGCCCCCACCATCATATCGAACGCTGTCAGAAACTTGATATGGCTGTAGTTTCCGACATAGATGCTCTCCTCTGCCCCGATCACCATCGTGAACGAGTTGCCGGAGACGGTAGTCTTTTCGTTGTGACATTTGAACGTCAGGTCCCCCTCCGTCTCCAGCTTGATCCCTTCCACCTCCGCTTCCAATTCGCTGAGTTCCTTACTCAGCTCCTCGTAATCCTCGTCATGCGGCGGCGGCGTGGTCGCGGTCGTCGCCGAGGTCGGCGGTGTCGGCGGCTCTCCCCCCGGCGGCGGGTCGTTCGGCATCCCGATCCGGATGAACGACTTCTGGTTCGGCACATGCATCAGAATCCGCTCGCTCCCCGCCTTGTCCTCGATCGCAATCTTGTTGCTCCCCCCCGTCTGGATCGCCGCCATCGTCTGGTTCGCGTCCTTCACCACGCTCGGCGTCTCCGCGTTCGGCACCGCCCCGG
>JAKQDD010000172.1 GCA_029556615.1 Verrucomicrobiota bacterium | reverse complement strand
GGGCGATGAGCGTAGCGAATCGCCCGGTACCGCCCCTCACGCCTCCGCCGCCACCAGGATCGACTCTTCCAGCCGCTCCACCTTCAGGTAGCGCCGCTCACCCCAGCGGCTCCCGGCGATATGCCGCAGCCGGGCCGCCACCAGCATCAGCGCCGACTGGCCGTCCGGGAAACCAACCGAGAAAAAGACTTCCACTGGGTGCATTATCTGTTCTCCCCAGATCCGCGACGATAATTTGTTCGTCCGAATCGACCAGCGGTGCTCCATCGGAAACGTACATAAGCTCAATTTCTCGGCTGCACTCTCAGCCACGAACTCTGACCTGTAATGCTCCAGCTTTCGCTATCTGATACTGCGGTTTTGTGTCCCCGTTGTGATTCCTGTCACGCTTTGGGAGACTCCTGCTTGCGTGATTGCCGTTCCATGAGTATCCTTAGATCGTCAGGAGAAAGCTGAAATGAATGGGGACGAGAACAGGGGCCGAGGGGGCGCTGTCGTGATGAGTCGGATTTTCCAGGTCAGGTGAACGGATCGCTTCACGGGTGCCCCGGGGAAGCAGGTGCCGGACGGCATGTCCAACGGCATCGCTCATTGATAGTGAATGAAGGAAATTGCGAGCTTCTCGATGACAGATCGCGCGGGGAAATCGAGCGGATCTGAAAGTGATCGAGAGCAAACTGCATAAGGATCGAATGAGCAAGGCCGGACGAGCGGTGGCTGGCGATCGGATACAGGCTGATCAGGTGATGCCGGCGAGGGCCGGATACGGGCTGACGATCTTTATCAGGGGGCGGCGATGGTTCGTTTTCTCCACACGAGCGACTGGCAGCTGGGGATGCGGCGGCACTTCCTGGACGAGGGGGCCCAGGAGCGGTACGCCCAGGCGCGGTTCGACGCCGTCCGCGCCCTGGGCCGCGTCGCCGCGGCCGAGGGGTGCCGCTTCATGCTGGTGTGCGGCGACGCCTTCGAGTCGAACCAGGTGGACCGCCGCACCGTGGCCCGCGCCCTGGAGGTGCTCCGCGACGTGCCGGTCCCGGTGTACCTGCTGCCGGGCAACCACGACCCCCTGAACGAGGCGTCGGTGTATCGCTCCGCCACCTTCCTCGAGCGGAAGCCGCCCCACGTGCACGTGATCGAAAATTCTGAACCCGTCCTCGTCGCCGAGGGGGTGGAGCTGGCGGGGGCGCCGTGGCTGTCGAAGCGCCCCGCCGCCAACCCCGTCTACGAGGCGCTCCGCGCGCCGGCCCCCGCCGCCGGCGTCGTCCGCGTCGGCGCCGGGCACGGCGCCGCGG
>JAKQDD010000144.1 GCA_029556615.1 Verrucomicrobiota bacterium | reverse complement strand
TGGGCGGCGGCGGGTGCGGACGGAGTGCGTATGGCAGAACAGCACGTGGGTGACGAACGCGGTGGTGCGGTACGTGTACGATGGGATGCTGGTGGTACAGGAGCGGGCCGGCAACAACCTGCCGCAGGTCACGTACACGCGGGGGCGGGACTTGAGCGGGAGCCGGGAGGAAGCGGGCGGGATTGGGGGCGTGTTGGCGCGGACGGAGAACGCGCTGCTCCTGATCCCCGGGGGGCGATCCCCGCACGCCTACTACCAGGCGGACGGGAACGGCAACATCACGTGTCTGGTGGACGGGGCCGGGGCGGTGGCGGCGCGATACGTGTACGATCCGTACGGGAATCTGATCGCGAAGGCGGGGCGGCTGGCGGACGCAAACCTGTACCGGTTCTCGAGTAAGGAACTGCATGTAGCCTCAGGGCTGTATTACTACGGCTACCGGTTCTATGAGCCGAGCCTGCAGAGGTGGCTAGATCAAGACCCTATCGGGGAACAGGGTGGAATCAACCCCTGCAACTACGTCGGGAATGACCCGTTGAACCGGATAGACGCGCTCGGTCTGTGGTGGTGGGACGGCGGCTGCATCGAATGGGGAGTCGGCGGCTTGCTCGGTCTGAAAGGCGTGCCGGGAACGGCGGACGAAGCATGGAGCGGCTTTGCAGAAGGCTGGTCGAAAGGCGGCCAAGGGGTCATCAACGACTTTACTGGCGGGTTGTTCGACTCGGAATACGGCCTGTTTTACGACTCTTTTGATGACCTCGACAAAGACGCTTTCGGCAGCGGTATCACGCACGACGGGGCGTTCAGGCTTGGAAGCGGCGCCGGGCGTTTTGCCGAAGCCGCACTTCTCGCCGCTGGCGCTCTGTATTCATACGAAGCCGTAACTGGCTTTCGCATCGAAGTTCATGGCACTCACGGCTGGACGCTCCCCCACTTGCAGGGAATCCAAGGTCCGGGATGGGGTAAGACTATCTGGCGTCTTCCGCCGCACAGTTGGACGCCAGGCTGGTGGACTCGACTTCTCAAGTAGTCGCCATGAATTCCGAACGCTACTTGGCAACGGGCGACTGTTGGTCGGTTACTGCGCCGGGAGATTTCAGTCAGTTTCTTGTTAGCGTCGTCCGGTTGCTTCCATCGGGTTCAGTGCTGTGCATCGAAGCGTGCAACAGTCCGCGACCATTGTTGGACTTTCTCAACGCGCGCAAAGTCGAAGCGACAATCAAGTTGCCGAGAGGAACGTTGCTGCCGCGATCTGAAATGTTCCATCTGCCCGTGACCGACGAGAACTTGCGCCAACTTGAGGGTGTCATTGCTTCATCCGACGCGGGAGCGATCCCGAGCCACGTTCAAGCCTACAACGGTGAAACGATCTTGCTTCAATGGTTCGACGCATCGGCGCGCGATCCGATTTTCGTTTCAAGGAAGATCCCGGAGAGCGTGTTGAGAGAGTTCTGTGAGAGAATAGGCGGCGAGTTGTCCTCGGGCGTCCCGCGTAGGAGGGAATCGGGAATCCAGCGCGCCTGAGACCGGTTCGGAATGGAAGGCAATGGGGTGAAACATCGATATTGGACAATCTGGGGGTTTTTCGGCAGAGTGGGGGCATGGCAAGAGGCTTGAGGATTCACGTTCCGCAGGAGTGCTACCCTGTCATGAGCCGGGCCAATGGCGGCGGGCTTCTCTACCGCAGCGACGAAGACCGGCGGCGGTTTCTGGGGCTGGTAGCCGAGTTGCCGGAGCGCATGGGCACGGAGGTGCACGCGTTCGTGTTGTTGGAGGCTGGTCGAGGTGGTCCGGCAGGTGCAGGGAGTGAGCTATGCGGCGGCAGCGCAAGGGATCCGGCGGTTCTGGAGGCAGGCGGCGCAACGCGCCGAGATGTAGGACTTCACCCGTCGCCTGCGACAGACATGTCAATAATCCATGTTTGACTCCATTGCCTGTCCTTCCGAGAGGGTCTCGCCCCGGGCGGGCACGACTAGGAGTCGGGGCAGCGTCTGGCCCGTCCAAGCGTAGGGGAGTTCGACCACGCGCACGTCTTCGGGCGGCCTCGGGTGACCATTGGCTTGACGGCACATTGGCTTGACGGCCCTGCAAATGGCGCCTCCTCGGATACGCTTGGGGTATGAAACACGCAGAGCGAATCACGTTCGACCCGGAACAGTGCGGCGGGCGTCCGTGTGTCCGCCGCTACCGTCTGCGCGTCAAGGACGTGCTCGACATGCTTGCCGGGGGTGCCACGGCGGAGGGAGCAATGGGGTCAAACATCCACTATTGACATTGCTTTCCTGAGGCCACAGGCGAGGTCCGCCATCTCAGGCCGTCGCTGCGTTTGGCCCCAGAACGGCGGAATCGTCATGCCCTCGATGTCGGTGAGCGAGTAGCCCTGGTGCACCAGGAGGTCGATCAGGCGTCCCCAGGAGCCTTCGCGGCCAGCCCGAGCGAGCGGCTGAGCGCCTGGCCGACGCCTCGGGCTTTTCCCAGGAGATCCTCGTGCAGGTTGACCTCGATGGCGGCCGCCAGAAGGTCGAGAACCTCGACCGGTCGCAAATGATCGATCGCTTCGCGGGAGAGGCCCGTCGTCCGCTCGAGCAACTGCGTGGCGAGATCGCCACTCCGGGCAATGACGGCGCCCAGCTTCTCGGGTGTCACCACCAGTCGGCCGTCCGGTTCGGTGAACTCGCGTGCCAGACCAGAGAGCTTCTCCGTGAACGCAATCGCCTCTTTCCACCGCATCTCGCGTTTAGTTCAACTCAGGGGTTTTCAGGCGGGTGCGGGTGGTCATATGGGGAGTCATATTGTTTAGCGGAATGCACTTGTGAGCCGGGAGGGTCGACGGGAAGGATCGACGTGAAGAAAGGAGCAAGTGCATGAAACGAATGGACGCGATGGTGGAAGGATACTTGGGGCAGTGTGCGGCGCGGGGCTTGAGCGAGGAGAGCCTGCGGAGCATCCGGCATGAACTGGAGCGATGGGGGTGTTGGCTGAAGCGGCGGCGGCCCAAGCCGAATCTGGAGGCGGTGGATGGGCCGATGATGGTGGCGTACTTGCGGCAGCGGACGGCGTTTCATGCGAAGGCGACGGTGTCGGGGGTAGCGAGCAAGTTGCGGTGCATGGGGGAGTATCTGGTGGGCCAGGGGCTGTGGCGGCAGAACCCGATGCGGTGGGTGAGAGGGCCTCGACTGGATCGGCGGGGGCGGTTGCCGCGGCGGATCGGAGCGGAGCAGTTGCGGCGGATGTGGGAGGCGAGCGGGGAGCAACGCAGCAAGTACCAGCGGCATTTGGCGGTGGCGCTGTTGTCGTTGCTGTATGGGACGGGGTTGCGGCGTGGGGAACTGGAGCGGATGAACCTGGCGGACTGGCAGCGGGAGGAGAAGGTGGTGCGGATCGATGGGCGCAAGACGGGGTGTGAACGGAGCGTGCCGCTGGGAGAAGGGATCGGGCGGTGTCTGGAAGCGTATTTGCCGCTGCGGCAGAACGTACTGGAGGCGCAGGGAAAGGTGGGCGAGCCGGCGTTGCTGGTCAACGGGCATGGGCAACGGTTGAGGGCTCAGTCTCTGAGCCTGATGGTGCATCGTCTGGCCCGGCGGGCGCACGTTCCGCTGGTGAGCCTGCATCAATTTCGACACAGCTGTGCGTCGGATTTGCTGGAGAGCGGGGCCAGCCTGGCTGAGGTGCAAAGCCTGCTGGGGCACAAGCGGGTGGAGAGCACGGCGCGTTACCTGCAGATCGCCGATCCGGAACGGGTGCGAGCGATGAGCCAACATCCCCTGAATGACTATCTGCGGGAGCTGATCAGCGAAGAAGGGAGGGCGCGATGATGCCGATATTGGATTGCTGGATCGAAGGCTATCTGGACTACCAACGGACGGTGCGGCGGCTGGCTCCGCGCAGCGTGGTGGATATACGGTGCACGCTGCGGCGGGCGGTGCTGATGATGGGCGAGATCCGGCCGGGGGTGCGGCTGTGGGAAGCGAGGCTGGAGGATTACCTGCAATGGGTGAATCGGAAGCGGGAGGCGGGTTTTTCGATTGCCTCGATCAACAAGGAGCTCTCGCATTTGCGAGGGTTGCTGGACTACACCTGGCGCAGTGGGCGGTGTGAACGCAACGTGCTGGATGGCTTGAGGCTGGAGGACCCACCGCGGTTGCGTGTGCCCCGGCATCTGAGTCTGGAGCAGGCGCGGCAGTTGGTGGCGGCCAGTGGGGGGGGCACACGGGTGGAACGGCGGGAGCGATTGATCTTGCTGCTGCTCTACGGCTGTGGGTTGCGCACCTCCGAGCTGTGCCAACTGGACCTGGGCGACGTGGATCTGGAACGGCAGGAGTTGGTGGTGCGGCAGGGCAAAGGAGATCGGGGCCGGCGCTTGCCGGTGCCGGAGGCGGTGTGGACGGTGCTTTTGGCGTACTTGGCGGAGCGCAAAGGGCGGCGCGGCGCGCTGTTGCGGACGGTGGCTAAAGGGGTTCGGTTGCGACCCCACGAGGTGTGCGCGGTGGTGAGTGCGGCGGCGGGGCGGGCCGGCTTGCCGGGGGGAGTGACGCCGAAGACCCTGCGTCATAGTTTTGCGACGCACCTGATGGATCGGGGGGTGGATCTGGCCGTGATTGCGTCGCTGATGGGGCATCGATCGGCGCAGGAAACGGGGGTGTACCTGCACCGGTTGCCGGGCCGGGCGGAAGCGGCGGTGGCGCTGCTCCAGGGGGAGAGGAGGTCATCATGAAATGGGACTATTGGCTGGCCCTCTACCTCCAGACGCATTGCACGGCGCGAGGGCTGCGGGCGCTGACCATCCAGGCCTACGCGGCGACGCTCAAAGGCTTCCGAACGTATGTGGGGCAGCGGTGGCCGGAGCGGGGACCCGACCAGTTGAGCGCCGCCGACATTCTGCAGTACCTGGAGTATTTGCGCCAGGAGCGGGGCAACGGGGCCTCGGCGCTGAACCGGCAGGCGACGGTGCTGCGGAACTTCTATCGCGCGGTGGTGGCGATGGGACACCTGGAGCCGGGGCAGAACCCGATGGCGCACTTTCCGAAGATCAAGGCGGCGCCGCGCAAGCTGCCCAGCGTTTTAAGCCGCAGCGAAGTGAGCGCGCTCTTGGAGGGGCCGCAGCCCAACACGGTTCTGGGCATCCGGGATCGGGCTTTGCTGACGCTGCTCTATGGGACGGGGATCCGTGCCAGTGAATGCAGCGGGTTGCGGGAGCAAGACATCGATTGGGAAGAGCGGACGATTCGGGTGATCGGCAAGGGCGGTCACGAACGGGTTGTGCCGCTGAACGAGGAAGTGGTGCATGTGCTGGGGCAGTATCGTCTGGTGCGTGGAGGCGCCAAGCCGCAGGAGCCGTTCTTTCGCAGCCGCGAAGGGCGGGCGCTTTCGCGCAATGCGATCTACGAGCGGGTGCGGACGAGGGCACGTCGGGCGAGGATCGCCCAACGTGCTTCCCCGCACCGGCTGCGGCACACCTTTGCCACGCACCTTGTGCAAGCGGGCGTGGGGTTGGTGACGCTGCGCGATCTGTTGGGTCACCGGCAAATCACCAGCACGCAAATCTACATTCACCTGACGGCGCAGGACCTGCGGCGGGCGGCCGATCAACATCCTGTGGGCAAGCTGATCAAGCGCATGGAGGAATTGTTGCCCGACTTGAAACTGCCTTTCCAGGGCGGTGCACTCCTGAGGCGCTTTGGTTAGCCCGCGGGGCGCTGCCCTCAAGGCGCTGGCCGAGGGAAAACCACCTTGATCAAATCTGCGCGGGGGCGTAGAGAGGGAGGCGGTGTGGGCGCGCGCCCCCCCTCGGGGGGGCAGGAGGGTCCAAAGGACCGCCTATGCAAACCGCACCTGGGTTGGGAAATGAGCCTGCAACAATCAACAACTCACAGTGCTCACTCAGTAGCTAAAGGTCTGATCTCCAGAGCCACGGGTCAGACCCCTCGGCATCGAACTAAATACGGGTACGATGCGAGCGGGAACCTGCAGTACCGGACGAACAATGGGTTTTTGCAGACGTTCTCGGTGGACGCGCTCAACCAGTTGACGAGCGTGGGTCGGGCGAACACGCTGACGGTGGCGGGGGGCACGAGCGGATCG
>JAKQDD010000140.1 GCA_029556615.1 Verrucomicrobiota bacterium | reverse complement strand
CCGGGTCCGGAAAGGACCCAAGCGGCGAACTTCGCCGGATGATGAACCGATGAAGCCACGATGAGCGGGGCTGCAAGGCGCATTGCGGGCGCCGGCCGACTATGAACCTGGCACGCTGTCCAATCCGCATCTTCGCTTGGTGCTGTGTCTCGAACGTCCGCCAGCGGTTGCTCCTGGCGAGGGGCCGCCTCAGACCGATGCCGCATCCAGTCCCGAGGAACGGTGCCGCAAACAAGGTGACAGACTCATAGTCTCCACACGTGTTTCACAAGTCGAGGACTCCACGCCTTTTCCCAGACTGCGCTGGGAACATGGGCTTCGCCTGCGGCGAGCAGCACCGCCGGATCGCGCGGGCAACATCGACAACATGTTGGTAGATATTTTCTGACAAGGGGCTAGCCCAGGAAGTGCAACCGCATGGAACCCTCACGCGCGGATTTGCGGCGGCAACCGGCGCTTGCGCTCCCGCCGACACAGGGTAACATTCCCAGGGGTCAGCAGAAAGACCGTGCCGGAGAGCCCCGGCAAACGGCCCGGAACAGCCGGCAACCCGCGGGTGCCGAAACCCCGCGGGCCGGCCTTGGAACATCAACAGGAACCGAGAACCGGAAGGAGCCGATCATGGAAACGCACTTCGATAGCATGGAAGCCGCCCACGGAACCCTCGCCCGAGAACGCGTCATGGCAGACTTGAGATCCCTGATTCATGACTCGGAGGAATTGCTTAAGGCCACCGCCGGCGAGGTGGGCGAGAAAGCCAAGGAAGCCCGGTCGCGTCTGAACGCTGCGCTGGAACGAGCGCGAACCACCTGCGGCCAACTCGAGGACCAAACGCTCGCCACGGCCCAAGCCGCTGCCAGAAAGGCCGATACCACCATCCGCAGTCATCCGTACGAATCCATGGGCGTCGCTTTCGGTGTCGGCCTCCTCGTGGGCGTCCTGATCACCCGCAAGTAGCCGCCATGGACGAGAGCGAGCATCCGACGACCGGCTGGGGGCAGGGACTCCGGCGCGCCGCCGATTCGCTGCTGGGCCTGGTGCAGAGCCGGTTCGAGCTCTTCACCCTCGAGTGCCAGGAGGAAAAACTCCGCGCCCTCAACCTCATCGTCTGGCTCGCCGTCGCGCTCACCCTCGGCGCGGCAGGATTGCTCGTCGGCCTCGGCGCGCTCGCCCTCTGGCTCTGGCACGTCGCCGGCTACCTGGGGCTCGTCGGGCTGATGCTGGCGGCGCTCGCCGCCGGCGGAGCCCTGCTCTGGGCGCTCCGCCGCCGGATTCAAACCGGCCCCGCCCCGTTCGCAGATACCCTCGCCGAATTCCGAAAGGACCGCGAATGCCTGCGCGACGGCCCATGACCGAGCTGCAGGAACGGAAGCGCCTGGTCCAGCTCCAGGCCGAGTTGCAGCGGACGCTGCTGCGCGCCGAGGTCGCCACCGTCCGCGCGCGCTGGAGCTGGTTGAAGGACATCCGGGAGACCGCCCGCTCGACCAGCCCGTGGTGGACCACCGGCGCCGCCATCCTCGGCCTCCTCGCCGCCTGGCGCGGGCGCAGCGCGGCGCGCTGGATCCCCGTCGCCCTCGCCGCCTGGAAGGCCCTCCGCCGATCGCGACCCGGAGGACCCAGGTGACCCGCCGCGAAGAGGGGAAGTCGCCGCAAGAAGGCACAAGAAGCACAAGATCGGAATCCCCCTGATCCTCTTCTTGCGCCCTCTGCGCCTTTTGGCGGCGATCTCTCTTCTCCCACCTCCTGGCGGCTGGACCGAGGCGGGGGCTGTCTTGTCAGCGCAACAGATTCTGGAGAATCCCCCGCGAAGCCCGGCAAACCGCGTCCGACTGGCTCTCGAGGACGCGATACTGCTCGATCCAGCCCGAGCGGCGCCCGTGGCGGTCGCGCCAGAGCGACTTGAGAACCCGCTCCGTCCGCTCGACCTGCTCGATGGCGGCGGCGAGTGACTCCCGGCCCTCGGGCAGATCCGAGATGTTGCCCACGGAAAACCGGCTGACCCGCTTGTTGCTCACGACGGCCTGGACGAGCAGGACCATGGTCTGCTCGTACGCATACCATCGCTGGCATAACGCCTCGTGCAGAAACCGATGGTGGAGCGCGAAGAACTCGGATCGCGGCCGCTCCGTGACCTGCCGGATCTCCCGCGCCTCGGCCGGGAACCACGTGTACAGGAGGGCGAACGTGCCATAGGTATCGATCACGTGCTTCGAGCAGTTCGGGTCCATGGTGACCTCGCCCACGCACAAGTCCTGATCGAGTTCGAGCACGATCTCCGGCAGATCGTGAAGGCGGCTCAGGACCTCGCGGCCCACCGCGGTGCCGTAGTTGAAATCGCCGGGGATCAGCCAATACACGTCCCCCGCCGCCCCCCGCTCGTATGCCGCTCCCAACCCCGTGTACCACATCTGGCACGTGTCCACACACCAGGCGTCGATCAAATCCGAATGCCGCTGCACCACCTTCTCCCGAAACGCCAGAAACGGCCCGTGTGTCGCCTGCGCATGGAACGTCTTCCGGTCCATCACTGTGACCGGCCGCGCGTACTTCTCCTTCTCCGCGTCCAGACGCGACACCATCCCATACAGCTGCTCGAGATCCGAGTAGTCGCTCGTCGGCCGGTACGGATAGATGATGACCGGATGGATCCGCGGATGACGGACAGCCCCCGATGCCTCAGAGGACGCTGCCGGCCGCGGATCGCGGGCACTCGATGACCGCTTTTTCATGGGACGCGCTCGATTGACGGTGAACCGCCCACCGACGCCGCCGACCCTGCGGTATCACGTGAAAACCGTGAGCCCGCCGACGCCCGATGGCGCAGTTGCCGCGCTGTTGCCCTACCCTAGACCGAACCCGGCCCGCCCGACAACCTCAAAGCTCGCACGCACTGCCGACGGCAGATCGCCCAGCCGGCGCCCCAAGTCGCCCGGATCCGGCACGAACCCCGGGGAACGCCGGGTCAGCGTGGGCTGGAAGATCCAGTCCCCCCGTCGGCTTCGAGCCCGGAGCGCCATCGTCGCCCGCTGGTAATCCGGCTTCTCGAGCCGGGCAATCCATAGCCGGTGCCGACTGAACCTCAGCATCGCGTGATCGCCCGGACTGTCGCCGACCGCCAGATACGGCCGCCCGCCAAGCGCATCCCATAGACACGCCACCTTCCCCGAATAGACCGGGACAGGAAAATGCAGTTTCGTGGTCAGGGTGAGCGCCACGGTCGACGCCGGATCCAGCCGCGCATACCGCGCGTCCTCGCGCACCAGCACCGGGTCCTTGTGCCAGCAGCCGCGCGCATCCTGAAGCAGCATCGAGACGCCGATTACCCGCTCGGGCGGAACCACCGCTCCGCAAGCACGGCGCAGCAGCGGGTTGAGCCCGCGCTGAACCATCCAGCGCACACTCCAGACGTTGCTCGCCGAGACGATCCAGACGTCATACTCGTGATCGAGCAGCACGCCGATGAGCTCGACCATCTCCGGGTAAAACCAGGGCGCCGGATAGACCGCGCCGCCCGGCGTCACCTCGATCGGCCGCTCCCGCCCCGGCCGGCCCAGGACGCGGGCGGCCTCGGCCGCCGCCGCCACCCGGGCCACGCTCAGGCCGGCCATGGCCTCGACCGCCCACACATAGCCGGTGGCCAGCGGGGCCGGGTCCGCCGTCGCGTGAGCCGTGGCCCCCAACAGGCGCTCGTAGTACTCGGTCAAGTCCCGACCCTGGGCGGGCGCCGTGCGGGATCCGTCCGGGAGCGAGAACGGCGGCGAGATCAGCGCCGGCGCCGTCCGCGGCGGCAGAAAGCCGTCCCGGGCCAGAATCGCCAGCGTCGCTTCCCCGATGTCGCCGCAGACAATCGAGTTGTCGAAGTCGAACGCGACCGGCTGGCGTCGGCCGGCGCCGGCCCGGATGACCCGTTCGAGCCGCCGTCGCGCCGCGTCGGACCAGCCGGGCGCTTCGAGCAGCGGCCGGGCCTTCAGAGCCGATCGATTGGATCGCACCATGGGAGTCATGAATGGCATTCCCGAGTTCGATGGGAGTCCGCGGATTTGCTAATGGAGAGTCCTCGACGGAATGAGGGAAGGCCTGGAACAGCAGGGACCAAACTTGACCTGTTGACCCCATGTTTCACAAGTCGAGGACTCTGGTGCCTCGCTACGCTGAGCCCTTCGGACGCGCATTCCAAATCGAGATCATCAGCGAGGCCGATACCAGCACCAGCCCCGCCAGGACAAAAAACGTCAGCCCCCATTCCCCGCCCGTGAAATCCTTGATCCAGCCAATGCCGGCCCCCGAGAAGATCGAGCCCAGCGCCCCGAAACACATGGTGAACCCCGTGGCGATCGCCCCCGCACGCGGATGGCTGATGTCAATGGTGGCGGCGCCGCTCATCAGCATGTCCGGCCCATAAATCAAAAAACCGGCCAGCGCGAGCACCGCGGTGGCGATCTGCCAGGCCCCGCGCGGAAGAAAGGCGAACCCGACACACACCGCGGCAAGGCCGATCTGCATGAGCGCACAAACCGGAGCGCGCCGCCGTCCGAACCAGTGGTCCGAGATCCAACCCGCGCTGATCGCGCCCAGCGAGCCGACGAGCGGGATCGCAACGGCGATGAGGGCGCTGCCCTTGATGCTGCGGCCGTGGAACTCCGCCATGTACTGGATGCTCCAGTTCATGAAGCTGTAGCGCACCGCGTTCATGCAGAAGAAACCGATCGCCAGGATCCACAGGATCCGATTCGCAAGGGTCAGCCGCAGCACCGCCCACGTCGCCGCCCAGCCGCCGTCGCCCGCCGGCGCGGAGTGCGGCGTCCCCGGTCCCGCCGGCTGCCCGGCCGCCCCTACGTCGTCGCGCACGGTCGGGAACCCGACCTCCTCCGGCGTGTCCCTCAGGAAGGTCGCGAACACCGCAATCCACGGCAACACCAGCAGCCCCGGCACCAGAAACGCCGCGCGCCAGCCGTACGCGTCGCACAAGGTGCCGGCCAGGAGCCACGACAGCACATTGCCCACCGTGTAACAGGTCGAGATCAGCCCGATGACCGTCCCGCGGCGGCGCGACGTGTTCCAGTTCGCAACGGTCTGGACCAGAAGCGACCAGCCGGCCGATTGGCCGTACCCGTTGAGAGCCCAAAGGGCCAGCATCACACCGTAGGAATCCGCTGCCGAAAACAGCAGGTTCGTGATCGCCGCGCACAGCAGCGCCCCGGTCATCATCCGCCGGGTCCCATACCGCTGGCCCAACGTGCCGTTCACCAATTGCCCGATGGCGTAGAAGATCGCGTAAACCGACGGAATCGCCCCTACCTGGGCGTTGGTCCAGTCGGGGAACGCCTTCAGCAGCAGCGGTTGGGCGACGGCAAAATTGACGCGGCACAGGTAGTAGGCGGCGTACCCTCCCCAGAGCAGCCAGAAAATCCTCCACTGCCAGCGGACAAGCCGTTGATCAGGACGCGCGGCCTCGTTCATGGTCAGGAGTCAGATCTGCTCGAAGTAGCGTCGCCGTTCCCAGTCCGTGACCGCCTGGTTGAAGGCGCGGACCTCGAGACGCCCGGTGTGAACGTAGAACTCAACAACCGCATCCCCCAAGGCCCGCCGGGCAAGCCGGCTGCCGGCAAGCAGCTCGACCGCCTGGGCGAGCGTCGTGGGCAACGCCGGCAGCCGCGCGTCCACGTACGCATTCCCCTCGTAGGCGTCGCCGCAATCCAGCGCCTCCTCGATCCCCGCCTGCCCCGCCGCCAGCATCGCCGCAAACGCCAGGTACGGGTTCGCGTCCGCACCCGGCATCCGGTTCTCGATCCGGAAGCTGCCGCCCTGCCCGACCACCCGGAAGCCCACCGTCCGGTTGTCCGGGGACCACGCCATCGTCGTGGGCGCCCAGCTCCCGGCCTGGTACCGCTTGTACGCGTTGACCGTGGGCGCAAAGAAGTAGCTGAGCTCCCTCGAGTACTTCAAAAGACCCCCGAGGAACTGGCGGAACACGCGGGATCCGCCCCGGGCCCGCGCATCCCAGAAGAGGGGCGCCCCGCCGCGCCAGAGGCTCACGTGGATGTGACAGCTGCTGCCTGCCTCGGTGACGGCGACCTTCGGCATGAAGGTGATCGATTGGCCGTGCTGTTGCGCCAGCTCTTTCAGGCCCTGTTTGAAAAGCGTGTGGCGATCCGCCATCGTCACCGGATCCGCATGCGTGAAGTTGATCTCGTGCTGGCCGCGCCCCCACTCGCCCTTGCTGCTCTCAATCGGGATCCCCGCGGCCGTCATCCCGTTCCGGGCGGCCCGCATCAGGGCTTCGTCCCGCGTGGGCTGCATCAGGTGGTAGTCAATCCGGTAATCGCTCGACGGCACCAGACCCTGGTACCCGCGCTGGCAAGCCTCCGGATAGGATTGCTGATAAAGATAAAACTCGAGCTCGCTCGCCATCGCGCACGCCCAGCCGCGCCGGCGAAGCTTCGCCGCCTGCGCCCGCAGCAGACTCCGCGGAGCCTCGGCCACCGCCTCCCCGCCCGGGTGATGCAGGTCCGCAAAAACCAGCGCCGCACCCGGCTGCCACGGCAGGATCCGCAGCGTCGCCAGGTCAGGCCGGAATTCGAAATCCCCGAAGCCCTTCTCCCAGTTCACGAGGGCGAACCCGTCCTGGGGTTCCATCTCGAGGTTCACCGCCAGGAGATAGTTGCAGCCGTGCGTCGCCCCCCCCGCCACGTGCTCGAGAAAGTGCCGGCCCGTGAACCGTTTCCCCATCAGCCGACCGAAGACATCGGGCGCGCCCACCAGCACGGTGTCGATCGCGCCCGACGCAATGTGCCGCTCAAGGGTCCGCAGGTTCATGGGCTCTCCGCGATGTAAACGTTCTTCAGCTCCGTGTAGCCCTCGAGGGCCTGCATGCCCAGATCCCGCCCCACCCCGCTCTGCTTGAACCCGCCAAAGGGGGCTTCGACATGCACGCTGCTGTGCGAGTTGATGCTGAGGACGCCGCTCTCGATCTGCCGGGCAACACGCAGCGCCCTCGACAGATTGTCCGTCCACACCGACCCGCTCAAACCGTACGGCGACGCGTTCACCTCCCCGATCATCGCCGCCTCGTCCTCAAAGGGCCGCACGCACACCACCGGCCCGAAAATCTCCTCCTGCCAGCAGCGGTCCCCGGGCTCGACCCCGACCAGAACCGCCGGCTCGAGGAAATACCCCTTCCGCTTGGGCCGCACCCCGCCGACGGCAACCGTCCGGCCCGCAGCCTGGGCCTCCGCCAGGTAGGCCTCGACCGATTCCCGCTGCCCGGCCGACACCAGCGGCCCGATCTGCGTCTCCGGCCGCAGGGGATCGTCCACCACGAGCTTGCGCGTCGCCGCCACCAACGCCTCGAGAAACGGCTCGAGAATGCTCCGCTCGACAAACAGCCGGCTCCGCGCACAGCAGTCCTGGCCCGTGTTCGCAAAAACGCTCATCGGCGATGTCTCCGCCGCCCGCCGCCAGTCCGAGTCGGCAAATACGATGTTCGGCGATTTCCCCCCCAGTTCGAGCGAGATCCGTTTGATGCCCGGGGCCGCAAGCGCCATGATCCGCGCCCCGACCGCGGTCGAGCCCGTGAACGAGATCTTGCGAATCAGCGGGTGCTGCACCAGCGCGTCCCCGATCGCCTGGCCCGACCCGGACACGACCTGCAGCACGCCCGACGGCAGCCCCGCCGCATGGGCCAGCTGGCCCAGCATCAGGGCCGTCAACGGCGAGAGCGAAGCGGGCTTGAGCACCACCGCATTCCCGGCCGCCAGCGCCGGCGCCACCTTCCAGCAGGCGATCGGGAACGGGAAATTCCACGGCACAATCGCCGCCACAACCCCCATGGGCGTCCGCAGCGTGTAGTCGAACCCGCCCCGCGCCACCGGGATGGTCTGGCCGCAGAACCGCGACACCCCGCCCGCGTAGTACTCGAAGATCCGCGCCCCCAGCGCGATCTCGTCGCGGGCGTCGGTGATCGGCTTGCCGATGTTGGCGCACTCGAGCGCGGCGAGGGTCTTGAGGTTCTCGCGGATCAGGCGGGCGATGCCGAAGAGCACCTCGGCGCGCTTGCCGGGCGCCAGATCGCGCCAGCCGCCGTCAAAAGCCTGCTGCGCCGATTCCACCGCGAGTCCCAGATCGGCCACGCTCGCCGCGGCCACCTCGGCCAGGGGTTCCTCGGTCGCGGGATTGACCAGCGGCGTCTTGGCGCCATCGGCCGCCGGCCGCCATTCGCCGTTGATGAACAGATCGGTGGGTATGGGTTTCATGGGTTGATGCGTCCCGGGCCCGGCCGGGCCGAGCGAGGTGGTTTCAGAAGACTTCGAGGTACAATGCCCGCAAATCCGCTGCCGTGACCGGGACCACGTTGGTGCGGTGACAACCGTCCGCAAAGGCCTGCGCCGTCAGCTCGTCCAAGTGCCGCTCCGCAACCCCCAAGTCCCGCAGCCGCCGACCCAGGCCAAGCCCCGCCAAAAACTCCTCCAGAAACCCGATCGCCGACGCGTCGGCGTCGGCGTCGCTCGCGCGCTGGACATCCAGGCCGCAGGCCACACCCACCCGCCGATACAGCCCCGGCCGGCGCCCCGCGTTGAACCGGAGCACCGGCGGCAGACACACCGCGTTCGCCAACCCGTGGTGCAGACCGCATACCGTCGAGAGCGGATGCGCCAGGGAATGGCAGGCGCCCAGGTCCTTCTGGAACGCCACCGCCCCCATCGCCGCCGCCATCAGCATCTTGCCCCGCGCCTCGAGGTTCGCCCCGTCCCGAAACGCAATCGGCAGCGCCTCCACCACCAGCCGGATCCCCTCGAGCGCGATCCCGTCGCACATCGGATGAAACACCGGACACGTGAACGATTCGATGCAATGCGTGAGCGCGTCCGCCCCCGTGGCGGCAGTCAGCGCGGGCGGCAGATCGCGCGTCAATTCGGGGTCAAGAATCACAAGCCGCGCCAGCAGCTCGGGATGGAAGATCACCTTCTTCCGGTTCGTGGCCGCGAGCGTCACCACCGAACTGCGCCCCACCTCGCTCCCCGTTCCCGCCGTCGTCGGGATCGCAATGAACGGCGCCAGTCCCGACCAGTCGTCCCGGTAATCAAACGCGGCCAGATCCAGCTCCGGCCGTTTGCCAAAAAGACGCACCGCCTTGCCGACATCGAGCGGGCTGCCCCCGCCCAGCGCGATCACCGCGTCGCACCGATGCTCGCGATACGCCGCCGCCGCCTCCGTGACATCCGCCTCGACCGGGTTCGGGTGCACCCCGGAAAACAAATGCCATCCCGCGCCTTCGTCCCCCGGCCCGAGCGCCGCGCGCAAACGCCCGAACGCACCCGTCCGCAGCAGGCCGGAATCGGTGACCACCAGCGGCCGCCGAACCCCCATCGCCTCGAGTTGACCGGCCAGCGCCCCCACGGCGCCCGCCCCATACAGGATCTTTGTTGGAAACGAAAACGTGATCAGGTGCATAAGACCAACCGCGGCTAACCCCGCGACCCCGCCCTCGCCGGACCCCGTCCGAAGTGTCCCCCCCCCGGGCATCCACCAACGGCCGCGTGCGCTTGGGCCGCAGGGTAGGCGCACCGCCTGCCTCTACACAAGCTCCGAGAAGTGGGGGCACTCACAACCTCCCGGAAGCAGGCAATTGGGCGCCCCATCGTTCCCGCACCCGTCGGGTCAGTCTCGACCGTCGGTCGCCGAAAACCGTTTGTCGCCGATGCCCTTGCCCCGTAGGATCCGGCCTCGATCGGTCGGCAAAGGCTTTACTAGGGAAGGCGATGAACAACTCCGGCGGGAAGGTCAATTCTACGGTGCATCGATTGCGTCCTCGCCCCCGCCAAGCAGAATGTCCTCGAGACCCACGCCAGACTGCAGGGCAAACTCGAAAACCCCGATCCCCAGCTCCGCAATGAAGACAGCGACACAAACGACATCAACGCCAGAAGTCGGCTGCGGTCCCACGGCGGTGGCGTCGGCTGCGTCCGCCCCTGCTGCCCCTGCCGTCCTTGACGTCCTTTCCCACACGTGAGCCGTATGCCCGAGAGCTTCATCCCGCCCCACGGCGGCTACGAGAAACTGCTCTCCTTCCAGAAGGCGCGCTCACCAATTACCTCCTCGACCGCCAACTCCGCCAGTTGGAGATCGCGTTCGTCAAGGAGGGCGGCCTGCGCGAGCGCATGACCCGCGCCCGCCTCGCCGAACGCGCCAGGCCCCGCAACCCGTGACGCCGCACTTCCAACCCTATCCCAAGTACAAGGACTCCCAGGTCGACCGGCTTGGGCGCATACCGGTGCCTTGGGAGGTAAACCGGTTGCGCTCTCCCGGATCCCGCACTCACGCAGGCGTTTTCCACGCTTGTCTCGAACCGCTGCGGAAGGTACTCTCCCCCTTGTCATAGGCTGCTTACGGCGACAATCGACAGCAGACAAAAAAGTAGATCGCAGCACGAAACCTACCTCGTGCTCGATGGAAGTAGCTGGTAACCAAGTGCGTCCGTAGCTCAATTGGATAGAGCTTCTGACTTCGGAATGAAGGGACTACGTGATTTTCCTCGGTTTTCAAATTAACGCAACATATTTATAATCAAGGATTGATTTCACAAAATAAAGCCTGGTCCTTGATTTGCAGGATGTTCCCGAATAAGGCAAAAACGGGTTCAAATGTAGGCAACAAAGTAGGCATCGCCCTATCGGCGTCCGGCAAACAAGGAGGCAGAAATCTTGCCCCTGTCGCTCGGAAAAACGCCCAGTAACCTATCCTCGGCGCTTTGCGGGCCATTCTGGAGTGGCCGCCCAAGCGTCAACCGGGCAGGCGAGCATCCCCCCCAAGAAGAACCTGACGTCGGCGTACGACCCGCCCCTTTGGCTAGCGTCCCTCAAATGGCTCTTGACAAGTTCCCACTGACAGTGCACATTTAGTGAATATGAAACCACTGACAATCGTTCTATCGGATGCGGTTTACCAGCAGGCACTAAAG
>JAKQDD010000139.1 GCA_029556615.1 Verrucomicrobiota bacterium | reverse complement strand
GAGCCAAGGCCGAGCTGAAGCGGTTGGCCGAGTGCCGGTCGCGTTCCAAAGCAACATCCCGCAGATCCTCCTCAAGCGCTACCGCGAACTCGTGAGCGCTGAACAAGCGGCTGCGCTCTGGAACTTGATGCCTCGCCGGTGTGGTCCCCCTCAAAACGAAAACTGAACACCAGACCTTCAGACGGATAATCCTACGCCCACCTTTTCGCAAACCGCCACCGCAACCGACTGCCATTGATTACCAAGCACTTAAGCCGCTGGCCTTCAGCAGGTTAGCCCCGGTTTTGGCACGGTTCTTGTCGCCTGCCTCTCCCATGCACCAGTATTCGCCAGAATTCGCCAGAAAGCACCACAACCAAACAATCGCCAAACATTTCGGCGCCCGGAGAGGGCCGGACGAGCCCAGGTTCAAGTCCGGCGCCGAGCCGGCCGATGGCGTCCGTGCGAGGATGGTTCGAGTGCCGCCGCAACCGGAGCCGCGAAAAGGAGGGGGATGGCCGCGAGGCTCAAGACGCGCAAGATCGAGACTCTCGCGATCGCCTTCTTGCGCCGCGTTCTGGCGGCCTGTTGTTTCTGGAGGCAAACCGTGTCCAACTCTCCGCTGGCGCTACTGGCCAGCGATCGCCTCGGACTGCGGCGGCGTGCTGCCCTCAAGAATGTCCCTTGACTTCGCCCGGCAGCGGAGCGAAGCAGTACGCAATATCAAAGCCCAAGGCACGCCGCGGCATCGGCCCGGTCGCGGCCGCCTCTCGTCGTCATGAGACCGTTTCTTCTTCCCACCCTCCTGAGCACGGTGTTCCTGGGCGGGGTGTCCGCGTTCCCGCAGCCCAATCCCACGCTCGCCTCGGATCCAGTGCTGGTCGAGGCGGGGCCGCATCATCGGCGCTGGAACCAGGTGGTGCGGGTGGTGGGTCTCTCGGGGGCGATCGAGGAGGAGGTGCGTTCCTACGTGGAAGTGGCCACGGGGCTTAACCGGCTGGATCCCGAGCGTGGCGGGTACGTGCCGGCGAAGGCGGAGTTCGAACGGACGGCCGAGGGCTACTTCATCGCGCGGCAGACGCAGCACCAGGTGATTCTGGGGCCGGACTTAAGCGTCG
>JAKQDD010000128.1 GCA_029556615.1 Verrucomicrobiota bacterium | reverse complement strand
TCAAGGCGCGGGCTGGACGCGGTTTGCCAGGCCTTGTGGGGGAGGTGGAATGACGCCAGGGTTTCACTACGTCTACATTCTCGAATCCAGCATTGATCGCAAGCGATTCTACGTTGGATTGGCAACGAACTTGGAGGATCGACTGGCGCGGCACTATCGCGGAGACGTCCCTCACACGTTCAAGTACCGCCCCTGGCAGATCAAGTCGGCTGTTGCGTTCCGGGACGCTGCCCGCGCCGCGGCCTTCGAGCGCTACCTCAAGAGTGGATCCGGACGCGCGTTCTCCAAGAAACGGCTCTGACGAGGCCAATCAGCCAACCAACTGGTCGCCATTACCGTCAGCTTCCGAAAGACCGCCCGCGGCAGCGATTGACCACCGCCGTCGCACGGGAGGACCAAAGCAACATCTCCCGCTCGGACCTCGCCACGACAATCACACCTCCTTCTCCCCGTTCCGAACGCCGGATCCCGGACCGGCCCCCGGTCGTCATTCGCAATTTGTCATCGAACTTCCGCTTGCCCCTCACGGTTCGCGCAGGAAGCCCTCGGCCACAACAGCGCAGCCGTCCACCGAGCCTACGCCAAAAATGCGCAGGTCCTGCTCCCGGCACTCGAGGACTACGAGCAGGAAGCCATGAAATCGACCATAATCCGCTGCCCCGTGGCCACCCCATCCGCTGCCGAAAGACCATGCCCACGCCGAAAAACATGACGCCGTGCCACTGCTGTTGCTCTCGACATCGAGACCTCCGGGGTCTGCGTCAAGCGTGGCATTGGCTGATCGCAGGCGGTGAAGGACCTGCCGCGGGTCAGCGACGCCCAGATCTACCTCGACCTGCAAAAGACCGGCTTGCGCGGCCCGGACCAAGCCGCCGCGTTGCGCAACTGGGAAGGCTCCTGCCGTCCGTGAAATACGAAATCCCTCACTTGGACCAGGCAGCCGTGCTTTGGCCTTGAAGGTCGGATGACCGTGCGCGAGTGCAGCGACGATCGATGACAATCCCAGATCCCACCAGCCAGGAGGGCGAGCGCCGACGCCCGCCCTCCTGAGCCTTCATTGGCGCACGAACAGATCCCAATCCCTGATGCCGTGGACGTTCCGAATGAGCGCCGTCGCGGGCAGTTCTCTCGGAACGCGCGGGACGGCCAGGAGCTTCAAGCCGGCCTCGTGCGGCAGGCGATTGCCCTTCCGGGCGTTGACTTCACGACTCGCCCACACGCAGTTCTCCCAGGAGTTCGGCCCGCCACGAGACCGCGGCACGATGTGGTCGATCGAGCCTTCGTCCGGACTGAGCAGCCGGCCCGTGTACTGGCAGCGGTTGCCGTCCCGTTCGCGGATGCTCCGGGTGCAGAACTTCGGACGCTTCTTCGGCACCCGCGCGTAGTTCACCGCCACGATGACGCTCGGCACGCGAATCGGGCCGCGCACCGTGTGCACAGCCTCGTCCTGCGGGCGGATCGGCAACGTGATCCACTCGTCCCAAGTAACCGGGCGTATGTGGTCCTCGCCCGCGATCTCCAGCCCGGTGGCCACGTTGGTCGCCATCTGGCAGAACGCCTCCTGCGGGGTGCGCACGTTGATCGCCTGCCAGTTGCGGTTCAGCACCAGCACGGTCGCCTTGTTGAAGATGTCGCTCATAGCGCTGTCGTAGGTGTTTGATCTTTGTTGAATGGCGCAGATTCGCTGCCTCGCCGGGAATCGCACCCGCCTTCGCGCTGTGCGCTTCGGCGCGGCAAGCCCGCCAAATGGTTGGGTTGGCTTGCCGAGCCGTAGCCCGGAGCGAAGCGCAGGGCGAAGGCTGGTCGCCCGAGAAGGGGTTGCACCCTCGACTTCCGGATGTAAGCCGGACGTGATGCTGTTTCACCATCGGGCGGGAAAGCTGGCTGCCTCGCTTGGACTTGCACCAAGACTGCCGGGGTCAAAACCCGATATGCTCCTGTTACACCACGAGGCAAAGTCTGGTGGAGCCGGAGGGAGTTGCACCCTCACCCTGCCGGATTAAAAGTCCGGTGCCGGTCTGCTGTGGCTTCGACTCCGTGAAACTGGTGGGCGAGAGAGGACTTGCACCTCCAAGGCTCACAGATTCTCGAGCTGTGGGGTCTGCTCTTCCCGCTGAACCACTCGCCCAAGAAATTGGTGTTCCCGGCAGGAATCTCGCCTGCGCCCTCGACCTTCGCACGGTCGCGCTCTGGTACACTGAGCTACGGGAACGTTGGTGCTCCTGGCCGGACTCCCACCGGCAACGTCAGCCTTCGGAAAGCTGCACTCTGGTAATTGAGTTACAGGAGCAAAGCCGAATGGAGCCTCCGGCCGGTGCTGCCCCGGCTGGACCTCCTTACAACGGAAGTCCGCAGGCTGCTGCCCGGAGGCGAAATGGTCGGCGCGAGACGACTTGCACGTCCAAGGCTGCCTGATTCTGAGTCAGGTGGGTCTGCTGTTCCCCGTGAACCACGCGCCGGAAAGTGGCGTCCCTGGCCGGCTTCGCTCCGGCGATCTCCTGCTTGAGAAGCAGGCGTGTTGGCTGGACTACACCACAGGGACGGAAAGGATCAAACCCCTGGCCGGTCTCTTCCACCGGCTCACACCCAACGCCTCCGAAAGTCCAGGACTGGCGGAAAGGGCTGGGCCGCTGGAGCTGTTTCGCGTTCAGGGGTTCGAAATGGTCGAGTGCAGCGGGTTGATAGTTGATGATTCTCGCCGCCTCGCAGGGACATGGCCTCGGACCATCAACCATCGACCATCAGCCAGATGTTGGCGGAATGCCGTGGACTTGCACCACACTCCCCGGTTCGAGGAGCGCACTGGTTAGCACCCAGGCCCGGCTCGCTGGTCCGGTTGACATTCCTTCGAGACTGGAGTCGCACCAGTCTGTGCGGTGTTGCAGACCGCTGCCTCGGCTGATCGGCCAACGGGACGGAAAGGGGATGGCACGGGCGGAAGCCCTCGCTCCCGCCCGTGTCGTTGTTGCCACCTCCTGGTGGCGTCCTTGAACCGTTCGCTCTTCACGAGCGAACAAAGTCCGCGATCACCGCCGGCACCGTGGCGTCAAAGCCCACCACGTCCAACATGCCGCGGTCGTTCGGGTCGGCCAGCGTGAAGCCGTTGGCGGTCATGCCCACCACGACGGCCTTCGCCTCCGACACGTACTCGCCCCGGTACAGGCGCAGGGCCTGCGCCGGGTGAATGTTACCTGCCCACGTCTCGCTGTCCGTGTAGGTGATGAAACCCGACACGTTCAGCTTCTGGCGACGCGCCCAGATCATCGGCAGGGCGCAGTCCGTGCCCCCCATCGGGATGGCACTGATGCGCTTGATCACGTCGTCCAACCGCATCCGCGGCGACAGCGTGACGCGGGTGATGCCCGATTCGCCGCCGCCGTGCATACCGCCGTAGCCACCCCCGGCCGGAGCCGAGAACGCGATGATTTCGCAGTCAGGCTCCGTCGCGGCGGTGACCAGCGCCATGGCGGCGCTGGCTTCGCGGGCGGTGAGGCACGAACCAGCGATGCGCGAACCGTCCATCGAACCGCTGACGTCCAGCGCCAGGAGCACCGGCTTGCCGCACGGTTCGACGTTGCTGAACGTGGCGTAGAACGCCGCGTCCAGGGCATCGACGATCTTCGCCACCGGCTGCCACTTGAGGTCGCCCTTCTCACCGTGACCCTGTGCATACACCTTCTCGGCGATAAGCAGGGCCAACGGGTGGATACGGGCGCGCTTGAGGACCTTCTCGTCGCTCAGCTTGTTCACCACCAGCTTCGCGGCGTCGCTGAACGGCTGGAGCAGGCCCAGGGAAGTCATCTTGCCCAGGTTGCGGATCATGGCCGTCATCGGCATGCGCTGCAGCAGCACGTCCCAAACCTCCGGCTCGTTGAGCCATTGGGTCGGAACTGCTTCCCGCGGCAGGTCATGCTCGGTGATGAGCTTCACAATCTCAGCCTTGCTCGATGCCTTCTTGGCCTGCTCGAAGGCGACGATGAGTGCCGGCAGTTCGCCGGCGGCGGCGTAGTTGGCCACGCGAGGTTCACCCTTCACGCGCCGGGTGACCGTGCGTTCGCCCAGGCCATCAGCGCCGGCGAGAATCCAACGGAAGACGGCTTCGTGATCACGGCTCGGGGCTTTCGGGTGAGCCAGGCGGAGCAGGTCGCCGTGCGACCAGCTATCGCGCTGCTGGTACTTCACGACCTGGAGGGCCAGATCGTCCGCCTCGCGGTCAACGTACCAGCGGCCCACGGCGCCGCGCAGACCTCGGCCCCAACCGCGCAGAGCATTGACGTACTCCGCGAAGTGGAACAGGTGCGTGCCGATGCGGCAGACCTTGCCCAGGCTCTGGAAAGCGAGGGCCTTGGCGGCCGGGTCGCCGTGTGCCGCCACCAACGCCAGGGCGAAGAGGGCCGGGTCGTTCTTGGGCGCGCGGCCGCTGTCGCTGATCTCGACGATCCGGTTCACAGCGCGGCCGCCGTCGGTCTGGATGCAGCGGACCAGCGCGTCATGGTTCTCCTTCACCAGGTCGCGTTCGCCGATGTAGTACGTGCCGCCTTCGGCGCCGAGGATCAGGAACCGGTCGAGCCGGGTCCAATCATCGATCTGCCAAGCGTAGCCGCCAGCCGAGTTCGGAACCTGAGCCGAGCCAGGGATCGGCTCCGACTGCGGGGTGGCGCGGCGGTGGAACAGACGGGCGTAGTTGATGGCCATAGGGCCTCCTTTCATCCTGGGTGTGCCGCCAACCCTCGGCACGGGTGGTTTTGGGGAACTGCGGACAAGTTGGTGAGCGTGGGGTTGCTTCGTGTTATAGACGATAACCCATGCTCTTCGGCCCGCAGAAAGCTGTTAAGATGGGCAAGGGACTGCCGTGGAATTACTCCTTGCGGAGGCTGCTCTATCATTGAGCTACGCCGGGTGCTGGCGCGCGGCCAGTCAAGAACCGGCGATTGGACTTGAACCAACAACACGCGATAACCCACGAACTTCGGCCCATCCAAAGGGAACCGACGGATAAGAAATGCATTGGGGGTTTACGTGCTCTACCGCTGAGCTACTCCGGCATGTGGAGCCGGAGGCCGGACTCGAACCGGCGACCGCGTCGTTATCAACGATAACCCAATCCAGCGACCCGTCGGAAAGTGGCGACGGACAAAAGGCGAGTTGGGCACCCAGCCATCTGGCGGCTGGGGCAGGATTTGAACCTGCTCGCGGTTACCCGCTTTACCGATAACCCAAACTCAGCGGCCCGTCGGAAACACTCGATGGACAAGGGACGTGATCGATCGGAGGCACTCCGTGCCGGGAATCGAACCCGGACCGCTCACGCTTGCGCGCAAGACGGTACGCCCTCCTGGGTGGAGGATAACCGATCAACTGCGGCCCATCGAAATTGGGGTGACCAACCGGATTCGCACCGGCACCGACGCCCTCACAAGGCGTAATGCTGCTGTTACATCATGGCCACCATGAAATCTGGCGCTCCCACGTGGATTCGCACCACGAACCTCCGGCTTCGCAAACCGGCGTGCAGTCTGATTGCACCTTGAGAGCGTGGCGTCCGTGGTCGGACTCGCACCGACTAGGACCGGCTTGAAGGGCCGGGTGCTCGGGCTGCTTTGCATTCACGGACGGAAGAGAGCCGCCGGGACACCTGGCGTCATCCGAAGCGGCAGGTCCGTCTGCCACAGCGTCATGCCGCAGCCGATGTCCCCGCCGATCAGGTGCGGGTAGATCACACCTTCGGTGACAGACGCGGCGCCGATCGGCACTCCCTTGCCGGGGTGAAGGTCGGGGAATCCGACCGTTTGTCGCACTCCGTCAAGACGGGCACAGGCGTACAACTGGCGCACGGCTTCGCCTTCGATCCACGCGCCCGGCGAGGCAATGAGGCGCACGGAAGTCCCAAAGGTCGTGTTCATGGTTGTGGGGAACGGATACGGGGCGCCCATGGGCACGCCCCAAAGGAATGGCCACTGGAGTCGGAATCGCACCGACACTTCCCGGGCTTCAGCCGGGCGTGCAGACTGCCTACACCATCCAGTGGAGACAAAATGGTCGTCCCGCGTGGTAACGCTCCACGGTCTTCCGGTTATCAACCGGGCGCTCTGCTTTTGAGCTACAGGACGGAAAAGGGGATCGAGAGGCGCTCGCGAGGAACGCCTCCCGATGATTGCTTTAGTCGAGGAACGCCACGTTGGCCATCGTGCGGGTCTGGGTCTCGGTATTCATCAACACCCGGTGCCAGAACGGTAACGTGATGGTCGCATGGTCGCTGTGACGCACCGTGCCCCGGGCATACACACCCGCGTCACGCACCATCACTCGCCACCCCATGCGGGCACGCTCCGGTCGCTCGCGCACGTACTGCTGGTATTCCTTCTCGGTCAAACCGTTGGGGAACTCCCGGCAGACATACACCTTCGTGCCGCCCACCCGGGACAACTCCTGCACGAGGTGCGGCTTGCCCCGACCGCGACGGATGGGTTCGTTGTGCAGCACCCGTACCGGGTCAACGACCAGGTCAGGGGCCGGAACGAAGAACCATTCGCCCTGGCGACGGAACGCCGCATTGCGCCGACGATTGCGCTGGCGGCTATTCAAGCCCTCACGGGCCTGGGCCACCTGCACTTCGGCGGGCTTGAGCGATTCCATCGCGTCGGCCACGTTCGAGACGCGACCGGGCACCGCCGCGACGAACCAATGCCGTTCGTCATGGCCGCAGAGGAAACGGTCCGTCTGCGGCTTGTCGAGGAGCTTGCGGGCCGACAGGAGCAGATGTTGCCGCTCTGGCTTGACGTTGAGGACGGAGAAGTCCACGACCTCGGCCAGATGGGTCGGCAGGCGGAGTTCAAAGAACTCGCCGTGACGATCACGTTGGATGTCGATGGCGTAATCCTGCGGACTCAACCAATGCCGCTCCCCCTGCTGCCAGCGTGAGGGGATGGCGCGCACCTTCAGGCGCGCGCCCATGGCGGCGAACTTCGATTCAATGTGTTCAAGTTTCATACTGGATTCGGATCGGACCCGCACGGCTTGGGCGGAACTTTACCGCCCGACCGCGCTGTCCGGGTTTGAGTTTGGCGCTCGGCTTGAACGCCCTTCGGACGAGTAACTGGCTTTGGAGTCGGATGACGGATTTGAGCATAGGGTTCCTTTGGTTTTGGGTTGTTGATTGGCGGAAGGCACGGGTAATGCTCCCGCCTCGGCTTGCGCCGATCCTGTTTTCGGGACAGGTGCAGCCAGCTTGGATCTGCCTGCCTTCCGTGAATTGGCTGCTCAGGCTGGAGTCGCACCAGCACCGTCCCGGGTAACAACCGGGTGGACTACTGTTATCCCACTGAGCACTGGCGCTGCCGGCAGGAGTTGCACCCGCCTCCGCGCTTCGCGCTCCGGCGCGGCAAGCCTGCCTCGGTCCGTTTAGGAAACGGATGCCTGCTCTCGCTCGGCCACGGCAGCTTCGGAAATTGGTCAGCGCGGCAGGAGCTGCACCTGGTGCTTGCGCACGGCCAACATCCTCGGTCCCAAGCCGAGTGCGTTGGCTACTGCGCTACGCGCTGAGATGCCCCGGTGAATCCAGGAGGGCACCGGGGACTTGTTCTGTAGCAGGGCAGAGTTCAGCCACCTTGTTCGCTGACCTCCGCCGGGGATTGGCGGACCCGATGGGACTTGCACCCAGATCGCCGTGCGCAAGCACCCTTCCCGCAGACAACGGGTTGCTCCGCTGATTTGAGCTACAGGTACGAAATGGCCCGCCTGCGTCCTGACGGACTTCGGCGCGGCAGCCTTCTCCCCGACGCGGTGGTCCGCGGGTTGGCTCGCCGAGCCGTAGCCCGGAACGAAGTGGAGGGCGAAGGCTGGTGGGAAGTGCTGGTAACGCTCCAGTCGTCGCTTCCGGCTCGTTTTGCGACACCCGGGTTACAGCCGGGCAGCCGGATCACTTCCCTGTTGAAATTCTTGATGGGCCAAGCTGGAGGTAACCTGTCGGAAGAAGAAAGCCGTGTGGCCCATCAAGAATTTCAATTGGTGGAGTCGGCGGATAACGCTCCCGCATGGGCCTGCTTGCAGGGCAGGTGCATTGCTTGTCTGCCACGACCCCAATTGGCAAGCCGTTCGGGTGCTGCCCCCGACCGGCAGAGTTTTGGAGACTCCACCGCACGCTGGTGCCCGGCTTGTCTGGAAATTGGTGCGGCTGCCGGGAATCGCACCCGGACATGCTCCATGGCAAGGAGCCATTCTGGCCTGTTAAATCACAGCCGCGGAAATTGAAAGGGGCCGGGAGCACGTCAACCGCACTCCCGGCCCGCGCCATTTCAACAAAGATCAAACACCTCTTGGTGATCTACTCGATCCCAACCCGCGGTTTCACGGCGGTTGTTTCGGTGTTTACGGGCACACCTCCTAGGAAGCCCTTTGACTGTAAATCCAGGCCAAACTCGCGCGACGTGCTGGATTGCGACCGGCGGGCACACCCCACCGGCGGAGAACCTCGGCTCTCCCACGTCCCATTTCGTGTTGGCATCTCGGACATCAGCTAGATGTCGCGTCTTATCTCACTCACCATGTCGGTCCTTTCGTTCATTGGTTTCGGTTTCAGTGGTGCATAGGGAAAAGAAAAAGCCCCGCTCACCATCGGTAAGCAGGGCTGGTAAATCGTGGTCCTCTTTGGACGCTTTACACCTGCTCACCTCGTCGATCTGGCCGGGGGTTATGTCCCAAGCCTTGATCGGAACTAAGGCGGAACATAGTACCGCTCGACCATTCACGACGTGTCGCTCGCGCGACTATCGTCGTCGGTCTCTTCGCGGCTAGAATGTTCATGCAGGTTCGCATCAAATGTGGCAGACGTATACCATAGGGCCGTGGTTACAGTCAACTAGTACTTTCGGGGGGAGGGTCATCTTGGGCCCAGCTTGCCCTTGGGGAGAGGACGTTGGCCAGCACACTTCCAATTCTACTCGCGCCCAGGTCCCCCGCCGGGGGGGGGCGTTGGCAAGAACTTCATCCGACAGCGAAGAATGGGGGATCGAGTCCGGTAGGCGGTGAGATGGCAGGCGATGGAAGACCTTTTCGTGGTGGACCGCGGAGCGGGTCATTGCGAGCGGTCTCAAGCGACGGGCGGCAGTGCGGGTCGACCCGGTGACTGCCTGCATGGGTGCCGAGACCGGTGACCTCAAGCGGCTCGCCGCTCGTAGCGATGACGGAGTCCGCCTACTTGGGGAATCCAAGAGCAAGTTGCGGCGGCCATTCACGGCCGCCACGGCGAAGCGAAGGAGCAGAATCAGCCAGCCGACCATGCGTCCGAGGATGCCCAGAACCCTTTGAGAATCCGAGTCTTCCCGTTTCCGATGGAATTACTCCCAACGACAGCCGTGCTTTCAAGCTCCGGTTCGCGGCGACACTCGCAGATCCTCCCCCGCATCGCTTTCCAGTTAGCCGGCTGGACTTCGAGGCGCTGCACGGTGACGCTCGAGTTGAGTGTCGGCTTCGGCGGACATGTTAGCTGCCTTCCGGCCGTTCATGGCCTCGCCTTCTGACTTGGAGTGCCCCCCCCACTGCGAGTATGCTCCGGTCGTGCGCGAACCGCGAAGCCAGATCGCCTCGCTCCCTTTGAAGAGCGCGATCTCCGCGCGACAGCCGTGGCTGAGGCGGATGGCAGGGAGCCGAAAACTGCTGGCACGACTCGCGGTGCTCCTGATGCTCAACGGGGCTGTGGCTCACCATGCCCTGAGAGCGGCTGAGGCAGGAGTGCTGCGCGGCAGCGATGGGGTTGAGGCCGCCTTCGCGGTGGCGGATGGGGCTTGTCGGTGGGCGGGCTACCGGGATCTCGCCGGGGGCAGCGACTGGCACATTGGCGGACCGAGGTTCAGCGTCGAGACCGTGGCTGGCCAGCGCACGAATCTCGGCGAAGTCGGATTCGCTCACCAGGTCGCCACGGACCAGCAGATCGAATTGCAGACCGCGCTTGCAGATCCGGCCATCGAGGTGCGGCAGGTGTATTCCTTTTGCTTGGATGGACGGACGCTCCGCATCCAGACATTCCTGCGAGCGCGCGGAGAACCGGTCCTCGTGCGGCGCGTCGGTCTGCTCGAACTCCAGATCACGGGGCAGAATTTCCGGTTGATGGGCCCCGAGTTCGTCTCCTCGCCCGTTTTTGGCGACCGGGTCTTTGCCGGTATCGAACACCCGTCGGCCCGCTGCACCGCCCAAGGCGATTCCTTCGCCCTGGGGCAAGCCATCCATGCACGCTTGGGCAGAGCGTGGACCGAACTGCCGGGAGCGGTGTTTGGGTCGGCAACAGACAAGGATAGGGCGACGGCGGGCAGCGAGGCTTTGCGCCACGCGTTCCTGCGCTACCTCGACACCGTGCGTGTGAAGCCCAAGGACATGCACGTGCACTACAATGACTGGTGGACGGCGCCCGTGCCGTCCTCCGCGCAATTCGTGCTGGGCAACATCGCTGCGCTGAAGGCGAGCCTCTACGACCCAACCGGCTTCTTCTTCGATTCGTACGCCCTGGACGCCGGTTGGTCTGACCCGAAGTCCCTATGGGAAATCGACCCGAAGCAGTTTCCGGAGAGATTCGCACCGATCGCGGAAGGCTTGATGGGGGTGTTCGACGCGTTGCGCGCCCTGAACCCCGACATCGCGCTGGAACCAACCTGCTTCGGGTACCAGCCCAGTCCGTGGTGGCTGATGCACGTGCCGTTCATCATCGGTCCCTTCGGCGACGATAGCCCTTACGGCCGCTGCCCGGCGCCCGACTATCTCGAATCCATGACGACGGCACGCGAGATCAAGAACCTCGAGGGACGCGGTTCGTTTCTGATGCCTAGTTCCGCTCTGCAGTGCTTCGACCTCATCGTGCAATGTCCGGGCGCGTTTCAAAACCACGCAGTGATGGCGATCGGGCGCGGGCGTTGGTTCATCTCTTCCTACATCAATCCAAAGTTCATGGACGCGGAAGCGTGGCGCTTCTTCGCCGATGCGATGCGGTGGGCGCGGCACCATCGCGCGTTCCTGCAGGAGCCTCTGCCCTTCGGTGGCCATCCTGAGCGGCGCGAGGCCTACGGGTATGCCTTCCTCGGCGAGACTCGGCAGGTCTTCTGCCTGCGCAACCCCTGGATGGAGGAGACCAGCCTCGCGCTGCCGGCGATGGTGCGGACAACGAACCGTGTCGAGGTCCGGATGCTGTATCCGAGACCAACGTTGATCGGGCACCTGGCGCCACAGACCGAATCCCCAAAGCTGCCGCTCGGGCCCTATGAGACCCAACTCATCGAGCTGGTGCCTACCGACCGGCCGACCGTCGAGCCCGTCGCCCGGCCTTCGCCCAAGGTGGCATGGGCTGCGAAGGCAGAGCCGCGGATCGAAGTGAGCGGCCCTGCTCTCCATTGCCCTGCCGGAGTGTTTTTGCGCGGCGACGTAACGGCCCCGACGCCCTCAGAGCCGCTGGTCGTGGATGGCCCCGCCTTTCCGGCCTACCGTGCCAACCGCGTCCCCTGGTCGCGGCTGCTCGTCCCCATATCTGCGCGCAAGGCCGACTCGGCCAACACCCGGACGGCGATGCGCCGGATTGTGCGGATTGACGGAATCTACCTCGACGCGCTCGATTGGACCGAGGCAAGTACCGGGTGGGGCCAGGCCCAACGCAACCGCAGCATCATGGAGAAACCAATGACCCTGAGTGGCAGACCATTCGTGCGCGGTATCGGCGCCCATGCTGTATCCCGGATTGTCTATTCGGTGCCCGAGGGCTTCGCTACCTTCGCCGCCACCATCGGCAAAGACCAGGAGGTCAGCGGCGGCTCCGTGGTGTTCGTCGTTGAGGCCGACGGCAAGGAAGTGTTCCGGAGCGCGGTGTTTAGGAACGAGACGCCCGTTCAGGAAATCTCCGTCCCCATCGTGGGCGTGAAGCGGCTGGCCCTGATCGTCGCGGATGCAGGAGACAACATTATGGCGGACCATGCCGATTGGGCGGAGGCACGGTTGCTACGATGAGGACAGGCGGTACCGAACCGACAGTTCTGCTCGTGTGGTGCCTTGTCGGCTGGCACCATCACGCCCCATCAACCGCTGCCTACGTGAGGATCAATTGATGCACCGGAGATTTCTGATGTCCATTGGGAGACGATTGGCTTGGATTTCCTTGTTGGTCACGTCCTGGTCGGCGATGGCGCAGGCCACGCCGTCTGTGTCTGACGTGAACCTCTGGGCAGCCGACGCGTTAGCCAAAGTACTGCGGTCAGCCAAACCCGGGGAACCCGGGACGAACACCTTGAAGCTCAGCGGCGCACGGCGAGAGATCGTGAGCGGCCAGGCGGTCATTCGGTCGTCAAGAGAGATCAATGCCGCACAGGCGACGATCAGCGATCTGCGGCATCGTGCGTCCGGCACGACCATCCCGGCCCAAGCGGTCCGGTTGCAGTGGGTTCGGTACATCGACATCACGCGCAACAGTGACTTGCCGCCCGATGAACTGGTGGCCCGAGCGCCGGCGAGCATCCCTGATCCTTTCTGGGAGGCGCCGGCGATCCCCGTGAAGGCCGAGCAAGCGCAACCACTCTGGATCGAGGTTCTGGTGCCCGAGAATGCCGAAGCGGGCGACTACGACGGTCGTCTCAGCGTCAAAGCCGACGGCGCCTCGGTCGAGTTGCCAGTGGCACTTCACGTCTGGGATTTCGAGGTGCCCAAGGAACGGCATCTGTCGGTGGTGAACTGGTGGCAGTTCCCCGGGGGCGGTTTCGAGGGACACGGACCGGATGATTGGGACTTGCTCCGGCGTTTCGCTTCGTTCCTCGTCGAGCATCGTCAGACCGACCTCGCCACCGAAATCTCGCGCATCAAAGAATCCGGCGATGCGCAGAACGGCTACACGTACGATGCCAGCCGGCTGGAGCGATACGCCGAAGTCGCTTTCGAAGCCGGCATCCGCCAGATCCATCTGCACAGCGTCGGGCGTCGCACCGCCGACATCCTCGACCCAAACTGCCGGGTCGAACCAGACGAAGCGAACCTCCGTCGGTTGGCTGCCTGGGATAAGGTCATCCAACGTCGCGGTTGGCAGCGCCGCTTCGTCACCAGCGTCGTCGACGAACCGTTCATCTACTACGAAGACTCTTACCAGGCCGTCGTGGACCGTGTGCATGCGGTCGCGCCCAATGTCCGCTGCCTGGAGGCGGTCGAAGCCGAGTACCTGGGCAAACTGGATGTCTACGTCCCCAAACTCAGCCATCTCTCGCTGTGGTATCCGCGATTCGATCAGGTGCGGCGCGATGGGGCAGAACTGTGGTTCTACGTTTGCTGCCATCCGTTAGGGCGCTATCCCAACCGGTTCCTGGATCAGTCGTTGTTGAAGGCCCGCGTGCTGTTCTGGATTCAGTATCTCTACCGCCTCGATGGTTACCTCCACTGGGGCCTCAACTACTACGCGGGCGACCCCTACACCCAGGAAGGCATCAGCAAGGACCTGCCCTTGGGCGATCGCGCCATCGTCTATCCTGGAAAGGATCGGCTGCTCGGTTCGCTGCGCTTCAGTGCCCAGCGCGACGGCCTCCAGGATTTCGAGTATCTGCGGGCCCTCGAAGAGCGCCTGCGCGAAATCAAGCAAGGTACCGGCGAAGATGCGTTCTGGCTGGACCCACGCCAACGTCCGCTCGAACTTTGCCGCCGGGTGATCTGGTCGTTCCACGACTACACCCGCGATCCGCACGTCCTGCTCGACACCCGCCAAGCGATCGCCGAGGAGATCGAAGCGCTGCGAACGGACCCCCGCTTGATTGTGCAGACCTCGCCCCCGGAGGGAACGGTCGTCCCGGCCGGGCCGCGAGCGGTGAACGTGCGCGGATTGGCTCCGCCGGGCGCGAAGGTGACGGTCAACGGCGACGCTGTGGCGAACACGCGCCCGAGCGGCTATGTCTGTCGGGCGATCTTCCTGCGCGATCATCAATCAACGATCACGGTGACCATCGAGCACGACGGTCACAAGGCGACGGCGACGCGGACGTTCCAACTCGCCGACTGATCGATGCCTGCCATTCCATGAACGGTCATCCCAAAGGCGGGGCGGGATACGTCACGAAGCCAGTGAACGCCGGTAGGACCGTCAGTAAAGCCACCAATCCAAAGCGCGAGGTGTTCATACCCGCCAGCCACGTACACCGTGGGGACGCTTGGAAAGTCAAGAGAACCGGGTACGCTGCCGGCATGAACACGATGCCTCGCTCGACTCTTGCGCCGGTCTGGACCCGAATCCTGGCGACCGCCTGCTTGCTCCTCGCCGGCTTTGGCCCCGCGCGGTCGGCTGACGAGCAGGAAAGCACGCTCACCAAAGTGGGCCAACGTGCGCCCGCTTTCACGGTCATAAAGCTCGACGGCAAAGCCTTCGACCTCTCCGCCATGAAGGGTAAGGTGGTGCTCGTGAATTTCTTCGCCACTTGGTGCGGCCCGTGCATGGCGGAAATGCCCGCCCTCGAAAAGCAGATTTGGCAGCGGTTCAAAGGACAGGACTTCGCCATGATCGCCGTCGGGCGCGAGCACACCAATGACGAACTCGCGCCGTTCCCCAAGAAGCGCGAGATCACTTTCCCCGTCGCCGGCGACCCGAAACGCGACGTGTACGCCAAATACGCCACGCAGTACATCCCCCGCAGCTACGTCATCGGCCGGGACGGCAAGATCCTCCGCCAGACTGTGGGCTACAAAGAGGAGGAGTTTGCTCAACTGGTGAGCGCCATCGAGAAGGAACTGGCCCGTAAACCCTGAGCCGCCATCACGCGTGCCGCTTCCGATGCTCGCCCCGCGCCGGGATTTCCTGAAAATGATCGGGACCGGCTTTGTGTCCGCGCCGTTCGCGACCTCCTGCGTCTGGCGCCCGCCACCCGGTGAGGCGATCAAACCAATCCGCGGCAGTTGGATCAGCATCTGGTGGGATGACCGCCGGCATTTCTATTGGAACGACGCTTGCCTCCGCTTCACCGCCGAACAATGGCATGCCGCGGTCAAAGACGTCGCCGACCTCGGCATGGAATACCTCGTCCTGCTGGCCATCGCCAAAGGCGGCAAGGCGTTCTACGACACGCCCCTGTTGCCAAAGCTGGAAATGGCCTGCCCCGATCCCATCGAGGCTCTGCTCGCTGCCGCCGACCGGCACCGCGTGAAGTTCTTCATCAGCAGCGACTGGTACGGCGAATGGGATGCCCGAGCCCTGAGCGACCCGGACCGGGCGCGCAAGCGGTTCAAGATGATGGAAGAGATCGCCCGGCGCTACAGTCATCACCGCAGCTTCCACGGGTGGTACTGGCCCAACGAAGCCTGCCTCTCGCCGTACTTCGCCGACGCCTTTATCGCCTACGTCAACGACAGCAGCCGCGAGGCTCGCCGGCTCATGCCCAAGGCGAAGACCCTCACCGCGCCCTACGGCACCCACCAAGCGGTCTGCGACGACACGTTCGTCCGGCAGTTGGAGCTGTTGGACGTGGACATCATCGCGTACCAGGACGAGGTCGGTTGCCTGCGGATGGGACCGGCAGAGAGCGCCCGGGCATTCGCCACGCTGCGTCGGGCGCATGATCGTGTGCCGCAACGGGCGCTCTGGGCGGACGTCGAGACGTTCGCCTGGGAAGGACCGCCCAACCAACAGACCAGCCCGTTGATCCCGGCGCCGTGGGAACGGGTGCGCGCCCAACTGGAGGCCGTGTCACCGCACGTGGACACGATCCTGATCTACCAGTACCAGGGGCTGATGAACCGCCCCGGCAGCCGGGCCTTCACCGGCCATCCCGACTCGACGCGCCTCTATACGGGTTACGTCCGTTGGCTGAGGTCGAGATGAGACGATTCACGGCGCCAGTACCGCCGCGCCCTGGAGTCGCCCTTCCCGCAGGCGCGCCAGCGCCTCATTCGCCTGTTCGAGGGAAAACGCCTGCGTTTCAGTGCGAATCGGAACCCTCGGGGCTAACTGGAGAAACTCCTCCCCGTCCATGCCAACCACGGAATGCCCACTCGCTCGCCTATGCTCAAGCCCGTGACACCAACGCCCAGGGCGACGACCCGGCCGACGATCTCGTGACCGAGGATCAACGGCAGCTTCGGATCGGGCAGTTCGCCGTCGAGCACGTCCAGATCGGTGCGGCACACCGCGCAAGCCGCGACACGCACCAGCACTTGCCCCGGACCTGGCCGTGGCTCGGGCACGTCCCTCAGGCCCAGCGGTTGACCGGGCTTCTGCATCATCATGGCGCGCATATCGACCAGGAGAATGCACAGGTGCTGGTCTGGTCAGCGGATGCGGTGGAGCAGCTGCGCTGGGCGGCGAGTCATCTCATGAAGGACCCCTCCTTGGCAGATATTCCCGTCCGGCCAAAACAGGAACTGATTCTCAAGGACTTTCGTGAATCCTACCCCGTGTCCCTGGTACGGCAAATCCTGATGCTCCGCCCCGGCACAACCGCAACTCGAACCTCCAGCGAAAGCTCCAGCGATTGCCTTGTAAGCGCCTCCGTTCTGATAGTGGCGGCCTACTGCTTGCCTAGCCTGGGAAGACGTGCCACATTGGCGCGTCTGAAGCCGGTTTCAGGTTCGATTCCGACCCTCGCCTCCAGCCTTCGCCCCCCGCAACGCGGGGGGCGAAGGCTGCCGCGCCGAAGCTCGAAGAGCGAAGGCGGGCTTCGGCTCGGCAAGCCAGTGTCTCGGTTGACATCAAGGCGCGGGCTGGACGCGGTTTGCCAGGCCTTGTGGGGGAGGTGGAATGACGCCAGGGTTTCACTACGTCTACATTCTCGAATCCAGCATTGATCGCAAGCGATTCTACGTTGGATTGGCAACGAACTTGGAGGATCG
>JAKQDD010000252.1 GCA_029556615.1 Verrucomicrobiota bacterium | reverse complement strand
CGGGGAGCGCGCCGGTCGCAGTCGAGCTGGATGAGAGGTCGGCCAGGTCCCGCAAAGGCAGAGCGAAGAAGAGCTGGACCCGCACGCAATTCACGCTGTGGCCTGGCGTGACGCTCAGGTGGTGCGCCTCCCTCCCCTCGCGAGGGGAGGGCAGGGTGGGGTTGCCCCCAAGCCGCCGCCGCGATTTCAGGGCACGACTCCGAGCCTCCGATGCGACCACAGCCCGCGCAGTGCCGCGGAGCCAGCATGGCTTCACGCCGCTGTGGCGTGGCCTGCGCTGGCGAACGTTGCGGCACGTTCCCTCCATCTTTCGTGAACGGCCAAGGCGTGTAGCTATCGGGAATTCTTGAAAAACGAGGAGGGCTCTGATCTGCTGGAAACACCAACAACCAACAGAAAGGAGCCCTCCTTGGGTAGAATGCTCTCGGTCGCCGAGGAACTCAACAAACTGTTCACGCCCTCGTGGCTTCGAGCCACCGCCCGCGAGTGCGGCGCAGTCAAGCGATTCGTCAAGGGCGATATCGTAGTGTTCTTCTGGACGCTCCTGCTCGGTCCTGCGTCGGGCGCCTCCTCCTCGCTCGCCTCGCTCCAGCGCCGCTTTGAGGCCCCGGCCGGCATCAAGCTCGCCCCCAGTTCGTTCCTCGGCCGCTTCTCTCCCGACCTGGTCGGCTTCCTCCGCCGGTGCTTCGAGCGCGCCGTGACCGCCTCGTTTCAGGCATGGGCCACGCCCGCCATCTTCAAGCACTTCGCCGACGTCCTCGTCCAGGACTCGACCATCATCACCCTGGCCGACGCGCTCGCCCGCGTCTTCCCAGGCGTCAAGACCAAGGCGGCGCTCAAGGTCAACGCGATCTACAGCGTACTCCGTGGCGACCTGCGCTCGCTCGTCATCGCCGCCGGCAAGAGAAGCGAACTTCGCTTTGTCCGCATCACTCGCGCGCTTGCAGGCGCCCTGCTCTTGCTCGATCTGGGCTACTTCTCCTGGGCCGTCTTCGCCGCCATCAACCGGGTCGACGCCTTCTTCGTCAGCCGGCTGAAGAAGAACTCGAACCCGCGCATCGTCCGCGACTTCCACACCGGCCCTGGCCGCACCCGTTCGCTCATAGGGCTCAAGCTCCGAGACGCGCTCCGGGGCCTGGGTCGCGAGCACCTCGACGTCGAGGTCGAGGTCACCGTCCGGGAGAAGGTGCGCGGCCGAACGGCGGGCAAGAAGACGGTGAGCCGCAAGGTCCGCTTCCGCGTCGTCGGCGTGCGCCACCCCACGAGCGGCGAGTTGTACCTCTAGGTCACGAACATCGCCCCCGACGTGTTCACGCCCCGCCAGGTGCACGCCAGCTACACCGCCAGGTGGATGGGGGAGTTGCTCTGGCGCGAGATGAAAGGGACCTGCCAGATGCGCGAGCTGCCGAGCCGTCGGCCCGAGGTCGTCCGCTCGCTGGTGCTCGCAGCGGCGATCCGGCTGATGGTGACTCGCGTGGTCATGGAAGGCGTGTTGAGCCGGGTGGCGGCGGCGGCCCAGCGCCAGTACTCGCCGGAGGAACACGCAGCGCTGATGGAGCACTTCGTGCTGCGCATGGGGCCGGAACGGTTCGCAGCCGTGTGGAGAGATCTGTCCGTCTTCTTCCTCGTGGAAGTGCTCCGCAGAGCTGGCGTCGACTGGAATTCTGGGCACTTGGAGGAACTGCTCCTCTCCTCGATGCTCGACCCGAATCGCGCGAGGGACTCACTCAGGAGCAGACTGCTCGATGCTTAGCCGATCACGAAAGGGTCGGCTCGCTCCCAGGTTTGGTCGGCTCGCTCCCAGGTCCGGTCGGTTCGGCCCCGCGTCCGGTCGATCGGCTCCCAGGTTCGGTTGGTCGGCCCCAGAGATCCGGTTGGTCGGCTCCCAGGTCCGGTAGGGCGGCCCTCCGGTCCGGTAGGGCGGCTCGCCGGTCCGGTCGGTTCGGCTCGCGGTCCC
>JAKQDD010000108.1 GCA_029556615.1 Verrucomicrobiota bacterium | reverse complement strand
CGCAGAGGACTCCCTCAGAAACCCCAACCCGATCCCCTCTCTGCGCTCTTCGTGCCTCCGCGGTTGATTCGGCCGCCCCGTCCCACCGCAGAGACACGAAACACGCAGAGGACTCCCTCAGAAACCCCAACCCGATCCCCTCTCTGCGCTCTTCGTGCCTCCGCGGTTGATTCGGCCGCCCCGTCCCACCGCAGAGACACGAAACACGCAGAGGACTCCCCCAGAAACCCCAACCCGATCCCCTCTCTGCGCACTTCGTGCCTCCGCGGTTGATTCGGCCGCCCCGTCCCACCGCAGAGACACGGGAAGCGCAGAGGAAGCCCCAAACGTTAATCCCCCTCCTCCAGGACCGGCGGGATCGGACAGCCGAGCGAGTCCGCAATCGCCCGGAGGATCTCCGCCTCGCGCCGGTTCACCTGGCCGTCGGAGCTCACCGTCCGCGCACAGGCTTCGAGCACCCGCCGCTGGATGATCGGCGATGCCTGCGCCAGCCGATCCAGCGCGGCGTCGATCTGCGCCAGCCCGCACGCCGCCGGTGCCAACAGCGCCAACCGCTCGCTCTCCTCGCCCAGTGAACCCGCTCCCTCGGCAAACGCGCGGCCCACCGACGCCTCCTCATCATGACCTTGATGCGCCAGTGCGGACAACAGCACGGCGCAGTCGGGCAGCACCCCGGCAAGGGCGTAATACTGCACCACCCGACGCTCAGGCTCCGCGGCAAACGTCGGCGCCACATGACGCCGCACCAACCGCTGGAGCGCGTACTCGAAAAGGCTGATCTGCTCGTCGCTCTCGACCCAGCGCCGCAACAACTCACTGAAATGTTCGTACTGCGCCGGGGTCAATCGACGCAGCGCCGGCACGGCCAGCATCACCACCGGCAGCCGATCCGCCGGAGCCAGGGCTTGCACCCACGACAAGAGCCGCGATCCCTCCCCGAAATACTCGACGCGCGTCTGCGGATCGAGCGCCTCGAGGGCCATCGACCGCCGCGCGGGATCGGCATCCAATACCAGCGCAAGCACCAATCCCGCCGCCGACAACGGCTCGCGTGTGGCACCGACCAGGTCCTCGGACAGCCGATCCAGCAGCCGCTCCGCGTGCCGCAAATGGTCCGCCGTCGGCGACCCCGCTTGCGCCACCAGCCCCAGTGCCGACCATGTCGGCGCCTGACCGGGCGCCGTGACCGGGACCGGGATGCCCACTGGCACCGGAATGCCCACCGGGATCCCCGCGCCCCGCCCGGGCCGGCCCGACCGCACCGACCGCGACGCCGCCGCCGCCTCCTGGGCCGCACGCTCTTCCTTCACCCGCGGGAACACGCCGTCGAATTGCGGGTCCAACCGCCGGATCCGATCCGCCAGCGGCGGGTGTGTCGAGAACATCCCCAGCCACGATTCGGTCAGCCCGTTCCCGAAAAACAAATGACTCGCCTCCTCCGCCTTCGGTGTCATCAGACGGGAGCCGGCTGCCAGGCCGCCGATCTTTTTGAGCGCGCCCCCGAGCCCTGCCGGGTTGCGCGTGAACTGCACCGCTGCCGCATCCGCCAAGTACTCGCGCTGGCGCGAGACGGCGCTCTTGATCAGCCGCGCGAACAACAGGCTGATCCCCCCCACCACAATCAGCGCCAACCCGATGAGCGCCACCTGGCCGGCGCCCTTGCCCCCCCTCGAGCTCCCACTGCCGCGGACCCGGAGCAGTTCACGGCCCAGGATGGTCAGGACGAGCAGGCCGTTGATCAGCCCGATCAAACGCAGATTCAAACGCATGTCCCCGTTCAGGATATGACTGAACTCGTGCGCGATGACCCCCTGCAGTTCGTCGCGGGTGAGCAGCCGCAAACAGCCCCGCGTCACACCGACGGCGGCGTCCTGCGTGCCCAACCCGGCCGCAAATGCATTGATCCCGGGTTCCCGGTCCAGGACGTACACCTCCGGGATCGGCACACCGCTGGCCAGAGCCATCTCCTCGACCACGTTCAGCAGCCTGCGCTCGTCCAGATCCGTCGTCCGGCCCGCAATCGGCCGTCCCCCGAGCATGGTGGCGACGGCCGAACCGCCCTGGCGCAGCTCGAACACCTTCACCAGGCTCCCCACCAGGATCACCGCCAGCGTTCCCCCCGTGACCCCCGCAAACAAACGCAGATTCCACAGCCGCACCCACTCCCCCTGCGGCTCCGCGTCAAATCGGAAGATCAGGGCGAAGACCAGGTTCAGCACCAGCACCGTGCAGACCACCGCCAGCCCAAACAGGAAGACCAGCAGCGTCGTGCGCCGGCGCGCGCGCTCCTGACGCTCGAAGAAGTCCATGGCCGCGGGCGTTGGGGACACGCAACGGAACGCTAGGCCCGACTCAGCTGAACGAGACCTTGGGAGCCTCCCGCTCCTCCGGGCGCTCGACCGTGAACAGCTCCGCGCCCTGGAACCCGAACATGCCGGCCACCATGTTCGACGGGAAGGTCTCGCGGGCGGTGTTGTAGACCATGACGGCGTCGTTGAAGGCCTGCCGGGCAAACGCCACCTTGTTCTCGGTCGATGTCAGCTCCTCCTGCAGACTCAGCATGTTCTGGTTGGCCTTCAGATCGGGGTAAGCCTCTGCCACGGCCAGCAACCGGCCGAGGACGCCGCCAAGGGACGATTCGGCCGCGCTCAACTCCCGCATCGCGCCGCCGTCCGCGGGGTTCGCCGCCGCCCGCTGGCTCGCCGCATAGGCCGCATTCCGGGCCGCCACCACCCGCTCGAGCGTCTCCCGCTCGTGCTTGAGATAGCCCTTGGCCGTCTCGACCAGATTCGGGATCAGGTCGTAGCGGCGCTTGAGCTGCACGTCGATCTGCGCAAACGCGTTCTTGAACCGGTTCCGCAGCGAGATCAGCCGGTTGTACGTGCCGATCAAGAAGCCCGCGATGATCAGCAATGGCACTACGAGAATCACGAGGATCAGGATCGTTGTCATGGCATGGCTTGGGTTCGAACTGGCCTCCTATTACGCGCATCGCGGCCGCCGGACAATTACATTCTGAAGAGACCATTGGAGAGTCTCGCCCCGCCGGACTGTCCGCGCCGCCCGGGTCGTTGGTCGTGCGGCGTCTCTGTGAACCGGCCGACAGCCGGTGCGCCGGTGCGCCGCAACGCGCCTCGCTAGAGTCCTCGACTTGTGGAATGTGTGGTCGACAGATCAAGTTTGGCCCCTGCCGTTCCAGGCCATCCCTCCTTCCGTCGAGGACTCTACATTAGCGAGGCGCGGACAATGGGATGGGCAACCACAGCAGGGTCTTCATGAGCCTGAGCCCTCGACCGGGTCTGAGGCGGCGCCTCGCTAGGAGAGTCGACGCCCCGGTCTTTCCCTCGCCCCGCGACGAAGGAGCGGGGAGAGGGATCAAGGGAGAGGGGACCGAAGCAAAACGGACCCGCAGCCCGGTCACGTCGCGTCCCAGACACGAACACCCAGGAACGCCGCCAGGGTCTGTGCGTCCTCAAGAATGCGAGCCTTGTTGCCGTGGTCGACGACGCTCCTGCGCGTGCCGTCGTCAAGCACCAGGTTCAATTCATAACTGTAGTACGTGTGAGGGTGTTTGCCACCGCTTCGGCACCGCTCGGAAACCAATTGAATCGCACGGATCCGCTCGAGCTGCGTGTAATCGCCTGCCGCAGCCATCGGGGCTGCCGACGACGGATTCCTCCAGGTCTTCCAGAAATAGCCGCTGGCCTTGTCGAACACCACCGGCCGCAGCATCGAGCGCAACAGAAACACGCCCGCGCCGAGAAACACCACGCCCCCCAACAGCAGGACGATGAGAGGCCCCTCGCCCTTCTCCGCCACCACGCCCGCCGTGATCAACACCCACAAGACGATCATGCCCAATCCAAACCCGAGAAACAAAAGGCTGAACAGCCGGGCCCCCAACGAGGCCCGGAACTCAACGCGGTCGCCTCCGACGGCCACGAGCTTGTGAGTGCAGAAGCTCGCACCGCCAGCCGCAAGCGGCGTCCAGTCAATCGCGCTGGCCAGCGGGTCGCCAAACTGCGAGGTATCCACCACCGCATCCCGCGTCCCCGTCAAACCCCGCAGCCTCCGGATAATGCCCTCAAGGCCGGAACGACGGGACGGTCCCTCACTGGGTTCGGCGGACACGAGCCGTTCCGGCATCGGCCCAGGCTGCGCCGACGAGGACGCAACCCCCGCCGTGCCCCCCCCTTCCGGAGCGCCCGGACCCGGCACCAGAAAGACCTGCTGGCAGGCAGGGCACTCGACGGTCTTGCCTGCCCAATCCGCCTGCAGGGCGACATGCTGACCGCACCGGGGACAGGCAATCCTGATCTCGTTCATGGGTGGTCCGTGGCTTCAGGGGCTTGGCAGAACAGCCCTCGGGGCGTCTTTGGGTAATGACGCAGGCTCCTTATCATGAGCAGGCATCATCTGACAAGCTGGATTCAAAAGCTGGTTCTTAACGAGGCTTCGCCTCAGACCCAGTCAAGTCCTCGGGCTCATGAAGACCCTGCTGTCCCTCCCCACCCCTCTCTTCCGCGCCTCGCCAATGTAGCGTCCTCGAAGGCAGCGGCGCAGGGTTGGAACGGCAGGGACCAATCCCCAATCCGCGCCTAAGCGTCCCTTGCGGCTCAACCTCCTGGGCTGGACCCGACGCCTTGAGCCGCCCAGTCCGGGGTTTTCGCGGATCTGGAAGCCCGCCCCCCAGGGCGGACCACCCCGGAGCCGACTCCCCAAGCGCCTTCAAGGCGAAAACCCACCAGGAGCCGATGGCGCACGTTCGCGCCGCACGCGTTAGGCGAGGATCCGGGCCGGCAGCTTGCGGTTGCGATCGCGCCGCTGTCCGCTATCCTCGCCTCGTTCACATGCTCTATCGATCTGTCGGACAAACCGGAAAACAGGCGTCGATCCTCGGCTTTGGCTGCATGCGCCTCCCCATCCGCCAGGGCAAAGCACACCTCATCGATGAAGCGAGGGCCCAGGCCATGGTGGACTGTGCCATCCGCAACGGGATTAATTACTTCGATACCGCCTACGTTTACCACTCGGAGATCCCCTTCCAGGCCGGCACCAGCGAGTTGTTCCTGGGCCGCGCTCTGAAACACCAGCGGGCCAAGGTCTTCGTGGCCACCAAGCTCCCCACCTGGCTCGTTCAAAGCCGGACCGACATGGACCGCTACCTGAACCTGCAGCTCGACCGGCTCCAAACCGATCATATCGACTTCTACCTCGTTCATAGCCTGACCGGCGGGCTCTGGACCAAGCTCAGCCAGCTGGACGTCAGGGGATTCCTCGATGCCGCGCTCGCCGATGGCAGAATACGGCACGCGGGCTTCTCCTTCCACGACGACGGCCCGCAGTTCAAGCCCATTGTCGATGCCTACGATTGGGCTTTCTGCCAGATCCAATACAACTTCATGGACGAAGACTACCAGGCCGGCCGCGCCGGGCTCGATTACGCCGCCGGCAAAGGCCTCGGGGTCATCGTCATGGAACCCCTCCGCGGCGGCGGACTCGCCACCCGGGTCCCCGAAGAGGTCCAAACTTGCTGGGACAGTGCGCCCGTCAAACGACGGCCCGCCGCGTGGGCGCTCCGGTTCGTATGGAATCACCCCGGCGTCAGCGTCGTCCTCAGCGGCATGTCCGAACCCTGGCAGCTCGAGGAGAACCTCAGGACGGCCGAGGAAGGACTGCCCAACTCGCTCAGCGCCGCTGAACTCCGCCTCGTCCAGGAAGCCAGGAATTCGTTCCTCGCCCGCACCCAGATCCACTGCACCAGCTGTAACTACTGCATGCCCTGCCCCTCCGGCGTCAGTATCCCCGACAACTTCGAGCAGTACAACAACCTGGCCGTCTACCGCGACCGCGACGCCGCCGCGTTCTACTACTTCCACATCCTTGGCCCCGAACAGCGAGCCTCCCATTGCACCGAGTGCGGCCACTGCCTCGAGCTCTGTCCCCAGCACATCCCCATCCCGGAAAGGCTGAAGGACGTGACCCGAGAATTCGAAGGGTGAGGATCCAGGTTCGGACCACCGCCTTGACAACCGGGTCGGGGGTGGGAGCTTTTCCACATGCGTTGGGCGTTCTTACTCGGCCTTTTCCTTCTCGGATTCGGCACCGCCGGCCGAGCCGACGGCAAGTTCTTCCCGCCGGTTGCCCTGCCCGCCGCGGTCTCGATCCCCGACCAGCGGGCACTGATCGCCTACAGCAACGGCATCGAGCGCCTGGTCATCGAGACGCGGTTCAGCAGCGCGGCCTCGAATCTCGCCTGGGTCGTGCCCCTCCCCGCCCGACCCGTCATCGAGGAGGCTACCACCGGCCTGTTCCCGACGCTCGACTGGCTTTTCAGACCCCGAATCGTCGATCGCCCCACGCGCTCCTACCTTGCCGTGCTGTTCTTCGGGGCTGCGGCCTTCCTGGCGCTCACCGTGCGGCGCACGGGTCGGCTGACGACCAGTGACGCCCTCGCCTGCGCGGTGATGGGACTTTCGGTGGCCGCGAGCGGATCCGGAGCCGCGATCCCCGCCCTGGCCGTGTTCGCGGTGCTGCTCATCACCACCCACTGCCTTCGACGCGGTGAGGCCGCGGCAGCCATCGGCCTCCTGGGTGCCTCCATCGTGTTCGCCAGCATGCTGCTGCCCGCCCTCGGAACCGCGAAGGCCAAGGCGGGCGGTCGAGGACAGCAGCCCGGCGTCAGTGTCCTCGATCGCCAATGGGTGGGCGCCTTCGAGACCACAACGGTGGCTTCGCCGGACCCGAAGGCCTTGTGCGACTGGCTCGCCCGGAATGGCTTTTCCGTCCCCACCAATGCCACGCCCGTGATCGGCGATTACGCGCGCCAAGGCTGGGTCTTCGTCGCTGCCAAAATACGGCGCGACACCGCCCTCGCGACCAACTCCGTGCACCCGCTGTCGTTCACGTTTCCCACGCCCAAGGCCGTCTACCCGCTCCGCCTGACAGGAGTTGACTCCGGCGACATCGATGTCGATCTCTACGTGTTCGGCGACCGACGTGCAGAGGCGGCCGGGTTCGAGGTCAAGCACTGCACTACGCTCGGGTACCCCGAGTTCAAAGGCTACTGGAAGTACTCCGGCGCGGGCTTGGACGTGTTGCATCCGCTTCTTCGGACATGGGTCTCGCCGGCAACGGTCGCGACAAAGCTCTCCGCCCGCCTCAAGCCCGACGACCTGACGCGCGATGTCGAGCTCGAGTGGATGCCCTTTAAGAAAGCCGAGACCGTTGCCTACAGCCATCGAGGAGCCCTCGACACCAGCCTCAACAGGCTCCTGCCGGTCCTCATCGCCTTGGTACTCACGGGCACGGCCTGGCGCCGGTGGGGCCCGACCCGCCTCCGGGCCCATACCGTGCCGGTAGTCGCCGTCGCGTCGGCACTGGCCCTCCTCCTCGCGGTTCTCCAATGGTCCAGCCTCCCCAAGGTCGACGTCCGACGCGTCAGGCACCCCTTCATCAACACGCGCCACGCGGGCTTCGAGTTGTTCTACGCCCTCGATGCTTTCAATATCCGACAAGACCAGGAGATCCAGACCGCCAGGAAGCGGCTGCAGGATCTGCTCCTTTCCACCAATCTTCCGACCCTGAACCGCACCAACCTGCTCCTCGGCGGACGCATCCGCGAGGAGGATTCGCCCGGCAACTATCGCCTCGTCGAGGGACCCGCAGGCTGGGAATTGCGCTGGTACGACGACCGCGGAGCCGAACACCGGTACGACCGCTGAGGACGACTGCCGGGTGCGTCGTTCCGACCCTTTCACCCTGATGAACACCCCTTTCCCCGACCAAACTCCGTGCCAATGAATACGCCGTCACTCTCAATGAACCGGATCGAGGTCGTCGAAGGCGACATCACAAAGCAAGCGGTCGACGCCATCGTGAACGCGGCCAACACCACGTTGCTGGGCGGGGGTGGTGTGGATGGAGCCATCCACCGCGCCGCCGGTCCAGAGCTCCTGGCCGAGTGCCGCACCCTGGGCGGCTGCGCACCCGGCCAGGCCAGGATCACCAAGGGCTATCGCCTGCCCGCCAGTTTCGTCATCCATACCGTCGGCCCCGTGTGGCGCGGCGGCGACCATGACGAGGACCTTCTCCTCGCCAGCTGCTACCGCAACTCACTGGCACTGGCGGCACAACACGCGGTCCGCACGATTGCGTTCCCGTCGATCAGCACGGGTGCCTACGGCTTCCCCATGGAACGCGCAGCGCAAATCGCGGTGGCCGAGATCCGAAAGTTCCTCAAGAGGGAACCGCGCCCGGAGAAGGTCCTCCTCGTGTGCTTCGGACGAGTCTCGGCCGAGATCCACCGGCTCGCCCTCGACGCGTGAGCCAGGACCAGCCGCCCGGATCCTCGCCTAACGCGTGCGGCGCGAACGTTCGCCATCGGCTCCTGGTGGGTTTTCGCCTTGAAGGCGCGTGGGGTGTCGGCTCCGGGGTGGCCCGCCCGCTGGCGGGCGGGCTCTATAGGGTACGGAGGGAATGAGACCGCCACGGAGGCGGGCTTCCCAATCCGCGAAACCCCCGGACTGGGCGGCTCAAGGCGCTAGAGTCCTCGACTTGTGGAATATGAGGCAAACAGGTCAAGTTTGGTCCCTGCCGTTCCCAACCCGCCTCCCCCCGCCTCCGAGGACTCTATGTTAGCGAGGCGCGGAAGAGAGGGTCCGAAAAGGGAGGAAAGCTCCATGGGATCGCAGACTTGGCTGGGTCTGAGGCGCGCCTCGCTAGGTCCAGCCCAGGAGGTTGAGTCGCAAGGGACGCTTATGCGCGGATTGGGGAGCCGGAACTCGACGTGACGACCACGAATCTCAAAGGTCGAGGGGGCGAGGGAAACAACATGTTGGCAGATACTCTCTGACAAGGGGCTACCGCCGCCACGCCCAGCGCAGCCACCGCCGCGTTCGCTCCGTCACTTTGCACGCCTCACCAATCCGCAATCCCTCAACCCAAAACACTTCGCCCTGCGCGCCGACCGCCAGAACCCGCGCGTGCCGCTCCGCCTGCGGCACCTTCTCGTTCACAAACAGGTCCTGCAGCTTCTTCCCCCGCGACAATCCAATGGGCTGGTAGCGGTCCCCCGGCCGCCAGTGACGCAGCACCACCCGGTCTCCTGCGCGATCCGCATCAAACCACTCGACCCCGTGCTCGCGCCTTTTGCCCGGCCATCCCCCCGCCCGACACCGGATCTCCCATTCGAGCACCCCCGGTCCGCACCGAGCCCGCCCCCGGCGTCCTCGCAATTCGACGATCGTCTCCTCGCCGCCGAATCGCGGCGACTCGATTCCGCAGGCTTCGATGACGCCGTCCGCGCCCCGGCACACTGCCCGGCCCGGAGCCGCCGTCACCGCCTTCCCCGCCGCCCCTCGCAGCGCTTCCACCCAGCTCATCTTCACACCCAGTCCCCTCGCCGCCAATTGCGCCTCGATCACCGCCCGCTGCACCGCTACCGGCAGGCGCTCAAAGCGCCCCCTCCGCCTCCGTCTCAGCCACGCCACCGCCAACCGGCGCACACAGTCCGCTTCCGCTCCAACCCGGTCGATCGTCCGCAACAAGACCCGGCGCAGGCCCGGCTGAAACCGGCGCTCGAGTCGGGGAATCAGCTCCTGCCGGATGCGGTTCCGCAGCGCGTCCGACTCGCGGTTGCTCGCGTCCTCGCGCCACCGCAAACCCACCGCGCGCGCGTAACCCCGAAGCTCAGCCCGCGACACGCCCAGGAGCGGCCGCACCAGCGTGATCGACGCATCCGCAGGGGACGGCCCCACCGGCTTCATCCCCGCCAGCCCCTCGCCGCCGGCGCCCCGCAGCAGCCGCCAGAGAAACGTCTCCACCTGGTCGTCGGCATGATGGGCCAACACCACCCGGCGCGCCCCAACCGCACGCGCCACGCGCGCCAAAGCCGCATGACGCAGATCCCGCCCCGCCACTTCGATGGATTGCCCCGTCGCCCGCGCCCGAGCCCGCACGTCCACCTTGTCGCACCGACAACGCAAGCCCCAGCCCTCCGCAGTCCGCTCCACGAATCGGGCGTCTGCATCCGCTTCCCGCCCCCTCAGTCCGTGATGCACATGCGCCACGACACACCGCCGGACGTCAACCCATCCCCCCGCCACCAGCAGGTGCAGCAGCACCATCGAGTCCGCACCGCCAGACACCGCCACGACCAGCGGTTCGCCCGGCTTCACAATCCCGGCGTCCCGCAATACCCGGGTCGCCTCGGCTCTCACCCGGCGAACCGCCAACGGTGGAGAACCCCTCAGCCACGGAAAGGCCGCACCCCCTCGGGAAGGCGCCTTCGGACCGCTCATGGTCCTGGGCACGCTCATGTCGACCGGCACAAGCTACGCCGAATACCGGCCCGCCTCGCCGACGGCCTCGTACATGGCCAGGATGTTCTCCGGCGGCACGTCGGCCATGATGTTGTGGACCTGCTGGAAAACAAAGCCCCCGCCCGGCTTCAGGATCTCGACCTGCCGCCGCACATGATCCCTGACCTCGCCGGGCGTTCCCCGCGAGAGAACCTCCCGCGTGTCGCACCCGCCACCCCAGAAGGTCAGTCGCGATCCAAAATCCCGTTTCAGTCCCGCAGCGTCCATCCCCCGGCACGTGATCTGCACCGGGTTGATCGCGTCCAAACCCGCCTCGATCAGATCCGGCAACAGCTCCCGTACCCCGCCGCAGCAGTGCAACTGGATCTTCACCGGCGCCAGCTCCTTGACCCTCCGCCACATCCGCTGCTCCCGCGGAAAGAAGAACTCACGGTACATCCGCGGCGAAATCTGCGGTCCCGATTGCATCCCCAGGTCGTCCCCGAACAGAATGATGTCAATGTAGGGTCCCACAGCCCCAAGAAACCGCTCGAGGTTCTCGAGGTGCATCTCCACCACCCGGTCCAGAAACTCATGAGCGCGCTCCGGATTGCCCCCCAGCAACAGGAAGAAATTGTCGTTCCGATACAGGAACTGCCCCATCTCGAGCAGGTTCCCGCCAAACAGACCGATGATCGCGCGGTCCGTCCGCTCCCGAAGCCACTTCGCCCCCGAGGCCAACAACTGGGTCCCCTCCGGACCCGCCACCAGCGGCCCCGGCGGCGAGGCGATGCCCGTCCACATGCTCTCCGACAGGCACTTCCGCAGGCCGTCCAAATCGTCGTTCTCGACAAACGGCCAATAGGTCTGCTCAAAGTACAAAACGCCGTCCGGCATCTGGGCAATCTCGCGTCCCGCCGGGGACCGGATCACCCAGCGCTCGGTCTGGCGCTCGAGATTCACCCACGACGGCATCAGGCAAGGCGTCCCATCCGGCAGCACCCATTCCTGCCAGTACCGGTCCTCGAGCGCAAACGCGCGCCCCAACTCGATCGTGTCAATCCCCAGCAACTGCAGCAGGTCGTCGTCCACAATCGCCAGTTGCTGCACCGGGTCGTAGACCCGAATCGGCCTCGGCGCCAAGCCCAGAAACCGACGCAGCCGCGCGTAGGCAATCGCCGCAATCCCTGAGGATCGGTGGCCCGACAAATCCACCGGCACCCGGTCCGCTTCCCGGTGGTCCAGCGCCGCCAGCACCCGCTCTCGTGATGTCATGATCCCTTCCTCTCCCCGGCTCACTCGACCCGAGCCCGCCAGAACACCGGCGCCCCCGGCATCGGCATCTCGATTCGGTGCGGCCGATTCGTCACCGTGAACGTGGCTACGCTCGCCCAGTCCGCCGGCAACAGCTTCGCCGTCTGCTCGATGGCCGCCTCCCGTTCCGTCTCCGCCGTCAGCTCCAGAATCGCCTGCTGGCCCTCGATCCGGATCGCCAGCCGCGGCGGCTCCGCCGGCCCCGGCGTGTCGCTTAAATTCGGTATCCCATCGCCATCCGTGTCGTTCGCGTCAAAAAGGTTCAATAGCCAGACCATGTACTCGTCGTACGTCCCGGTGTCCGGCCAGCCATCCCCCGTCCCAAGGATCGTGTAGTAATTCGTCCCGTGCATCATGCCCTGGTACAGCGGGATCTCCATGTACGCCGAGCTCAGGAACTGGATCGCGTTGCCGGTCTCGTTGGTCCACGAGAACTGGGGGAATTGCAGCTCCCACTGATCGACGCGCGTCAGGGGCCACGCCCCCACGTAGCTGCCCTCCCCGCCCAACCGCGTCAGCGTCATCTGCCCCGTCACCTCCGCCTCGTGAACCGTGTACGCGTAGGTCCCCCGGTAATCGTAAATCTCGAAGGAATGCTTGAAGGTCATGTCGACCCCGTAGTCCGGGATCCGCAACCGGAGATCGCACGTGCCCGTCGCCGTGCCCGCGCTTCGGTTCCACACCAGATCCACCGTCCCCGCCAACACGTCCATCCCGTCGTCCATCAGAAACTCGCCGTCGGATCGCACGTTCTGCACCGCACGATCCGCCTCGAAGAAATCGGAAATCCCGTTGATGTTCGAATCCCCCGGGTCCGGAACGTCCAGGTCGCAGGTGATGTACATCGTCATGAACCAGGTCAGATCCGTGAACACCAGCGTCGTGCTGTAAAACCGGGTCGTGTCGGGATTATCCGAGATGCCAATCTCACCGTTGATCGTGCCATCCATCGCCGTGGTCGCCTCGAGCGTGTAGGCCCGGCCCAACGCCTCATAGGTCGCCGGATGCAGCCGCACCGAGACGCAGCCCAAGATCACCTGGGCGTCAAAGGCCCTGCCGTCCGCCAGGCAGAGCAACACCGCCGCCCCAACAGCCACCGCGTTCACAAGCGTCTTCATGCTGAATTCTGCTCCACGGTTCGTTCCGCCTCGATCGACGCGGCGTCCTCGATGCGCACCACGTGTCTGACGACCCCCATATAGCAGCGAACAGCCAGGAACACCAGCAGATCTCACCCCGGAGCTGACACCTGAGGCGCCGTCGACAACCCCCGGGCCGCCCGCTGCAACACCGCCTGGCCAATCATCTCCGCCACGTCGTCCAAGTTCGCCCGATCCGTGTTCACCACCAGATCGTAGACGAGCGGGTCCTCGATTTCCGCTCTGAAGTAGTCCCGCAAATACCGCCGCCGGCCCCGGTCCGCCTTCAGCAGGAATTCCAAGGCCGACCGCGCATCCATGCCCAGACGCTCCCGCACCCGCTCCAGCCGGCTCGGCAGCGAGCCCACCAGCCGCACGTGGAATACGTGCGGCAGCCCCGAGGTGATCACATTCGCCCCCCGCCCAATCACGATCACACCGCCCAGCTCCGCCAGCTTCAGAATCGTCTCCGTCGTCTGACTCACCAGCGTCGAGAAGGGCGGATGCAGCCCCAGAAACTCCTGCATCGCATCCTCGACCGCCGACACCCGGTCCTCAGGCATGAACCGGGCCAGCTCCCGAGGCAGGTTGTGGTCCTCCAAAACCCTCTCGACCAACTCGCGGTCGAACACGGTCCAGCGACACGACGCCGGCGGCACCCGCTCCTGCAGGAACTCCGCAAGCCGCTCCGCCACCCGCCACGCCCCCGAGCCCGTCTGACGCGAGATCGTCACCGCCAGCTTGACCTCCCCCGCACCCGATCCCGGCATCGAAGACGGCTGCGCATGGCATCGAATGAACGCCACGCAACGGTCAATCTCTTTCCCGGCGCGCATGCTCATAAGCCCTCCAGTCACCCCTCGCCCACGTTCCATCCGCCCGCGGTCGACACGGGTGAATCTACCAGTTTCCCTCCGCCAAGCCAAGGTGTTCTTGCACCCCCGGATCCTCGCCTAACGTGTGCGGCGCGAACGGTCGCCATCGGCTGCTGGTGGGTTTTCGCCTTGCAGGCGCGTGGGGTGTCGGCTCCGGGTTGGCCCGCCCGCAAGCGGGCGGGCGCTATAGGGTTTGGAGGGAATGGGCCCGCCCTGGAGGCGGGCTTTCAAATCCGCGAAAACCCCGGACTGGGCGGCTCAAGGCGTCTGGTCAAGCCCAGGAAATTGAGCCGCAAGGGGCGCTTACGCGCGGATTGGGGAACAGCCCGCGAACTCATCTCTCCCTCGCCTCCCGGCCATGGGAGGAGAAGGCCAGGCCTGTCCGCCGACTTGTCCCGCTGGCTTGCAGCGCCGCAGCCCCGGCGAAGGCGCAAGCTTCAGTGAAGGCAGAGAGAGGAGGGGCCTGCGTCGTTACGGCTTGCGCGCGCCGTGGATGCTCATCGCCCCGCCCAGGAATTCAGTCAACTGCACTTCCGGCGCGCCCAGATCCTGCAGCATCCGCGTCACGCCCTCCTGGGCCGGGTAATGATCGAGCGACTCGAGAATGTAAGCGTAGGCGGCACGGCTGCCGCAGACAGCTCTCCCGAGCAACGGAACCGCCCAACGCAAGTAGCTGAAGTAGCCGTAGCACCAGACACGGTTGGCGGGCTTGCCAAAGTCCAGGACTGCCAACCGGCCTCCGGGACGGACGACGCGCCACAGTTCCGCCAAGCCCGCAGCGGGATCTGCCAGGTTTCTAAGGCCGTAGCTGACGGTGACGGCATCGAATCCGCCGTCGGCGAAAGGCAGGCGGAGCGCGTCGCCCTCGATGAACTCGAGGTGCAAGGCCCGGTCCGGATGCCGGCGTCGGGCCGCCTCAAGGCGCGAGCGAGCCACGTCGAGCATCGGAGCACTGAAATCCAAACCCACGACGCCGGCCCCGGTCAGGGCCAGGGCCAGGGCGACATCCCCGGTGCCACAACAGACATCCAATGCCCTGCATCCCGGGCCCACCGCCACCCACCGGACCAATCGGCGCTTCCAGCGACGGTGGCATCCGAGGCTTTGCAGGTCATTGACGAGATCGTAGCGCCGCGCCACCCGCTGGAACAACGCCTCGACGCGGGCCGCACGGTCCGCGCCCGGGTCGTAATAGGGGTTCGCCATGGGCGGGCGGGACGGGTCTAGAGTCCTCGACTTGTGAAAGCCGGTGCGATCAGGTCAGGTTTGGGTCTCTGCTGTTCCAGGCCTCCCCTTCCTCCTTCGAGGACTCTAGATGAGCGAGGCGCGGAGGCAGGATGCCCCGCTGCCCCCCACGGTTCTTTTGGACTGCATGCTTCATCGGTCTGAGGGACGCCTCGCTAGGGCTTGTCAGCCGCCGGAAGGCGCCGGTTGACGATGGCGAGGTAGTTGTAGGCCAGCGGATTCTCCCACCATTGGATTTCGATGGATCGTTCCAGCCAGCGCTTGGCCGCGGCGTAGTCCCCCTTCTGGATCTCGTGCCAGCCGCGGAGGATCGCCACGTAGTAGCTGTTGGCGTCGAGCGCCGTTGCCCGTTCGAAGCAGGCATCCGCCTCCGCCGAACGCTGCAGCCAGTCCAGACACATCCCGTAACGCAACACTGGATAGGAATCGTGCGGGTTCAGCCGCATCGCCAGTTCGAACCAGCGCATGGCTTCTTGAATGAGCGCCTCCCAATGCTCGTTCCCCTCCCAGCTCCGCAGCCGCAGAATCTCCGCCAGCTTGGCGACGGTGTCGGCGTTCCGGGGCTCCACCTGGTAGGCCGCCCGGTAAGCGGTGATTTGCGCGGTCTCAGATGCAGCGGTCTCCGCGGCCAGGAGCAGGGTTCCCTCCCGGTAGCCCCGCCTCCCTTCACGGCAGAAAAAGACGGCTACGGCCAGGCCAATCACGGTCGCCACGAGACGCCCGATCCAGCGCGGTGAAAACCAGTAGCGGTCGGTGGCAAATCGCAGGTGACTGCTCAGGCTCGCGGCAAGCGTGACCGCGAGCAGGGCGTTCGCCGGAATCTGAAGACTGAAGTCGACCGCGGAGTGAAACAGGATGGCCACCAGACCCAAGCTCAGGCCGAGGACGTAGGCAGCGCGATCGCTCCGGCGCGCCGCCAAATCGTTCTGGTTCCTGTGGACATAGCGCAGGGTGCGCGCCACACCGAATCCGACGCACACCAGACCGCCCAGCAGGATCCCGCCTCCCACCGCGCCCCAATCCGCGAGGGCGTTGAGGTAGTCGTTGTGAACATAGAGCGGCCGCGTCTGGAGTTCGGGTGGGCGGTACGCCGGAAAGCGCACGTCGAAATGAGCCGGGCCAACGCCCAGCCAGAAGTGATCCTGCCACATCTGCCAGGCGGGACGCCAGAGCACCGGCCGCACCCGCGCGTCGTGCAACTGGCCCGGCGTGAACATGCGTACGAATCGCTTCTGCACCTCGCGCGCCTGCATGATGTAGACCGCGCCGACGATCAGAATCACCACCACCGACAGCCCCACCACCAGCCGATACCCCCGCTGCCGGAACAGGAAGGCGAAGAAGATCATCAGCGTCAGACCCGTCGCCACCCAGCCGCCCCGTGAGATGCTGACCCCAATCCCGGCCAGCAGGACCAGAGCCATGTACCCGTAAAAGACCTTGGTCACCGCCTTCGACCGGCTCATGAGCACCAGGGCCATCGCGACCGGAAGCAGCATCTCGAGGAAGCCCGCCAGATGATTCGGGCAGATGAAGGTCCCCGAGCCGCGCCCCTTGTATTGCGGAGGCCGCGGGAAATGCCACACCGTGCTCGAGTCCGTGAGGAACTGATAGATCGCGTAGACGGCCAGCAGCGAGCCGAGCACCAGCAGGGCGCCCACAAGGTAGGCTGTCGTTTCCTGACGGTGCAGGTTGTTGAGGACGATGAAGAAGAGCCACGCGTAGAGCAGGATCCGAAACAACTCCTTGCGCGCCACGTACTCGACCGGTGCCTGGCTGTACCGCAACACCGCGTACCCGGCGAAAGCCACCACCGCCCAACACACCGGCGGCCACTGGAGACGATGACTCGGGTTCAGCCAGAACCGGAGGATCCAACACGCCGTCGCGATGACGACCAGACCCTGCACCCAGGCAAAATCCTGGACCCGCACCGCCCCCGTGAGACCCGCGGCCAGCACCAGAACCCCCGCCACCAGCGCCAGGATTCCGCGCTCACACCACTTGTCCAGAACCTCACGACTCATCCCAACCCCAAGCTATCCCCCGGCGGCGGCACGGTCACGCGAATTCAGCTAGCGAGGCACCGCCTCAGACCCAGTCGAGTCCCCAGGCTCATGAAGACCCTGCTGTCTCTCCCTACCCTTCGTCCCGCGCCTCGCTAATGTAGAGTCCTCGAAGGCATGGGGGCAGGCCTGGAACAGCAGGGGCCAAACTTGACCTGTTGACTCCATATTCCACAAGTCGAGGACTCCACGACTTTTCCCAGACTGCGCTGGGAACATGGGGTCCGCCTGCGGCGAACAGCAGTTCGCGAACGCCGACTCCTGCATCGAGTCCGCGCGCCGGTTCTTCCCTCCCCCTGCGACCCCGGAGCGGGGGGAGTGCCGCAAACAAGGT
>JAKQDD010000094.1 GCA_029556615.1 Verrucomicrobiota bacterium | reverse complement strand
AAGCCTGCCGGTCGCAGAGCTGCTCGACAACTTCGACCGACAGATCGTCGAAACCACCCGGCGCTCTCTTGCCATGCGTCGCCGTTTCCCGGACGCCATCTGTCGCTGGCGACGAGCCGCGACCATCGGTCCCAACTCCGAGCTGGCCCTGGTCTTCATCTGGCGCGAAGGCCAGCCGCGACAGAAGGAGGCCTGGCCCTATGCGGAGATCGAGCGCTTGGCTGCCGAGGTCAGCGACGAGGAAGTGTACCAGGAACTCAAGTCCCGGCTGAAGGGGTCGGCCGCCACCGACGCAGACCACTGATGAAATCCCTTTCCCCAACCCAACGCACCCTGCGGGCGCTCCGCGAGCAGGGCCTGGTCTGCGCCATCGTCGAGAAGTGGAACCCGTACGGCGGCCCGCACGGAATCCGCCAGGACCTTTTCGGCATCCTGGACATCCTCGCCCTCGATCCCCAGCGCGGGGTCGTCGGCGTCCAGTCCACCGGCCAGGACTTCGCCGGCCACTTCCGCAAGCTCACCGAAGAGCGACCCCAGGAATGCCTCGACTGGCTCAGCACGCCCGGCACCGCCCTCGAGCTGTGGGCCTGGCGGAAGGTCAAGGCCCAGCGTGGCGGTAAGCTCCTGATCTGGCAGCCGCGCGTCCAGGTGCTGACGCACGCGGACTTTGAATCCAGGGGGGTGACGCATTGAAAGAGCCGTTTGAAGAGACCTGGATGGCCAAGAGTCGCGACCCGGTCGATGCCGCAGATCAGGACTTCGACTGGTTGGAACTGTACCGCATCCTCGATGACGAAATGCCCGAAACGGCCGGCGACAAGCTGGTCGAGGAACTTCTCGTTCGGCTCATCGGACTGCTGATCCCCAAGTTCCGCGGCCGGATCTTCCCCCGCACCATCGGGCTTCGGATCCTGGCCCTGGCCTGGCTGCTCCGGCCCGACTTCTTCGGCAACGCACGATCCCTGCGCCGTCTGGCGCGTCGGGCGGGCGTCACCCCCGCCAAGCTCTCGCGTCACGCCGGTCGCCTGAGCCGGGTGTTGCGTTGGCGCAACCGAGGCCAAAGCCACGCCTGGAATTGGGGTAAGGGACAACGTTCCACACTCAAATGAAGCGCTGCGTCTGCGCCTCAGGCCGCGAGATGCCGCTGTGGGGCGCGGCGCGTGGGGCAACGTTCCACCTGAAGTGAAGATGAATGAGAACCGGCAGAGAATGAACGAGACAGGCAAGCGAGCGCCGCTGGGGCTCCGGGGTAGGAAGTCTCCTTCGTAACCCGTTGGGCCGCAGGGTAAGCGCCAGCCCCGACAACGCACATGAACGACCGAAAAACAAAAAAACGCGCAGGAGTTCCGCCGGAGTCGAACTGGCTACCTACGCCGACGTCGGAAAAGCCACACCAGAAGGACCGCGGTAAAGCCCATCACAAGCAGGACCGCCAGAGCACTCGGACGCCCCAAGCGGTTGTACTGCTCCTCAAGGGCCTTCCACGGCATAGGAGCGGCAGCGAGAAGTGAACCGGTGTTCACAGGTCAAACTCCATTCGATTATGAGCAAGCGTACCACCCAAGGTCACAATGCGAAAGCGCCCGCTACCGAACGGGACCGTTCATCACCTCCAGTCAACTGCGCCTTCGATGAACTGATCCCGCTCGAAAAGCTGGTTCCGAACCCGCGCAATCCGAACCAGCATCCGCCCTCGCAGGTCGCCCTGCTGGCCAAGGTGATCGCCCATCAAGGGTGGCGCTCGCCCATCGTGGTGTCGAAGCGGTCGGGCTTCATCGTGTCAGGCCACGGGCGATACGAAGCGGCGAAGGTCCTCGGGTTGGCCGCGGTGCCGGTGGACTTCCAGGACTTTGCCACCGACGCGGACGAGTGGGCGCACCTGGTCGCCGACAACCGGCTGGCCGAACTGGCCGAAGCGGACGCTGGGGCGTTGAAGGAAGTCCTGGGCGAACTCAAGGCAGCTGACTTCGACCTCGACCTCGCCGGGTTCGACGCCGACGCCCTCGCCGGCCTGCTGGCCGAACCGCCCGAGCCGACCCCGCCAGAGGACTTCAAGTCCGTGGACGAAAACGTGCCCACCGACTTCGTCTGTCCTCGCTGCAAGTACGCCTGGAGCGGCAAGCCGTCGTGAGCGCGCCCTCCCACAAGGCTGAACTGTGTGCCCTGCGCCGGGCCATCGACGGCATCGACGATGCCCTGGCCGGGCTGCTGGTCTGCCGGCTGTGCCTGTCGCACCAGGCCCAGACGTTGAAGGCAAAGGCGGGCCTGCCCGCGTTTGACGCCGACCGCGAGGTCGAAATCCAACACCGCTACGAACAGCGCTGGGCTGGTGCGTCGGTTGTTGCCCGCGCCATCCTGAACCTCTGCCGTGAAGACTGAGAAGCCACCCTACCGCGTGCCCAGCATGGCCGAGATCGCCGCCGTGCCCGACAACGGCCTGCGGATCGTCTCGACCTTTAGCGGCTGCGGGGGTTCATGCCTGGGCTATCGGATGGCGGGCTATCGCGTCGTGTGGGCCAACGAGTTCATCCCGGCCGCGGCCGAGACGTATCGGGCGAACCACCCGACGACTCCGCTCGACACGCGGGACATTCGCAAGGTCCAGCCCGAAGAGATCCTCGAAGCGACGGGGCTCGAAGCAGGCGAGATCGATGCCGTAGAGGGTAGTCCTCCATGCGCCAGCTTCAGTACCGCCGGCAAGCGCGAGAAGCACTGGGGCAAGGCCAAGCCCTACAGTGACACGGTCCAGCGCGTGGATGACCTCTTCTTCGAGTACGTCCGCCTGGTCGATGGGCTCCGACCGAAGGTCTTCGTGGCGGAGAACGTCTCGGGGCTCGTGAAGGGCGTGGCCAAGGGGTACTTCCTGGAAATACTAGCCAAGCTGAAGGCGTGCGGCTACCGGGTCGGGTGCAAGGTCCTCGACGCGCAGTGGCTCGGAGTTCCCCAGGCGCGACAGCGGACGATCTTCATCGGCGTGCGCGAGGACCTGGGCCTGGAGCCGGTCTTCCCCAAGCCCTTGCCCTACCGCTACAGCCTGCGTGAGGCGTTGCCGTGGATCGTGCGCGGGAAGTACGGCCCGGCCTGGAAGCCGGCGGATGCGCCCAGCCCGACCGTCAGCGCGGGGCGATCCTACAACCCGGCCACCAGCCACCAGGGACTCGAACTCGTCGAGGCGCGAATCACGGGCGGCACCGGCGCGGCGTTCGACGAGAAGGGCCGGGCGTATGACCTCGACCAGCCGTGCCCGACGGTTCTGGGGACCAAGCCCAACCAGTTCGAGGTCGATATGAGCCGCTTCGCCATCGCCCGCGAATGGGACAAGCTCAAACCCGGCCAGGCGTCGGACAAATACTTCAACTTGGTGCGGCCGCATCCCGACCAGCCCTGTCCCACCATCTGTGCCTCGCACGGCCATCCCGGGATCGCGTCGGTCACGCACCCGACCGAGAAGCGCAAGCTCACCATCGCCGAGTTGAAGCGCATCTGCGCCTTCCCCGACGACTTCATCCTGACCGGCAGCTACTCGCAGCAGTGGGAACGTCTGGGGCGCGCGGTTCCGCCGGTCATGTCATTTCACATTGCACGCATCGTCCGCGATGAAATCCTCACTTGAAATCCCCCGGCACTGGACGTTCCGCAACCGCGCGGTCGCGCGGCACTTCGATCGGCACGTGCGGACGGAGTTGCCGTGGTATGACCTCGCAACGAACGCCGTGGCCCACTTCGGCCGGCACTACATTCCGCGGAGCGGGGTCGTCTACGACATCGGCGCGTCGACGGGGAACATCGGCCTGGCGCTGAAGGAAACCCTCGACCAGCGCCAAGCCCGGTTCACGGCCATCGAGGAGAGCCGGGAGATGGCCGACCGCTACCAGGGACCGCCGGAACTGGTGGTGGCCGACGCCGTGACGTTCGACTACGCGCCCTTCGACTTCGCCGTCTTGTTCCTGGTCCTGATGTTCCTGCCGGTCGACATTCGGGCCGCGTTCCTGCGTCGACTCCAGGGCCTCACGAAGCCCGGCGGGGCGCTCGTGATCGTCGACAAGGTCCAGATGCCGCCGGGCTACGTCGGCACCGCGTTCAGCCGCCTCACCCTCCAACAGAAGCTCGCCGTCGGCGCAAAGCCCGATGACATCCTGCGCAAGGAGCTTTCCCTCGCCGGCTATCAGCGCCCGCTCGATCCGGAGACGATGCCCGACTCCGCCCGGACGTTCTTTCAGGTCGGTGAGTTCGTCGGGTGGATTATCCAAGCCTCGGAGGTGTGAGCATGTCTGACGCCAGAACCATTGAAGCCGCCCAACTCGCTTCCCTGTCCGGGTTGACTGACCGTTACCTGCGCCAGCTGGCCGCTGAGGGCTGGTTCCCGCGCCCGATCCGGAATGAGTATCCGCTCGTGGCCGCCATCCAAGGGTTGCTCCGCTACTACCGCGAACGCGATGAGAAGCGGGTACTCCAGGATGCCTACGACAGCATCGCCTCATGTGCCGCGGCCACCGGTATTCCGAGCACCGCCATCCGTCACGCCAAACGCAACGGTTGCCCGGCCTTTCGCGGCAGCCGGGTCTACCTGGCCCCGTTGGTCCGGTGGCTGTTCGAGACGCCGGATCGTTCGCCGGTCAACTATGAACAGGAGCGCGCCCAGCACATCGTTCTGCAGAACGCCAAGTTGAAGGTCGAACTCCGCCACCTCAAACAGGAGCTGGTTCCCGTCGAGGAAGTGGCCCACGTGGGCGCTGAACTGGGCGCGGCCATTCGCAAGGTGGTGACGCGGATCCACCGCACGGCGCCTTCGCTCGAAGGCCAACCCGTCCCCGTGATCGAGGCGCGGCTGAAGGAAGAGGAGGACGACATCTTGAAACAGTTGCACACCCTCGACGAGCGCTTGGGCGCGTGGCAGCGGGCCGACCCACCCTGAGGCTCTCGAAGCCGGGAGAATTGATCGCCACTGGACCTTCGGTCGGCGCGCCGCCTATACGCTCGCCGATGAAAGACAATCACGAGTTCCGAGTGATCCGGCTCCGAGAGTTGCCCCTGGCGATCCCCTGCTGCGACAACCCGGCCCGCATCTACGAGTACTGGATGGCCAACATCGCCACGGCGAGCTGGTACGCTCCAGATGCCGAATGCCTCTGTGCGATCCACCTCAATACCCGCCGGCGCGCCACGGGCTTCCACCTGGTGTCGATCGGGACCATGGACACCATCCTGGTGTCAGCACGTGAGGTCTTTCGCACGGCCATTCTGCACGGAGCGGCAGCCGCCTCACTCGTGATCGGGCACAACCATCCGAGCGGGGATCCCACGCCAAGTGAGGCCGACATCCGGGTGACGCGGGACCTGATGCGGGCGGGGCAACTGCTCAAGATCGAAGTTCTCGATCACGTCGTAGTGGGCCGATCCGAGCCCGACCGGCCCCAGCCGTTCGCATCCTTGCGCGAGCTCGGCTACCTGGCATGAGCCCCGAGCGTCCGGCTTTGAGGATTTGTCGGTTTTCCCGTGGACACGCTCCGGTGGCTCACCGTAGCGAGGCTCACGATCGGAGCGGAACAACAACAAAACAAAGATCGGAGAACAGCATGAAGACCAACACCGAAGCCAAGAAAGAGCAGACCCCCAAGACCACCACGACCACCACCACCCCGGCGCAGAACGGGAAGGCGAAGACGCCCAAGGCCAAGAAGGAATCGGCCCCGAAGGCCGAGGTGAAGGCCGACACCGAGAGCGAGCCGGTCGACCGCCTTCCCACGACCATCGCGGAACTGAAGGAGAGCAAGAGCGGGCTGGTGACGTTCCTGTTCCTGAGCGGGCGGGAGAAGGACGAGATCGCCAAGGAGCTGCAGGCGACCTTCAAGCTCGCCGAGTCCCAGGCGGTCAAGATCGTGCGCCGGATCACCGGTAGGGCCCGTTTCTTCCGCCGAGCGTTCGACCTCATGGCGTCGAAGTAGGCGGCGACGCGGACCCCGCCACGCAGGCCCT
>JAKQDD010000092.1 GCA_029556615.1 Verrucomicrobiota bacterium | reverse complement strand
GCCTTTCCGGGCGCATCGCTGCCCAATGGCAAGCGCACCACGACGATCGCGGGCGAGCGCGTCACGGTGAGGGTCACCTGGCAGGCGCCGGGCGCGGACCGCGTGAGCAACGTCGTCGTCGTCGCGCATGTCGCGAAGTAGGAGTAGAGGACATGGGACGGAATTCGGCACAGCGCGGCCTGACCCTCGTGGAACTGCTGGTGGGCCTGGCCACCGGGCTGGTGGTGCTGCTGGTGGCCTCGCAGGTCATGCAGGCTTTCGAGGGGCAGAAGCGTACCAGCACGGGCGGCAACGATTCCCAGACCAACGGGGCGTTGGCGGTGTATCTGCTCGAGCAGGAGATCCGCATGGCGGGCTACGGGCTCTTCGGGCCCGAGGGTGCGTACTGCAGGAACGGAATCAACATCTACAAGAACAACGGTGCGGCCGGCGAGGTCGTGATGAACGCGGTGTCGCTCGTGCCCGCCCGCATCGTCGATGGCGGCGACGGAGCGGATTCGATCGTCCTGATGCGTAGTGACGGGGCGGCCGATGCGCTGCCTTTGTCGATCGTCAAGAACATGGCCAACCCTTCTTCGATTGTCACGGTGGGCAGTGACGGGGGACTGCAAGAAGGTGATCTCGTTGTGCTGGGCGATCGAGGTGGCAACAAGGTCTGTACGGTGATGCAACTTTCGCAGCCGCCGAAGAACACCGGCAACGGAGTGAACTTGGTTCACAACTCCGGGAACGGCTCTCCCTACAACCCTAAGGACCCTTTTCCCGTTGCGTATGTGGTTGGAGACATTGCGTTCCGCTACGGCGACGGTACTTCCTTCGGACGCCGCTTCTCCGTGCGTTGCGATCACCTGGTCGAGAGCGATCCGGTCGATGTCGCAGACGCCGCCGTGACCTGTGCCAACAGCACGCCGATGGTCGCCCAGGTCGTCGACCTGCAGGCGGAGTATGGCGTCGTCGATGGTGGCGCGCTGACGTGGCGGAGCGCGACCGGCGACTGGGCCGCGCTCGACGCCGACGAGACCGCGCAGATCCGCGCCATCCGCGTCGGCGTGGTCACGCGTCACCCGCAATTCGAAAAGACGGCGGTGCCCGCTGCGCAGGCTCCCGCGTGGATGGGGGAGGCGACGACGGACCTGATCGCCGCGAACCCCAACTACCGTCATCGCGTCTTCGAGACCGTGATCCCGCTGCGCAACGTGGTCTGGGCGCCATGAGGAGGAGAGCATGAACCTGCATGACCGAAACCAGCCCCGGGTGCAGCGCGGGATCGTGCTGTTCACCGTCCTGATCGCGCTCGTGGTGCTGTCGCTCGCATCGGTGGCCTTGGTGCGCTCGATCGACACCGGCACCACGATCGCAGGCAACCTGGCCTTCCGCCAGGCGGCGACCCAGGCTGGCGACGCCGGGACCGAGGCGGCACTGGCCTGGATCCAGGGGCAGATCGCCGCCAATGGCGGGATTGTCCTGCACACCAGCAAGGCCTCGGGGTACTACGCCACCTCCCGCTCGGGCTGCGACCTGACCGGAGGCTTGACCGCCTCGACCGCCGACAACGTGCGCTGGGAGGCGGGGGACCCTGACAATCCCGACTGCAACATGGTCGCGGCCGCCGTCGCGGACAATCTCCTGCCGCCGGGTTACACCGCGACCTATGTCATCAACCGGATGTGCAATGCCGACGGGCCGCCGAATGGCACCAGTCCAGGGGGCGTCACCGTGGCGTGTGAAATGTACACGCGTACCAGCGCGGCGGCTGAGGACGGGCGTTCGATGACCAATGTCGGGTATCACGCGACCAATGCGCAGTCGTCCCAGTTGTTGTATCGGGTGACGACGCGTGTGGCAGGACCGAACAACGCGGTCAGCCACGTGCAGGTCGTGCTGGCCAATTGAGAGGTGTGGGAAATGTCGTTCAAACGCTTGAACTCCGACTCCGGGCGATCCGCTTGCGCGAATCCGCGCGTTTCTCGCGTCCGCCTGCTCAAACGTCTGTTCCTCGGCCTTTGCGTGGCGACCGCGGCGAATGGGGCAGAGGTGGAAATCGCGGACACGCCGATTCCGACCGGCGGTGCCATCCAGGTCAAGCCCAACATCATGTTCGTGCTCGACGACTCGGGCTCGATGGAGTGGACCTACCTTCCGGATGCGGCATCGTATCCGCCGTATTGGGTGCGGTCGGAGAAGGGTTTCGAGGTCGTCCAGCCCTATGGATTCGCCAGCCCAGCCTGCAATGGCATGTATTACGACCCTGCGGTCAAGTACGTCCCCCCTGTCAAGGCCGACGGGACCTCATACCCGGCGGCGTCGTTTACCGCCGCCAGGAAGGACGGCTTCGACGGCGCCTCGGCGGTCGTCGATCTGAGCAAGGATTTCCGCGCAGCCGATTGGGGTTGCGGCAGTGTGGTCGGCGGTCGCTGCGATCCGGAGGAGGCGGCCTATTACTACAAGTACAAGCGACCGGACAAGGGACCGCTTCCCCTGGAATATGTTTACAAGGCGAATGGGAGCCTGGATACGGGAGCGGGCATCTACAAGTATTGCAACCTGGGCATCGGCACGAGCGACGTATTCGAGAAGGTGACCAGCTCCGCGACGGGCTTCGACAAACAGAACTTCGCCAACTGGTATTCGTACTACCGTTCGCGCATCAACGCGATGAAGAGTGCGTCGGGCAGGGCATTCGGCCAGCTGCTCAATCCGGACGGGCTTCGCATCGGCTTCTCGACGGTGAGCGAAACCGGGGTGACGGCGGACGACCGGGGCCGCTTCCAGCCGCTGGGGGACTTCTGCGCCGCAGGTAGCGACAAATGCTCGCCCGACAACCAGCGCAGTGAATTCTTCAGGATGCTGTACAAGACTCCGGCGGACGCGTGGACGCCCTTGCGAGGTTCCCTCGCCAAGATCGGCCGCATGTATGCGGGTTTCGACGGCAGCAGTCGGCTCAGCGCAAGTGACGACCCCGTGCAGTATTCCTGCCAGCAGAACTTCGTGATCATGGCGACGGACGGTTCGTGGAACCAGGACAAGAATGTGCCGTTCAACATCGCGAACTCGGGCGGCGTGGGGGACCGCGATGGCGATGCGCCACGGCCGATGCTGGATGCGTATAAGGTCAAGAACTCCCTGGCCGACATCGCGATGTACTACTACGAGACCGATCTGCGCGATGCCTCGCTTGGCAACTGCACGGGCAGGATCGAGGGTGAGGATGTGTGCTTCAACGACGTGCAGGGTGGGGGCCGCGACGAGAAGGCCTCGACCCAGCACATGACCACCTTCACGCTTGGCTTCGGCATCGACGGCCTGCTCAAGTACACCGAGAACTACGAAACCGGACTGGAACTCGACTACTCCGCCATCCTCGGCGGTTCGAAGAATTGGCCGGACCCCAGGACGACCGAAACGAACGAGACCGCGACCTTCATCGAGCGCGTCGATGACCTCTGGCACGCGGCGGTGAACGGGCGCGGAGCCTACTTCAGCGCGAAGACGCCGGACGCGGTGGTCAGCGGCTTGGTGCGCGCGCTGAACACCGCGGCGGCGCGCACGGGGGCGGGTTCTGGCGCGGCGACGAGCAGCCTCGAGCCGGTTGCGGGCGACAACTACGCCTACGTGGCGAGCTACCGCACGCAGCACTGGGATGGCGACCTGCAGGCGCGAGAGATCAATCTCCGCAGCGGGACGCTCGCCTCCGAGCCCGACCGGATGTGGTCGGCCCAGGCGAAGCTGGATGAGTTGGCGGCCGGGACGGGATGGAGCAGCCGCAAGATCTACATGAAGGGAAGCGGGAAGACGCGTCTCGACTTCACCGCGAGCAATGTGCGCTCGGTGCATTCCTCGCTGCCGGACGCACTGACCAACGACGTGATCGACTTCATCCGCGGCGACTCGTCGAAGGAAGACCAGGCGGGCAACGCCACCCGTACCCTGCGCGATCGCCTGCATGTGCTCGGGGACATCGTCAGTTCGCACCCGGTCTTTGTGCGGCGACCGCCGTACAAGTATTCGGACTCCGGCTACGCCGACTTCGTCACGGCCAAGAGCGCTCGGGCAGGGATCGTGCTGGTCGGGGCGAACGACGGGATGCTGCATGCCTTCGATGCCGACACCGGCACGGAGCGCTGGGCGTACGTGCCGTCGGCGGTGATCCCGAACCTGCACAAGCTGGCGCACAAGGACTACGGCAAGACCAGCGGGGTGCCGCACCAGTACTACGTGGATGGCGCGATCGCGGTCGGGGACATCTGCGTCGCGGACGACTGCGACGACGCCGGAGCGAGCGACTGGCGCACCATCGCGGTGGTCGGGCTGGGCAAGGGCGGGCGCTCGTATTTCGCCCTCGACATCACCGACACGACCAATCCGTCGATCCTGTGGGAGTTCGGCAATGCCGACGATTCGGATCTCGGCCTTGCGTTCGCCAATCCGGTCATCACCAAGCACGGCGGCAAGTGGGTGGTCCTGATCGCATCGGGCTACAACAACGCCTCGACGGGTGACGGCAAGGGGCGCTTGTACGTCCTCGATGCCGAGAGCGGCGACAAGGTTTCCGAGATCGTGACCGACAACGAGTCCGACCCGTCGAAGAGCGGCATCGCGAGGGTCAGCAACTGGGTCGATAACATCCGCCTCGACGACACCACGCGTTATGCCTACGCAGGCGATCTCTCCGGCAGGCTGTGGCGCTTCGATCTTACCGCCGAGACCGCGACGCTGCTCGCGAGCTTCGGCAGCACGCAGCCGATCACGACCCGGCCGGAGCTGGCGGAGGTCAAGGCGAGCGACGGTACGCTGAAGCGGGTCGTCTTCGTCGGGACCGGCAAGTATCTCGGCCAGGGCGATCTGGACGATGCCTCGGTGCAGTCGATCTACGCAGTGCGCGAGCCGCTCGCGGATACGGGCTGGGGCAATTTCCGCGCCGCGGCGGGTGTGGTCCAGCAGGTGATCACGGCGAGCGGGGCGACGCGGACGATCACCGAGGAGTCGGTCGACTGGACGACGGGTCCCGGATGGTTCGTCGATCTGAGCGCCGAGGCGGGCGAGCGGATCAATGTGGATTTCAAGATCGTCAGCGGCGTGTTGACGGCGGTGACGAACGTCCCCGAGCGCGAAGCGTGCACGGTCGGCGGCCGGAGTTACCTGTATTTCTTCGATTACCGCACCGGAAGCAGCGTCGAGACCGTGGAGGGCTTGAAGGTGGGCGAGCTCCTGACCCAGGCCTTGGGGGTGGGTTTGGCGGTCATCCGCCTGGAGGGCAAGGAAGTGGCCATCATCAACACTTCGGACAATCGCCAGATCAGCCTGCCGGTGCCGCCCGCGTCGTTGAGCGGAACATTCCGCAGGTTCATGTGGCGGGAGTTGGTCACCGAGCAGCCTGGGCAATAGCGAGGAGCTGCACGGCATGTCCCGCAACGATGTTTTCCCCCGGTCCTGGCCGAGCTTGCGGCCGGGGCGCCCAGCCCCCGGATCGAGGACTGCCTTGAAACGATCCTGCGCGCTCCTGCTCGGGGGGGTCTGCCTCGCCTCACCCGCGCTGGCGCTGGACGTCGTCATGGCCGGCGCGCTTGGAAACAAGGCCGTGCTGGTCGTCGATGGAGCCGCGCCGCAAACGATCCGCGTGAACGAGGCCACGCGCGAAGGTGTCCGGCTGCGTGCGCTCGCCGGCCAGACGGCGACGCTCGAGCACGACGGGCGAACTTTCCAGCTGCGCGTCGGCGAGCACGCCGCCAGCGCGCCGGGTGCGAGCGTCGCGGAGGCGAGCCTGGTGTCGGATGGGGGCGGGCACTTCTTCGCCGATGCGAGCGTCAATGGCAGGAGCGTGCGGGTTCTGGTGGATACCGGGGCCACCCTGGTGGCGCTCGGCCGCAACGAGGCGGTGCGGCTCGGGATCGACTACCGTTCCGGCCAGCCCGGGCAGAGCGAGACCGCCAACGGCACGGCGCGGGTGTGGCGGGTGAAGCTCGATTCGGTCGAGCTCAAGGGGATGCGCCTGTATGGCATCGAGGCGGCGGTGCATGAGTCCGAACTGCCCTACGTCCTGCTCGGCATGAGTTTTCTCGGCCGCATGGACTGGCGGCGCGAGGGCGACCGCCTGCTGCTCAAGAAACGTTACTGAGGCATGGCGTGAATCCTGGAAGTGCAAGGCATGGTCTTCCTGCTCTGGAACGCATTCGCCTGCGGCTCGCCGAGGGCCCGCGCGGGGAGGGCGAGTTCAACGGCGATGGTCGCGACCTCGCGCGCTCGCGTCCGCCCAAGCCAGCGGCGGTGCTGGTGCCGCTGGTGGTGCGCAGCGAGGCCCCGTCGGTGCTGCTGACCCGGCGCACCGACCACCTTCACCACCACCCGGGGGAGATCAGCTTTCCCGGCGGCCGGCTCGAGGAAAGCGATCCCTCGCCGGCGCATGCCGCGCTGCGCGAGACGGAGGAGGAGATCGGGCTCGCCCGCCGTCACGTCGAATTGATCGGTGCGCTGCCCGACTACTTCACCGGCACGGGTTTCCGCGTGACGCCGGTGGTCGGCGTGGTGCATCCGCCGCTCGAATTGACGCTCGACGCCTTCGAGGTCGCCGAGGCCTTCGAGGTGCCGCTTGCGCACTTCCTCGATCCGCGCAACCACCAGGAGCACAGCATCCTGCACGAGGGGCGGATGCG
>JAKQDD010000090.1 GCA_029556615.1 Verrucomicrobiota bacterium | reverse complement strand
AGACGGCGTTGCTCGCTTCTCACAGATCTCTGCGGATATGCTCGTCGCTCGCGCGGCTCGACTGAGCTCGCCGAAGTCCTTGTCTGGCGGCAAAACTCCTGGCCGCGAATGTCCACCCATTTGAGGGACACCACACTAGCGAGGCGTGCCTCAGACCCATGAAGCATGCAGTCCACAGGAACCGTTGGGGGCAGCGGGGCACCCTGCTTCCGCGCCTCGCTGGGGGACTATTTCCCAGCGTCGCTCGAATCTGAGGGAGGATTACCGAATACTCCCCAAGGCTGTTGTGTGCTCCGGGATCAAGCCTCTTGCACAACCGATTGCATTCCAGTAGATTGGAATTGCCCTGAGCGGACCGCACGGGATGGCACGCAACCTGCCTGGAATCATGCAGCAGCGGGATCAGTGCCCGCACAACTCGATAAGACGATGAAGGCAATCACAAGTATCCACTGGCTGGCCAGCCTGGTCCTGCTGCTGGCAGCCCAGGCCGTCCTGGCCCAGCAGAATCAGGGGGGCGGCTCTCAGTCCGGCGACGGATCGCCGTCCGACACCGGCTCCCCGTCCGGCACTTCTGCCCAATACCAGAACCATTGGTCGACCTCGACTGGCGACCCGGCGACCGAGGGGGAGTGGTGGAAGAACACGAGTCGCTTCTCGAATGGCCCGGTCCCCAAGAAGGTCGACACCCGACAGCAGGTGGTGCCTCCCCAAACCGGAGCCCGCGTCGAGCCGCCAGGTCCCCGTCCGGGAGGTCCGATCACTCCGGCCGACGTCCAGGCGATGGTCCGACAGTTCCAGCAGGACCGGGAGGCGTTCATGGCGCAGCAACGGGTTCTCGAACAGCAAATGAAGGGCGCCTCCGAGCAGGAGCGCCAGCGGCTCCGCCAGCAGTTGAAGACCCAGATGGAACAGTGGAAACAACAGCAAGCCCGCCTCCGCGAGCAATTGCGCGAGCAGTGCGACCGCATGGCCGAGCAACTGCGCGATCACCAGCGCCTGGTGAATCGCGTGGGCGCGCCGGGGTCGTCTTCCGGTGAAACCGGCGGCACCGGCCCCCGGGGGCGGTGATGAACCCGCCAGCCCGCCACATCCTCGGTGACCCTCGCGCCGGACGGCCCGTGCCGTCCGGCGCACCGTTGCGTGGATGAAACCCCGCTTCGCTCAACACCCGCTCGTCGCCGTCGCACTCTTACTCCTCCCCGTGAGCCATCTCCCTGCCCCTCTTGCCGCGGAGTCCCTCGAGTTGCCGGAGGGATTCCCCCTCTGGCAGCACGCGGGCTCCGTCGGCGTGGGCTTCGGGTACAAGGACAACCTCACCTTGAGCCATGTGGATCCCCCGGACAGCGCCTTCGAGATCGCCAGCGCCGAGGTCATGCTCTTTCGGCTCCCCTGGAACAACTGGCAGATCAGCCTCATGGCTGTCGGCAGCGACACCCGCTATTTCGATCCGACGCCGGACGTCGACGCCGAGCAAAACGCCGCCGTCTCGGGAGAGTTCGTCGGGTTCCTGGGCCGCGGCTGGAAGAGCATCTCGACGCTCCGCTATGCGTTCCTCAATCAAGTCATGGATGTCTCCGCCACGTACGGAACATCCCTCCCCCAGCAGGTGCTCGGCCACGGGCTGACCTTCGAGCAGGGAATCCGCAACACTGTCGGCTCGTGGTGGGCCGGACTGGACGTCTCGGGCTCCCGCTACGTCTTCCGCGAACCCCTCGATGACTACTGGCAGGCGGGACCGCAAGTGCGCGTGGGACATTACTACGGCCAAGGCTCCGAGCTCTCCCTGAGCTATCAAGTGTCACCTCTCCTCTACGATACCCGGGAGAAAGTCGATGCCACCGGCGCTCCGCTGTCCGGCACCAGCCTCCGTTACCTCCCTCAGACCGTCGAACTCGCCTGGATCCAGGTCTGGGACGAACCACGCCGCTGGCAAAGCACAACCCGCCTGAGCTTCGAGTCCAGCCAGGATAACGGCACCGGCTATTACGATTACACTCAGTATCGGGTCGCGGAACAACTCCGGTACCGGGCCGGTGGCTGGGAGCTGAGCGCCGAGGCGTCCGTGGCCTGGTTCGAGTTCCCAAACCAGCCGGTCAGCCTTGTTGATGCCCAGGCCCGTCAGCGCACCAGCGTCCACGCCGCCGTTCGCGGCCAGCGCCAGCTCTCCCGACATTGGCGTCTCTACGCGGCCTACGACTACGAACAGTCCCTGTCCAACCGCGACACCGACCGCTACAAAGCCAATACCGTCAGCGGCGGAATCGAGTTTGAGTTCTAGCGAGGCGCCGCCTCAGACCAATGGAACATGCAGTCCAGAGAAACCGTGGGGGGCAGCGGGGCACCCTGCCTCCGCGCCTCGCTAATGTAGAGTCCTCGGAGGCGGGGGGTGCGGGTTTGGAACGGCAGGGGCCAAACTTGACCTGTTTGCCACATATTCCACAAGTCGAGGACTCTAGCGAGGCGAGGAGGAGAGGGCGAACAAGCATAACAAGGTCTTCATGAGCCTGAGGACTCGACTGGGTCTGAAACGCGCCTCGCTAGGCATTGCCCTGGCCCTGGTCTCCCTTGCCAGCGTGATCGCCTTGGGCACCCACCAGCTCCGCACGACCATCAGCCGCCAGATCCTCGACCGCGACGCCGAGGTCCTGGCTGCGGTGGTCTCGGTCGAATCCCTTGGGGCCGGGTCCACCGATGGTCTCGCGCACGAGCTCGAGGAGACGGCCGGGCAGCTCACCCTGGCCCTCCGTCTTTCGAGGCTGTGCGAGGGAGTGGTGGCCACGCGCCTGTTCGATGACCGGGGCGAGTTCGTCGCCGCCGTGCCCACTCTCGTCAGGGAGAGAACCCTCACCCCCGCCGAACATGCCGCCTTGTCCCGGTTGAAGCCGTTCAGCCGTTACACTCCGGCAGCCCGGCTCTCGGATGAGTTCCTCGTCCCCCCCGATCCCAGCGCGGCCGGAGGCCAGTCCGTTCCCTTGCTTTCGGTGCTGATTCCGATCCGGGAACCCGGCAGCACCAACGTGCTCGCCGCGGCAGAGTTGATCCGCGACGGAGCCGGCATCGCCCGGGAACTGACAGCCTTGGATCGCAACCTCGCCCGCCAGGCCCTGATCGTCTTCATCGTCGGCGGAGGCATTCTGAGCGTGGGATTGGGCTGGGCCTTTCGCCGGCTCGAAGCCATCAACCGCCAATTGCAGAGCCACGTGGCTGACCTGCGTCGCGCCAACCAGGAGCTCGCCCTCGCCGCCAAGACCTCCGCCCTCGGGGCGATCACCGCTCATGTCCTCCACGGTCTCACCAGTCCCCTGACCGGCCTTCAGAGCTACGTGGCAGCCCATGCCGGTGCCGATGAGGGTTGGGAAGACGCCCTGCGCGCCACCCAGCGCATGCAGACGCTCATCGGCGAAGTCGTGCGCGCTCTCGGCGAGCAGACCGACGGCACCCAGTATCAGCTCCCCCTGGCCGAGCTCGCCCAAGTCATCGCCGCGAAGGCGCGCCCCGCCGCCGCCGCCACCGGCGTGCTCTTCGAGTCGCAGGTCACCGCCAAGGGCGCGCTCTCGAACCGGGACGCGAATCTCGTGCTCCTGATTCTCGAAAACCTGCTGACGAACGCCGTGCAGGCCACCCCCCGGAGCCGCACGGTTCGTCTCCGAATCCACCCGTGCCGGGAGGGCGTGGTCTGCGAGGTTGCCGATGAAGGGCCCGGGCTCCCGGAGGCAGTCGGCAGCGACCTGTTCGTGCCCCGACGCTCGACCAAGCCAGGCGGCAACGGGATCGGCCTCGCCCTCAGCCAGCAGCTCGCCCGGCACCTGGGCGCCGTGCTCGAGCTCCGGCGCAGCACGGCGGCGGGATGCGTGTTCGCACTGGTCCTGCCTCAGTCCCTGCTGGCCAAGGGCGATGCCACGAGCCGCCCCGCCGGCGTGGCGCTCGCCCTCGCTTTGATCCTCGGCACAAGCCCGCAACCGGCGGTCGCCGACGTCCTGCCGTGGCGCTGGTCCAATCCGGCGCCCCACGGGGCGAATATCGCGGATGCGGCCTTCGCCGGGGGTCTCTACGTCCAGGTGGGCGAGCGCGGGCAGATCTTCACCAGCACCGACGGCGATTCATGGACTCTCCGGGACAGCCATACGGATCGGAGCCTGCGCGGCGTGACGTTCCTCGGCGGACGCATGGTCGTCACCGGCGAGCAGGGGACTGTTCTCTTCTCCGACCACCCCACCGAGTTCTACCTCGTCGAACTCGAAACCACAGACTGGCTCGAGAGCGTCGCGGCATCGCCGGATTCGGTGGTGGCGGTCGGCGACCACGGCGCGGTCTATACCAGCACCAATGCGGTGACGTGGACACGCTCGAGCACCGGCTACTCGACTTGGCTGCGGAGCGTCGCCTGGGGGAACCCGGGATTCGTCGCGGTGGGCGAAAGCGGCTTCATCATGAACAAGCCCGCCGGCAGCAGCTGGCGCCAGCGCAACAGCGGGGTGTCGCAGCACCTCAACCGCGTGGCCTGGATCGGCGACCGCTACTGGGCCATCGGCGACGGCGGCGTCGTTCTCACCAGTCAAAACGGCAGCTCATGGTCCGCCCAATCGTGCGGGGCGACCCAGGCTCTCTTTGCCGCCGCCGGCACTTCCGCAAGCCAGCTCGTCGCCGGCAATTCCGAGGTCCGGCTCAAGGAGGGCGGGGCCTGGGCCGATGAGCTCCGCGCGTCGAAGCCCTTCCCGGCGCCGCCGTGGGATTACTACAGCGGGCTTTGGGATGGGGCCTCCTATTGGCTGGGAGGCGCGACCGGCCTCTGGATCCAAGGCTATAAGACGAACGCCACCGGCGACACGCTGTGGTACGAACCCAATCTCTCGGTCCATCAGTGGCTCTGGGCCGTGGCGCGAACACCGGACTTCTACCTCGCCGTCGGCGACCGGGGCACCGTGATGGCGAGCGACAATGGCATCGACTGGGACCTGGACCTCGTCCCGGACACGGTCACCAACACGGTCCTCCTCGGCGTGGCGGGAACCACCAACCTCTTCGTTGCCGTGGGCAGTGCCGGAACCATCCTCCGTAGCACCAACGGGGTTACATGGGCCGTCATCGAGCCGCGCCCGACCACGAACGATCTCCAGGGGATCACCGCCGGTCCCGGGCTTCTCCTGGCCACCGGCGCCCGGGGTACGCTCCTCACCAGTCCCGACGGCCTCGCGTGGACGCTCGAGCCGCCGCTCGCCGGAGCCTTCCTCTCCTCGGTCGAGGCCTTCCCCGGCGGCTTTGTGGCGACGGGCGACGCCGGCACCCTGTTGACCAGCCCGGATGGCACCCACTGGACCGCACGCTCCCTCGCCACCACGAACTGGCTCTGGCGGGCCCGTTCCCTGGGCGGAATCCTGATGGTCGTGGGCGAAAACGGCACGCTCGTCACCAGCCCGGAGGGCTCGGAATGGACGCCCCGGACCAGCGGAACCACCGAATGGCTGACCGACGCCGCCTTTGTCGAGAACACCTGGTTCGTGGTCGGCACCGGCGGCGCCGTCCTCGCCAGCACCAACCTCACCGCATGGTCCAACCTCGGAACGCTTACCCGCAAGTCGCTCTTCGGCGCCGCCGCCGGCAACGGCCAACTCCTCGCCGTCGGCGTCGAAGGCATCATCCTCCGCAGTCAGATCGTCCCCGTCCGGACACCCGTCCAGTTCCTCGCCTACGACCGGACCGCCGAGCACAATGTCTTCCTCCTGGGTGGCCAGCCGGATCAGAGTTGCCTGTTCGAGCGCAGCCCCGATTTCTCGGCCTGGTTCCCCTCTCTGGAACTCGAATTCACCGACGGCACCGGCACCCTGCTGTTTCTCGAACCGGTCATTCCCGATCTGGACCGGGAGTTCTACCGTTGCCGGCTGGTGCCCTGAACTTGACGGCTCCGCGGGGACTGCAATCTGCGCTCCGTCCTGAATCGGCGAGGGGTTGTTTCCGCACAGATTCGGGGCGGATCACCGATTGGGGAAGCGGGAGAGGCGGCTTCGCGAAGGGCCATTTCCAGTCTGGTCATCCGGGCGGAGGAAACGCTATGCTGAGCTCATGGTGAAATTCCCCCTCGGCGGGCTGCGAATCCTCAGCGGGCTATGGCTCGCGTGCACTCTGCGGGTGGCGGCGGCGGATGCGGCGCCGGCGGTGCCGATCCCTGACGGCCCGGATCTGCTGAAGACATTGCGGTCCGGGCACCCGCGGCTGCTCGCCACGGCGGAGGACTTCGACCGGTTGAAGTCGCGGGCGGCCACGGATCCGATTCTCAAAGGATGGCACGAGCGGCTCCGGGCGCGCGCCCAGGAGATACTGAAGTCCGAGCCCTCGAAGTACGAGATCCCGGACGGGCTGCGGTTGTTGTCGGTGAGCCGGCGGGTCCTGGACCGCGTTTATGTGTTGGGACTGCTTTGGCGTCTCGAGGGGGGAGGCCGGTATCTGGATCGCGTGGCGAGGGAGCTCGACGCGGCGGCGGCGTTTGCGGATTGGAACCCGAGGCATTTCCTGGACACGGCGGAGATGACGCATGCGTTTGCGATCGCCTACGACTGGTTGTACGACGGGTTGACGGAGGAGCAGCGGGGGCGGTGGCGCGGGGCGATCCTGGAGAAGGGCTTGAAACTGGGTGTGGGCTGCCATCGGGGCACGGAGAAGTTCGGGGGCTGGACGCGGTCGCGGCACAACTGGAACCAGGTGTGCAACGGTGGCATCGGCATGGGTGCGCTCGCTGTGGCCGATGTCGAGCCGGGGTTGGCGGGCGAGTTCCTGTCGCCGGCCTTGCGCTCGCTGCAGCTGGCGATGCGCGAGTATGGGCCGGACGGCGCGTGGGCGGAGGGGCCCGGCTACTGGAACTACGCGACGAGCTACAACGGAGTGATCCTGGCGGCCCTGCAAACCGCGCTGGGAACCGATTTCGGGCTTTCCGGGATTGCGGGTTTTGCCGAGGCGGGCCTGTTTCCGGTGTACGCCACGGGCCCGACGGGGCGGACGTTCAACTATGCGGACGGCGGGGATGGAGCGATCCGGGCGCCGGTGCTATGGTGGCTGGCCCGGAGGTTCGAGCGTCCGGCGTACGGTCGGTACCAACTGCCGCTGGCGGCGCCGCATGCGCAGGATCTGTTGTGGTACGATCCCTCGCTGGCGGACACATCCGGGGCGGCCGAGGAGCTCCCGTTGGACCGGCACTTCCGGCGGGCGGAAATGGTCTGCTTGCGCAGCGCCTGGAACGACCGCAACGCGGTGTTTTTGGGTTTCAAGGCCGGGGACAACAAGGCGAACCACAGCAACCTGGACCTGGGGACGTTCGTGCTGGACGCGTTGGGGGTGCGCTGGCTGGTGGATCTGGGGGCGGACAACTACAATCTGCCGGCCTACTTCGGAGGGCAACGCTGGACGTACTACCGGCTGCGCGCGGAGGGCCACAACACGCTCGTGATCAACCCGACGGGCGCACCGGACCAGGACCCGAAAGCCGCGGCGGTGATCGGTCGTTTTGTTTCACGCCCGGAGCGGTCGTTTGCGGTCGCGGACTTGACGGCTGCGTACGCGCGGCAGGCGGGCAGCGTGAAGCGGGGGATCGAGCTGCGCCAACGCCGGCAGGTGCTGGTGCAGGACGAAATCGAGAGCGCCCAGCCGGCCGAGGTTTGGTGGTTCGCCCACACGGCGGCCCGCGTCGCGCTGGCCGACGGCGATCGGGGCGCGCTGCTGACCGCCGACGGCAAGCGGTTGCGGGTGCAGTTGATCGAGCCGGAGGAGGCCCGGTTCGCCGTCCTCGACGCCCGGCCGCTGCCTTCGTCGCCCCAACCCGAGGGGCAGAACGCCAACCGCGGGGTGCAGAAGCTCGCGGTGCACCTGCCTGCGGTCCGGCGGACGCGGGTGGCGGTGCAATTCACCCCCCTCACCGAGGCCGATCCCACCGCGCCAACGCCGGTGATCCGGCCGCTGGCGGAGTGGTGAACGAAGACGCGGTCCCTGCTTCTTTGTCGGAGGCGAGGGGAGCAGGAGTCGCATCCGATGTCTGCGCACCGGTTCGCCCGGCGCGCTGGGGACACCGAGCCCTGCCAACGCACCAACGCACCAACGCACCGGCGCACCGCCTACCGCCGGCGGCGGCCGGTCAACTCGTCGGCCAGGGCCTTGGCAGGGTAGACCTTCCGCAGTGCTTCGAGGATCGCCGCCGAGTGCACGGAGACCGCCCGGGCCTGGGTCTCGGTGAAGTAGTAATCCAGGACCAGAGACTGGATGTTGCCGTCGAAGATGATGCCGACCAGTTCGCCGGCGCGATTGACGACGGGGCTGCCCGAGTTGCCGCCGATGATGTCGGCGGTGCTGACGAAGTTGAAGGGGGTTTTGAGGTCCAGTTTGCTCCGGGCTTTGATCCAGCGGGGCGGAAGGTCGAATGGCGGTGCGCCGCCGTGTTCCGCGGAGCGTTCATAAAGGCCCGCTAACGTCGTCTGGAAGGGGATTTGCCGTCCGCCATCCTCGAGCCCCTTCACCACGCCATACGCCAGGCGGAGCGTGAACGTGGCATCCGGGTAGGTGCCGGTGCCCTCGATCGCGAAGCGGGCCTTGGCAATCTGGGCGTGTGCCTGGCGAATGATCTCACCCTGGGTCTCCAACACCCTGCGGACCGCCCGGGCGTCGGTATCGATGGCCCGAGCCAGCTCGATCATCGGATCCTTGGCGGCGTCGACGGCGGCCTTGCCCCCCTCGTAGAGCTGTTTGCGGACGGCGACGTCGCGGACGCGGGTGCCGGCGATGAGCTCGGCGGCGCGCTGCCGGGGGGACTTGCCGGCGAGGGTTCGCTGCACGATCGGATCTTCATAGCCCAGGAGGCCGGCCATCCAGGTGAGCGCATCGGCAAGCTGCAGCTGCTCGTACTCGGCATAGACCGGCTTGGTCGAGAAGAGCTCGAGCTCGAAGGACTCCCGACCGGCCTCGCGGTATTCGCGGAGGCGCTCGCCGTCGGGCTTGGGCCGTTCGTCGGCGGCCCGGAGCAACTCGCGGGCGATGGCGAACGACTCGCACGTGAAGCCCTGGCCGCCTTCGAGGAGTCGCGCCCGCAGGGCGTTGGTGGCGGCCACGGATTGGGCGGCGGCGATGCGGTGCCAGGCGGTGGCGATCTCGGCGAGGCGGGTGTCCGCGGCGACGGCTGCGCGGAGGCGGGCTTCAGCGGCTTTCTTGGACTCGAGGAACGCGGGATCGAGCAGGCCGGCGAGACCGCCTTCGCGGGCCTTGCGGCTGTTCTGCGCGCCGAAAAGATCGTCGCGCACAATGCGGGCGTTCTCGGCGCTGCGGCCGCCCCAGGCGCCAAGCAGGACTTCCCGCCGGTGCAGCCAGCGCAGCGTCTCCGGCACCTGCCGGTCCCGGAGATACTCGATTTCGGCGACGGTCAGGAGCCGCGACGTGCGCCCGGGATGCCCGGACACGAAGATGAGCTCATTCTCGGCGGCGCCGGCACGGCTCCATTTGAGGTGGTGGGCGACCGAGGCGGGCTTGCCGTCCTCGTAGGCACGGAAGAAGCAGATGTCGAGGTCGAACCGCGGGTACTCGAAATTGTCGGGGTCTCCGCCGAAGAAGGCGGCCTGCTGTTCCGGGGCGAAGACGAGGCGGACGTCGGTGTACCGTTTGAAGCGGTAGAGGTGGTATTGGCCGCCCTGGTAGAGGGTGACGACATCGCTGCGCAGGCCGGTGCGGTCAAGGGATTCCTTTTCGATGTCGGCCATCACCTTCCGCCGGGCGCGGAAAGCCTCCTCGGGGCTGAGAGCGGCGGGAACCGCGGCGTTCACCCGGTCGGTCACGTCCTCGATGCTCATGAGAACGTTGAGTTCGAGGTCGTGGCACCGTTTCTCCTCGGCGAGGGTGCGGGCGTAGAAGCCGTCCCGGAGGTAGTTGTGGTCTTTGTCGCCGAACTTCTGCAGGGCATCGGCTCCGACGTGATGATTGGACATCACGAGCCCGTCCTCGGAGACGAAGGAGCCGGATCCGCCGCTGTTGAAGCGCACGGAGGCCTTCTGGAGATGCTCGAGCCAGGCATCGGTCACCTCGAAGCCGTACTTGTGCTGCAGTGGGTCGCGCGGGGGCGCGTTGAAGAGCCACATCCCTTCGTCGGCGCGGACAGTCAGTCCGAGCGTCAGCCCGAGGGCGGACATCAGGAGCGGGCGGAGCCAGCGTGCATTCAGCGTTCTCATAGGTTCTTGCCTTGCGGGGCAGTCGGTACGTTGGCGCCGAGCATGCCGCCGGGCACGGCAAAGATCAATCCCGGTTCATAGCGGTTGCCGCGGGTACTGCGGATGGCGCAGACTGGGGCTGGAGCAACCCGAGCGCATGGAGTGGCTGAACCTAACGCTGCCGACCCCGGCGGAGAACCTGGCCCTTGATGAGGCATTGTTGGAAGCCTGCGACCGCGGCACGGGACCGGAGGTGCTCCGGGTGTGGGAGCCGGCCGCGGTGTTTGTGGTGATCGGCCAGGGGAACCGGGCGGCGCGCGAAGCCGATCTCGAGAGTTGCCGGGCGAAGGGCATATCGGTGATGCGTCGTGTGAGCGGTGGGGGGGCGGTGGTTCAGATGCCCGGGTGTCTCTCTTACGCGGTGGTGTTGCGGGCGGACGGGGGTGTGGTGGGGGGGGGAATCACGGCGACCCACCGGTATGTGCTGGCCCGCGTGGCGGAGGCGGCTTCGCAGGCAGCCGGGCGACCTGTGGTGCACCAAGGCGATTCCGATCTTGCCGTCAACGACCGGAAATGTTGCGGTAACGCCCAGCGCCGGCTGCGGCAAGCGGTGTTGGTGCACGGGACGTTCCTGCTGAACGCGGATCTGACCTGGATGGACCGGTTGTTGCCGGCACCCTCCCGCCAGCCGGAGTATCGGCGGGGACGCGCGCATCGGGATTTCGTGGTGAATCTCGGGGTGGCGGTCGAAGCGCTCGAGGCATCGCTGGGCGCAGTCTGGGGGGCTGCGCGAGCCTTGACCTCCTGGCCGGAAGAGCCGACGGCACGACTGGCGCGGGAGAAGTACGGTCGGGCGGAATGGAACCTTAAGCACTAAGGGTCGGTTGCCGACCCCATAACGTTGCCATGTCTTCGAACTCAGCGGACCTGACGGGGCCCGAAGCCGCCCGGCCCACGACCTACGCGTGGGCGGTCGTGGCGATGCTGTGGCCGGTGGCGCTCTTGAACTACCTGGATCGCCAGATGCTGGCGACGATGGGCCTGTCGATCAAGGCGGACATCGTCGAGCTGCAGAGCGCGGAGGTGTTCGGGAAGTTGATGGCGGTCTTCCTGTGGGTGTACGCCTTCTGCAGTCCGCTGGGGGGAGCGATTGCCGACCGGCTGAACCGGAAGTGGCTGATTGTGGGGAGCCTGGGGGTGTGGTCGATGGTCACCCTGCTCATGGGGCAGGCGGCCAACTTCAAGCAGCTCTATGTGCTGCGCGCGATCATGGGTATCAGTGAGGCCTTTTACATCCCCGCCGGACTGGCGTTGATCGCAGATTACCATCGGGGCCCGACGCGGTCCCTGGCCGTGGGCGTCCACATGAGCGGGATCTACATGGGCCAGGCGCTCGGGGGCATCGGGGGCTGGGTGGCTCAGGAAATCTCGTGGCGGGCGGCGTTCGCCGGCTGCGGCGCGGCAGGCGTGGCCTATTCCCTGGTGCTGATAGCCTTTCTTCGGGAGCGGAGGCGCGAGGCGGCAGCGCCGGGGAGGCCGGCACCGGCGGTTGCGGCCGGTGGGGGCGTGCAGTGGCTGGGGTATGTGATCCTGATGATCTGTTTCACGCTGCCGAGCGTGCCGGGGTGGGCGGTGAAGAACTGGCTGCCGACGCTGTTGCAGGACCGGTTTGCCATGGCGCAGGCGCCGTCCGGGCTCTGGGCCACCATCATGTATGCGGGCGCCGCCTTCTGCGGCGTGCTGATCGGCGGTCGGCTGGCCGACCATTGGTCGCGGCGCGCGGTGGGTGGGCGGACCTGGGTGAGTGCGCTGGGGTTACTGCTGACGGCCCCGGCGATTGCCAGCATCGGTTTGGCCCCCAGCTTTCCCTTGGCCATCGCCGGCACCGTGCTTTACGGATTGGGGTTTGGCATGTTCGACGCCAACAACATGCCGATTCTCTGCCAGCTCGCCCCCGCCCGCTTCCGCGCGACCGGCTACGGCCTGATGAACTTCGTCGGGATCTCGTCGGGGGCCTATATCACGCCGCTGCTGGGCAGGCTCAAGGACCACGGAGTTCCTCTGGCCACGGCCTTTGCCTACTGCGCTCTGCCGGCGATCCTGGCAGCGGTGCTGATGTTCTTCCTGAGGCCGGCCAGCCGCGACCGTGGGAGCGCCGGCGGCTAACCGCCGGCCACGACCGTGATGATCTCCAACCGATCGCCAGGCCGGAGCAGGCGGCGGGGAAACTCGGAAGGTGCCACCGCCACACCGTTATGCTCGACCACCACGCTCCGAGGAGGCAGGCCGCGGGCGACCAGAAACTCGGCGAGCGTGCAGGGAAACCGCACGGCCACCGTCCTGCCGTTGGCGATGAGTTGGCCGTTCTCCTGGTCCGGGGTCATGGCGGGGAAGTCGAGGTGTCGGAAGGGGAGCAGGGCGCGCCGGTGAGGGCGGTATCCCAGTCCTTCCAAACCGGTTCGTAACCGAGCTGCCTGAGGCGCTGGCTGACCTGGGCCGGCGAGCGATTGTCGGCGACCTGGAACTGGGGTGTGGCCTGGCGCTCGGCCCCGGTCCAGAGGCAGTCCGGAGCGCCGAGCATGACTCCGCAGCCGGGCTCGGTCCCGCGGAGGGCGTTGTGACCGGCGCCGGTGTACCCGCCGGGTTCCGTGTGGCTGCCGGCGCTGATCAGCGTGATGCCTAGCGGGATCAGCCCGTCCCGCAACCGGGCCGGCTCGCGGGTTGACAGGACCAGACCGACATCGGGCAGGAAGATCCGCAGGGCGCAGACGAGTTGGACGAGATCCCTGTCACCCATGACGGCTGGCGGCTGAAACGCGCCCGCACAAGGGCGGAGGCGGGGCACGGAGACGGTCAAAGAGGCCTGCCAGCAATGGCGCAGAAGGTAAACCGCGTGAGCGGCCAGGGCGATGGCCTCCGAACGCCAGTCCGCCAACCCCAGCAGTGCCCCGATCCCCAGCCGGCGGAACCCGGCTGCGTACGCGCGTTCCGGGGTCTCGAGGCGCCACTCGAAATCGCGCTTCGGTCCCGGCCCATGCACCTCGGCGTAGACACCGCGATCGTAGGTCTCCTGATAGACAACCAATCCCTCCGCCCCCGCCTGCACCAGCGGTTGATACGCCTCGGCCTTGAGGGGGCCGATCTCGAGGGAGATGCCCGGGACTTCAGCGTGCACGGCCGCCACACAGCGTTCGAGGTACCGGGTGGACACCAGCCGCGGATGTTCCCCCGCCACGAGCAGGAGATTGCGAAAGCCCTGCGCACGGAGGGCCCGGGCCTCGGCGGTGACCTCCGCGATGGACAGTGTCACCCGCCGGATCGGGTGATTCCTCGAGAATCCGCAGTACCGGCAGCGATTGATGCACTCGTTCGAGAGATAGAGCGGGGCAAACAACCGGATCACACGCCCGAACCGCTGCTGGGTGAGGGCGTGAGCGGCGCGGCCCATGGACTCGAGGCAGGCGGCGGCTGCGGGCGAGATGAGATGCGCGAAATCGATCAGGCCCGGACGAAGCCTTGTCAGGCTGGTCTCGACGTCGAGCCGTGAAGCGCTGCGGGCCCGCGCGAGCAGGTCCGCATGCGGCAACCGGTTGAATTCCGCAACAAAACTCACGCTCTCAAGCGAGGCGCCACCTCGGACCCAGTCGGGGGCTAACGGACCGGCACGACACGGTAGAATGCCGCGCGCCCGCGGGCCGGATCGCTGTCGATGAACGAGAGCAGACCGTCCTCGGCAACGCCCGTGGCCAGCGGTGTCCATGTCGTGAGATCAGTCGACACTTCGACGGTGCAGGGGTCGGCGGCGGGCGTGTTCAGCCCGAGAAGCAGACGGCCGTCGGCGAGTTGCACCACACCACCGCCCGGCGGCGGCGTGCGGCCGTCAGTCACCGCAATGCCGACGGCCTGGGAGACCACGAGTCGATCGTGGCTGTCCTTCGCTTGGGCGGTCAGCAGATGGCGTCCCAGGGGCGCCTCGCTCCAGACGAAGGGGTGATGGATGGGCGTGCCGGGATCCGGCGCCACGAGAAACGCGAGCTCGGAGACCCCGAGGCTCTTGCCATCCGCGAAGAACTCGACGCGGGCGATATAGCCCTCGGGATCGACGGCCGTGACGGCAATTGGGATCTCAGCACCGGGAGCAAACAGGGTCCCGTGCCGCGGCTTGGTGATCTTGAGCCTCGCCGTCGGGGCAGGACCGGGGGGCGTGTCCAGGAGTGCCACCACGGCCTCCGCCGGCCTCCCGGGCTCGTAGTCCGCCCCGGGCTGCACGACCACGGCCACCGTCTCTTTCTCCTCGACGAAGGCGTCGGGCAGGGGGAGCACAGGGACGCGGGCGGTTGCAACGCCGGCGGGGAACGTCACCGTGCCCGAAAGGCGGGCATAATCGATGCCGTTCCCGGCGGTTCCGCCGATGGCATAGGTTACGGTCAGCGGCTGGCGGACGGTGCCGGTGCGACTGAAGGTGAACGTGCCGATGTTGCGCTCGATGATCCAGGTTCCACCGGGTTCTCGAGCCTGGGGGTCGGTGGCCTCGACGGTCACGACCGTGGCGGGCGCCGGGGGTTGGATGGGGCGGACCGCGACGGTGATGGGACGCGACTTCAGGGGGAAGCCGGCGCTGGTCGTGGCGCGGGCCGTGATGAGGTGCTGCCCGACCGGAGGATCGGTCCAAAGGAAGGCATGATGCGCCACGGTGCCGGGCGGCGGCGGCACCAGCGTGCAGATCTGCGACGTGCCGATCTTGAGGTCGTCAGCGAAGAAATCGACCGTGTAGATGAAGCCCTCGGGATCCACAGCAGCGGCTTCGATCCCGATCCGGGTGGGAGCCTGGAACGAGGCGCCATCGCGCGGTTGAACCAGTCGCAACTCTGCCTTCGAGACCGGGGCGGGTCCGTCCCTCAGGCCCACCTTGGCAGCTCCTGGTGTCCCGACCCGATAAGCGGCCGCCGGGGTGAGGCGGAGAACGATCGTCTCGATCCCTTCGGCCACGGCGTCGGCGAGGGGTTGGATGACGATGCGCTGGGCGCTGGCTCCGGCAGGGAACGTGATGCGGTCCCCGATGCGGGAGTAGTCAACGCCGTTCTCCGCGGTGCCGGCCACTTTGTAGAACACCGTGAGCTCCTGCCCGGGATCGCCCGTCCGAAAGAAGCAGACAACAGCGGCCGCCCCGGGGTGGGCCGCGGAGGGCTCGGCGATCTCGACCGGAGTGGCGGCAAGAGTGACAACCGGAACAAGGGACGGATCCGGCGTCTGGGATTGCAGGGCGCTGCAGCCGATCGTGAGCAACAATGCCGCAGGGATCAGACCCGCGGTCCTTCGAGGCGCTTTCATGACGGGACTCCCAACCATGGTTTCACACCCCGCACCGGTGGCGCCCGCCCGGCGTGGGTGGCGCTCGCACCGCAAGGGTGTGAGATCTGTGGCGCACCATACGCCAGAGTCCCAAGGAGTGCAACGGAACTCGAATGAACGGTTGACTTCCGCGCCCGAATTTCGGGCAATAGGCGGTCGACGCGCAAGTCAACGTCCGCCGCCGGAAACCGCCGTCATCATGTCAGGAACACGCTCGGACAACCTGAGGCAAGGGATGCAGGTCATCCGCCTGCCGAACGGCCGTCTCGAAGAGACGTTCATCACGATTCCCGGCATCGAAGCCGAGGAGCCGGCCAGTCTGTTCCAGCGGTTGCACGGTTTCCTTGCAGACCACACCCAACTGCGGATCGTCCGGCAGGATGTCTTCGGGTTGGTCATGGACCCGATCCAATGGCCCGATGCCCAGAACGGCCACCGGAACGGCGATGGCTGGCCGGTGACGTGGATTCTCGAGGGGAATGGAGATGGCTGTCCGGTGGCGGGGATCCAGGTGCACGCCGTGGCCGGCGCCACAGTGCAACCGATCGTCCTGGGCGGACGCACGGTGGGCGTGGTGTTCGAGGACGCGATCGCGCGGTACTGCATCCTCGGCGGCCTGCAACCGGCCGACGCCAGGGCGCCCCGCGGGACCCAGGCCTGGGAGACCTTCGAGCGCCTCGAAGAGGCGTTGCGTCAGGCCGGGATGGACTTCTCCCACGTCTATCGCACGTGGTTCTACCTGGATGACATCCTGGAATGGTACGGCGAGTTCAACCAGGTGCGCGATCAGTTCTTCTGCGAGCGGCGGGTGTTTGATGGCTTGGTCCCGGCGAGCACCGGCGTCGGCGGCAGCAACGCCTCCGGCACCGCGGTGGTCGCCGATGCCCTCGCCATCCGCCCCAGGAACCCGGGCTCGGGAGTCAGCCTCCAGGCCATCCCCTCGCCCCTGCAATGCCCGGCCCTGGAATACGGCAGCAGCTTCAGCCGCGCGGTCGAGTTGACCCTCCCGGGCCAGCGGCGCCTGTACGTCTCCGGCACCGCCAGCATCGCGCCCGGCGGCTTGACCCTCCACAAGGGCGACGTCGGGCGGCAAGTGGCCGTGACCATGGACGTCGTCGCCGCCATTCTCGATTCCCGGGGGCTGGGTTGGGGTGATGTGATTCGGGCAATCGGCTACTTCAAGCATGCCGAAGACGCCCCCGACTTCGGCGCCTATTGCCACGAGCGGGGCCTGCCGAACCTACCGGTCATCATCGCGAAGAACGACATCTGCCGCGACGATCTCCTGTTCGAGATCGAAGTGGACGCCGCGCGACTCGAGTGAGCCCGGGCCTTCATCCGCCATCCCCAGCAGCAACGCTGCAGTCCACCTCGACCTTCGGCCGGTCGCTGCGCCTCTGGTTGCCGGTGGCGCTGTGGATGAGCCTCATGATCCTCGCGTCCACGGACCTGATGGCGAACCGTCGGACATCCCGGATCCTGGGGCCGCTGCTCCGCTGGGTCATGCCCGGGATCCGGGAAGCCACGATCGAGCGCGTCCAGTGGGTCGTCCGGAAGAGCATGCACGTGACGGAGTACGGCATTCTGGCCTTGCTGGTCTTGCGGGCCCGGACGAGGACAGTCCGATGGCTGCCCCGGGAGTGGTCGTGGGGACATGGCCTCTTCGTGGTGGGAGTCTGCGGCCTGTTCGCCGTGTCGGACGAGGTCCATCAAGCGCTGGTGCCCTCGCGCCACGGCTCGGTGCTGGACGTGGGGCTCGACACCCTCAGTGCCGCCATCGCACTGGCGCTGCTCCGGATCATTCGGCGCATGCCTCGCAGCGCGGCTTGGCCGCAACCCAAGCCCTGAGCCCTTGCGTCCGCGTCCGGCTCCGACGGTCCCGCGGGTCGCCGCGCTGCGAAGGCGCTGTCGCGCATGGAACGGGTACAAAGGAACAGGGCCCCGGGAGTCTGCCTCCGATTCCCTTGTCCTCCCGCCGTCCCATCTGCGTTCCGCCCCGAATCGGGAAAGCACGTCCCCATTTCGCTGTCTGCACATCTTGTCAGCCGTGCGCGATTCTCACCCATTGCACTGCGAGGGGACCGAAGGGGTGCCAACCCTTTCCCCTCGTGCCGTCTGGCTCGACATGCGCCGTCGATGACTCTTGGGTAGCCTGCTCAAAGCGGCAGAGGGCAGCCGCACTCCACGACGCTATCGCGTGGATCGGGGGCCTCGGCGCGACCGCCAGGTCTTGGAGTGCGCCGGTCCCCCGGCGCTTTCCGAGCAAAGCGGCAGAGGGCAGCCCGTCACGGGGCGGCGCCGCCCGGATCCGCATACAGGGAAAGGTAGTAACCGTTGCCGACGAGGGCCTGGTGGCAGGCGGCGTCTGGTTCGGCGAGGGCGAACAGGACCGGGCGCCAGACGGCCTCGGGACCGAGGCGGTCGCTGGCCACGACCTGGTTACCGCAGAAGTTGACTGCGGCCTTCGCTGACGGGGCGGTCAGCCCGGCGCCAAGGCACACCAGGATCAGCCAGAACCGGAGACTCACGCTTGAAGGGTGGGGGCCACGCTTCAGAGGGTCAAATCACGTATTCACGTGATGCCAGCGGCTGCAGACTGATGCTGTAGCCGCCCGCGGTGAGGGCGGTACGGGGGCTGTTCGCGGGGTACCCGCTTCCACCCGCCGCGGTCAGCGCCCGCGGCTACGGGTCAGCGCCCGCGGTAAGAGCGCGGAGTTCCATCCAGAAGGCGGCGCGATGGACCTCGCCGGGCGCCAGCCGCAGGCAATCGTCGGCGGCGCGGCGAAAGACGTTCGGGAGGGCGGTCCACGGCTCGACGCAGAAGAAAGGGCTGTCGGCCGATCGGGTCCACAAGACCAGGAACCGGTAGGCAGGCGCCAGCTCCCAGTTCAAGACGACCTCGAGTTCGCCCGCAGGATCCACGTAGCGGACCTCCCGGCGCTCGAGATCCCCGAGCAGTAACGACCCCGGCAGATCGTCGGTCACCCGCCACGCCCTGGCCGGCCAATCGGCCGGCCGAAAGCCGGCCCAGTCGGGGTCCGGATCGAACCGGCGGCCGGGCGGGATCTCGATCTGGCACTCCGACCGTATCCCGCGGGGGATCAGCGGCGCCGCAAAGTACGGGTGGAAGCCGGACGCGAACGGCATCGGTTCCGGCGATCGGTTCTCGATCTCCTGTTCCCAGGTGAGGCGGCCTCCGGCCAGCCGGTAAGTGAGCCGATGACTGAACGCGAACGGGTATTGGGCGCGCGTGACGTCGTCGTCGGTCAGCTCGAGCGTGACCGAGCCGAACGCGCGATCGATGACCCTCCAGGGGCGGCGTCGGGCGAACCCGTGCTGGGGCATGGGCACCACGCCGGTGGGCCAGGCGACGTGATGTTCCCGGCCCGGCAGATGGTTGAACGAGACCAGAGGGAACAACACCGGGCTCCCGGCATACATCTCGCTCGGGTAACGCTCGACGACATCCCAGTCGAAATGCAGCGCATCGACGGGGCCGTGTTCGAGGAAGAACCGCGCGTAACGGAGCAACCACGCGCCCTGCTCGGGGGCGATCCACGCGGTCGATCCCTCGAGGTCGCGCAGCACGACAAAGCCGGCGGCGTCCGGAGACCTGGGTTCAAGCGGGCTGTTCATGGCGGGGGATTCCGGGGGATGAATATCACGATGAAGGACGATCCTCACAGGCGGTGCCGTCGGGCGGCGGCTCGGCGTCGCGGAACAGGTCGAGCTGCGGCGGCGGCTCGAGGGTTTTCAAGCGCTCGCGATCCTGCTGGCGGCGGGACGGGGGGCGGACATTCCCCTCGGGGGTCAGCTCGGATTCCTCGAGATTGCGGAGGATGATCTTGGCGCGGTCGATGACGTCGCGCGGGACGCCGGCGAGCCGCGCCACCTGGATGCCGTAGCTCTTGTCCGTGGCGCCGGCCACGATCCGGCGCAGAAAGACGATTTGATCGTTCCATTCGCGGACGGCGACGTTGTAGTTGCGGACCCGGGGGAGGCGGCCGGCGAGCTCGGTGAGCTCATGATAATGGGTGGCGAACAGGGTCTTGGCGCCCACCTGGTGGTGCAGGTGCTCGACGATGCTCCAGGCGAGACTGAGGCCGTCGAACGTGCTCGTGCCGCGGCCGATCTCATCCAGGATGATCAGGCTGCGGGCGGTGGCGTGGTTCAGGATGTTGGCGGTCTCGCTCATTTCGACCATGAAGGTCGACTGGCCGCGGACGAGGTCGTCGCTGGCGCCGATCCGGGTGAAAATGCGGTCGACGCGATCGATGCGGGCGGCCTCGGCGGGCACGAACGAACCGGCGTGCGCGAGGAGGACGAGGAGCGCCACCTGTCGGATGTAGGTGCTTTTGCCGGCCATGTTGGGGCCGGTGATCAGGGCGATCTGTTCGGCGGCGGGATCCAGGTGGGCGTCATTCGGCACAAACCGTTCTCCGGCCTGAACCAGCTCGAGGATCGGATGCCGCGCCTCGCGGAGGATCAGCCGGCCTTCGTCTCCCACCTCGGGCCGGCAATAACGATGGAGACGGGCCATCTCGGCAAAGCCCGCCAGGACATCGAGCTCGCCCAGCGCCTGGGCCGTCTGCTGGATTGCGGCCAACCGCCCGAGCACGGCCTCGCGCACCTGCAGGAAGAGGTCGTACTCGAGCTTCATCGAGCGCTCCTGGGCCCCGAGAATCCGCGACTCCATCGCCTTGAGCTCCGGGGTGAAGAAACGCTCGCCGTTGGCAATGGTCTGCTTGCGGATGTAATCCGGCGGTACCCGGTCCAGGTTCGCGCGGGTGATCTCGATGTAGTACCCGAACACCGAATTGAACCGCACCTTGAGCGACGGGATGCCGGTGCGCTCGATCTCCTGCTGCTGGAGGCGGGCAATCCAGTCCTTGCCCTCGCGGGCGGCCTGTCGGAGTTCGTCCAGGGCCGGGTCATAGCCCTCCCGGATCAAGCCGCCTTCCTTCAGGGCGAGCGGCGGGTCGTCCACGATGGCTCGTGACAGGAGATCGACGATCTCCGGGAATGCGGCGAGCTGGCCGGCGAGCTCTGCCACAAGTCCGGGGTCCGGCGGCGTTCGCGGGTCGGCGGGGGGCGCGGGCAGCAGCGAGGCCGGGGCATCCGCCACGGCGCCTTCGCGCGGCGAGGGCAACCGCGCCAGATGCGCCCTGAGCGCCGGCATCCGCGCCAGCGCCTGGCGGAGCACGAGGAGGTCGCGGGCATTCCCGGTGCCAACGCTCAATCGGCTGGCGGTGCGTTCGAGATCGCGAACCTCGCGCAACTCGGCCCGGAAACCGTCGAGAACCTCGGAAGCGGCGAGCCAGGCATCGACCGCGGCATGGCGGCGGCGGATCGGGTCGACGGCGGCCAGCGGCTGCGAGAGCCAGTCGCGGAGGCGCCGGGCACCCATGGGGGTGACGGTGCGGTCGATGGCTCCACACAACGAGCGTTCGCGGGGGGCGTCGCGCTGCAGCGGCTCCAACACTTCGAGCTGGCGGAGCGTGGGCGGGTCGAGCACGAGATGATTCTCGGCCGGGGGACAGCAGAGCCGGTGCAGATGAGCAACGTCCCGGCGGAGCTGATGCACGAGGTAGTGGAGGACGGCCCCCGCGGCCCCCATGGCCGCCATGCGATCCCGGAGGCCGAACCCGTCGAGGGACGCCACCTTGAAGTGATCGCGGAGTGTGAACTGGGCCGTCTCGGCGGCGAACACCCAGTCGTCGTAGCCATTGAGAATCCCGCCGAAACTTGTCCGCGGCGATCCGGTCGCGTCGGGCCCGTCGCTCGAGACCTGGCCGCGCAGGATGCCGATCAGCTCCCGATCTCCGGCCGGATGGAGCACTTCGGCCGGCCGCGTCCGCTCGAGCTCGGCGGCCAGCGCCAGACCCGAGTCGAACTCGGTCGATCGGAATTCGGCGGTGGTGAGATCGACGAGGGCCAGCCCGTAGCGTCGGCCGGCGCGGCACACCGCCGCCAGGTAGTTGTTCCGCTCTGCGGACAGCATCCGATCATCGAAGTGCGCCCCGGGGCTGAGGATTTGAGTGACCTCGCGCCGGACGAGCTTGCCGGGCTTGGGTTCCTCGAGCTGATCGCAAATGGCGATCTTGCAGCCGGAGCGCAAGAGGCGGGCGACGTAGCCGCCGGCGGCGTGATACGGCAGACCGCACATGGGCACGCCCTGGCGCTGGGTGAGCGCCAAATGGAGAAGCTCGGCTCCGACCTGGGCGTCCTCGAAGAACATCTCGTAGAAATCGCCCAGGCGGAACAGGAGCAGGGTGCCCGGCGGCAGCTCGTGCTTGATCCGGCGATACTGCGCCATCATGGGAGTCAACTGGGCGTCCTGCGCCATGCGCGCGGCATTGTGCGAAGGCCCGCCGCGACGGGCGAGGGAAAAACGAGCGGATCCGGCGGGAAAGCCACTGGCCGGGTCCTTGTCCTTGCCCGGGGCAGGGCGACCTGATCTACTGCAGTGAAGATGGCGACAAGGATTCACAGCCGGCGGCTGCACTGGGGGCTGCACCTGGTGGCGGGCGGGCTCCTGATGGCCCTGGCGGTGCTGCCGACCTTGTTCCTCGAACTGGCCGGTTGCTGGCTGGCGCTGCGGGAACCGCTGATCGAGGCCGGGTGCATAGTCATCCTCGCGGGCTTCGTGACCTACCGGCCGCGGATTGCCAAGGCCTCGGCGGGCTTGGCGCTGGGGATCAGCCTGTTCGTGGCGGGCGTGGGGGTCGCCGAGGGCCTCGGCCGGCTGCTCCGGCTGGATTTCCGCGGTGCGGCGGCCGCGGCGCGCCGGCTGCCGCCCTATTACCGCATCCCCACCGTTCCGACAGGGGAGGTTTTCTTTCGCCGGCTCGGCCCCCAGCAATGGAGGGGGCGCGTGATCCATCGCGCGCTGCGCGAGCTGGGCATTCAGGAGGACTTGTACTCGGGGGAACCGGAGATCACGGTGCGCTACGACGAGCATGGGTTCCGGAACGAACCCGGGCTGAGGGATTGGGAGCTCGCGGTCTGCGGCGACTCCTTCACGGAACTGGGCTTCCTGCCGGATGAGCTGCTGTTCACACAGCTGCTGGCGCAGCGACTCGGGCAGCGGGTGAAGAACCTCGGGGTAAGCAACACCGGTCCGCTGACGCACCTTCACTATCTCAAGGCGTACGGACTGGGGCCATCGACGCGGCGGGTGGCGATCATGTTCTTCGAGGGGAACGACCTCGAGGATCTCCATGGCGAGTATCAACGGTTGCGCTGGTTCGAGAAGACCGGGAAACGGCCGGCCGGGCGGCTGAAACGCCAGTCCTCACTGCTTCGGGCCCTCGGCGAGGCCCTGGTGCGCCCCGCAACACCCCGCCCGCCGGCCACGGTCACCGCCGCCGCCGCCTTCCTCGAGCTGGCCGGGAAACGCACGCCCGTCGAGTTCAGCAGCGCGCCGGCCGCCGCGGCGGACATCGTGCCGGAGGTGCGCGAGGCGCTCGAGTATTTCGTCGGCCAGTATGCGGCCCTGGCCCGGGACCATGAGCTGGAAGCCTGGTTGTTCTATCTGCCTGCCAAACTGCGGGTCTGGCAAGGGCGGCTCCATTTCACCGAGGAGGCGCCCGAGGTCATCCGGGAATGGCAGCCGACCGATCTGCCCGCGCACCTCGGCGCGCTGGCGCGCGGGCGCGGGCTCCGCTTCTTCGATCTCACACCGGCGCTGATCGAGGCCACCCGGACTCAAAAGGCGCTGTTGTTCAATCCCCGCTTCGACACCCATCTCAACGCCGCAGGATCGGCGGTGGTGGCCGAGGCGATGGCGCGCATCCTCAAGCCGGCGGGCTGATGCGTGCGCCCGGACGTCGGCTCCGGGAGGCCGGGAGGTGGCGACGCCGTGTCATCCGGAGCGGCCCGCGGCCCGGGCCTGCCGGCAGATTCCCGTTGCCAAACGCCTGCGAGCGGGCCAGAGTCCGCCACACCTAATCCGCACGGACTATGAGGACCACCGTTCACTGCCGTCGACCGGTCTCTGGCGCCGGTTTCACCCTGATCGAACTGCTCGTCGTCATCGCGATCATCGCGATCCTGGCAGGCATGCTCCTGCCGGCGCTGAGCCGGGCCAAGGCCAAGGCCCAGGGCATTGCCTGCATGAGCAACACGAAGCAACTGGCGCTCGCCGTGATCATGTACAGCCAGGACAACGCCGACTGGTTTCCCCCCAACCGGGACGGCGGGACGAAGGATGTCAACGTGAGCTGGGTGGCGGGCTGGTTGAATTGGGAAGCGGGCAACACGGACAACACCAACACGCTGTTCCTGACCAAGGCCAAGATCGGCGCGTACACCCGCGACGTTGGCATCTACCGCTGCCCCTCGGACAACTATCCGGTCACCATGGGACGTTCCAGGGCGCTGCGGGTCCGCAGCAATGCGATGAACGGTTTCATCGAGGGCGGCGCCTACAGCCTGAACACCGGCAGCGGCTCCACGTGGTACCCGAACTACTTCATGTACAACAAGGTGTCCGACGTGATCAACCCGTCGCCGACGCAGTTATGGATGATGAACGACGAACACCCGGACAGCATCAACGACGGGTGGGAGATCACCAACGTCACCGATGTCAACAACTGGACCGACCTGCCGGCCAGCTACCACAACAATGCCTGCGGGTTCAACTTCGTGGACGGCCACAGCGAGATCAAGCGCTGGTTCGAGAAGAGCACGCAGGTGAAGATCAAGCGCACCCAATACAACGGCTTCGCGGCCCCCAACAGCCGCGACATCAAGTGGATGATCGAACGCTCGTCCGCCTTGAGGAAGTAGCCCCGGGGCCCGGAATCAAGGGACCGGCCCGTCGGGCGGGGGACATTCCGACGCCGTGGGCCCGCCGAGTCCGGGGCACAGCCGCCGGACCAAGGCCCGGGCCAGGAAGGACGCGCCGTCCGGCGGGCGGCCGGTGGCAACTCGCAGGACCAGGCGCGCCAGTTCCGGTTGGCGTTGCACGCCGGCGAAGAGCTCCCGCCAGTCCTTCAGGTCGCCCCGATCGAGCGCGGAATCCACGGCCGCCGCGGACCACCGCTGGGTGTCGAGATGGCGGTGCTCCATGCGTCACGCCCCTCCCCGCACCAGCGATTCCCCGAGGAGCACGCCAAACCGCCGGCAAATGTCACGGGTCGTCTCCCAGCGATGCCACCTGGCGCCCAGTCCCCGGTAGTGCGGCAATTCCGACTCATCCAGATCGAAGGGGGCGGCGGCGCTCAAAGCCTTCGCCACTTCCAGCGCGACGGACACCGTCTGGAGTCCTGCGTAGCGGGCGTCGAGCTTCAACAAGGACTCAAGCGTGGCTGCCTCCGACGCGCATTCGCTGAGCGCGGCAAAGTCGAGGTAGTCGCGCGTGGCATTTCGGTCGTAGGCCAGAAACGCCTTCATGCACACCATCTCGTCCCACGTCGGCACCAGCAGCGGTCCCGCTTCGGTATCCGCCACCTGCGTCTCGACCTGCCGGGTGCGCTTGAGTTGGCGGAAACCGACGTCGACATCGCCGATGCTGCCGAGGATCAACACCGGCGGGTTGACGCGGGCGGTTCTCCATTCCGGTCGGCTTTCCAACTGCGCGCGCACTTCGTCAAACTGGTCGCGCAGTGTCGCCACCACGTGGTCTGTGTCGTGCGACAGGCGGTGTCCGGCATACAACGCCGCCGCCGTGCCGCCGACACAGACGGCCCCTGGCACCAGGCGCTGGGCTTGCACACCCGCCCGCAGCACGCGGATCCACTCCGCCGAGCCCGGGGCGCGGCCGGGCGCAGGGCGCTCACCGGATGGCTCTCTCTTCGTTCCCATGGACAAGGGGCCTCAACTGGGTTCGGTCGGCATCCGAAGATGACACAGTCCAGCGCACAAAGAAACCGCGAAGTTCGATGCCCCTTTGTTGGTCCCGGAACTGGACAGACGTCCCTCGAGCACGAATACTCCCCAGCAGTTGACGATGCAGACACACCTTCTCTCGGCGCCGCGCGGCCTCGGACTTCTCTGGCTGACGGCGGCTCTCTTTGGGTTCACTGCCGCCTCGGCGGTGGCGGCCAGCTCGATGGAATGGCCCAGCTGGCGCGGGCCCCATGGGAACGGCGGCATCGATACGGGGGCGTTCCCGACCCAATGGGACGCCACCAAGGTTCTCTGGAAGGTGGCGTTGCCCGGCAAGGGGGGTTCAACGCCCATCGTGCACAACCAGCGGATTTACCTGACGACGCCGTCCGAAGGAGAAGACACGGTCCTGGCGTTTGACTTCAGCGGCCAGCGCTTGTGGGCAACGGCCCTCGGCCCTGAGAGCCCGCCCCGGCACCGGACGTTGGGGTCCAGCGCCAATGCGTCGCCCGTGACCGACGGTGAGTGTGTGTTTGTCTACTTCCGAAGCGGCAACTTCGCGGCGCTCGAATTCGATGGCAAGGTCCGCTGGAAGGTCAACCTCGTGGAACGGTTTGGCCAGGACCAGCTGTTCTGGGACCAGGGCTCGTCGCCTGTCGTGACCGACCGGCACGTCATCATGGTCCGCCAGCACGGCGGCGAGTCATGGCTCGCCGGCTTCGACAAGGCCACCGGGGAGATGCGCTGGCGGCAGACGCGGAACTTCAAGACTGCGATCGAGAACAACAACGGCTATAACACGCCGCTGCTCGACACGCGCGATGGCCAAACCGCTCTCCTGATCTGGGGCGCGGAGCATCTGACGGCCCACGACATCACGACGGGCGAGATGCTCTGGTCGTGCGGGGGATTCAATCCGGATGCGACCGCGTATTGGCCGGCCATCGCCACCCCCGTCATTGCGGGGACTGTGGTCATCGTTCCCGAGGGGCGCGACGACCGGCCGGGACAGTCGCGCGTGCACGGCATCCGGCTTGGGGGCCGCGGCGACGTCACCACGACGCATCGCCTCTGGCAGCGCGAGGACCTCGGGGTCTTTGTCTCGAGCCCGGCGGCGTACAAGGGCCGGGTGTACCTGTTGCGGCATCGCGGGGGTCTCGTCTGTCTCGACCCAGCCACCGGAAAGACCCTCTGGAGCGGCGCCCTGCCTGAAGACAAGTCGCCGTACTATTCGTCGCCGATCATCGCCCACGGCATTCTCTACGCCGCCCGCGAAGACGGCGTGATCTTCACGGTCCGTGCGGAAGACCGATTCGACATGCTGAGCGCGAATCGGATGGGCGAACGCATTCTCGCCTCCCCGGTCCCCGCGGCCGACCGGCTCCTGATCCGCGGCGATCACCATCTGTTCTGTGTGAAGTGATCCTGCGGGGTCTCAACCGCACGATCGAAGGTCGTCCAAGACCGCCTGAAGACGGGAACGCAACCGCGCGCGCGCCCGTTGGTCCGGGACCCGACGAAGGCGCACCCGGGTCTGGCGCGGGTCCGCCAAGCGCAATCTGCTCAAGCTCCCGCCTTCTCATGGTTACGGCGTATGGCTTGGCGCTCGTTGTTGCCCAAGAGCCCCGCCAACGGGCTCGATTGGCGGAGCCGCCGGGCCATGGGAGTCTCGCTACAGAGAAACGCAGCGATTTCGCGAGCGCGGAGCCGATGCAAGATCGCGTGCCATTCCTGAAATACAGGCCGGACCCCAGCGCCGTCGCGTGCCATCCAGCGTCGCAAGTCAGCGCGCACGCGTCGAAGCAGCCGCGGATGTCGCCGGAGCTTTGCGGCCACGCGCCGGTCTTGCGCCGCGTTGCGCCGGTCGATCCCAGGGTGGTCGCGGCGGGCGAACATGGTCGGAAACTAGCTCCCGGATTGGATTCTGACCAGCGGATTGTCGCATTCCGGATTCTGGCCTAACACCTGCGGCTCGAACTTCCATCATCGGCTCGGCGCTCGTTGTTGCCCAAGAGCCCCGCCAACGGGCTCGATTGGCGGGCCCGGCGTGCAGCCTCCCGGGGAGAACCGTGTAAGCAACAGTAGAGGCCGTCGGTTGTCTGGCCGGGTGCGGCCTTGGCAGTGGGCAGAGGCACGAACGAAAGGCGTGATATGAAGATCCGTTGGTGGCGGTCGGCGGCGCGGCTTCGCGCCGTGGCGGTGCTGTGCGCCGGGGTCATGGTGTTGCCGGGCCCGCGGCTCGGCTGGGCCTCGGGCAATGTGTCAGAGAGCTCGGCTCTGGAAGGGATCGAGGGCTGTGCGCGACTCGATCGGGTCTTTGCCGAGAATGAAGTGGTCTTGATGAGGTTCACGGTCGAGACCGGCCGCGATACACAGGCCGTCACGATCGACGTCACGGCCTGGGGCGAATTCCTCATGGGCGCCGAGACCCCGGTGCCGGACCGTTGGTCGGCGCGGTTCACCCCGCCGATCACGTGGCTGGTGCTGCGTCATCACCTGGCGGCTCAAGCCGGCGCGCTGAAGGACGCCGTCGTATCGACGCCCGCGAGTCCGGTCTCGGCGGTCAGGGGCGCCTTCCTCTTTCATCGGCCCCGGGGGCGGGTCCTGGATCTGGGGCCGTTGCAGCTCCAGCTGTCGGCCAAGACCCAGGCGCACCTGATCCTGGCTGGGCGCTCCGAGGAGGCGTGTTCCCGCCGGGTGCTCATCATCGAGGAAGCGCATGCTGACGCCGAGGGCCAATACGCCTTGTTCGAGGGACTCGGCTCGTTGTTTGCGGAGAACCGGGTCTTGCAGGGCGGGGGGCAGGCTGTTTTTCTGGCGGAGGGATGGCCTGCCTTCCAGCCCCTGGCGGTGCGTCCTTTGGTATCGGCGGAATCCCGCCCGGATGAGTCCATGATCCGGAGAGTCCTCAGCACCTACCTGATACCCGGCTACGTGGCCTTCGAATGGAAGCATCAGCGGGGCATTCCGACCGTCGGCACCGAGGACCCGGTGTTGTATCGGATCAGTGCGCAGGTGTGGACTCGTCTCCAGCAATCGCTCAATCCCGTCGATCTCGCGGCCTGGCCCGTGACGGTGGCGTCTCGCAACTCCGCCATCACGCAGACGCTCCTGGCCCAAATGCGGTTGCGCCCTTGTCCCATCCTGTTCGTTGGCGGCAAGCACCTCGAGTCCCTTCCGGCGGAGGGGTATCTCACCGCCAGCCAATGGCACGAGTTGGGCAAGACGATGACGGAAGGGGACCTCGGCCGGCTGCGCAGCGCGCGGACGCTCGGCATCGGGAGTCTGCTGGGCGAGCGGGACCTGGGCTATTACCTGCTGGTCGCCAGCTCCGGACTTCGGCTTGGTGAATCAGCGAACGCGAGGGAATCGCAGCAGCAGTACGAACGACTGTTCCGCGCCCAACTCTCCCGCAGTTTGGGTGAGTACCTCGCGGCCTGCAGTGCCGGGAACGGAGTCACGGTGGCCCCGTCGCCGGAAGCCGCCGCCCGGGTGGTTCTGGCTTCGAAGGGCAGCGGCGGCAACGGCGCAGACGACGGCGACAAGAGCGGAGGCAAGCCGGGCAAGGGCCCTTCCTCGCCCAAGGGAATGCTGGACAAACTGCTCGAAATGCTCAACAAGCTCTTCGGCGATGGCCGGCCTCCGAAGGACCCCTCGAAGCCGCCGGGGCCGGGCTATGAGTGGCGCGGCAACGGGCCGCCGGGCAGCGGCGAGGGGGCGTGGTACAACCCGGACACCAAGGACAGTTTCCGGCCTCATTTTAACGCAACCGATCACGCGGACCATTACGATTACAGCGCGCGTGACAACGCCGACAAGGGCTGGCGGATCTACCTGGACGGGCGCGTGGAGCCCAAATGAAGCCATGAACACTCCGGTGCCGATCCAGCAGGTCTTCGAGTCGCTGTGGCGTCGATCGCGGCACAGCCTTTCGTTGTTCATGGTGGGGGTGTGTGTCGTGTTCTTTGCGGGGACCGGGCTGGCGACGGCGCTGCGGATTGTGGACCGGGGAGACTTGGTTGCGTGTCTGGGGCTTTCGTATGCGGGTGTTGTCGAGCGGCACTGGCTCTTCCAGTGGGTCACGGCACCGCTTCTTCACGCGAATGTCTACCATCTGCTGTTCAACATGCTGTCGTTGTGGATGCTGGGGCCCGACATCGAGGGCATCCTGGGCAGGCGCCGCTACATCGTCCTGTCGATCACGTCGGCAGTCTGCGGGATGGCGGGCTTTCTGGTGCTGGATCGGGGCCAGGGACACATTGTCATGGGATACTCGGGGGTCATCTTCGGCATCCTGGTGGCGCAGGCGGTCTTCAATCCCGACAAGCGTCTCTTGCTGTATTTCTTCCCGATCCCGATGCGGCATGCGGTGCTCATCCTGGGCGCGGTGGAATTGTACCTTGCCGTCGCTCCCGAGGAAGGGGGTACGGTGGCCCATGCCGCGCATCTCTTCGGGGCGGGCTCGGCGTACGGGCTCCTGCGATTCTGGCGCCGACGGTGCGGGGGCTTGCATCCCGCGGCTTCAGCGGTTCCTGCGGGGCCTTCCACGGTTCCACCGACGCCTCGGTCCGGACCCGCGCCGAAGCGAAAGCTGCGGCGGAACGAGATCCCGGACAGACTGTGATCCCCTCCGGCAAGCGGTTGCTGCGGGCTTCGACAGTGAGCCTGCCTGCGATCGCTTCCCTTGGGCTGCTCGCGCCGCGGGCCTTCAGCGACTGCCCACGATGACGACCGGCGGCCGGGGGATGCCGCGGAAACGCTCCCAGAACTCGACGGCGTTGACGAACGGCGGTTGGGGGCCGACCCCGAGGGCCGTGTCAATCATCTCGAGCAGGTCCTCGAGGCCGCGGGGAACGGCACCGTAGCGTTCCCGGATGGGGATGGCCGGATTCTCGATTGCCGCGACGCGCGGCTCCTGGTTCTTCGGCACGTTTCGGGGAGGCTGCCCTGTGAGCAGGAAGTAGTAGACCGCGGCAGCACTCCAGACGTCGGCTGACTGGGCCAGGCAACCGGCATGGCGGACTTGCTCCGGCGACATGAAGGGCAGATTGGCGACTTCGTAGTCGTCCGAGGTCTCCGCTGTCAGGAGAACGCGCTCGAGGATGCGGCGCAGGGCGAAATCACTGACCTTGGCCGAGGCGCCGGAGGGGGAGCGCGCCAGGAGGATGTTGGTGGGTTTGAGGTTGCCGTGGACGACGTTCAGGGCATGGGCATAAGCGAGGCCCAACAGGCTGCCGCGCATCATGTCGTGGACTTCATAGGCCGGCAGCCGCCCGCCTTTCTCCTCTGCCGCCCGTTGGACGCTGCCGGCCTCGCAGTACTCGATCTCCAGACAGAATCCCCAGCCCGCCGCAGCGAAATCCGAGACGCCGTAGTCCCAGACGCTGGCGAGGCCTTCGTGGCGGAGTCCGCACAGCGTGGCGAGCGCCTCGCGGAGCAGGTGCAGCATCCGGCCTTCTGCCGGCTGGCGGGAGCGGACGATCTTGACGACGGTTGTTCGCCCGCTGGGACGGTGCCGGCACAGGAAGGACGAGCCCAGCCCGCTTCGTCCGAGGCGTTGCAGGATGTCGAAGCCCTCGATCTCCGGAGGACCCGCGGCATGGTGCAACACCATGCCTCCCGGAACCCCCCGGTCCTCGGCCGCGGGCCGGAGCGGGCTGGGAGCGGGGAGTTCCTCCGGCGGGGAAGGGATCGGGGGCTCGATCGGCGGTTCGGCTGGCCCCTCACCGGCCCGGGGCGGCGAAACGCCGTCGACGGCCCGTTGCAGGTTCACCTCGAGTCGCATTTCGCCGACGCCGAGGATATCGCGATCCTGCAGTTCGACGGCGGGACCGGCCATCCCGGAAGCAGGGGGCGCGGGGCATCGGACCCCGTTGACGAAGGTCCCGTGCGTGCTGCCGAGGTCGCGCACCGCGACGCGCGGCGCGCAGATCTCGAGGACGAAATGGTGGCGCGAGAGATAGGGATCCGTCCGCGGGAGCTCCCCTTTCCCGCAGTCTGTGGAACGGCCGAAGGTGACCTGTTCGTCCTGGTCGAACGTGAACGTCCGACCTTTCATGGGCCCCTCGATCACCCGCAATTGGAGACGACACGACATGGGGAGATCATCACGGGATCACGAGGAGACCCCGGCGGGCGGGCGGGTGAAATGGACGACGATCACCGTCGTGTTGTCGCATCCTCCCGCGCGATCGGCGGCGTCCACCAACGCGCGGCAGGCGGCTTCAGGGGACGGGTTGGCCTCGAGGACACGACGTATCGCCCGGTTGGAGATCATGCCAAAGAGGCCGTCGCTGCAGAGCACCAGCCGGTCTCCCGAGCGCGGCTCGAGGCTGCGGACATCGCTCCGCGCCGGCTCGGGCATGCCCATGTAGCGGGTCAACTGCCCCCGGGCCGGATGAACCCTGGCCTCCCGGCGGCTGATTTCGCCTTCGCGCAGCAAGAGGGCCACCACCGAATGATCGTTCGTCAACTGGCGAAGGCGTCCCTCGCGATACAAGTAGGCGCGGCTGTCGCCCAGGTGGGCCACGTGCAATCCGCCGTGCGTCCACAGAGCCAGGACCACCGTCGCCCCCATGCCCTCGGCCATGGGATGCCTGGCGCCCTGCTGACAGATGGCCTGGCTCAGGAGCCACAGCTTCTCCTGCAGCAGGGCGCGTATCCCCGGCGCTGTGGCGGCGGTCTCCTGCGCCAGGGCCTGCCTCAGCAGGGGCGGCAGGGCGGCGGTCACAAGGCGGGAGGCCACGTCCCCCCCCTGGAGGCCGCCCATGCCATCCGAGACAACAAACAGACCGATGGTTTCATCGATGACAAACGCGTCCTCGTTTCTCCGGCGGACGTATCCGATGCTGGTGAAACCGGCTGCGGAAACCGACAGCGGGGCAACCGGTTCTGGCGGACTGGATGGCTGCGGGATCGTGCTCACGGTCGTTGGGTTCATGCTCGGGGAATGGGTCGTTGGCTCAACCGGCTCCCAGCGCGGCCGCAAACGCCTGCCGCAGCTCACCGCCGTCCCGGTAGCGGTCCTCGGGCCTGGGAGCCAGGGCGCGGTCAATCACCTGGGCGACCCGCGGTTCGAGAGCCGGATCCCGCTGGCGCACAGGGATGACATCGCCGCGCAGGACGACTTCGCCCGGGTCCTTGGACGGCGGGAAATCATGGGGGAGCCGTCCCGTCAGCATGTGGTACACGGTGGCGGCCATGCTCCAGACGTCGCTCACGGGCTTGACGTGTCGGAAGTGGGTCAACTGCTCGCGGGGCATGAACTGGAAGGTCCCGGCGTACTGGCCGGTCACGGTCATCCCGCTGAACCCGGCGGTTTCGAAGCTCTTGGCGAGACCGAGATCGGAGATCTTGGCGACGAGGCGGCCGCCGGTTTCCTGAAGGAGGATGTTGTCCGGCTTGAGATCGCGATGCACAATCCCCTGACGATGGCAATAGGCCAGCCCTTCAAGGGCATGCAGGATCAGGGGCCCGGCCTCTGCCAGCGACAACCGGCCGCCGCGGCGGCTCATGAGGGCGCCGACGCTTCCCTGGGGGCAGTATTCCATCACGAAGTAAAACACGGCGCCTGCCGCCCCGTGCGTGATGAGCGTGATGACATTCGGATGGCTTAAGGTCCGGGTTGTTTCGATCTCGCGCAGGAAATCGGCGCGCGCCTTGGGGCTCACCGCCACCTTGGCCAGCATGACCTTGACCGCGACGGTTCGCCCGGAGGTCTTCTCGACGGCCCGGTAGACCGCTCCGCAACCCCCCTTCCCCAACCGGTCGCCGATGTCGTAGCCGGGAACCCGGGGCTTGGCGGCGCCCGCCTCGATCAAGCCGGCCTCCCGGAGCATGCAGTACAGCAACTCCGCCGGGTCTTCCTCGGCCTGCTGTCTGCAGGCCTCACAGATGTAGTCGCCCCGGCAGCCCTTCCCCAATTCCGCCTCGACGTTCTTGCCGCACTTTTTGCACTGGGCGGGTGGCGGCCGCAGACGCTCTCGCGCCGGCGCCTGGTTCCGGTGACCGGACGCCCAGCAGTCCTGGCAGTAGTGGGCATCGCCGCGGCGCCCCCCCCAACGGGCGCCGCCCGCGCCGATGGCTCGCCCGCAATCGGCACACGCGGTCCGCGGTCCGGCCTGCGCCCGGTCCGCCTCCTGTTGTCGGCAGGACCGGCACAGGAAGGTCTTGCCCAGCCACCGGCAATCCGGCTGGTCCTGGGGGGCAATGTCGCTGCCACAGCGGTCGCAGACCGCATCCGCCTCCGTGGTGAAGGCCAGGGTGGTTCCCCCGACCCGGACCTTGTCGCCGTCCTTGAGACCGACGATGCGATGGCTGCGCTGCTGTCCTTCCTCGGGCGTCTGGCCTTGGTCGCGGCTGCCGATCTTCTCTCCGTTGACGAACGTGCCGTTGAGGCTGCCGAAGTCCCGAATCTGGACATCGGGGGGATTGACCTCGAGCAGGCAATGGTGGCGGGACACCTGGCCATCGTCCTCCGGCAGGCAGACTTGACAGTCGCGCGCGCGGCCCAGGACCAGCGCGTCATGTCCTGAGATCGTGATTTGCCCGGCGTCGATGCGCAGGCCGTCGCCCAGCCGAATGCCCTGTTCCTTGCCGCGCAGCGGTCCCTCGATGATTCGGATTTTGACTCGCTTGGCCATAGCCACCTCGATCCAGTTCTGTCCGCACCCTTGATCCCCATCGCGCCCCGCCTTCGTTCGGGGCCCCTGTCGACACCCGGCTTGCCCGTGATTCCGGTCTCAGGGCGGCCGAGGCGCGGCGTTTCCGCCGCGCCCCACAGCCTGTTGCTTCGCGCCTGCTACATGAACAGCACCCGGCGTTGTACCGTGGGAACGAAGCGGAGTTCGAGTTCATAACTCTTGCCCTGTTCGAACACCCAGCCCTTGGGCAATTTCACGCCGACTTCGGCGGTTCCCTTCAAGACGAGGGTCATGGGAGCCGACGGGTCGCCCAGCACGTTCCAGAGCCGCACCATCTTGGCCGTCGTCTCGGAATCCTTGGGCCCGAGCATGATGGTTACCTCCTTGACGGCCGACCCGGTGGATTTGCGGTTCGCGGCGCCCGGGATTTCCAGTTCGTCCATTGTGGCATCGCCGATGTCGATCGTGACATCATCCTTCTTGGCCTTGGTTTCGATGGTTCCACGGAAGGAACCGTTCCGGAGCTTCACGGCGTCGGGGTTCTTGTTCTGAAAGGTGATCGCCACCTCGAGCAGGTAAGCGGTCTCCGTTTCGATCACCTGCACCTTGTTCAGGGAGACCATGTCGATCTTCCCCATGGTCTCGGTATCGGCGGCGGTGAGGGTTGCGGCGGCTCCGATCAACGCAGCGGCCGCCAAGGCTCTTGCGCTGTTGCACTTGGTATTCACGGTATTCTCTTTCGGGTTGTGGCTGGCGCCAGGCCAACCGGGTTTCTCTCGATCCTGCGCGGCCTTTCAGCCGTCTATCTACCCTTACCCGCTTTGCGCGCCGGCGCTGCTTTCGCAGGACTCGACCCGGTTCGGCAGCCGTCCCGGATTGGGGAACGCGGTGAGCCGTCGCGCCAACTGGCGATGCGCCACCCCGAGGAAGAGCAGGCTCCCGGCTGCGAGAGAACCGCTGCCGAGCAGCACCGAAGCCAGGCGGCTCTTCTCCGCAAAGAAACACTCAGGCAACGTCCCCTCCCGGAACTGGATCAGGTCCATCGCCCCATACCGGGGGTCATCGGGTGCCTCGAACACCTGGACCATCACGCCTCCCTTCGCGTAGGTGTCCATGGCCAGCGTTGCCTCGAATCCCCACCGTTGGAGGGTCATGCCGCCGAGGATCCGGGGCAGGACGCGGCCTTTGGCCATGTCCACTTCGGGCCGCAAGACGCCGCCCAGGACGATCTGCGGAATCATCAGCAGCGGCACCGCCGTCAGGGCAAAGCGGAAGCTGGGGGCGAGCGACGACACCATCAGGCCCAGGCTTGCCGCGCTCACGGCAGTCAGCCAGAGCATCGCCCAGAGTCCGACGGTCGGAATCGCCGGCTGCCGGAGGAGCCACGGAACCACCAGAAGCACCAGAAAGGCCGTCTGCAGGCCGGTCTGCCCGGCCTGGGCCAGGGCCTTGGCCGCAAGGTACGGCGCCAGCTTGAGCCCCGTCCGGTACTCGCGTTGAACGACGTGCCGTTCGGCGACGATCTCCCGGCACCCGCTGAGAATGCCGAGCCAGAGACTCGACGCCACCAGGACGAAGTAGATGCCGCCCCGGGAGCGCGCTGCCCCCAGGCTGATCAGGCCTGCGGGTGTTTCGCCCTCACGATTCGCCTGCTCGAGGAGATCGTCGACGGGGACCGGCTGGTTCTCCTGGGTAAAGCGGTCCTTTCCTCCGCTGAACAGATAGGCTTTCCGCGTGAAGACCTCCGCCCCGGCGTTGTCACTCCGGATGCCGCCGAACGTCAGGAGAATCAGCAGCCCGATGAGCGGCACTTGGCCGAACGTCAACGCCAGGTTGGCTCGATCCGATCGGAGGACGCTCAGATTACGTGCCAGGAGGGTGCGCACTTGAGCCCGGAACGCGCCCGGCCCGGCGGTCTCGCTTGGGAGCGGCTTCGGCGTCGCAGACGGCGGCGGTTCGTCCCTGGCGGAGAGGGGCTGAACGAGAGGTGCCGACTGATAATGGCGGACGAGGCGCCGGGCCTCCTCGGGCTCTCCCACCAGGCTGAGACAGAACTCGGCCGGATTCGCCTGCGCGGGGCAGGGCAACTCGGCGGCCCTTTCGAGGTAGTCCTTGGCGGACGAGGCGGGGCCGTAATAGGCCATGCCCCCTCCGTGGCTCAGCACCAGCAAGTCCTCGAATTGGTCAAAGACGGTCCTGCTGGGTTGGTGAACGGTGGCGACCACGGTGATCCGGTGCTGCGAGGCCAGTTGACCGAGGAGTTGAATCAGGCATTCGGCATCGACGGAGGAGAGCCCGGACGTGGGTTCGTCGAGGATCAGGATCAGCGGTTTGAGGAGCAACTCGTGCGCGATGCTGGCACGCTTGCGCTCCCCGCCGCTCAAACCCTGACGCCCCGATTCGGCGGACCCGATCACCGTTTCCAGGAAGCGGTTTGTCCGGCCGGGATCCACACCCACCTGGCGGCAGGCTTCCCGGATGAGCCGGCTCCGGACGCTGGCCGCCATGTCCGAGAAGCGGAGGCGGAGGCGGTAATCCAGCGATTGTCCCACCGTCAACTCCGGGAGCATCACATCCTCCTGGGGGACATAACCGAGGAGCGTGCTCAGGAGGGGGTGGTCGCGAGGGGACTCGTACCGCCGCCCGATGAAGATCCGACCCTCCGTGGGCCTGGTGTACCCGCTCAGCATTCGCAGAAACACGGTCTTCCCGCACCCGGACGGCCCGAGGATTGCGGTGAAACTGCCCGGCTGCGCCCTCAAGTAGAGCCCGTCGCACAAGACCCGTCCCGCGCCGCCCGCGGGCACCACGTAGCGCAAGCGCGTCGTGTCGATGCCCAACGACGAATTGCCAAGGAAATGCTCGAGCCCCAGCACCACCGCCGTCCCGGCCACATTCAGGTCGTCATACCGCGTCAGCTCGAACTCGGAATCGGGGGCGATCCGCTCTCCATTGACCAGGACGTCGTCCCCGGCCCCGAGCGGGGTGACGAAGATGCGCGGGCCGCGCTTGGCAACCCGGATCCTGCGGTCGAGCGCGGGGCTGATGCGGATTAGTCCGTCGGGATGTGATGAGGCGCCCGGCGGATGCACGCCGGTCGTTTCGACCCGCCTATCCTGGTGCGGTTGCACGGCAGTTCCGTTCGGGTTGGCCCGATGAAGGCGCGGCGGACGGTGGCGCGGAGTGTGGCAGACCGCTTTGCCCAGCGTCAAGAGGGGCATCCGAATCCCGTTGACCGGCGCGGGTGGCGCCGCGAACATGGGCGGCGAATTCCCGGCCGACGCGAGAGGCCGCGGAGCGCGATGAAGATCCCATTCACGCCGGTGATCTACGAACACGCCGCCCGGTTTGTGGGCCGGACGCCGGGGGAAGTGTCGCGGGACGGGGAGCTGCTGTTTCAGGCGCATCGGGGGGCGTACCTCGAGTACCGCCAGCAAGTGATCGCGGTCGGCATCGACATCTACAACCTCGAGGCCGAGGCCTACGGCGCCCGTGTCGACGTCATGTCCGGCGACGCCATTCCGGCGATCCCGGACCCCTTGTTGCGATCTCTCGAGGAGGGACTGGCGTTGCCGCCGCTGGATCCGGCCTCTGCCGGCCGGATTCCCATGGTCCTCGAGGCCGGTCGCCGGTTGAAGCGCGAGTTCCCCGAGGCGGACGTCCGCATCCCGGTGGCGGGTCCGTTCAGCATCGCGTTCAATCTGCGGGGCATCAATGCCTTGTGCGAGGACGCCGCTCTGCGTCCCGAGCTGACCGCGCGTCTGCTGCTGCGCCTGGCGGAGAACCAAGCGGTCTTGTGTCGAGCCGCGGCGGACGCCGGGCTCGACGTTGCCTTCTTCGAGTCGGCGGCGGCGCCGCCGCTGCTCTCGCCGCGGCAGTTCCACGGCCTCGAACTGCCGGCGCTGCGGCGGATACTCGAGCTGGCGGCGCAGGCGTTGGGGCACCCCGTTCCCTGCATCATGGGGGGAAACACCTATCCGATCCTGGCCGATCTGCTGGCGACGGGCACCAGCTATCTGGCGTGCAATGTCGAGACCGACCAAGCGGCGTTCGTGGCGGCAGTGTCCCGCACCCACCCGCACGTCCGCATCCGCGTGAACCTCGATCCGGGCGCGGTGGCGTCACTGGAACCGGACCGCATCCGCCGGGGCGTTGATCGCGTGCTCGAGATCATCGGCGGGCGATCGAATTGCCTGATCGGGACGGGGGCTTTGCCTTTCGAGACGCCGCCAGCCAACATCCGGCTGATCCGGGAGTACCTGGCGAGCGCGGGGTGAGGAGAGAGGAATCCGGGGCCATCAGGACTGCGGACGGCCCGGTCTCTTCCTCGCCCCGTGACGAACGAGTGGGGAGAGGGACCAAGGGAGAGGGGCAGCCGCTCGCGGCCCACGTCATTTTCTGGATCGACGCCGGCCGCGCAAGTGCTCGATGGACCGGACGATGGCGGCATTGACGGTGGCGGCGTCGCCTTCGCCCAACCGGTCCTTGAGCCGGGACTCGGCCGCGCGGCGGGCCTGCTCGGCCTTCTTCTCGTCGAGGTCGTCCGCTCGCAAGGCCATGTCCGTGAGCACGGCGACGCGGTCGGCGGTGATTTCGACAAACCCGGGGCCGACGGCGAGGTAGTGATCGGCTCCGTCGCGCCGGACCACGATCTCCCCCGGCACGATCTCGGTCACCAGCGGCACGTGCATCGGGTAGATACCCATTTCCCCTTCGACCCCGGGGAGCGTCACCATCTCGACCGTCTCGGAACAGGTGACGCCCTCGGGGGTGACGATCTCGAGTTTGAGAGTGGCCGCCATGAGATCCGGGGTGTTGGCTGGGTCAGGGGTGCGCCTTGCTAACTTTCCCTGATCTCTTCGATGCCGCCCTTCATGTAGAAATTGGTCTCGGGGACATCGTCGTGTTTGCCCTCGAGGATTTCCTTGAAACCGCGGACGGTTTCGGCGACTGGCACCTGTTTGCCGGGGCGTCCGGTGAAGACCTCGGCGACCGAGAACGGCTGGCTGAGGAAGCGCTGGATCTTGCGCGCCCGGAAGACGATGAGCTTGTCGTCGGGCGCGAGCTCGTCCATGCCGAGGATGGCGATGATATCCTGGAGGTCTTTGTAGCGCTGGAGCACTTTCTGGACGCCGCGGGCGACGTCGTAGTGCTCCTGCCCGACGATCTCCGCGGTCAGGGCGCGGGAAGTCGAGGCGAGCGGGTCGACGGCCGGGTAGATCCCGAGCTCGGCGATGGAGCGTTCGAGGACGATGGTGGCGTCCAGGTGCGCAAACGTTGTCGCCGGCGCCGGGTCGGTCAGGTCGTCGGCCGGGACATACACCGCCTGGAAAGAGGTGATGGAGCCGCGCTGGGTCGAGGTGATTCGCTCCTGCAGATCGCCCATCTCGGCGGCCAGGGTCGGCTGGTAGCCGACCGCGCTGGGGGTGCGTCCCAGGAGTGCGGACACCTCGGAACCGGCCTGCGAGAAGCGGAAGATGTTGTCGATGAAGAGCAGCACGTCCTGGTTCCGCTGGTCCCGGAAGAACTCGGTGATGGCCAGGCCGGAGAGCCCCACCCGCAGACGGGCTCCGGGCGGCTCGTTCATCTGGCCGTAGACCAGCGCGATCTTCGACTGGCCCAGGTCGCGCTGGTTGATCACGCCGGCCTCGGACATTTCCTGATAGAGGTCGTTGCCCTCCCGGGTTCGCTCGCCCACGCCGGCGAAGACGGAAACGCCGCCGTGGAGCTTGGCGATGTTGTTGATCAACTCCATGATCACCACCGTCTTGCCGACGCCGGCGCCCCCAAAAGCCCCGACCTTGCCCCCTTTCAGGAAGGGGCAGATCAGATCGATCACCTTGATGCCGGTGGTCAGAATCTGCGGCGTGATCGACTGCTCGGTGAGGGCTGGGGGCGACCGGTGGATGGGATTCTGCGACTCGGCGGCGATGGGGCCGCGCTCGTCGACGGGGTTGCCGCAGACGTCAATGACGCGGCCCATGACGGCATCGCCCACGGGGACGCAGATGGGGCGGCCGGTGTCCTCGACTTCGAGGCCCCGTTTCAGGCCCTCGGTGCTGGACATGGCCACGGCGCGGACCCAGTTGTCCCCGAGATGCTGTTGGACTTCGAGCGTCAGGCGGACGTTCCCCTGGCCCGGCAACGGGAACTCGACGACCAGAGCGTTGTAGATGGCCGGAAGCGGCTCCGGAAACTCGACATCCACCACCGGTCCGATCACTTGGACTACCTTGCCTCGATTCATGCGCACTCGCGGGTACCCCTCCTCCGCCCGGCGGCGGACACCGCCGCTCCGGCGCGAGCAGGAGCCAGGAGACTACGGAGCCCGGCAAAAAGGTGTCAATGGATTTCACCAGATTGGGCTTGCAAGAGGCTCCGGCCCCCCTATGCTCTGCCCCCGCCTGGACGCCGCGTGTGCGGATGTCCGTCGAGGCTGAGAAACAACAGTTAACGCAGTACCTAACCTCAACCTCCGTTGCCCTGGCAACGCCGGTCCGTTAGGCAATGGAGTCTTCGCCGGGCCTGTTTTCCCGACTGAGTCTCCCGTCACTGACAGCAGCACCGTATCGTATGCTCACCATGGAAGAAGCCCTGCGCCAGAGCGACAAGCGCTTTGCCGCAGGCGAGATCGTCAAAGGCACCATCCTCGAACTCCGACCCAAGGAAGTCCTCGTTGATATCGGCTACAAGAGCGAAGGCGTCATCCCCATCAGCGAGTTCGGCGAACCGGAATCGATCAAGGTCGGCGACGTCATCGACGTCCTCATCGAGCGGCTCGAGGACCGCGAAGGCATGGTGGTTCTCTCCCGGGAGAAGGCGGAGTTCAAGCGGAACTGGGAGAAGATCCTCACGATCTGCAACGAAGGCGGCACCATCGAAGGCAAGGTCAAGTCGGCGGTCAAAGGCGGGCTGTTGGTGAACATCGGGGTCGAGGCGTTCCTGCCCGCCTCCCAGATCGACATCGTTCCGCCCAAGAACCTGGCCCTGTTTGTCGGCAACACCTACCGCTTCAAGGTCGTCAAGATCAACCAGGAGCGGCAGAACATCGTCCTTTCGCGGCGCGAACTGATCGAGCAGGAACGCAGCGAGCGCCGGGCCAAGCTCCTGGCCGAGCTCGCCCCGGGCGACATCCGCCGCGGCACGGTGAAGAACCTCACGGATTTCGGTGCGTTCGTCGATCTCAACGGGCTCGACGGCCTGCTCCATATCACCGACATGTCCTGGGGCCGCATCGGGCATCCGAGCGAAATGCTCAAGGTCGGCCAGGAACTCGATGTCGTCGTCCTCGACGTCAACCGCGAGAAGGAGCGGGTCAGCCTTGGCCTCAAGCAGAAGACCCCCAATCCGTGGAACGATATCGAGCAGAAATACCCCGTCGGCACCAAGCTCAAGGGGCGCGTCGTCAACCTCGTTCCCTACGGCGCCTTTGTCGAGCTCGAACCCGGCGTCGAAGGGCTCGTTCATGTCACCGAGCTTTCCTGGACCAAGCGCGTCGCCAAGGCGAGCGACGTTCTCAAGCAGAACCAGGAGATCGAAGCCGTCGTGCTCGGCATCAACCGCGAGGAGCAGAAGATCTCGCTCGGCGTCCGTCAGCTCGAGACCAACCCGTGGGATGCCGCCCTCGAGAAGTACCCGGCTGGCACCCGCGTGAAGGGCAAGATCCGGAACCTCACCAGCTACGGCGCCTTCCTCGAACTGGAGGAAGGCCTCGACGGCATGATCCACGTCTCCGACATCTCGTGGACGCGCAAGATCAATCATCCGTCCGAAGTCCTCAAGAAGGGGGACGAGGTCGAGGCGGTGGTCCTGGAAGTGGACAAGGTCAACCAGCGGATCTCGCTTGGGGTCAAGCAGCTGGGCGAGGATCCGTGGGAGAATATCGACAAGTTCTACCGGGTCGGCGACCTCGTCTCCGGCAAGGTCACCAAGCTCGCCAGCTTCGGCGCGTTCATCGGCCTTCAGCACGAGATCGATGGCTTGGTCCACATCTCCCAGGTCAGCGAAGAACGGGTCGAGAAGATCAAAAACGTCCTCGCCGTCGGCCAGGAGGTCACCGCCCGGGTCATCAAGATCGACAAGGGCGAACGCCGCATCGGGCTCTCGATCAAGGCCGCGAATTACACGCCCGAGCAGCTCAAGGCCGAGCAGGCCGTGCTCGATGCCCTCAAGCCGGGCGAGGATCTCGTCGCCCTCCAGCACGCCTTCGACGCCGCCGACGAAGCCAAGGCCGCCGAGGAAGCCCGCGGGGACCGCGACGTCCGGCCGTAAGCCGGCCTCATCCCGCCGCGCCCGGATGCGGGGCGTGTCGGAGCGCATTGCGACTTCGGCGATTGTGCACGCCGGCCGGGACCGCTGCCCAGCGCGTCCCGGCCGGCTCGCCGCGCTCCCAACGAGGCGGGCCGCCGCCGGGAGCACCGGGAACGGGCTTGTCAGGAGCGACCCCGCCGGGTTAGACTTGCCTCCTGTCGCCACCAACCCAACCCCTCGCGGTGTGTACGGTATACGGTATGCACTTCATCCATTCTTGGGCAAAGGCAGGAGTCTCCATGAATCCATGGCGCCGGGTCTTGTTGCCGGTCCTGGGCGTGCTGGCCGCCGCGGTCGTTCTCCAGGCCGAGCGCTTCACTTTTGACGGGCCCAACGACATCGCCGGCCAACACGTGCCGCCGCCGTTGATCTCCGACGCCGAGTATTGGGGGATCCCGGAGGGCGGAGTCCCGACGATCGTCGCGGGCCGCGGAGTGGGTGGGTCTCAGGCGCTGTCCACTCCTTTCGCCGTCAACAGCCAGGAACTCTACACAGGCGGCGCCATCTACGTGCTGCCCCGGCCTTTGACCCAGGCCGACGGCGCCGTCCGGATCTCGGTGATGTTCTTCCCGCAACCGTCTCTCCACAATCCCAGCGACCCCTCGACGCGATACTGGGCCTACTGCGGCGGCATGACCATCGGCTCCGGGAAAGGCCCGGATGCGAACTACCAGCAGATCCGGTTCGAGGCGAACTACGATCACAACTTCGTCGACACCCCGCAGGAGTTCTTTGTCCGGGCCTCGCGAGGCGCGGGCGGCATCGACGGCGGCGGGCTTGGAGCGTTCACGCCCGCCGGCGGCTTCTACCAGGTGATCTTCGATTTCAACCAGGAATGGAGCCATGTGACCAACATCGTTGTCGCCCCCGATGGCGGTGTCCGCAGCGTGATCCAGCCCCATTGGTCGCCGGTCCCCATCGAGTGGGTGCGCCTGGACTCCGGTCCGTGGCCACCCATTGGCGTCGAGGCGGGTATCTACGACAACCTCGAACTGCCGGACATCCCCGTCGCCATCCCGGCCCAACCGCGCAGTCAGACCGCCCGGCCCGGATGGAACGTCACCCTGGCCAGCACCGTCGACGGCACGTTCCCGCGGTTCTCCCAGTGGTTCTTCGACGAAGAGCCCGTGGCGGGTGGAACGGACGCGTCGCTCTTCCTGCCCGCCGTTCAGGAGGCCCAGACCGGCCAGTACCATTTCGTCCTGAGCAACGATTTCAGTTCGATCACAAGCCATGCCGCAACGCTCGTCGTCACCAACCCGCCGCTTCCGGAAGCTGGTTCCGTGGTCGCCTGGGGCGACTCGAGCCTGGGCCAGACCCAGGTCCCGCCCGGTCTGCAGGCCGTCGCGGTTGCTGCGGGCTTTTACCACAGCCTGGCCTTGAAACCCGATGGGACCGTCATCGCCTGGGGCGACAACACCTCCGGCCAGACCGACGTGCCGGCGGACCTGACCGGCGTGGTGGCCATTGCGGCGGGCGCTGGCCACTGCCTCGCCCTGCGCAGCGACGGCTTGGTCACCGGATGGCCCGCAACCGCCATGAACGGTGCCGCCCAGGTCCCCGCCGATCTCACCAATCTGATCGCCGTCGCCGCCGGTTACGCTCACTCGATCGTGCTCCGCGGGGACCATACCGTCGGCGCCTGGATCATCGGCACGTACCCGCCCGAGGACTATGAGGACGTCGTCCAGATTGCGGCCGGCGACGAGCATTGCCTCGCGCTGACACGCACGGGAACGGTCCTCGCCTGGGGCGGCAACCCCTTTGGCCAGACCGACGTCCCCCTGGCCCTCGCCGACGTGAAAGGCATCGCTGCGGGCGCGAACCACTCGCTGGCACTGAAGGCCGACGGCACCGTGGTCGCCTGGGGGGGCATCTCCGCCAGCGAAAGGACTGTGCCCGAGGGTTTGACGGACGTCGTCGCCATCGCCGCCGGCAGGGCGCACAGCCTCGCGTTGAAGGCCGACGGCACCGTCGTCGCCTGGGGCGACGACTCGTACGGGCAGTGCACCCTTCCTCCCGGCATGAAGAACGTCATCGCCATTGCCGCTTACAACAACAACAGCCTCGCCATCATGCGCGGCACCATCGAGCCCCCAGCCGCCCCGCAACTGGCGGTTCTCTCCGTCCAGGACGGAGTCGCGGAACTCCGAATCCAGTCCGAACCCGGGTGGCCCTGCCGGGTTGACGTCTCATCGGATCTCATCGACTGGGCGCCGCTCGACACCCGGTTCCCGACGCAGAGCCCCTGGACTCTCACCGATTCCAGCGCCAGCGCCGCGGCGCGGTTCTACCGCGCGCTCATCCCTTGAAGTCCTCGACCTGTGGAACCTGTGGTCAACAGGTCAAGTTTGGTCCCTGCTGTTCCAGGCCTGCTCTCCTTCCGTCGAGGACTCTATATTAGCGAGGCGCGGAGGCAGGGTGCCCCGCTGCCCCACCACGGTTCCTTTGGACTGCATGTTTCATCGGTCTGAGGCCCGGCCTCGCTAGAGTTCTCGACTCATGAAGCCCGAGCCTGAGCCCATTCTGGTGAGCGTGACCCGCACCGTCGTCTGGAGCGGCCGCCGAATCCTGCTGTTCGAGACGCCCGGGGGCTGGAGAACCCTCTGCGAGAACCCCCAGCTCGCCGACGCCCGGTTCGTCCGGATCGCCCCTGACCTCGGTCACTGGGCCGGACCCTGCGTGCTGAGCCGCCCCGTCAGTGGTTTCCGCGGATTTGGATGCCCGCCCCCAGGGCGGGCCCATTCCCTCCCAATTCTATAGAGCCCGCCCGCGCGCGGGCGGGCCACCCCGGAGCCGACACCCGA
>JAKQDD010000076.1 GCA_029556615.1 Verrucomicrobiota bacterium | reverse complement strand
TGGCGCCGGGGGAGGTGATCTACCGGGATGCGATCCCCGAGCTTGGGGCGCACCTGCGGTTCCGGATCCAGAACTCGGGTTTTCACCAGGACGTTCTTTTGGAGGAAGAGATCCCGCCGGAGCTGGTGGCGGATCTGGGGTTTAACCCGCTGCGGACGCGGGTGTTGGTGCTGAGCGAGTTTTTCGATGCGCCCACCCCGATCGAGCGGGGGGATGGGAGGGTAGACTTCGGGGGGATGCACATTGGTTGCGGGCAGGCGTTTCGGGTTGAAGGGAGTGAGGAGGCGGTGGCGTCGGCGGAGGTGCGGCCGAGTTGGGAAGTGCTCGAGGGTCGGCGGTTTCTGGTTGAAAGGGTCGAGTACACGGCGCTGGAGCCGCTGATGGACGCGCTTGAAGGGCCGGGGCAGGGACGGATCGAGACGCTGCGCTCGCGGATAGGGCGAACGGCGTCGGTGGTGCCGCCGGCGCGGTTGCCCTCGATGGGGCGGCGGTTGGAGCGTGCGGCGATTGACCCGGGGCGTCTGCGTCCCTGGAGCCCGCGTCTGGCGAGCGCCGGGCCGGGGCTGAGGCGTGGGGTGGTGTGGGATTACGCGCTGGAACTAAGCACGGGGCAATCGAACTACGTATTCTGTGGAGATAAGACCTATTACATCAAAGCATCTATTCCTCTTGTAGGCGTCAGTGTCTTTGAGGCGGGGTGTGTGATTAAGTTTGCGCCGACCAACAGCGCGCGGCTCCAGGTTCGGGGGCCGATCAGTTGGCAAGGGGCTCCCTACCGGCCGGTGGTGCTGACGGCGCGGGATGACGGGTCGGTGGGGGAGGCGGTGTACGGCGCGGGGACGCTGAGCAACTACTACGCGAGCGTGGCGCTGGAGATCGACCGCTCGACGAACACGACGGCGGCAGTGCTGGGGAACTTTCGGATTGCGCACGCGCAGACGGCGATTGCGCTGAACGGGAGGTCGGGGCACGTGTTCAGCCACGGGCAGTGGGTGAACTGCCAGAGCGGGCTGGTTGTGACGGGCAGCGAGTATGCGCTGCGCAACGCGCTTTTTGACAATGTGCTGACCAATTTCAACGCCACGGCCTCGACCGGGAGAGTGGAGCATCTGACGATCGACACGGCGAGCTGGTGCCATTACACGAACAGCGCCTCGGAGCTGTGGCTGACCAATTGCCTGGTGGTGGCGGTGACGAATCTGGGGCCGTT
>JAKQDD010000053.1 GCA_029556615.1 Verrucomicrobiota bacterium | reverse complement strand
AACCCTTGGAGGCCTGGCTGCGGGAGAACCTCTGCGAGGCAGCCGCACGCACAGTGAACCGAACCAAGACCGCGCCCCGCCGGCTTTCGCCGCTCCATCCCGACGCCATGCAGCCCGCAGCGGACTTCAACGCCCCGTTGGCGGAATTCGCGTCCTAAGGCTGATGGCGAAATGGAGTTGGCACTCAAGCCTCGGCGTCTATATCGCCTGCGTGGCCGTGAGTTGATCCGGGCGTCGTGTTCGACGAAACGCGCCCGAACGTGAACTATTGGGAGCCGTGGTATCTGGGCCTCGACCCCGATCAGAAGCGTCCGCGGGCCGGCGTGCCTTCGGCCGACAACCCGCGCACCGGTGCCTACCGCAAGATGGTCGAGACCGGGCGCGACCTGCACGAGTTGCACGCGCTGATCGCGCCGCGCCCCTTCCTCGTCTCCGGAGGCTCGGAAGACCCGCCTGCGCGTTGGGTGGCGCTCAACCACGCCCGGGCCGTGAACCCGTTGCTGGACCACACGAACCGGGTGGCCATGACGAACCGCAAGGCGCACGCCCCCACCGAGGAGTCCAACACGCAGCAACACGCCTTCTTCGACCATTTCCTGAAGACCGGCGGATCCGAGCCGTGACGAATGACCGCTTCACCCTTCTCTGCAGTCTCTACGACTCTGCAGGAGCAGATCTTCGGCGCACCAGGATCGATCACGGAGGTCGGCGGTCTTGACTGGCAACAGGCGCAGATATAGAGACGGTTCCATGCTCCGCTGCACGCCTTGCCTCGATGACGACTCACTGGCCACACTCCGCCGCCAGGAGCTCGATATCCCCAGAGACCAAGCCGCCCAGTTGGGCCGGTCCGCTGTAGCCGCCGCCGCAAGCGGGGTGTATCTCTCCAACACAGGCCGCCAGGTGGTCTGGGCAAACGCCGTACGGGCCGCCGTTGCCGCCAAGCGGAGCCTGCCGCCGGATGTCCCCTTGCCCTGCGACCAGCCAAAGACCTTCCCGGAGACCGTCGTCCAAGTGAACAACGAGACGACCCTCGGCGCGGCGCGCCGATGCGTCGGCGCCGGAATGCGACCGTTGGCCCTCAACTTCGCGAACGGAGTTCACCCGGGCGGCGGTTTTCTCTCCGGGGCCCGCGCCCAGGAGGAGGTGCTCTGCCGCTCGAGCGCGCTCCACTCGACCCTGGTCGACGACCCCATGTACACCCACCATCGGCAGCGACCGCTCTCCGACTCGACTGACTGGGTCATCCTGTCCCCGGACGTGCCCGTTTTCAGAACGGACGCCGGTGTCAACCTGGACGCGCCCTGGTTGCTTGGCGTCATCACGGCCGCGGCACCCTATGCGCCCCGCATCGGGGTCGCGAAGTCGGCGGAGTTGATGCACCACCGCATCCGGCGAGTCCTGGAGGTGGCCAGGGCTTTTGCCTACGAAGTCCTGATTCTAGGGGCGTGGGGCTGCGGCGCCTTCCACAATGATCCGAAGCGCGTCGCGGCAGAATTCCGCTCGGCACTCGAGCAGGAATACGACGGCGCTTTCCGCCAGGTGGTCTTTGCCATCACCGACTGGTCAATAGACCGCCGATTCCTGGGTCCATTCCGGGACGCCTTCGTCTGAGGGGAATAGCCAGCGACACACTTGAAAAGGTCCTCGAGTGCTAACCCGTCGGCAACGCGCGCGATGGCTTGCCGCCTCCTGGTGCGATCGAAGAGGGTCTGCCCCTGCGCTTGGGTCGACAAGGGCTTGACCTCAGCCAGCGACGGCTCTACTATTCCCCAAGAGTAAGCTCTTTTATCTGCTCCCCGCTCGACACGCCGAAAGGCCTCGGGCGGGGTTATTTTCTATCCCGTGCCGACCGAGCCTGCCATCAAACGGACAATTGCCTTCGTGGACGGTCAGAATCTTTTCCACGCAGCCAAGGAAGCCTTCGGCTACAAGCATCCGAGTTTCGATGTCCGCATGCTGGCCCAGGCCGTCTGCACCCGGGAAGGCTGGCGACTCGACCAAGTACACTTCTACACGGGGTACCCCGACGTGGCGGATAACCCTCACTGGAACCACTTCTGGGTGGCGAAACTCGCCCAGATGGGACGCGAGGGCATCCATACTTTTTCGCGGAAGCTCCGCTATCGCAATCAAACCGTCACGTTGCCTTCCGGCTTCACCCATTCGTTCCTCGTCGGACAGGAGAAGGGCATTGATGTGCGCCTGGCTCTCGACATCCTGAGCCTTGGCCACCACAGAGCCTACGACGTAGCCCTCGTTTTCAGCCAGGACCAAGACCTGAGCGAAGTCGCGGACGACATCCGCACGCTGGCGAAAAAGCAGGTGCGCTGGCTGAAGATCGCGTGCGCTTTCCCCTCCAGTCCGACCAGCCGAAACACACGCGGCATTAACGGCACGGACTGGATCCGGATCGACCGCGCGATGTACGACGCCTGCCTGGACCGGCGCGACTATCGCCCCAAGGCCGGATCCGACACGTAGTCCATTCTCATTGAGGCGCC
>JAKQDD010000050.1 GCA_029556615.1 Verrucomicrobiota bacterium | reverse complement strand
TTTGCCGCCGGCGCCTCGTACCAGTCGAGATACGGCATCACGTGTTCCGCCGCCTTGAATCCCGGAGCCTTCACCTCCTCGGTGGTCGCCGCGATCTGCTGGGGCTGGAAATCCGGGATCTTCCCCTCCGGCCACAGCGCGGCCCGTTCCCCGGCGGACGCCAGAACGGTTACCCCTAACCCAAAACAGAGAATCAGCGTGTTTCTCATCGCATCGTTTACGAGCATAGGATATGGCGCGAGGCAGGAATTGCACGCGCAATGTCCCTTGCCCCCCGCCAAGAGCTGTCCGCGAACTGCATGAGCCGGCGCGCCGGCCAGTTCAGTGCGCCAGCTTGTCACGCCTGAGTTCTGGCGAAAGCGGATGCATCGCCAGGGCGTGGCTCTCAGCGCGGTCCCAGTCTCTCGCCTTGCCCAAGCCCGCCTGTCCGGGCACACTCCAGACACGTCGCAACACCGCGGCTCTCGTGCCGCTTCCGGTTGACGAGTTTCGCGAACCGAGGGCAAACGGGGGAAGGGGTCAGGCGTTTGCCCGATGACAGATGGAGGCTGGAACCGTGAACAGACAGAAGCTTCGTTGGGGGGTCGTTCTCTTCGTCCTTTCGATCCCGGCAGTCCGCGCGGCGGAGGGGCCGTGGCAGACGCCGGTGGATATCGAGTTCACTGCGCGCATCGATGGGACGCCGCAGCGGTATGTACTGATGCTGCCCGTCGCCTTCAACGCCGCCACGCCGGTCGATGTGGTGGTGGCCTTGCACGGGCATGGCAGTGACCGCTGGCAGTTCATTCGCGACCCACGCGGCGAATGCTCGGGGATGCGGGATGCCGCGGCGCGGTATGGGATGATCTTCGTATCACCGGACTATCGCGCAAAGACGTCCTGGATGGGGCCCAAGGCCGAGGCCGACGTGCTGTAGATTCTGGACGAACTGCAGCAGAAGTACAAGGTTCAGCACGTCTTGATAACGGGCGGCTCAATGGGTGGCAGCTCGGCGCTGGCGTTTGCCGCTATGCACCCGGATCGGGCCCACGGTGTCGTCGCGTTGAACGGCACGGCGAACCTGGTCGAATACGACAAGTTCCAAGACGCGATCGCGGCGTCCTTCGGCGGCTCCAAGGAGAACGTCCCCGACGTCTATCGGCAGCGGAGTGCCGAACTGTGGCCCGACCGGCTGGCGATGCCGATGGCGGCGACGGTGGGGGGCCGCGACCAACTTGTTCCGCCTGACAGCGTGCGGCGCCTGTTCGACAAGCTGAAGCGGCAGGGTCGGCCAGTTCACTTGATCGACCGGCCCGAAGGCGGACACGCCACCGACCACGCTGACACGATGGCCGCGATGGACTTCGTCGTGAAGGCGGTCCGGCGCCAGTAGGTTGGAACTCTGTCCCGACCGGCGCTCGGGACGGAGCCCCACCCGTGTAAAGGTGCGGTCGCGTGGAAAGTCCGCGGTGGCAAGTCTTGTTGGAGTTCACGCTTTAGCGTGTCTCTTACGGCGGGAATCGCCTGCCGAACACGCTAAAGCGTGAACTCCAGCGAGGTTAGCACCGTTGCCGGGCTCGAGTCGGAGACCAAAGATACTTTGCCGGCGCAAGCCGTCCGTACAGGGCCCTGGCGGCGCAATGGGCGTCGAACGAAGCGCAATGAGTTGTTCCGCACAGACAATCTTCTACCTCTTCGAAGAGAGGCCAAAATGCCACAATGCACAATGTTTCCAGGTGTCTAACGCATGTTGATCGTTCTCGGGCTGAGGTGCCGCCGGACAGCAATTCGCCGCATCAAGTGTGGGCAGTTGTCGGCAAGGTCGGGGGCTCGGCGTGGTACTCCAACAAGAATCGGCGGTTGAGCTGGCAGCCGACAACGATTACACTCACGTCAGCATTCATCTCACCGCAGACGCTTCATGCAAACGGGCATGAGTCATGGCCGACGGTTGCGACACGTGGCGTGCGGACTGATGGCCGCGCTGGCCGGCGGGACGGTTGCGGCACAGCCGTCCTTGTCGATCACGGCAACCGAGCCGGACGGCGCTTTGTGCCTGGAAGCCCAAAGCCCGCCCGGGCACGTTGCGGTCCTTCAGGCTTCGGCGGACCTGGCCGACTGGGCGCCCATCCACGCCACGGCGCAGCCGAGCTGGTCCTGGATCGACGACGAGAGTCCGTTGGCGACGCGGCGGTATTATCGGCTGTCGTGCCGCGAGCCGCGGGTCATCACCCCTTCGGACACCTGGAAGAACCGGATCAGCCTGTGGGACGATCCGTTCTGGGATCACGAGAACGTTCACCTCGTGCCCAATCCGCTGTCGGATGTGGAACGGATCAACTGGATCAAGTTCACGCTGTTCCTGGACGATCCCACGGTGGCGTATTTTCAGGACACGAGCGTCCACAAGCTGCACTACTCCTACTGTACGGCGTACCTGGACCCGTTCCTGGGGATGGAGCCCGCGGCGTATGACCGGGCGACACTCCAGCGCGACACCCAGCTGGCCGTCATCGGCTCGGTGCTGTTCGATCCCGACGCGAACGAGTATGGAATCCAGTTCGCCGGTCTGGATCCCTATCCGCGCGAGATGGCCCGGTTTCTCTACGAGACGGTTGACCGCGCGATCGACAAGCCGGCCGGCGCGGCGGGGTTCTACATGCCCAGCTACGAGCAGACCGACTCGGCCTTTCGCGAGGCGGCCTATTTCGCGAGTCACCAGGTTCCTCTGGCCACCACGCAGCGCTGGCTGGCAGGGGAAGACATCTACGGCTACGGCTGGGCCATCGGCCGCCTGGTTTGGGTTCCCGGCAGCCAGATCGACGGCGCCTACCGGGCGGGTCAACTGACGCATGAGGACATCCTCCTGACGGACGAAGTGCCCAGCGAGCTGCCTTACCTGGCGGGCATCGTCACGTTCTCGGCCTCCACGCCGAACTCGCACGTGGCGATTTTGGCGCGGAGCTACGCGGTTCCGTTCGTTCACGCCACGGCCGCGGCGCTGACGAACCGCCTCGAGGCATTGCGCGGCCAGCGGGTGTTCCTCAGGGCGATTGAGCCGGTGGACCGTCGCGATCTGCGGCCGAAGATCACGGTGATGGCGCTTCCTGCGCTGGATCCGGCGTTCGAGGCGGAGATGATGTCGCTGAAGCGGGCGCCCGAGCTGGAGTTGCGGCCGAAGGCGCATTATGGGGCTTACAGCGCGGCGGTGGGCGGGTTGACGCCGGCGGATGTCTGCCACGTTGGAGGCAAGGCCGCCCATTTCGGGTTTCTGCGCCGCGTGGTTCCGGACCACGCGCCGGATCCGGCCGTCGCGTTCACGTTTGACCTGTGGGACGAGTTTCTCGAGCAGCCGCTTCCGAGCGGTGCGACGCTGGCTGTCGAGATCGCGCGCCGTTTGGAGGGCTACGCCTATCCGCCCGACCTCGTTGCGCTGTCGCGGGATTTGAAGGCGATTCGGGATCTGATCGTTGACACCGCCGATTTCAACGCCGACCAAAAGGCCGCCATTCTCGCCGCGCTCGAGCCTTTCGATCCTGACCGCCGCATCCGGTTCCGGAGCTCGACCAATGTGGAGGACACCGAGCTGTTTTCCGGGGCGGGTCTTTACGACAGCTACAGCGGCTGTCTGAGGGACGACCTGGACGGGGACGATCTGGGCCCGTGCGCGTGCGATCCGGAGCGGGAGACGGAACGGGGGGTGTTCCTGGTGATGCGGAAGGTGTATGCGAGCTTCTACAACGACAACGCCGTTCTGGAACGGCTGCGGCACCGCGTCGATGAACATGCCGTCGGCATGGCGGTCCTGGCGCACTACTCGTCTCCGGACGCGATGGAGTTGGCGAACGGGGTGGCGACGGCCTGCTATTCCCGCAGCGGCGACACCGCCCGGCTGCAAACCACCATGGTCACCCAACCGGGAGCCGTCTCGGTTACGAACCCCGAAGGCCAGAGCCTGCCGGAGGTGGCGGACGTGGACAGTTGGCGCAGCGTCACCAACTCCCAGACGCTGCGCCTGACGCAGCGGTCGAGCCTGCTGCCCGCGGGCGAGGACCATGTGCTGGCGTGGGAGGATGAGTATCGGGCGTTCCAGGGCATGTTTTTCGACCTGGCGGAAGCCTACGCCGCCTACTGGGCCAACAAGGAGGCGTTCACACTGGATATCGAATACAAGAAGATTGCCCCCGGCTGGCTCGTGATCAAACAGCTCCGCGAACTGCCCTCGCCCCCGGCGCCCAAGACCGCTCCCATCCTGCTCAACGAGCCGTTGACTCTCCAGGTCTCCCAGGGGCCGCGCGCCTCGCTCTTCGCCCACCACCGCCTCAAGTCGCTCTGGACTGTCGAGACCGACAACCGCTGGCTGGACGCGACAGGGCAAGCCACCTGTTTTCTGATCCGGACCGACTGGAGCCACACGCTGGACGGCGGGATCGCCACCCAGACCGGCCCGCTTTCGTCCTGGACCGGCGTCCAGCATGTGCTGGAAACCAACGACACCACCTGGTCGGTCGATCGTTGGACCCGGGACACGGTTCATGGCCCCGTGGCGTTCGCCTTTCGCGTCTCGCTGCCGAAAGCAGCCTGCCTCGCCCAGTGCCCCGTCTTCACCCTGCGCGATCTCGAACTGCGGCTTCAGGCCGATTACGCGTCGCCGCAGATGATTTACGATTCATGGTATGACCGGGTGGCGTGGACGACAAATGATGTCGTCGTGTTGGAGCCCGCCCCGGCGGGGGAGGCGGCGTTGCCATCAGCCACGACCAAGACCTGCGCTGCGGGAGGCGGACTGAACGTCGAGATCGTGTTTTACTACAAGCCCGAAGACTGGCCGCAGGGCATGACCGGTTACACCCCCACGGTGTGGCGCTTTGAGGAGACGGCCGTCGCCGGTCTGTTGCCGGGCGCGCCCATCGTGTTGCGGAGTTATTGGTCCCAAACCTGCCAGACCTTTCACAAACCCTATTTCGGGGATCTCCTGTTCGAGCCGGGTTTGGATCCCGAGGTTGCGCCGGCTGTTCTGGAGGATCTGGAGGCGGCGGACATCAGAATCATCTTCCTGCGACCCGAGCGGCCCTGGGAGCAGCCGGCCGTTAAGGTCATCGGGCTGGACGGCGCGCTGCGGGACTGGCCGTAGCACCACAAGCCGAAGCGGTTCGTGACCGGACGGGTCAAAACGCGTTCCGGTCTTCTCGTTTTCCGCTCGTCCGACCAGGTTCAGCGGTTGCTGCGCGCGATGCGGTCGAGGTCTTTGGCCGTGACAACGTGCATCATCGTGTAAAGAGATGTTCCACTCGCCATCCAATACCATCCAAACAACAGGATGTAGGAACTGCTCTGGATCAGGAGCGAAGCTCGCACGCTCCGCATCAGCCAAGCCTGAGCGCCCCGAACCCCCGATGCGACAAGTGGCCACTCCAACACGAGGGTCAGGAAATACGTCACAACAACCATGATCCAGAACCATTGCCAGCCATTGGTGAGGTCCATCGGCAATGCTCTCACTATCGCTCCACGAATAAAAAGGCCGCCGAGCCACGCTGAAATGTGGTTGGCCACAATCATCGCCCCGACTGCCTTGGCACGCGGCACGCGGAACCACCACGCGAGGAGGAGTCCTTCCAACAGACCGACGAGCGCATTTCCGATCACCAGGTGAATCATGCCCGCCCACATCAGCGGCGTTCCCGCATTTGCGGAAGCCTCCTGTGGCAACGCGACGAGGGCGCACACGACGAATGACAGTGACGAGCCGCGCTTCATGTCGAATGCCGAGTTGACCGGCGCCGGCGCGAGCCGCGGGACGGTGCAGGCGGCCTGAGGGCGAGCGACGGCGACCGGTTCAACGACTGGTTCGAGGCGCGCTTGCGCGCGCGCCGAGTCACCCTGCCATCGTTGGGCCGGGCGCAGCCGGACCCTCAGGTTCGACGCCCTGGTCTTCATCTCGCGAGCATCCAAAAAGACCGGGGACCAGCCATCCCTCTGACGACGCGATGCCTCAAGCGGTGTCCTCACTGGCGCGGACACCGCAGATGATACCTGATCGATCTGAGGCAGCGCGTCAGTCATGATTCGCACACGTAAACCGCTCCATGTGCTCGACCATTTGACGCACGATCTCCTCCGACAGGTCAGGCTTGTGGAAGGCAACGGCCTTCAGGGCGTGCCGGAGAACGGTCTTGTGAGAATACGCCTGCAGGCGTTTGAGAAGGTCGCCTGAGCCGGCGTGTGCATCAAGCATCAGCACCGGCGTGCGGCACGACAAGTCCAAATCCTCCAGCCCCAGATGACGCACGCGCTGGTTCTTGTAGCTCCGCAGGAACACGACGCGTCGCTCCACGTCAAAGACCAGGCTCCAGGTTGTATTGTCCGCGGAGACCTCTTCGAGAATGCGAAATGCGTAATCCACGCCCGAGGGTGCGCGGGCGGCTGCTTCAGCCTTTAACATCCTCTGGACCTGCGGCAGCGGGGCGGCGAGCACGGAGACTCTGGCTGGGGACCTTGCGCCACCGTAACGCGGATCAAAGCACTGGGCATACGACCAGCCGGCTGTCAGTGCCGGCAGCGGCAGATCCTCGGCCCGATGGTAAACTGGCTTGCCCCCGAGAAACTCGATGGCCATGCACGCTCCCGTGGCGTCACAGGTCAGATAATGATCCACACCGTAGTTGACACGCACGCGCCGTTCGGCGGCGACGATGTCGTCCACGGTTGCGCAGGTATCGAGCACGTACTGGACCCAAGCCGCGGATATAAGGGACGGACGTTCGTCCGGAGGAGGAACTTTCGTCTCGTCCAACTGCATGGTGCTAATCACCAGGCCGGCCTCGTTCATCCCAGCCCAAGCATACTGGTAAGGTGCCGTGTGAATGGTGACACTTCCGTATCGCGACGTCCAAGTGGCGGGCGTGTGTTGCTTCTCCAGCGGGAAACCGCTCTTGTTGACACCTCTCTTGTTAACGAACAACAGGCCGGGCCGGAAGTCGTTGTCGAAGTTGCTCCCGAATACAAGACCGCCCCCATGTTCCATGGCAAATGACGTGCAGGCATGTGTTGAGGGCGACAGGGAAAAGGATAGGGATAGGGCAAAACCCATCATCAACCGAGTAATCCAAAGGGTCTGTGGGCCCATAATCTCGTGTTCTCTTCACATGGCCGAACGATCAGCACCGACCCGGCGCCAATACCCGCCCCAGCATGGAAACAGTGCGCAATCGCCGGAGAAAGGAAGACCCGTTTCGCGTCAGCGGGTCCGACGCCTGTCCCTCCCGCTTTCCCTCCCACCCCAAATTGCGGTTCGCCTGCAGACCCCTGTCGCGTCGGCCGTCCATCGGCGATCCGCCCCGAATCGGTGCGGACATAATCCCTCGCCGCTTCAGGGCGAAGCGCAGATTGCCGGATGCGTCCGTTGCGGAAAGGGAGGCCACGCGTTGCGCTGCACCTCAGCCCCATCCAGTAGCTCCGCAGATCGCTTACGCGCAGTTGATGTTGTTCTGCAGCCCGGCCTCGCCGGCCCTCGCCAGCAGATCCAACAGGCGACGGCACTCGGCTTGGCGAGTTCGGCGGCGGGTGAGGACAATCAAGCCCGTTGCCGGCTCAGTGCCGGCAAGTTCCAGGAAATCCCGTCGATTGCAAGTGACTACGATGGCTTCGGTGCGGACGGCGTACCACCAGACGTCTGCATCATCCGTACGCATGCCAAGGACATCCGCAACGAGCGAGGTGTGGTGCCCCGCCAATTGAAGACACCGGACAACCTCAACCGCCACATCCTCGTCAATCAAGAACCTCACTCGTCGAGATGCGCGGTTTGCCCTGCGATCAACGGCTCCATCTCGGCTTGGTGGTCCTCGTAGTAGGCGAGGCACTCATAGACCTGCGCGCGGGTCAACCGGGGAAAACTGGCCACCACCTCATCCACCGACGCTCCCGTTCTGGTCATCGCCACCACGTCGTGCACGCCAATCCGCGTGCCTTCCACGATCGGGCGGCCGGAACGTACCCCAGCCCGGTGGACAATGTAACGGTAACTCGTCGCAATCATGTCCAAACGCTACCCGCCCGCAGCGTCGCCTTCAAGCACGTTCCGGTGTCCCCCTCAAGAAGGAGGCAATGGAAGACTCCCGGAAGGGGTCGCCTCTGCACTTGACGTTTTCGCGCGGGTGAGCCGATGCGGGCGCTCGGGTCCGAACTCCCGTTCTGTCCCAATCGGACGCCTCCGACACCAGGGAATGCCCCTGGCGGCTTGGCGGAAGGGGTGGGTTCCGAAACCTTTTTGCTGCCTGACCTTGACCGCCCTCCGACCCGATCAGCCGCCCTGGACCCGAGCTGCCGCTCCGCTCCCCACCCTGCTCCAAACCCAACGCCTGCAACGAGGTCTGACCCATCACCAGCTCGCCCGCCGCCTCGGCGTCAGCCGCCGCACCCTCCTGAACTGGGAACTCGGCCTCACCTCCCCCACCCCCTCCCTCTGGCCCCGGCTTCACCAACTCCTCCGATAGCTAAAAGGTGGCGGAACCACTGGGTTCCGCCACCTTTTTGCTGGTCCAGCCTCCCCGCGCCACTCCCCGCCCGGTGCGTGCAGCGCCAGAACGTCGCAGCCAGGGATCGCCCCCCCGGCGGCGTCTGCCGATCGGCCAGAATGGCAAAACCCTCCCGTTGCCCGACCGTTTCTGGCCGGCGCCGGGACACCAACCCCATCTGCGCTCGGCCTCTCCAGGCATGCCAGACCGGCTGTCGGCGATCCTTGCCCGGCCGACCCGCCACACGGCCCCGGTCGTGGTGCTGCGGCAGCCGCGGCTCTCCCCGCCGCGCCTCAAACATCACAGACCTTGGCCGCGTGCCGGAGCGCCAGCACGCGATCCGCCCACGTCGGAATGAACTCCTGCGCCATGTAACCCTCGTAACCCAGGTCCACCAGCGCCCGCATGATGGCCGGGTAGTTCAATTCCTGCGTCTCGTCCAGCTCCCCACGGCCAGGCACCCCAGCCGCGTGCACGTGGCCAATGACCTCCTTGTGCTCGCGCAGCCGCCGGATCACGTCGCCGTCCATGACCTGCACGTGGTAAATGTCGAACAACAGCTTCATGTTCGGTGACCCAACCCGCCGAATCAGCTCGACGCAGAAATCCACGTGGTCGCCGAAATACCCGGGGTGCCCCTTCATCGGATGCGTGCCATCCCGGCTGTTGAGGTGCTCAAGGCAGAGATTGACCTTCTTCGCCTCGGCATGTCCGATCACCCGCTTCCACAAGTCCACGCAGTTCCGCGCCCCGACCTCGTCGCTGATCCCCGGCTCCCGCATGCCCGTGAAGGTGATCACGCTCTTGCACTGGACCGCCACCGCCAAGTCAATCGCCTCGCGCAGCGCCTGCTCGCAATGCTCGTGATTCGCCCGGCTGAACGGGCCTTTGGCGAAGCCGTGGCTCCCGACCAACGACACCGCCAATCCCATCTCGCGGATCATTGGGTAGTGGGCGGCGTCAATGCCCTCCATCGCCACCAGCCCGATGGCCTTGCAGTGCCGGGCCAGCTCGGGCACCGGCATCGGGTCGAACGTCCAGCCCATGATCGACTGCCGGATGCGCCCGTTGCGGATGCGGAAGTCCGGCTCAACCGCCGGGCTTCCCGCAGCCATTCCCGCCGCACCGCCGCTCAGGCCGACAAGACCCGTGAACCCCGCCCCCCTCTGGAGCCACCGGCGGCGGCTCACGGGAGACGCGCACCACGCGAGACCAGTACCGGATGAACCTGTCGAAGCGGAACGCATGGCGGCACCATGACAGAAACGGCCCCGCCCGGCAACTCCGCCAACCGCCGGACCCTCGTGCGTCTGCGTCTGCGGATTGCGCCGCAGGACATACCGCTTGCCACCGATCTCCACTGGCGAGGCAAGAACATAGACACCGGGTTCTCGCGCCAAGCCCGAAAACGCCCTCGCTTGCGCGCCTCCTTATCCCACGCGCCCCCAATAACGACGCGCCAATTGCCCCTTGGGGACAGGCCCCATCCGATGCCGGCTAGAAACCAAAGCCCGGAAATCCCTGCACAGGTTCGTTTGTGAGATTCCCGGGCTCGGCAGTCCATTGGCGATCCGCCCCGAATCGGTGCGGGGATGTTCCTCGCCGATTCAGGGCGGAGCACAGATTGCCGGATGCGTCCGTTGCGGAATTCGAGGTCACGCCTTGCGCTGCACCTGAGCAGCGTCAGGTTTCCCCGTGCCCCTGGCGCATCGAGAACCTCATCGAGGCCAATCGCACACTGACCCGAGGAAAGGGCTCGGGGCTGTTTCTGTTTGCCGAGGCCGGGTGGTTGTCCGGTGCCGAACCGATGCTCATCCGGACCCTACGGAACGGCCGGGGGGAGCAAGTCTGCCTCGCCCCTAGCCCGCATATTTCACACCCTGTCGGCGGACTCAGAGCCTACACCAAGCCGGATCCATGCGATGCGGGCTAGAAAGCAAAACCGCGCCTTCCGGGAGACCCGCAGGAAGACGACAAACCGTTCCGCGCAGCCGCGTGGTGCCGACCGTCAAGACGCCGATCATGACCGCGGCGGGCGCGGTTTTGCCAGAGCCTGGAGATTCTTACGCGCGAAGCCTGTGAAATATCCAGGCTCGCGGGCCGGCGCTCCCGAAGACGACACCGCGCGTCCGCCGCTGGACATCGACGGGGCTTGACCTTCGCGGACAACAGTTCTAGTATTCTCCCAGATTGCGCTCTTTCATCTGCTCCCCGCGCGACATGCCGAAAGGCCCGCGCGGGGTTATTTTTATCCGACCAGCCGAAACACACGCGGCATTAACGGCACGGACTGGATCCGGATCGACCGCGCGATGTACGACGCCTGCCTGGACCGGCGCGACTATCGCCCCAAGGCCGGATCCGACACGTAGTCCATTCTCATTGAGGCGCC
>JAKQDD010000047.1 GCA_029556615.1 Verrucomicrobiota bacterium | reverse complement strand
CTCCGGGATTCAAGGCGGCGGAACACGTGATGCCGTATCTCGACTGGTACGAGGCGCCGGCGGCAAAGAACGGCGCCTGCATGCTGCTCATTTCCGGTGGCGGATATCAGAGTTGCTGCGACGGGGTGTGGATTGACTGGGTGGCCAAGAAGTTCACGGATCTCGGATTTGTCTGCGTGAGCCTCACCTACCGCACGCCGCGTCCGCAAGGGTTACCGATCTACCGGAGCGCATGGCAGGACGGGCAGCGCGCCGTCCGCCTCGTCCGTAGCGAGGCGCAGAAGCGCGGTTTCGCCCCGGAGAAGATCGGCGCGTTCGGGTTTTCGGCGGGCTCGCACCTGACGGTCCTGCTCGCGACGAGCGCGCTCACGCCGGCGTACGGGCCGGTCGACGCGCTCGACGGGCTTCCGTGCCACGTCAACTGGGCAGTGCCGATCTACACCGCCTACGCGCTCACGGACGGACTCACCGCCCCCAATACGCGCGAGGGCGACGCGATCGACGTTCGGCTCTCGGACGTGTTCCAGTTCGACGCGAAGACGTGTTCCATGGCGCTCTTCCACGGCGGGACGGACGCCTATTCACCGAACGGTTCCACGCAGATCTACCGCCAGCTCCGCAGGATGAAGATCCCGGCCGAGCTCCACCTCTTCGCGGATCGTCCCCACGGCTTCATGGGCAACGCGAACCAAGGCGAGGACGGCACCGCCTACGACCATTGGTTCGACCGCATCGCCGAGTACCTCCGCCAGATGAATTTCGACGGGCGTCTCGGCGCGGAAGAGGATCTGATGGCCCGCTATCCGAACGACGACGCGCGCGGCGAAACCCTCAAGGAGCCGCTCTGGCCGGAAGGCCGGATGCCAGACGCGCAGACGAATCAGTGCCTGCCTTATCTCGAGTGGCACATGCCGAAGGAGCGCAAGACAAAGGCGATCCAGATCATCTACTCCGGCGGCGGCTACAGCGGCAACAGCCCGGATGGCTTCGAAGTCGCGCCGACGCGGCGTTACCTGAACGAGAAGGGCATGACGGTCGTGACGCTCAAATACCGCACGCCGCGTCCGCTGGGCGGACTGGCCAAGCACACGACCGCGTGGCAGGACCTGCAACGCGCCGTGCGGATCGTCCGCGGCCGGGCTGCGGCCAAGGGGCTTGATCCCGACCGCATCGGCATCATGGGCTCCTCGGCCGGCGGGCACCTGACGCTCATGGGCGCGACCAGCTCAAAACGCCGTTCCTATTGGCCGATCGACGATCTCGACAAGCTCTCCTGCAGCGTGCAGTGGGCGGTCGCGATCTATCCCGCGTACGCGCTCACGGACGGCGCGGATAAGCCCAACGCCCAGGGCGGCAACGAGGACGACGCGCGGCTCGTCCCCGAGTTCTCGTTCGACCTCGCGACGTGCCCGATCCTGTTCCTCCACGGCGACGCGGATCCCTGGGCGGCGATGAATTCGGTGAAGTGCTGGGAACAGCTCCGCCGCATGGGCATCCAGTCCGATCTGCATACGCTGGCCACACGCGAGCACTGCTTTCAGAAGAAGGCCGCCCCCGGAACCGGCAGCTACACCTGGATGGGGCGCATCTGGGAGTTCATGAACCACAAGGCGTTCAACCAGTAGAACCCGCCCAACCTTAGAGCCTGCCAACGTCCCCCCGCTGTACGTCTCCGTCAAGAGCGCATCCGACCGGTGCAAGCGAGACGTGACTCTCCAGCCACCTCCTCATCTTCGCGCTTTGCGGTGTCCTGCCCGGGCCCTTCGCCATCGCGGCTCCGCTCCTACGCCGCACGCTCGACCCGCCTGATTCGCATTTGCGATCCGCCACGGCTGGCTCCATATTCTCATTCACCATGACACGAAGGCACACCACCGCGAACGAAAGGCCCGTCACAGCCGGACGACGGTTCATGGCTGGTGGCTGGCGCGCCTTCGTGCTCGGGGGCGCCCTCGCCGCGGCGGTGTCGGCGGGCTCAACTCTCACCCCTGGCACCGGGTCTTTGCCCGCGCCAACCGCCGCCTGGCCGATGTACCGGGGAGGCCCGGCCCTGGCCGGCGTGGCCACGGGCACGGTCCCGGATCGCCCCACGCGGGCGTGGACCTTTAAGACCGGTGGCCCGGTCAAGTCATCGGCCGCCATCGCCGAGGGCCGCGTCTGGGTCGGCTCCGACGACGGCTTTCTCTACGCCCTGAACCTCGCCGACGGCAAGCTGGCCTGGAAATACAAGACCGGCGGCCCGATCGAATCGTCGCCGCTCGTCCTCGACGGCCGGGTTTTTGTCGGGTCCGATGACGCCCGATTGCACGCCGTGCGCGCCTCGGACGGCACGGGACTTTGGACGTATGAAACCGGCGACCGGATACCCGGCGCGCCGAACTGGGTCGCGGCGCCCAAGGGTGGCGGAGCCTGGATCCTTGTTGGGAGCTACGATTTCAAACTGCACTGCATCGATGCCGCGACGGGCCGCAGCAACTGGGTGTACGAGACGGGCAACTACATCAACGGCTCGCCGGCGGTCGCCGCGGGCCAGACGGCGTTCGGCGGCTGCGACGCGCTGCTTCACGTGATCGACCTCGCCCGTGGCACGCAGGTCCGGGAGGTCGAGGCAGGCGCCTACATCGCCGGTTCCGTGGCCCTCGATGCCGGCCGCGCCTACTTCGGCCACTACGAGAACGAGGTCTTGTGCGTCGACCTCAACGCGGGAACCAAGGCCTGGAGCTACAAGGACCGCCAGTTCGCCTATTTCTCCTCGCCGGCGGTGACGGCGGACGCCGTGGTCGTGGGCGGACGCGACAAGCGGTTGCACTGCATCAACAAGGCGGACGGCAAACAGCGATGGACGTTTGCCACGCGAGGCAAGGTGGACAGCTCGCCCGTGGTCGTCGGCGACAAGGTCGTGGTCGGGTCCGATGACGGGCGGCTCTACGTGGTGGCGATGGCCGACGGCCGCGAGTTGGGTCAATACGAAATCGGCGAGCCCATCACCGCCTCCCCTGCTGTCGCCGGCGGCTGGATCGTCGTGGGCAGCGAAGATGGCGTCATCTACGCCTTCGGCCCCGGCAAGCCGTAGCCGCCGCCATCCCTCGAGACCGGCCCGGGACAATGCGCTCGATTCACCGGATGCTCGCCCCATGAACATCGTCCAGATCACCCCCGGCGCGGGCCGGATGTACTGCGGCAATTGCCTGCGCGACAACGCGCTGGTCCGGGCCTGGCGCGCGCAGGGTCATGCGGTCCTCATGGTGCCGCTCTACCTGCCGCTCACCCTGGATGAACCCGACGGCAGCGAGGGCGTCCCGATCTTCTTCAGCGGCTTGAACGTCTATCTCGATCAGAAGGCCGCCCTCTTCAGGTCCGCCCCCGCCTGGCTCCGGCGCCGGCTCGCTTCGCCATCCCTGCTCCGCTGGGCCGGCCGGTTCGCGGTCCGCACCCGACCGGTGCAGGTCGCCGAGATGACGCTCTCGATGCTCCGCGGCGAGGAGGGACACCAGGCGCGCGATCTCGAGGAGCTGATCGCCTGGCTGCGCACCCAGCCACGACCGGACACTGTCTGTCTCTCGAACGCGTTGCTGGTCGGCTTCGCCCGCCGCATCCGGTCCGAGCTGGGCACGCCAGTGGCCGGCTTCCTGGCGGGAGAAGACGAGTTCCTCGACGCCATGCCCGAGCCGTTCAAGACCCGGGTCTGGGATGTCCTCGCCGAACGCGCCGCCGAGGTCGACGCCTGGATCGCCCCGAGCCGGTACTTTGCCGAGCGGATGGGGCCGCGCCTCCGACTCCCGCCGGATCGTCTCCACGTCCTGCCCGTGGGATTGGACCTCGACGGCTACCCGGCCCCTGCGGACAGCACCGTCGCCGCGGACACCGGCACGCTCCGGAACGCGACACCGCCGGTTCTCGGCTACTTCGCTCGAATGTGCCCTGACAAGGGCCTCGATCTCCTGGTCGAGGCCTTTCTCGAGATCACCCGCCGCGGCTCCGTGCCCGGCCTGCAGCTCGCGGTGGGCGGAAGCTGCGGGCCCGCAGACGAACCGTTCGTCCGGCGCCTCGAGGGGCAGATCCGCGCCGCCGGCCTCTCCCACGCCGTGCAGTTTCATCCGAACCTCGATCGCGCAGCCAAGCTCCGCTTCCTCAGCGCGCTGACGCTGTTCTCGGTCCCGGCGCGCGTGGGGGAGGCCTTCGGGCTCTACGTGATCGAGGCGATGGCAGCCGGGGTGCCCGTGGTGCAACCGCGCCGCGGCGCCTTTCCTGAAGTGATCGAGGCCACGGACGGAGGCCGGCTCTTCGAGCCCGAGAATGTCGCCTCTCTGGCGGAAACAATCGAGAGCCTGCTGCGGGATCCGGCCGCCTGCCGCCGGCTGGGCGCCGCCGGACAGACCGCGGTGCACCGCCGGTTCGCCATCAACGCCGTAGCCCGGCAACACGCCGAGTTGTTCGAGTGTCTCCCGGGCTCCCGGTGACACCGCTCCGGCCGGGCGCGACCGCGCCCGCGCCGCAGCATGACGGTTTCCACGCCCGGCGCCGCACGCGCCCGACCACCCCTCACCCTTCCTCGACGATCTTCAAACCCATCAGCCGCCCCAAATGACGGGCGGTGTCCATGTGATCCCCGTAGAACACCACGCGGTGGAGCAGGGTCATGGCGTCCTCAGTATCGAGGACACTGCTCCAGTTGGCGGCCATCGTGGCCGCGTCGCGCACTTCAGTGACGATCTGCGTGCGACAGGCGCGCACCGACTTGGCCGGGACCTCGATGATCTTGCCGGTCGAGGCGAGGAGCGTGTCCAGGTTCACCAGTTTTGTGCGGGTAATGGTCTGGCCCACCCGATACTGGACTTCGGGCACGCAGCCGCTGCCGCCCACCTCCGAATGCCCCCGCAACAGATAGGGCGCCTCCTTGCTGCGGATCCCTTCCATCTTGAGCGGCGCCGTGCAGTGCGCCGTCCACACCACGTTGCGCGACGTGTCAAACGTGGCGTTGCCCTGGAACCCGGCGCGCTCGATCGCATACTGGAACACCAGCATCGTCAGCAGCGAGTCCATGTCCCCTTCGCACGCCGCGGGAATCCCGTTGTCGCGCAACCGGGCAAACCCCAGGCAGGGGAACCCCTTCGGCAGCCAGCCCATGCAGGTGCCGATTGCCAGTCCCTGGGCCTGCTCACGCGCCATGAGCCGCTGCAACGCCACGCTGATCCGCGCCGCCTTGGTGATGTCCTCCGGCGTCGGCTCGACGATGGCCTTGGCCTCTTTCGTCCAGCGCTCGGCCTCGGCCCGCACCGACGCCTCGTCCGCCGCGTTGATCATCGCATCGAATACCTTCTCCTCGACCGCCACCACCTCCGCCCCCAACCGCTTCTTGATCTCTTCCGGTGACTGCGCCGGTTTGGTGCCGCGAGCCGGAGGGAAGAGCAGAATCCGCGTCTGCTGCAGCATCGGGATCACCCGGAGCAGACGCAGCGCCCGCTCGATCTCGTTGTAGTCGCTGCTCGGAAGGAGCGTGACCCGATGCCCCCGACGCTGCCATCGGTGCGGGTACATCCAATCGTGGCCGCTCGCGGGCAGCGAGAAGACCGCCAGCGGATGCCCCCCGTCGAGTATCGGCTGGACCACCCGGGTCAGGGCGAAACACTGCAGATTGAGCGCAAGAACCGGCGTCTTCGGCCCGGCCTTCTTGAGCAACTCGGCCGTCTGTTCCGGGTTCTCCGCCTGGCCGATCACCAGCTCGATATTCCCCAGGTCCGCCTCCGCCTTGGCCAGACGCGCCTTCATCGCCGCCATCTGCCCGGCATCCGCACCCCAGCCGCGATCCGCCGGACCGGCCGTGCCGCTGAAGAGAACGCAGATTCGCGATTTACCCGGGGGTTGGGGTGCAGGCGATTCCCCCGCCACGGCATACGTCCAGGGAACGCTCGACAGCAACAAACCGGCGGCAACCCCGGTTCCGAGAAACTCGCGGCGGGTGCACTGGTCACACATGGCAATGGTCTCCTCGTCTCGTATTCGACGCACCATCGCCCGGCGGCCGGACCTCCTCAGTCCTCGCCCGGACCGATCCTGCGTCGTGGTGTTTTGGTTCGCCGCAAGAGTCGTCGGCCCGCCCGGGCCTTGTCAAGGCTCGGGCGCCCGGATCCCCCCCCCGAGGGCTTGCGGCGGACCCGGGATTCGGCCACGCTGGACGCATGGCCTACGAGCATCGGCTGCAGCGGCGGGTCGAGTTCTCCGAGACCGACGCGGCGGGTATCGTGCATTTCTCGAACTTCTTCCGCTACATGGAGAGCGCCGAACACGCGTTCTTCCGCTCGCTGGGATACACGGTGATGATGCGCCACTACGATCCCCCGCTGGGCTTCCCTCGCGTGCATGTCGAGTGCGACTACAAGTCACCGCTGCGCTTCGACGACCTGGTCGAAGTCCACCTCCTGGTCCGCGAGAAGAAGCTCAAGGTGCTCAGCTACCTCATCAAGTTCAACAACCTGACCGCCGACCCGATCGTCGAGGCAGCGCGGGGGATCCTCACTGTCGTCTGCGTCACCCACGCGCCCGACGGACGCCTCGTGTCCATCCGCATCCCCCACGAGATCGCTGACCGCATCAAAGTCGCCCCTGCCGAGTTCCTGCGTTAGAGCCCTCGAAGGGGCCACCCTACCAGCGGGCGACCGGACCGCGGGGAACGGGGATCACCGGCTCGGCCTCAGCGAAGCCCCCGGCCGCCAACGGCGGCATCGGCGCCGGCCGGTAGCGCGGGAGGAGCTCGCCCTGCTCGTCGAGAAAAGGCGCCCGCCACCGGCGGTAATGGGCCAGGATCTCGTCAAACTCGGCCCGATGCGCGAGGTTCACAATCCGCTTCTTGAAGTCGCTCGACGGACCAAACCGGCGCGCGTACCAGGGCCCGATCTTGCGGAACATCACGCAGCCGCGCCGCTCCCCGAAGATCTCGATCATCCGATCCAGGTGGCAGCTCATCACCCGGACACGCTCCTCGAACCCCGGTTCCGCTTGAGGCTCGCCCGTGGCCAGGTAACGGCAGGTCTGCCGGAAAATCCACGGATTGTAGAAGGCGCCCCGGCCAATGCTCACCCCGGCGCAACCGCACTCGGTCAGCATCCGGCGCGCGCCTTCGGGGGTCGTCACATCCCCGTTCCCGAAAACCGGCATCCGCCGGACGGCCCGCACCACCTCGCCGATCCCCTCGAGATTCACCGCTCCCGAGAAACCCTGCTGGCGCGTGCGGCCGTGAACGAAAACCGCGGCCACGCCCGCCTCCTCGAGAGCCCGCGCCAACTCCGGGGCCACCCGATGCCGGTCATCCCATCCCAGCCGCATCTTGGCGGTGACGGGCACCCGGACCGCCTCGACAACCCCCCGGGCCAGCCGGACGGTCCCGGCCCGATCGGCCATCATCGCCGAACCGCCCCCGCCCCGGCAGACTTTCGGCGCAGGACACCCCATGTTGATGTCGATCGCCGCCGCCCCCAGCGCCACGGCAACCTGGGCCGCATCCCGCATCTCGACGGGATCCGCCCCGAAAAGCTGGATCGCCAACGGCTGATCCCCGGGCCTGGTTTCGACCAGCTTGAGCGCCTTGCGATTCCGCTCGAGCAGCGATCGCGCGTTCACCAGATCGGTCGTGGCCAGGCCCAGACCGCCCAGCTCGCGGATCGTCAGCCGGAAAGGGAGATTCGTATAGCCCGCCAGTGGCGCGAGACACAGGTTCGACTCGAGCGCCAGGGGACCAAGGACGACCATGGGATGCGGTGCCGGCAACCGGCCTCAGGCCGCCGCCTTGCCCGAGCGGCGCTCGAGCACCGGCGGCTGCTCGCCCCGGACAACGGCGCGGTTGATCCGGACGCCCGTGACGTTCCGAAGGCCGGGCACTTCGTACATCACATCCAGCATCAGCCGTTCGAGCAGCCCCCGCAGCGCCCGGGCTCCCGTGCCCTTCTTCACCGCCTGAACGGCCAGCTCCCGAAGCGCGTCCTCCGCGAACTCGAGCGCGACCCCCTCCATCTCGAGGAGCCGGGTGTACTGCTTGATCAGGGCGTTCTTGGGGCGGGTGAGGATCGCCACCAACTGCTCCTCGGTGAGGTCTTCGAGAACACTCACCATCGGCAGCCGGCCGATGAACTCCGGGATGAACCCGAACGTGAGCAGGTCCTCCGGTTCGACCGCCCGCAGCAGATCCCGGCCGTCGGCCGAAACCCCGCCGCCGGCAGGCCCGGGGGCCGCGAAACCCATCACCCGATGGCCCAGACGACGATGGATGATCTTGTCGAGCCCGACAAACGCGCCGCCGCAAATGAACAGGATGTGGGTCGTGTTGACCCGAATGTACTCCTGCTGGGGATGCTTCCGCCCCCCCTGGGGGGGCACATTGCAGACCGTCCCCTCGAAGATCTTCAGCAGCGCCTGCTGCACCCCCTCCCCCGAGACGTCCCGCGTGATCGACACGTTCTCCGTCTTCCGCGCGATCTTGTCGATCTCGTCGATGTAGACAATGCCGATCTCCGCCCGCTTGACGTTGTGGTCCGCGTTCTGGAGCAGGCGGAGGATGATGTTCTCGACATCCTCGCCCACGTACCCCGCCTCGGTCAGCGTCGTGGCATCCGCGATGGCAAAGGGCACATCCAGCGCCCGAGCCAGGGTCCGGGCCAGCAGCGTCTTGCCGCAGCCGGTCGGCCCAATCAACAGGATGTTGCTCTTCTCGATCTCGACCCCGCCCGCCCCGTCGTCCTCCGCCCGAGGCGCGGGATTCGCCCGGATGCGCTTGTAGTGGTTGTGGACCGCCACGGCCAGGGTCTTCTTCGCAAACTCCTGGCCGATGCAATGCTGGTCGAGCAGGGCCTTGATCTCCGCCGGCCGCGGGACCTTGAGCGGGCGCGACACTCCGCCGCCCGCCCCTCCCTGTTCCTTGTCCAGGTAGCTCTTGCAGAGCAACACGCAGGCGTCGCAAATGTACACCCCGGGCCCCTGGATCAGGCGGCGGACTTCCGAGGACGACTTCCCGCAGAAACTGCAGACCGCGGATTGGGTGGGCCGTGCCATGGTTGATGATGCGCCTCGCTAGAGTCTTCGACTTGTGGAATATGTGGCAAACAGGTCAAGTTTGGCCCCTGCCGTTCCAAACCCGCCCCCCCGCCTCCGAGGACTCTCCATTCGCGAGGCGCGGAGGAGGGGTGGTCAAGCACAGCAGGGTCTTCACGGGCCTGGGGACTCGACTGGGTCTGAGGCGGCGCCTCGCTAGGCCGTGGGCCGGGCAGGCTCGGCCGGGGCGGCGGCCAGACCCGGGATCTCCTTGCGGGAGCGAACCACCTCGTCCACCAGTCCGTAGGCCTTGGCTTCCTCCGCCGACATGAACCGGTCGCGGTCCGTGTCCTTGGCGATCGCCTCGACGCTCCGGCCACAGTGAAAGGCCAGAATCTCGTTGAGGCGGTCCTTGAGACGGAGTATCTCGCGCGCCTGAATGCTGATGTCCGTGGCCTGCCCCTCGACACCGCCCCAGGGCTGATGGATCATGATCCGCGCATTCGGCAGAGCGTACCGCTTGCCCTTCGTCCCCGCACCCAGCAGGACCGCCCCCATGCTCGCCGCCTGCCCAATGCAGTACGTGTTCACGTCGCACGTCATGAACTGCATCGTGTCGTAAATCGCCAGCCCGGCCGTGACGCTCCCGCCCGGCGAATTGATGTACAGATGAATGTCCTTCTTCGGGTCATTCATCTGCAGAAAGAGCAGCTGGGCAATCACCACGTTGGCGACAATGTCGTCCACGGGCGTGCCCAGGAAAATGATGCGGTCGACGAGCAGACGCGAGTAGATGTCGTAGCCGCGCTCGCCGCGGCCCGTCTGCTCGACCACCATCGGAATCAGAAAGTTGTTCATGGCACTTCGGATCGACTCAAGACCGCAACCTAATGGAGGGTCCGGAGAGCGTCAAGCCAGCCCGCAAACCACTTTGACCTTGTCCGCCCGGGGACACGCCGCGATAACTGGCGTGCGCAATGAACATCCTCGAGGAATTGAAGTGGCGCGGGCTGTGGGCGGACTGCACGGACGAAGCGGCACTGGCGGCGCGACTGGCCGCCGGCCCCACCACCTTGTACTGCGGATTCGATCCGACGGCCGACAGCCTCCACGTGGGCAACCTCGTGCCGTTGCTGGCCCTGCGGCGTTTCCAGCAGGCGGGGCATCGCCCGATCGCCCTGGCCGGCGGCGCCACGGGAATGGTCGGCGATCCCAGCGGCAAGTCCCAGGAACGCCCCCAACTGACCCTCGAAATCCTCGCCGCCAACATCGCCTGCGTCAAGGATCAGCTCCGCCGGTTGCTCGATTTCGAAAACCCGGTCAATCCGGCGCGGCTCGTCGACAACCTCGAGTGGACCGGCCCCGTGAGTTTCCTCGAGTTCCTGCGGGACATCGGGAAGCATTTCTCCGTCAACGCAATGGTGCACAAGGAGAGCATCCGCGCGCGCATGGAGGACCCGGACCGGGAAGCCGGGATCAGCTACACCGAGTTCAGTTACATGCTCCTCCAGGCGTTTGATTTCTACTACCTCTGCCGGGAGCACCAGTGCGAACTCCAGATCGGCGGCAGCGACCAGTGGGGCAACATCACCGCCGGCACCGATCTGATCCGGAAAAAGCTCGGCCGAAGCGCCTGCGGCCTCACGCTCCCCCTCATCACCAACGCCGACGGATCGAAGTTCGGCAAGACCGTCGCCGGCGCCGTCTGGCTGAATCCGCGCAAGACGAGTGTCTACCGCTTCTACCAGTTCTGGATCCGCACCGACGACCGGGATGTGGTCCGCTACTTGAAGTACTTCACGTTCCTGAGCCGGGAGGAGATCGAGACGCTCGAAAACCAGCACCGCGAGAAGCCGGAAAGCCGCGTCGCCCACCGGGCCCTCGCCCGGGCGGTCACCGAGTTGATCCACGGCGCCGCCGCCACCGCCGAGGCGATCCGCGCCAGCGAGGTGCTCTTCGGCGGCGACCTCGAAGGCATCGCCGAGTCCACCTTCGACGAGATCGTCGGCGAAGCCCCAACCCGCGAAGCCGCCGCCACCCTCTTCGACGGCGCGGGCTGTCCCCTCGCCGACATCCTCGCCCTCAGCGGGCTCTGCTCGAGCAAGGGACAGGCCCGCAAGGACGTCGAGGGCGGCGGCATCTACGTCAACAACCAGCGCGCCACCCTCCGGAACCTGACCCGGGCGGACCTCTGCTTCGGCCGGTACCTCCTCCTCCGGAAGGGTAAACGCAACTACACCGTCATCCTCGCCCGTGATTGACAGGTGCCTCCGTGAACAGTCAACCCTCACCCGATCCGGCCTCTTTCGCCGCATCCCCCGCGCGCACCGTGACGGTCGAGCTCGGCGATCGCCGCTACGCCATCCGAATCGGCCGGCGATTGCTCGCCCGCCTCGGCCGCGAATGCGCCCGTCTCGACCTCGCCCCGCGCTGTGCCTTGATCACCGACCGGCGGGTCGGCCGGTTCCACGCCGCGACGGCGCACGCCGCCCTCGAAGCGGCCGGGTTTGAGCCCGTCGTGGTCACGGTCCCGGCCGGGGAACGGACAAAAGACCTGCGCTGGGTCCGGGCCTGCTGCGATCGCCTCGCGGCGCATCGCCTGGAACGGAGTTCGTTCGTGGTGGCGCTCGGCGGCGGCGTGGTGGGCGATCTCGCGGGCTTCGTCGCCGCCACCTACCTCCGGGGCATCAGCTACGTCCAGGTGCCGACCACCCTCCTGGCCCAGGTCGACAGCTCCGTCGGCGGTAAAGTCGGCGTCAACCTCCCCGCCGGCAAAAACCTCGTCGGAGCCTTTCACCAGCCGCGACTCGTGCTCGCCGATCTCGACACGCTCGACACCCTGCCCAGCCGCGAGTTCCGCTCCGGACTCGGCGAGGTCATCAAATACGGCATCATCGCTGATGCGCGGTTGTTCCGCCGGCTGGAACGGGACATCGACCGGCTTCTGGCGCGGGACCCGCGGGTCCTCGCCGGCGTCATCGCCCGGTGCTGCGCAATCAAGGCCGACGTCGTCCGCCAGGACGAGCGGGAAGGCGGCCGCCGGGCCATCCTGAATTTTGGCCATACCCTCGGGCACGGCCTCGAAGCCATCCACGGTTACCACCGCTACCGGCACGGCGAGGCGATCGCCGTCGGACAGGTGCTGGCAGCCCGGCTCTCGGTGGACCGGCTCGGCTTGCCGGAGGAGGACGCCGAGCGGATACGGCGGCTGTTCCTTCGCGCCGGCCTGCCGGTCGCGGTTCGACTCCGGCCGGAGACCGCCGCAGCGCTGCTGCGCACGATCCGGTTGGACAAGAAGGTCCAGGCCGGCGAGATTCGGTTCGTGCTGGCACGACGATTGGGCGACGCGGTCTGGGGAGAGCGCGTTCCGGCGTCGGCGCTCGAAGCCGCTCTGTCGGGGTTGGCCCCCGCCAAGGTCCCATGTCGGTAAGCGAAACCATCGTCCGCGAGTTCTTCGAGTTGCGCGGCTTCCTCGTGCACCAGCGACGCAAGTTCGTCGCGCCCAATGCGCGCGAGGAAGAGATCGACTTCCTGGTGCTGAATCCCCGGGCCGCCCCCGATCAGGAACCCCTCCCCTTTGTCCTCGCCGCCGATGACGTGCTCCGGATCGAGCGCGCACTGGTCGTCGTGAAGGGCTGGCATACCGAGACCTTCAGCGCCGCCCGCCTCGAAGGAACACCCGAGCTCTTCCGATTTGTGCAGCCGGCGGTCTTCAGCCAGGCAACGCGCTTCTTCGGCGGCGCCGGCAAGGTGACCAAACTGCTCGTTCTCCCCGCCCTTCCCCAGGCGGACACGCTGCGCGAGGCGAGCGTGGCGATCCTGCGCGAACGGGGCGTCGACGCCGTCATCCCCTTCCGGACCGTGCTCGCCGACCTCGTCCACCAGGTCGAGCCCAATCGGAATTACCAGAAATCAGATCTCCTCCAGACGCTCCGCGTGCTGAAGAACTACGATTTCTTCCGCGATCCCCAGATGGATCTGTTCAAGCCGGGTCGCCGTCGCCCCGCATCACGGGGAGGTTCGGGTTCGAAGACGCCGGCCGATCCGGCTGCGGAATGACGCGGACCTGCGTGGCGGGGACTGGGGTCCGGGCCGGCGGCCGGATGTGGGTGGCCTGCATCCCCGCGACCAGCAGCGCGATCAGCCCGAAGTAGAGCGCCCCCATCACCGCCCGCTGCCAGGGCGCCACCTCGAAATACCGCAGCTCCTCCTCGGTCTTCGGCCGAAACAGGAACCATATCCTCGGCAGCGACAACAGCAGAATCAGAAAGACCAGAATGTTGAAGTGGGTGATCAGCAGGTACCCCATCACAACGAGCCCCACGATCCACAGCCAAGGGGATAGAGCCGTCACGATCCGCCCGCCATCGAGCATCCCGATCGGAGCGAGATTGAACAGATTCAGGAACAAGCCGCTGAAGGCGAGAGCCCGGTACAAGGGATTGCCCGTGGCCCAGTAAAGGCCGTCGCACGCCAACGCGCCAAGACTCCCCAGCAGCGGACCGCCGATGCCCACCTGCGCCTCGATCCAGGCATTGCGCGGGGCTTCCTTCAGGGCGATGAACGCGCCCATGAACGGTATGAAAACTGGCAGCCCGACCTTCAGCCCCACCCGCCGCGCCGCCAGGAGATGGCCGCACTCGTGGACCAGAAGCAGGAGCACAAACCCCGCCGCGAACTTCCATCCCCACGCCAGCGCATAGAGCCCGATCGAGAGCAACATCGTGCCCCCGGTCTTCAACAGCAGCGGAAAAAACTTCGCCCCCGCGACCAGCACCAGCTTGGCCTTGCTCCCGAGCTTCAGCAGCAACAGCAAACCGGCGCCCACGGCCACCAAAGCCTTGCGCCAGCCCCCTCCCCGCTCCGGCCCAGCCGGGTCCTCCGGCGCCATCGAGGCCGGCGCCGATGGATTCGACGTGTCCATGGCGGCGACGGTCCCGTCTTTCGACCCCAGGGTCAACGGGATTCGCCGGCCCCCAGAGCCGACACCGCACGCGCCGGTTCTTCCCTCCCCCTGCGACCCCGGAGCGGGGGGAGGGATCGAGGGCCCGTCCGCCGAGCGCAGTCAAGGGGGCGAGGGAGACAACATGTTGGTAGATACTCTCTGACAAGGGGCTAGCCCGGAAGAAAACGCCAAGCCACAGCAAAGACGCCAAGCGCCAGGAAGACCCTCAGTCCATCGCGTTGCGCCCTTGCTTCAGATCGCGCTTGTGGAAAGCCACCCCGCGTTTATCATGGCGCCCATGGGACAGGGGCTCCATCTCTCGCAGCGCATGGCGCTCCAGCAGGTGCTGGCGCCTCAGCTCCAGCAATCGCTGGCGCTGCTGCAGGCCCCGATGCTCGAATTGAAGGCGCTCGTCGAACAGGAGGTCCAGCAAAACCCGGTTCTCGAGGAAATCCCCTCGACCGAGTTCAGCCAGCAGGAGCGACGCGAACGCGAGGGCGCGACTGCCGATCCTGCGGACCCGGGCGAACCCCCGTCCGATCTCGCCTTCGACCCGGCCACGGACCGCGGGTCAGGCGCAGTTGACGATTTTGCGGCCGAGTTCGAGCGGCTTTCGCAGATGGACCAGGACTGGCGCGATTACTTCGCCCAGACAAACGTCCCCCTCCGCGCGCGGGAGGACGAGGACGAGCGCCGGCAGTACATGCTGGATTCGCTCGTGGCAGGCACCTCCTTGCAGGAGCACCTCCAGGAGCAGGTCCGGCTCTCGGACCTCACCCCCGAGCAGATCCCCGTCGCCGAGATCATCATCGGGAACATCGACGACCACGGCTATCTCCGCGCCAGCGTCGACGAACTGGCGTTCTCGACCAACCGCCCCGTCGGGGAAATCGCCACCGTCCTCACAGTCATCCAGACCTTCCACCCGCCGGGCGTCGGAGCCCGCGATCTGCGGGAATGCCTGCTGCTGCAGCTCGAACGCGCCGGACGCCAGGAGTCCCTCGAATACGCCATCGTCTCCCGCCACATGGAAGCCCTCGGCAAACGGCGGTTCCCCGAGATCGCCAAGGCGCTCGCACGACCCATCGAGGAGGTCCAGAAGGCCGCCGAACGCATCAGCCACCTCGAACCCCGCCCGGGCCGGGATTTTCTCCCGGACGAATCGATCTATGTGGTGCCCGAGGTCTTCGTCCAAAAGTCCGGCGACGACTACGTGGTCACAACCAACAACGATACCGTCCCCCACTTGCGCATCAGCAACATGTACAAGGACCTGATGGCGCAACCCGGCAGCACCCAGGAGGTCCGAGATTACATCCGCGACAAAATCCGCGCCGGCAAGTTCCTGATCAAGAGCCTCCACCAGCGCCAGCAGACCATCCTCAATATCGCCCGCGAGATCGTCCAGCGTCAGCGCGATTTCATGGAGCAAGGGGTCGCCCACCTCCGCCCCATGACCATGGCCCAGGTCGCCGCCGCCGTCGGCGTTCACGAAACCACCGTCAGCCGCGCCGTCGCCGGCAAGTACATGGAGACCCCCCAGGGCGTCTTCGAAATGAAGTTCTTCTTCACCTCGGGCATCCCAACCGCCAGCGGCGTCGGCATGTCCAATGCCAGCGTCAAAGGGATCATCGCCGAGATGATCGGAGCCGAGGACCGCGCCCATCCGCTCTCCGACGAGGAGATCGTCCGGCGCCTTTGTGACCAGGGCATCCTCATCGCCCGCCGCACCGTGGCCAAATACCGCTCCGAGCTCAACCTCCTCCCCTCCCATCTCCGCAAGGTGTACTGACCGCCGGCGGATGAGCCGCAGCATCCTCTACATCCTGAACCCGGCCGCAGCCGCCGGAACCGCCCACGATCGGTGGGAACGATGGCGGGCCGCCCTGTCCCAACGCAACCTCCACGGCGACGTCGTCGCCACGCAAACCCGCGGTCACGCCATCGACCTCGCCGCAGCCGCCGCCAACCGCTTCGACATTCTTGCCGCCGTCGGCGGAGACGGCCTCGTCGGCGAAATCGCCAGCGGCATCATCCGAGCCCGCGGCCGCGCCACGCTCGGCATCCTCCCCCTCGGCACCGGCAATGACGTCGCCACCCAGCTCGGCATCACCACCCCCGAGACCGCCTTCGCCACGCTCGACCGCGGAGCCCCCAAACCCCTCGATGCCATCGAGGTGCGCTATCGCAGCACCTCTCAGGACCAGGTGCGACACGCCCTCGTCTTCGCATCCGTCGGCTTCGCCGGCGAACTCCTCCGGCAAACCACCCCCCGCGTCAAACGCTGGTTCGGCCCCCGCCTCTGCTACCCGATCGGCTTCGTCCGAGCCCTCTTCCGCTATCGGGCTCCGCCCATGCGAATCCGGACCGAAACCGCAACGTTCGAGGGGGCCTTCCTCCATGTCGGCGCCGGGAACGCCGAGTGGGCCGGAGGCGGCACGATGCGGATCTCGCCCGGCGCGCGTTGGGACGATGGCGAATTGGACTTCTGCCTCGTCTCGGCCATGAACCGGCTCGAAACCGCCTGGCACTTCCCCAAACTCGTCCGCGGCACGTTCGCCACTCACCCCAAGGTCCGCTACTTCCGGGGCCAATGGCTGCAGATCGAGACCGCATCCCCGATTGACCTGCAACTCGATGGCGAACGCCTCGGCTGCACCCCCGCCGCCTTCCGCCTGCTCCCCGCCGCCCTCGGCGTCCTGCGCCCGCCTGCAGGCGCTGACCCTGTGCCCGCGGGCGCTGACCGCGGCGGGTGCAAGGGGAAAACGTAACCAGTCCCCGCGCCGCCCTCGCCGCGGGCGGCTGCAGAATCAGTTTGTCCCCGCGGGCGCTGACCGCGGCGCCACGCCGTCACTCCGGCCAGGGCGCATACCGCAGGACCAGGTCGCCGCCCTCGATCGAAAAGCCGGAGATCTTCAGCAGAACACATTCCCGCAACCGATAGAACCGGTTCCCCGACGGCCGCGCCCAGCGGATCACCCCGTTCACCACGTCGATGTCCGTCGCGGGCTCGTCCGTGTACGCCCCCTCGGGCCGTGGCGCGGACTGCAGCACGGGGACCACGTCGGACGCGGCGTGGCGCGCCAGGATCGCCTCGAGCCACGCCCGACGCCTCGCAATCCGGGTGGCGTAGCATGACGCCGGACGGTCCGCCGGACGGTCCTGCACCTGGGCCCATTCGCCCTCCGTCGTCCGAGCGTAGAGCCCGCCCATGTCGAAGAGCGCCGCAAAGAACCCCGTGCCCGAAGCAACGGTGTTGAATGGCCCGTCGACGGCGTAGTTGACGCCAGCCAGGACCCAGACGCCCCCTTCCTTCAGGAACAGGCCGCTCCCCGAATCCCCGTTGGCGAGCATGGCCTCGTTCGGACCGGCCCCCGCGTTGAACTCGAACTTCAGCAGGCTCTCCGTCAGACGGCTCGTGTCCACAATGGCCTTCACCACGTTCTCACCCCAGCGCAGGCGGCCGTCGGCCGTGCCCCAGTACCAACCCTTGAGAATCGTCTGCGTCCCGTTGGTCAGGATCATCTCGCCGCCCCGCGACAAACCCCGGCCCCACAACACGCAGGATTGGCCCGTCTCGTCGCTGCCCGAATAGAGGGGCGCGTAGCGCGGAAACACGCCACAAACGCGCCAGACGATAAGATCGCTCTCGGGATCGGCGTACGCCGCCGCGGTCCGATAGCGGGCGCCGTCAAACTGGAACTCCTCGCCCACGCTGCCGCCCACGTGCTGGGCCGTCACAAAAAGGTTGGGCGCCACGGGCGTTCCGCCGAAGCCGCGCCAGATGCCCTGATACTGAGCCCCGCTACCGGCTAGATCGCCTGTCGGCAGCCCCGTGTTGTGATTGGCGTCGCCGGTGCTGTAAAAAATGACCGCCTGCGTTCGAGGCGCCACCAGCAGCGCCGCCAGGACCAGCGCCATCCCCACGGCCCGCCCAGCCCCCGCCGCCCGATCGCGCCGCGGCCGCCCGACTCTAGCGAGGCGCGCCTCAGACCCAGTCGAGTCCCCAGGGACATGAAGACCCTGCTGTGCTTGCCCACCCTCTGTTCCGCGCCCCGCTAATGTAGAGTCCTCGAAGGCGGAGGGCTGGGCTTGGAACGGCAGGGACCAAACTTGACCTGTTGACCACACATTCCACAAGTCGAGGACTCTAGATCCGGCGCAGGGCATCGTCGAACGCGGCGTAAAGCGCCCGCATCGTCGCCTCCGTCTCGTCCCCCATGTTTGACACCCGGAAGGTCGTCCCCTTGATCTTGCCGTAGCCGCCGTCGATCAGGAATCCCTGGTCCTTCACCAGCTTCTGGAACTTGGGGACGTCGATGACCCGACCGCCAGGCCGGGCGCCATTGCTGATGCAGGTCAGGGTCTGCGACTCGAAGCCCGGCTCCGGGAACAACGTGAACCCGTTGGCCAAGGCCCACTCGCGCGTCAAACCCGCCAGCCGCGCATGCCGGGCAAACCGCGCATCGAGACCCTCGGCAACGATGTCTTCGAGCTTCGACGCCAGCGCGTAAACATGCCCGATGCTCGGGGTGCTCGGCGTCATGTTCTGCTCGCTGTTCTTCTGGAACTCGCACAGGTCGAAGTAATACCCGCGGTCGGCGGCCTGCGCCGCCCGGGCCAGCGCCGCCGCGGAACAGGTGAACACCGTCATCCCCGGCGGCAGCGCGAACGCCTTCTGCGTGCCCGCCAGAATGACGTCAACCCCCAACCGGTCGAACTCGACCTTCACCGCCGTCATCGAACTCACGCAATCAACGATGAACATCACGTCCGGGTACTTCGGCTTCAAGGCGGCCAGCTCCTCGAGCGGACTCATCACCCCGGTCGACGTCTCGTTATGAATGTACGTCAGGGCGTCATACTCCCCCGTGGCCAGCGCCCGGTCCACCGCCTCCGCCCGGATCGGCGAGCCCCAGGGGACCTGGAGCGGCTCGGCTGCCTTGCCGCAGCGCCGCGAGACGTCGAGCCACTTGTCCGAAAACGCCCCGCACATGCAGTTCAGCACCTTCTTCCGCACCAGATTGCGAACCGCGCCCTCCATCACTCCCCAGGCCGACGAGGTGCTCAAAAACACCTGCTGCCGCGTGTAAAGCAACTGCTGCAGCTGCGGCTGGATCCGCCCATACAAATCCTTGAACCCCTGGCCGCGATGACCCAGCATCGGCTGCGAAAACGCGCGGAAGGTCTTCTCGCTCACCTCGACCGGACCCGGAATGTGCAGTTTCACGTGCGCCATACGTTTGCGGCCCCGAACCGTTTCACAAGCCCCCCCCGGTGGCAAGTCGAGTTTTGCCGCGCACGAGTCCTCAGCGGTCCATCATCGACCCGCAGAGCCACCCGGATCTCCAATCTCCTATCTCAAATCCTCCCCGCCCCCCCGCCCCCGGGCAGCGGCGGGGGCGACCCCAGCTTGCGGTAGAGCCAGACCTCGAGCGGACGCAGCGGACCCAGCCAACGGTAAAACGGCGAGTAGACCAGCCGCAACCGCACCACCGACAGAAACCATGCCAGGGAGGCGCGCCCAAATTGGACCTTTGACCCCATCTGGTCCGTCCATTCCGTCGGCACTTCAAGGACCCGAAACCCGGCGCGCTTGAGGGCGTACAGCAGGTTGATGTCAAACGCCATGTCCGCAATCGTCAGCGACCCGTGGATCCGCTCGACCGCGGCGCGCCGGATCACCTTGGCCCCGCACTGGGTGTCCGCAATGTGCATCCGGAACAGGATCTCGACCCAGGCGTGAAACGCCCGGCTGAAAAACCGGCGCTGGCTCGATTGCGCGACGTGCAGCACCGCCCCCGGCAGCCACCGCGACCCAATCACACAGTCCGCCTCGCCCGCCCGCCGCACCAGCTCCAAAAAAGCCGCCGGCCCCGTCGCCCCGTCCGCATCCACGTACCCCATCAGATCCGCCTCCGGCCAAAGCCGCAAACCCTCGATCAGCGCCCCCCCCTTGCCGATCCGCCCGGGGAACTCCAGATGCGAGATCTCCGGATACTCCGCCTCGACGCGCCGCACCACGCCCAGCGTGTCGTCCACACACCCGTTCAAGACCACCACCAACCGGAATCCTCCCGCGTAAACCCGACGGAAATGCTCCGCGTACTCGCGAAGCACCGGCTCGATGCGCTGCTCCTCGTTGTACGCAGGAATCAGCAGCAGCACGCTGGGTTCCGGGACTGACACCGCCGCAGAATGACCCAAGCCCGGCGGGATTGCAACCGGCACCGCCTCTCCCGGTCTGGTCTTCCGTCTTCCGCGGATCCCTTCTTCTGCTCTGCGCACTCGGCGCGAACCACCTCAACTCCATTAGCGAGGCGTGGAAGAGAGGGTGGGGAGGGACAGCAGGGACCCAACTTGACCTGTTGACCCCATATTCCCCAAGTCGAGGACTCCACGCCTTTTCCCAGACTGCGCTGGGAACATGGGGCCCGCCTGCGGCGAGCAGCACCGCCGGATCGCGCGGGCAACATCGACAACATGTTGGTAGATATTCTCTGACAAGGGGCTAGTTCGCCACGCCCGAGCTCTCGCCCCCGTTGATCAGGTAAAGCACCGCCATCCGAACCGCGAGACCGTTGGTCACCTGCTCGAGAATCACCGAGTGCCCGCCGTCGGCAACGTCGCTGTCCACCTCGACACCCCGGTTGATCGGACCCGGATGCATGATCAGCACGTCGGGCCGCGCTTCCCGAAGCCGCGCCCGGCTGATGCCGAACAGGCTGGTGTACTCGCCCAGGCTCGGGAACATCGTCTTGCGCTGGCGCTCGTGCTGGATGCGAAGCAGGTTGATCACATCGGCGTCGGCGATCGCCAGCCGCAGATCGGTCGTCACGCGACACCCCATCCGCTGGAAAGCGGGCGGCACCAGCGTCGGCGGCCCGCACAGCGTGACCTCGGCGCCAAGCCTCCTCAACGCCCACACATTCGACCGCGCCACCCGGCTGTAGAGAATGTCACCCACGACCGTCACCTTCAATCCCGCCACCCGGCCTTTCTTCTCGCGCATCGTGAACACGTCGAGCAACCCCTGCGTGGGATGCTCGTGCGCGCCGTCGCCAGCGTTCACCACGTGGGCCCCCAGCACCCGGGCCAGAAAGTGCGGCGCCCCCGCGGCGCTGTGGCGGATGATGATGAAATCCGCATTCAGCGCCTCGAGGTTGCGGGCCGTGTCCTTCAGCGTCTCCCCTTTCCTGAGAGAAGAGGCTTCCGCCGTGAAGTTGATGACGTCCGCACTCAGCCGCTGCGCGGCAAGCTCGAAACTGATCCGGGTCCGGGTGGACGGCTCGACGAAGAGATTGACGACCGTCTTGCCGCGCAGCGCCGGCACTTTCTTGATCGTCCGCTCCCCCACCGCCTTGAACTCCCGGGCCGTGTCCAGCACGGCCAGAATCTCGTCAGCGGAAAGGGACTGGAGATCGAGGAGATCCTTGCGGGTCCAGCGCATGCCCGCATTCAGCTATCCCGAAGCCGCTTTTTCAAGAACGACTTTCGAGTCCTCGATCGAGGCGGCCAACCGGACGTCCACACGGTCCACCGGACCGGTCGCCAGGGTCATGCCAATAAAATCGGCTTCGATCGGCAACTCGCGATGCCCGCGGTCGACCAGCACGGCCAGCTGGATCCGCCGCGGCCGCCCCAGGTCCGTCAGGGCATCCATCGCCGCCCGCGTGGTCCGCCCGCTGAAGAGAACGTCGTCCACGAGGATCACGGTCTTCCCGGTCACGTCGAACAGGATCGCTGTCGGATGCACCCGGGGCGCCAGCCGCTGGTCCAGATCGTCCCGGTGCATCGTCACGTCAAGGTGCCCCACCGGCACCGGGTTGCCCCAGGCCCGTTCGAGTTCCGACGCCAGGTACCGGGCCAGCTGGACGCCGCCGGTCTGGATGCCCACCAGGACCACCTGATCTCCGCCGGGGTTCCCGGCGCGAATCGCCTCGGCTATCCGCTCAACGGCGCCGCGCACCGCAGCGGCATCCATCACCACCGCCTCTTGAGAAGCTGCTTTTGACATGCAATAGGTCACGTCCCAACCACGGGGTCACGAAGTAAAAGAGTCCATTCCCAAAAAACAACAGGGGCCTATGGCAACCGGTGAAAACAACCCCTTGCGCAGACGCTCCAGTCAGGCTGGCCATCCCCCAGTCACGCCCGACAGGCGCGCTGGCTCCGATACCACTTCCGCCAACCCGTCCGGTACTTCACAATCCAATCGGTCAACGCGCGCTCAAAGCCGATGTCGTAGCCCGCCTTCTCCGACTCGATCCACTTGTGCCTCAGTATCTCTTCGCGCTCCGCGAGAAAATCCTGGTACAAGGTCGACTGTTTCAACGCCTCGTCATTCAACATACTCAGCGACGTGTCCGCGGACGTGTCCATCAAGCTTCTCAGCGACCCCTGGACTCCCGTTCGTGAGGCAGTCTACGACTCCAGGTCCAACTGGCAACCAAAAAGACGCCAAAACCAGCGCGATGCTGGACACCCGCACAACGCCGCCGTAACGTTCGCGGACATGAGACCGGGGATGCAACCGCTGGTCATTGCCGGGCGGACATTCCGTTCCCGCTTGATTGTCGGCACGGGCAAGTTCAGTTCGCCCGAGGCCATGCGCAGCGCCTTGGCGGCCAGCGGCACGGAAATGGTGACCGTCGCGCTGCGGCGGGCCGATCTCTCCGGCGCCAAGGACCCGTTCGCCGACATCCTCCAGCACGTCGACCCGCAGCGCTATCTCCTCCTCCCCAACACCAGCGGCGCCCGCACCGCCGCCGAGGCCGTGCGCCTCGCGCGCCTGGCCGCCGCCGCCGGATTGCCCCGCTGGATCAAACTCGAGATTCACCCCGACCCCCGGCATCTCCTGCCCGATCCCATCGAAACCCTCGCCGCGGCCGAAACCCTCGTCCGCGAGGGCTTCGTCGTCCTCCCCTACATCAACGCCGATCCCGTCCTCGCCCGGCGCCTCCAGGAAACCGGCACCGCCACGGTCATGCCCCTCGGCTCCCCCATCGGCACCAACCGCGGCCTCCAAACCCGCGACCAGCTCCGCCTCATTCTCGAGCAGGCCACCGTGCCGGTGGTCGTCGACGCCGGACTCGGCGCGCCGAGCCACGCGGCGGAAGCCATGGAACTCGGGGCCGACGCGGTGCTCGTGAACACCGCAATCGCCGTGGCCGGCGATCCCGATGCCATGGCCACCGCCTTCCAATTGGCGGTCGAGGCCGGCCGAATCGCCTTCGAGAGCGGCCTGCCCGGCCCGGCAGCAACCGGCCACGCCACCAGCCCGCTGACCGCCTTTCTCGACGAACCCCCGCCGCCGCCCCAAGCCGCCCCATGAACCCCCTCACCCCGCCACGCGTCTCCCACCTCCTCGCCACCGCCCGCCGCTGCCGGATCCTCGTCGTCGGCGATGTCATGCTCGACCAGTTCCTCTGGGGCCGGGTCAACCGCATCTCCCCCGAGGCCCCCGTCCCGGTCGTCGACTTCGACCGCGAAAGTTTCATGCCCGGCGGCGCCGCCAATGTCGCCCGAAACCTGACCGCCCTCGGCGCCGAAGCCCGCCTGGTGACCGTGGTCGGGGCCGACGACGCCGGACGCCGGCTGCACCGCCTCCTCGAGGAACACCAGGTGGACTGCAGCGGGCTCCATGTCCTCCCCAAGCGCGGCACCAGCATCAAGACCCGCATCATCGCCCACCAACAGCAAATGGTCCGCGTCGACCGCGAAACCCGGACGGACCTCGATCCGCCCACCACAGCCGCCCTCGTCCAGTCCATTGACGAGCGGCTCGAGGGGGCCGACGCCGTCATCGTCGGCGATTACGGCAAAGGCGTCGTCACCCAGGCGCTCCTCGATGCCCTCAAACCCCGCTGCCGCCAACGCGGCCTCTGGGTGAGCGTCGATCCCAAACCCGTCCATCGTCTCGACCTCCGCGGGCTCTCGCTCATCACTCCCAACCGCAAGGAGGCTTTCGAACTCGCCGGCGCCTACGACAGCACCCGCACCGCCAACCCGCTCGCGGACCCCGCCCTGCTCCGGGTCGCCCGGAGCCTGCTCGCCGACCTGCAGCCCGCCCTCCTGCTCATCACCCTCGGAGAACAAGGCATGCTGCTCTGCCAAAGGGACGCACCCCCCTTCCCCATCCCCACCACCAGCCGCGAAGTGTTCGAAGTCTCTGGAGCCGGCGATACCGTGATCGCAAGCTTCACCCTCGCCGTCGCCGCCGGCGCCTCGCCGGCCGAGGCCGCCGTTTTCTCGAACCACGCCGCCGGCGTCGTTGTGGGCAAGGTCGGCACCGCCACCGTCAGCCCGGAGGAACTGCTCGCCAGCTTTCATACCCGCCGCTGACCCCAACGCCATGCCCCGCGCCGTGTTCCTCGACCGCGACGGCGTCCTCAATGAGGACCGCGGCTATGTCCACGAAATCCATGATTTCGTCCTCTACCCCGGAACCGGAGCCGCCCTGCGCCGGCTCCAGGAAGCCGCCTTCCTCCTCGTCCTGGTCACCAACCAGTCGGGGATCGGACGGGGCTATTACACCCTCGACGCCATGCACGCGATCCACCGGCACCTCGAAGCCCTGCTGGCCCGCGACGGCGTCCGCCTGGCCCGGATCTACTTCGCCCCCGAGGCGCCAGGCCAGCCCAGTCGCCATCGAAAACCGTCGCCCCAGGCGCTCTTCGACGCCCGGGACACCCTCGGCATCGACCTCAGCCGCAGCTATCTCGTCGGCGACAAACAGGCCGACCTCGAATGCGGCTGGAACGCCGGCGTCCGGCGCTGCCTGCTGGTGCGAACCGGCTGCGGCGCCCAGGTCGAGCACGACAACGCCCCCCGCCTCGCCCGCGCCGTCGTGGTCGATCACCTGCCCGCCGCCGTCGATTGGATCCTGACCCGCGACGCCAACCCAGACACATGCCCATGAAAATCCTCGGACTGATCCCCGCCCGCTATGCCTCGACCCGGTTCCCGGGCAAACCGCTGGCCCCAATCGCCGGCAAGCCGCTGCTCGAACACGTGGTCGAGCGTTGCCGACGGGCGCGCGCGCTCGCCGAGGTGATCGTGGCCACCGATGACGCCCGCATCGCCGAGGCAGCCCGCCGCTTCTGCCGGGTCGAACTCACCCGCGACGATCACCCCAGCGGGACCGACCGGATCGCCGAGGTCGCCGCACGCGAGCCCTGCGAGGCGGTCGTCAATATCCAGGGGGACGAACCGCTGATCGATCCCGCGGTCATCGATCGTGTCGCCGCAGCCCTCGCCCATGCCCCCATGACCACCGCAGCCACCCCCGTCCGCGACCTCGCCGAGTTCGACAACCCCAACGTCGTGAAAGTCGTTGTCAGCCTCACCGGCCGGGCCCTATACTTTTCCCGGCGCACGGTGCCGTACTTGCGGGATGCCGCCACGCGTTCGGTGAAAGAACAGCTGGCGGCGTTTCCATTTCTGAAGCATATCGGCATCTACGGCTACCGCCGGGAGACGCTGCTGCAGTTGGTCCAATGGCCAGTCTCCGCGCTCGAACAGGCGGAGCGGCTCGAACAACTGCGGGCTCTGGAACACGACGTCGCGATCGGCGTGGTCACCGTGGACTACGACAGCGTCGGCGTCGATGTGCCCGAGGACGTGGCCCGGGTCGAGCAGCGCCTGAAGACGGGGTCGCTATGAAATACATCTTCGTCACCGGTGGCGTGATCAGTTCGCTCGGCAAGGGCCTGACCGCAGCCTCCCTCGGCACCCTGCTTGAGAACCGCGGCCTCAAGGTCACCCTCCAGAAGTTCGATCCCTACCTCAACGTCGATCCGGGCACCATGAGCCCCTATCAGCACGGCGAGGTCTACGTCCTGGACGACGGCGCCGAAACCGATCTCGACCTCGGCCACTACGAGCGCTTCACCCGCACCCGGCTCAGCCGGATGAACAACCTCACCAGCGGCCAAGTCTACGCCCGTGTCCTCGAAAAAGAACGCCGCGGCGATTACCTCGGCAAGACCGTCCAGGTCATCCCCCACGTCACCGACGAAATCAAACTCCGTATCCGCGAGCTGAGCGAACTGACCCGCTGCGATGTCCTCATCACCGAGATCGGCGGCACCACCGGCGACATCGAGGGACTCCCCTTCCTCGAAGCCATCCGCGAGTTCGCCCTCGAAGTCGGGTACACCAACGCCCTCTTCATCCACGTCACCTACGTCCCCTTCATCAAAACCGCCGGCGAGCTCAAGACCAAACCCACCCAGCAGTCCGTCGCCAAACTCCGCGAAATCGGCATCACCCCCCACCTCCTCGTCTGCCGCTCCGATCGCCCCCTCAACAAGGCCCTGCGCCAGAAAATCTCCCTCTTCTGCAACGTCCCCTACGAGGGCGTCATCGAGGAGAAAGACGTCGACCACAGCATCTACGAGGTGCCGCTCATGCTCCAGCGCGAGCGCATGGACGACCGGGTCTGCCAACTGCTCCACCTCGACACGCCGCCCGCGGACATGTCCCACTGGCAGGATATCCTCCGCAAACTCATCGCCCCCCAACACCGCGTCCGAATCGGCCTCGTCGGCAAGTACATCGGCCTCCAGGACGCCTACAAGTCCGTCTACGAAGCCGTCAGCCACGGCGGCATCGCCAACGATTGCGGCGTCGAAATCGAACGCATCGAGGCGGAACAGATCGAGAAGGAAGGCGCCGACAAGCTCCTCAAGGGGCTCGGCGGCATCCTCATCCCGGGCGGCTTCGGCGAACGGGGCATCGAGGGCAAGCTGCTCGCCGCCCGCTTCGCCCGGGAACATCACCTCCCTTACCTCGGCCTCTGTCTGGGTATGCAAATCGCCACCATCGAGTTCGCACGCAACGCCCTCCACCTCGAAGGGGCGCACTCGACCGAATTCGACCGGCAAACGCCCCATCCCGTCATCGCCATGCTCGAGGAACAGCTCGGGATCACCACCATGGGCGGCACCATGCGCCTGGGCGCCCAACCCGTCCAGCTCAAGGTCGGAACCCGAGCCGCCCGCCTCTACGGCGCCTTCGTCGCCCATGAACGCCATCGGCACCGCTACGAGTTCAACAACGCCTACCGGGCCGCATTCGAACAGGCCGGCTTCCTCTTCAGCGGCACCTCCCCCAATGGCGAACTCGTCGAACTCGTCGAGCTCCGCGACCACCCCTTCTTCCTGGCCTGCCAGTTCCACCCCGAGTTCCAGAGCAAACCCGACGCCCCGCACCCCCTCTTCCGCGGCTTCATCGCCGCCGTGCGCCAACACCGGACCCCGCCGCCAGCCTAAAGGGTTGAACTCCCCCCAGACTCACGCCGCTCATCACTTGGCGGGTTCCCCCCCGGCATTCCGGATCACGTCCGCGATCCGGACCGGCTTTCCCCCCTGCCGCTTGCTCTCGTCCGCACCTTCCATGAACGCAAACAGCTCGAGGGTCTCCTCCGGGGAAACCGGCGCCACCCCGGTCTGGAAAAACTGCATGACCTCCCGCACCAGCGGCCCATAGTCGCCCCCTGGCTTCTGGTCCACCACCGCCTTGCTCCCATACACCGTCACCCGGTAGGGCGCCGCGCCCTCCCGCAGACCGATCATCGTCCCGAACCGGCCGTCCTTCCAAACTCCCGTCACCACCTCCGCGTTCGGCGTTGTCGCCCGCGTGACCTGCTCGCAACCCGGCCCCAGCACCGCGTACAAAGCTTCCACGGCGTGAATGCCGTACCAGAAGAGATCCGGATGATGCGGCTCCACCGGGCAGGGACCGGTCGAGACCGCCCCGCGCACTTCTCCCGCCGGCGCCTTCTTCAACTCGATCAGCCCCGGATAGTACCGGAGCGACGAGGAGCTGAAGCACGGCACCCCGTGCTCCCGGGCCAGCCGCTGGATCGCAATCACATCCCGCAGGGATCCCGCCATCGGCTTGTCGATGAACACCGGCTTGCGCGCCCGAATCACCGGCTTCACCTGCTCGAGATGCGGCCGGCCGTCGACACTCTCCAGCATCACCACGTCCACCGCCTCGCACAACGCCTCGATCGTGTCCACAATCCGCACGCCCCACTTGTCCCGTAGCTCGCGCGTGTACCCGTCGACCCGCGTCCGGCTCGATTCAATGTCCTGGGACCCGCCCGGATACGCGGCCACAACCCGGCCGCCGGCCACGTGATTCGACCGCGCCGGGTCGTTCAGCAATTGCGTGAACGCCACCACATGCGACGTGTCCAGCCCAATCATCCCAATCCGCAAGTCCGCGGCCAACGCGATTCCCGCCCCGAGCGCCAGGGCGGCCATGGCGAGCCCGGAAACCTCACAAAAAAACCGGTGCAAGGACTTCCGGGCTTCGGCAACGCCGCGCCGGGATCGGGATATCGACGCAAGCCAGGTGAAGAAGCCGGCCCCCATGAGCGTACAGTCTGCCGGCAAATCCATGGCATCAGCTCTCCGGTCTCTTCTCGAAGCAGGACGCGAGATGGGGGTGGGGAGGGACAGCAGGGTCTTCATGAGCCTGGAGACTCGAATGGGTCTGAGATGCGCCTCGCTCGCTGGCATAGGATCAAACTTGAGTTGTTCGCTTCGGAGTTTTCCACCAAACCCTTCATATAGGCCGGCGAATGTGGTGTCTCCCCAATGGCGCCACTCGTGAGACACCACATCAGAGTCCTCAAATTGTGCAACACGGGGTCAGCAGGTCAAGTCTTGTCCCTCCATTCCCTATAATCGGGTCGGGTGCCGGGGATTGCGCCCCGGCAACCTCCCACACCACCGGACGTGCGGTTATCCGCATCCGGCGGTTGAACGGTGCGACCTTGCTACATGGCGGTCGCAAGCTCTGAGGGCATCACAAAACCCCAGCGCCGCAACACCGAGATCGGCAGGGGGGGGCCACTCCCGGGGCTTGGACGGCGGCCTCTCCGCCGGGGCCCCGGTTCTGCCAGTCCAGGGTCGTGACCGCAGTTGTCGCGCCCTGCGGTTTCGGACTTCGTTCTCCCCGCTCGTTCAGGTTCTCATGGAGCTCTGCGTTTCCGTCCTTCGGCCCTTGGCTCCGCCCGGCTTTCGCCAGACCTCGTCGCTCCTATGGCCTCTGCTGACTCCCTAGAGTCCTCGACTTGTGGAATATGTGGTCAACAGGTCAAGTTTGGCCCCTGCCGTTCCCAACCCGCCCCCCCCGCCTCCGAGGACTCTACATTAGCGAGGCGCGGAAGAGAGGGTCCGGAAAGGCAGGAAGGCTTCATGGGATCGCGGACTTGGTTGGGTCTGAGGCGGCGCCTCGCTAGGACCTCTCAGCCCCGGGGTCTCCCTGGGTCGGTGCCAACCCTTTCCCCTCGTGCCCTCTGGCTTGACGTGCGCCCTCATTGACCCTTGGGCTTCGCTCGTGCTCGCCTGCTCGCCCCCGGTCGCCCGCCTCGCTACCAGTTCGTGTTCCTACGGTCGAAGGTTCGCTTCCGGCTCTTTCAGTCGCTTCCTTACGGTTCCGCCTTAGCCTTCAGCTTCGGTTGTCGCCATCTCCCCGTCGGGGACCTCTCACCCCGATAGGGCTGGCACCTGCCAGGCACACAAGCCCGCCCGCTCGCGGGCGGGCTACCCCGGAGCCGACACCCCACGCGCCTTCAAGGCCAAAACCCACCAGGAGCCGATGGCGACCGTTCGCGCCACACGCGTTAAGCGAGGATCCGGGCACGCCAATTCCCATTGACGGGCGTCCCCGGGAGCCTACTGTGGCCTCAAGCACTCGGACAATGGCCCCCACGGCGGCGGGTTGGTGACCGCCACCCGTCGGGGTGGACGTCAAGCCTGAGATCACTTATGCGCAGTCTGAACCGTCCCGCCTCCCGGATGTGGCCCGGCAGCCTCCGGACCACCGGCTTCACACTCATCGAGTTGCTGGTCGTGATCGCGATCATTGCCATCCTCGCCAGCATGCTCCTGCCCGCCCTCTCCAAGGCCAAACTCAAAGCCACACTCTCCGTCTGCGCTTCCAACCAGAAGCAGCTGACGCTGGCCTGGCAGATGTACGCCCTGGACAACAACGAGAAAATCCTGCCGACGTCCTACTCCGGCGAGCTGGGAACCATGCAGCTCTACGCCGGCGGCTTCTGGCTGGGACCCTACCCCGGCCCCGAGCTGCCCACGACCATCAACGAGACCGAAGCCATGCGCCGCGTGACGGCAGGACTCCAGAAGTCCCCGCTCTACACCTATTGCAGCGCGGTGGGCGCCTACCATTGCCCGGGCGACCTCCGGACCAAACGGCTCAAGCCCGGCCGCGGCTGGGCCTATGACAGCTACTCGAAGTCGGACGGCATGGCCGGCGGCATGTGGGGAGGCGTCAAGCCCTACACCAAATCGACAGATATCGACGAGGCGGTCAACGCGTTCGTCTTCATCGAGGAAGCCGATCCCCGGGACTACAACAACGGGACCTGGGTGATCAACGTCACCAGCCCGGGCTGGGTGGATCCCTTCGCCGTCTTCCATGGCCAGGTCAGCACGTTCGGGTTCGCCGACGGCCACGTCGAAGGCCACCGCTGGCTCGAAGCCTCCACCATCAAGGCAGCCACCGATTCCGCCAAGGGAATCGAGAGTTTCTACTGGCAGGGCGGCAACTCGAAGAACCGGGACTTCGTCTGGGTCTGGGACCGCTTCCGACATCTCGACTGGAAGCCCCTCAAGTAACCGCCACACGGGGGCCGACCCGTCAATCACGGCTCCCGCGAGCAAACCACGCTGATCAGGTCGAGCCCCAGTCCGCTCGCCTGCTTGTGTTTCCCCACCAGCTTGATCATCAGGTTGTTCGCGCCTTCCGCAAGATCCAGCCGCCCCAGCAACACGCGCCCGCTCGCCTCCCGCGCCACCGCATAAAGGTCCACAGCGTCCCCAACCGGATTCTCGTCCCGGAACAACTGGACCCGGCCCTGCGCGGGCCCCTTCAAAGCCTCGATCAAGATCCGATAGCTCCCCGCCACAGGCACATCGCACGTCAGCGATAGAAAATGCGGCCCGAACCAGTCCGAGCCCTGGGTCGTCAGCGAAAGGAACCGGATCTCTTCGTTCCCGATCTTCTCCTTGCGCCGCGCCAGCGTGGCGTTCTCGAACGACCACGCGTGGATCGGCATCTGCCACCAGACCGGAAACACGACCTCAGCCAGATCCTGCACGGCCCGCTCCACTCCCGGCGGCACACCCGGATCCGCCACCGGCGGCCGTTCCGAGTACAGATAGGTCACGCTGCAGTAGTCCGTTGGAATGCTGTTCTTCTCGCCCGCGTGCTCGATGGTCTGCCGGAGACTCTGCCGGTAGGCGTACGCATCCCCAAGAAACCACCGGTAGGCCCCGGTGCGCCCCAGGTGCTTCGCATAACCCAAACACCCGCTCAGCGGAAACGAAATCCGCTTCTCCCAACGATCCGGAACGTCGTACCAGCCGCCGTTGAAAAAATCCTCCGATCCGGTCCCGTGGATCGCCAGTTCGCCGTCGATCGTGGTCTGGTCGTCGCCTTCGAAAAACAGGGTCTTGCCCGATTCGAAACCCTGCGCCTGCAGGATCACCCCCACCAGGTGCCCGCGGCCAACAGCGTCGAGGAACGTGTACGGCTCTCCTAAGCGCGTGGGATTCTCCCGCCGCCACACGGCGTACAGCTTCCCTTCCTCCGCCCGCCGCGGCACCGCCGCATGCAACACCTCCGCCCGCAAGACCACCGGACCCGGCGCCTCCGAGGCCACCTCGACCACCGCACTGCGGTCAAACGGCATCGGAAGATAACAGTAGTTCGTCCCCCCCACCGTGCCGGCCACGACCGATCGCATCGCCGGCTGGCCCCAGGCGTACCCGAAGAAATCCCCCAGCGGACAGACGACCGCCGGGGCCTCGCCGTCGAACGCGATCCGCAGCAGCAGGTCCCGCGCCTTGCCCGCCATGGCCTCCGCCGGCGTGAACCGCAGCCCCACGATCCGCCCGCCCGTCCCGGCCCGAAACACAGTCCACGTCGAGCCCGGTGCCACCAAACCCTCCGCGGTGCTGAGCTCGATCCGCGCGCCCGGCGGCGCAGCCCATTGACTCCCATCGGCTCCCGGACTCCGGAACAGCTCGATCGCCTGCTCCCGATGCCGCTGATCCGCCGGCGATAGTTCCCGCGTGAACGACGCCACCGTCGTCTCCGGTCCGTACAGCGCGTAGTTGATCTGGTAGAACTGGACCTTCGGCCCCCGAATCCGCACCACGCAGGACTTCGCGAACGGCACCGGCACATAGCTGTAGTACCCCCCCGCCCCAAACCCCACCAGCGGCCGCGGAAAAGCCGGATCCTTGCCCAGAAAGAGATCGCGAAACCCAACGCTCACCCGCGGCTCAGCCTCCCCGTCCAATAAGAACTCGATCGGATCGTCCGTCGGCGTCGGCGTCCAAAGTCGGGTGATGACCCCAGGCCCCTTCAAGTCCGCCAGCACCAGACCCCCCGCCTCCTTCCGAATGAACGAGTACTTCCCCGAAAAACCGTCGTCGTTGCCTCCCGTGCGATCGTAGCTCGACACCGCGCCCACCTTGATCGACGACTTGTATGCCGGGAGCTGGTCCAGTCGACTCAATGCCTCCCAGCCGATCGGCGCCCCGGCACCGGCCGGCCACCCCAAAGCCCCCAGGAGACACGCGGCCAGGATCGCTCCCGCTCCAGCCCGACCAGACGAGAGCCGACGACTCACCTGGGTGATTCTCATGGGTGGTGCATCGTCCATGCAGGTCCCGCGGCGGCTCAGCAACCCATGCCGCCATCAAACAAGACCGAACACACGGTCCATCTGCTGGCTGACCTCGCGCAGCACGTCGCGATCGCCACCCCCCACCTCGGCCGCCGCATACCCGATGTACCCGATGTCGTGCAGCGCCCGCCGGACCTCGGGCCAGTCCACATCGCCCTCGCCGATCTTCGCCCAGCCGGCTTTCCGCCCCCAGTCCTTCACATCCAGCTTCACGATCCGCCGGCCCAGGGTCCGAACCCACGCCGCCGGACTCCCGTACTTCTGATGGTTGCCCAGATCAAACTGCACCCCCAGCCACGGCGACTTGAATTCATCCACGTACTTCGCGAGCTTCTCCGCCGTCTGATCCGCCGGCCCGTCATGGGCATAGAGAAACTTGTTCCACACGTTCTCGACCGCGATCACCACCCCCAGCTCCGCCGCGAGCGGCAGCGCCTGGCGTATGTTCGCAACCGATCGCTCCCAGACCTCCGCCTCGGTCCCATCGTCTCCGCTCCCCACCACCAGCAGCACGGTGTGGCCGCCCACCGCCTTCGTGTCCCGCAGCGCAGTCTTCAAGTCCGCCAGCGCCTTCGCCCGGGTCTCCGGATTCTTGTCCGAATGCCGAATCCCCCAATGCGTCGAACAAACCGTTCCATCCACCGCAAGCCCGGATGCCGCCACGGCCTGGCGCGTTGCCTCGACGTCCATCCCCGGCGAATCCATCTCGACGCCGCGATACCCCAGCTCCTTCAACGCCTGGAGTTTCTCGGTCAGCGACCCCGGGACCTTCACCATGCCGATCTTCAGGGACTTGTAGATTCGGCCTTTCAAAGGCCACGTCTCCTCGGCAGCCAGAATCGTGGGAGCCCCACAGACAGCAAGGGCGCCCGCGGCGGCGGTGGTGGTGCTCAGGAAATCACGTCGGTTCATAGTCGGCTCGTTGCGGGAGGCGCCGACCTCGGGCGCCTCCAGTTCACACGCATCCCGCCGGGGGACCTCGCGAGGCCCTCGATCCCGCCAGCCTCAGCATCATCCGCAGACCCGCCGGTCAGCGTCAAGCTCCCGGACACCCCCAGGCTTGACAGGCCCGGGCCCCCTCAGGGCACAGTCTCCCCAACCGGCACTCGGAAATGCCGGTCAGACGGTCAGTCGGACGATCCACCTCGAGGTTCGGTGAGATCGGTGAGTTGCACTTACCTCTCGAGAGGAACACTATGCCACCCATGCGCGACAACGAACAGCACCCGGCAATCTCAACCCCGATGACCACCCAGCGTCGGCCCGGCCCATTGACGCCCATCGCCGCACTGGCCCTCGCGCTCGCTGCAACCGCCTTCGCCGCCGACCGTCCCGCGGCCGAAACCCTCCTCGCCGAGAAGCGCCCCCTCGTGATCGGCCACCGCGGCTACCCCGCCCTCGCCCCCGAAAACACCCTGCCTTCCTTCGAGTTCGCCCTCGCCGCCGGCGCCGACCTCGTCGAACTCGACTACTACCACGCCAGCGACGGCATCCCCGTCGTAATCCACGACGCCGATCTGGACCGGACCACCGACGCCAAAACCCGATGGCAGGCGCAGAAGATCCGCACCGAGAGTCGCTCCTCGACCGACCTCCAGACCCTCGATGCTGGCTCCTGGTACAACCGGCGGTACGCCGGCACCCGCATCCCCCTGCTCAACGAGGCGCTCGACCTCATCCAAAAGAAGGGCGTCACGCTCATCGAACGCAAAGCGGGCGACCCGCGCGCCCTCGTCGAACTGCTTCACCAACGCCAGTGGATCAACCAGCTCGTCGTCCAGTCCTTCGATTGGGAGTACCTCCGCGAGTTCCACCGGCTCGAACCCCGCCAGATCCTCGGAGCCCTCGGCCCGCCGGGCAGCGTCGGCGGACGAAAACTCACGGACGAGGAAAAGGCGCTGAGCCAAGCCTGGGTCGATCAGGTGCGCGCGCTCGGCGCCACCATCGTGGTCTGGAACCGCCAAGTCACCCAGCCCGCCGTCGATTACGCCCACAGCCTCGGCCTCAAGGTCTGGGCCTACACCATCAACGAAGCCCCCCTGGCAAACACCCTCTGGGACGCCGGCGTCGACGGCATCATCACTGATAACCCGGCCGTCATCTGGCGCGCTCGCGCCTTGCGACAGTAGACCCTGATCTCCAATCCACACTTGGCAAAACCACCGGGACCCAACACACTGGGACGTCCGCCGCGCGCGTGGCCCGGCCGGGACCGGACCGCGCGCCCGGCGCCATGCCAATGCAATCGAACCGGATGCTTATGAATACCGCACCCCGACGCAGATTCCTTGCCTCGCTGGCTGGCAGTTCCGTGGCTTTGTTCGGAGTCGTCAGGGCCCAGGGCGATCCAAGCCCGGCTCCCCCCACCGAGGTCCCCCTCGGCAAGACCGGAATCAGACTCTCCCGGGTCGGCCAAGGGACCGGCATGAGCGGCGGCAACCGGCAATCCAACCACACGCGAATGGGCTTCAAGAAGCTCGTCGAGCTCTTCCAACACAGTTACGACCGCGGCGTGACTTTCTTCGACCTCGCGGATCTCTACGGTTCCCACGTCTACTTCCGGGAAGCCCTGCGCACCATCCCGCGGGACAAGATCACCATCCTGACCAAGCTCTGGTACCGCTACGACGGACAGCCGTCCGAGGTGCCGCCCGCCTTCGCCCGAAGATCGACCGAGATGGCTCTCCAACGGTTCCGACACGAACTCAACACGGATCGCCTGGACATCGTGCTGCTCCACTGCCTCGATAAACCAGCCTGGGAAGAGGAAATGCGCCCCTACATGGACGCCCTCTCCGCCGCCAAGGAGAAAAAACAAGTCCGCGCCGTCGGCGTCTCCTGCCACGATTTCGGCGCCCTCAAGACCGCAGTCGCTTCCCCCTGGGTCGATGTCATCCTCGCCCGCATCAATCCCAAAGGCGCGAAGATGGACGCCCCCGTCGATCAGGTCATACCCGTCCTCAAGACCGCCAAGGCCAACGGCAAAGCCCTCATCGGCATGAAGATCTACGGCGAAGGCACCCTGGCCGCCATGAAGGAGGAGTGCATCGAGTTCGCCCAAAACCTCGGCTTGCTCGACACCATGACCCTCGGCGCCGAATCTCCCGCCCAAATGGACGAATCGCTCCGCCTCATCGCCCGGTTCCCAACCAAGGCCTAGCGAGGCGCGCCTCAGATCCAGTCGAGTCCCCACGGACATAAAGAGCCTGCTGTGCCTGCCCACCCTCGCTTCCGCGCCTCGCTAATGTAGAGTCCTCGACGGAAGGAGGGATGGCCTGGAACGGCAGGGGCCAGACTTGACCTGTTGACCCCACATTCCACAAGTCGAGGACTCTAGCGAGGCGCCGCCTCAGACCCAGTCGAGGACTCTAGCCCAGGGCCACGGCGCAACCGACAGGTTTTGAACTGCGCCGGCCCCCCGGCGCTTTTCCCTGCCCTACCCCCTCGACGCCGCAGCCGCCACCAACTCGATCTCGACCCGCGACCCGCGCGGCAATGCCACCACTTGGATGGTCGATCGGGCAGGCGGATCCTGGATGAAGAACCTCCCGTAAACCTCGTTCATCGCCGCGAATTCCCCGAGGTCCACCATGAACACGGTGGTCTTCACCACGTCGCTAAAGCCCAAGCCCTCCTGAGCCAGTATCGCCTCCAGGTTCTTCAACACCCGCTCGGTCTGCGCCGCAATCCCGCCCGCCACAAGATCCCCAGTCCCCGGATCAAGCGGAATCTGCCCCGCGCAAAAAAGGAAACCGCCGGCGCGCACCGCCTGACTGTAAGGCCCCACCGGCGCCGGCGCGCCCGCCGTCCGCACAATCGTCTTGGTCTTCATGCTCATTTCACCTCCTCGTACCACGCCATCTGAATCCGCTCCAACACGCCCTCGTTGGACCCCTCGGGATCATCCTCGAAATCCTCGAGCTCCAGCACCATCCGGTGCAACTTCGGGAAGCTCAGCCGCAGCGGGTCCTGATCCGGGTGCTTCGCGATCAGTGCCCACGCAATCTCCTCCGCATCGGTCCAGGTCAGTTTCATGACGTCCCGCTGTTGGACTCCTCTTTAGCCCCGCCCCCTGCGCGGGGTCAAGGCCCACAATTCGCGTGCCCCAAACCGCAAACCGCGTAAGCTCCCCGCCGTCGCCGCACCCCGGACACCGGCTTCCCGAGACGCCGCCGACACCAGCCGCAAGAGCCATGACCGCCAGACGCGCGCACCAGCCACCCGGCCGCCCCAAGGCCGCAGGCCCACCATCCGCATGGCCACGCGCCCTGCGCAGGTTTCAAGCCGCTCTCGCTCTGCTCTTAGCGACCGCCGCTGCCCCGCGGGCGGCAGAGTCCCCCGTCATGGTGTTCCCCGGCATCGAGTCGAGCGGCGACACCGTCCACGCCGGCGCGGTTCTGCTCAAGGAACTCCGGTGCACCGCCTGCCACACCCCAGCCGAGCCTGCCCGCCCCGAAAACACCCCCAGCCCCGCTCCAAACCTCGCCACCGTGGGACAGCGGATCCGGATCGCTGCTCTCGAACGCCACCTCGCCGAACCTCACTCCCTCAAACCCGGCTCCACCATGCCGGATCTCCTCCGCGACCTGCCCCCGGCGGAGAAGAACGCTGCCGCAAACGACTTGCTCGGCCTCCTCCTTTCTCTGGCCCCCCCGCCGGCCGAGGCGACGGATGACACGCCGACCGCTTCCCCGGACCCAGGTCGACTTCTTTACCATCGCGCGGGTTGTGTCGCCTGCCACGCACCCCAGGAAACCGCCGCCGCCCTCTTCCCGGATCTGCCCGCCACCGGACCCGCGGACCCGGAGGCGCAGCGCTTCGTGCTCGATCAACTCACGCTGAACTCGATCCCCCTGGGTGATCTCCGCCAAAAATACCTCCCCGCTGCCTTGACGCGCCTGCTCCTCGATCCCCTGTCCGTCCGCAGCGCGGGTCGAATGCCCTCCCTCAACCTCTCTCCCGCGGAGGCCCAGGCCATCGCCGCGTACCTGCAGCGCGACGTGGACGGCGCCACGCCCGCCTCCGCCCAACCCAGTGGGGCACCGCCATCCGCCACGCCACACGCCGATCGGATCCGCCGTGGACGCGATCGTTTTGCTGCGCTCGGCTGCGCAGCCTGTCACACGCTGGACCTGCACCCGCCACGCCTCGTCTCGCGCCTCGAGGCGCCCCCGCTCGACCGCCTCCGCGCGGATGCCCCGGGCGGTTGCCTCTCGGCCACACCGCGCCAGGGCGTCCCGCGCTACGCTTTCCATGAAAACCAGCGCACCGCGCTGCGCACCCTGTTCAGCGCTACCCAACGCCAATCCCCACCCTCGACACCGCTGAACCGCGTCGCGCACACGCTCGCGTCGCTCAACTGCCTCGCCTGCCACTCGCGCGAGGGCCTGGGCGGACCTTCCCCCAGCCGGTCGGACTTCTTCGTTTCCCGGGTATCGGCCGATTGGGGGGATGAAGGCCGCCTGCCACCGCACCTCTCCGGCGTGGGCCGGAAGCTGCGCACAGCCTGGCTGCGCGAGGTCGTTCTCAACCGCGGCGCCGTCCGCCCCTATCTGGCCACAAGGATGCCCCAGTTCGGCGCCGCCAACGTCGAACCGCTGATCGCCGATTTCGTCCTGGCCGATGCCCCGCCCACCCCGGCACCCGAGGAACCCGCACCCCGCGACGCCGCAACCGGGCGATTGCTCGTCGGCACCGGAGGTTGCAGCTGCATCGTCTGTCACGATTTCGCCGGGATCCCCTCGCTCGGCCTCTCCGTCATGGACATGACCTGGATGAGCCGCCGCCTCCACTACGATTGGTTTCGCCGCTACCTTCTCGACCCGGCAGGCCTGAGACCGGGCACACGAATGCCGGCGTTCTGGCCGGAGGCCGAAGCCACAATCAAAACCTTGCTGGACGGCAACACCGAGCGCCAGATCCATGCCATCTGGTCCTTCCTCTCGCTGGGCGCGTCGGCCCAACCCCCGCCCGGCCTTGAAACCAGCCCCACGGCCACACCCCCCTAGCGAGGCGCCGCCTCAGACCTAACGAAGTCCGCGATCCCATGAAGCCTTGCTGCCTTTCCGGACCCTCTCTCCCGCGCCTCGCTAATATAGAGTCCTCGAAGGCAGGGGGGCGGGTTGGGAACGGGCGGGACCAAACTTGACCTGTTGACCCCACGTTCCACAAGTCGAGGGCTCTGGTGTGGTGTCTCACCAATGGCTGGTGCTTCGTTGCGCCCAAAACGGCCTGGGGCGCGAAGCGAGGAAGGAGCATCCCCGCAGCGGGCTGTGACTGACGAGCGACAAGGCCCCAGGCCGTTTTCGGCGCAACCCTCCGGGCCGCCGGATCGCGACGTCGGGCTGGCATTCGGTTGCAAGACTTGGTATCGTGAATCAGCTTTAGCCCTGATATGCGTGCGTCTTCTTCTTCCGCGGCCGGTGCCGGGCGTTGGCGGACCGGGTTCACCCTGATCGAACTGCTGGTGGTGATTGCGATCATCGCCATCCTGGCGGGGATGCTGCTGCCGGCGCTCGCGCGGGCGAAAGCCAAGGGCCAGGGGATCCACTGCATGAACAGCCTGCGGCAACTGAAGCTGGCCTGGCTGATGTATGCGCACGACAACGGCGACCGGGTGACAGCGCCGGGGAACAACCGCGCGGAGGCGAACGCCTGGGTTGGCGGGTGGCTCGATTTTAACGGTGCCAACGCGGACAATACGAACACGGCGATCCTGAAGAATCCCGAGTTCTCGAAATTCGCCCTCTACGTGCAGGACACGGCGGTGTACAAGTGTCCGGCGGACAAGAGCACGGTCAAGATCGGCGGACGGATCTACCCCCGGGTGCGGAGCATGGGGATGAGCCAGGCGCTCGGGGGGCCTGGGGAGTGGCTGCCCCCCGGCTCGGCAATGGTGCCCGCCCAGAAACGCTATCGCACGTACTACAAGCTTTCGGAGATGATCGATCCGCCGACAGCCCAGTTGTATGTGCTCTTGGACGAACACCCGGACAGCATCAACGCGGGCGGCTTTGCCAACATGATGGTCGAGAATGCCGCGTCGGCGCGGATCATTGATTACCCTGCAGGCTACCACAATGGGGCGGCTGGGATTTCCTTTGCGGATGGGCACGCGGAGATCCGAAAGTGGAAGGACCCGCGGACGCTGCCTCCGGTCAAGTACAACAACAGCCTTCAGCTCAACGTCCCTTCACCGAACAACCAGGATATGATCTGGCTGGCGGAACGGACGTCGTCGAAGCTTTGACAGGTCAAGGGGCGAGGATTCCACGCCAGGGGGCGCGGCAGGGGGGATTGACCAGGCGATCCGCCGCGGGGTTCTTGCCGGCTTTCATGGCGGCGGTATCCCATTCGATCCGCTGACCGGCGCGTAGGGCGACGTTGCCCAAAAGAATGGTCTCGGTGACGGCACTCGAGAACTCGAAGTTCGCTCCTGGTTTGGCAGCAGCTCCCTTGCAGGCCTCGATCCACTCCCGGTCATGACCGATGGATCGGGGAAGGCTCTTGGGCGGGGGCGTGAAATCTCGAAAGGCGGCTTCGGGGAGGAGCCGGGGGTTCTCGCCGGTGAATCCGCAGAGGATGGCACCGCGGTCGCCGAGGAACAGCAAGCCTTCCTTGTCGAGGGCGGGGATTGGACCGAGGCGATCGAGCAGGGGCGGGAGCAGGCCGCCGTCGTACCAGGTCAGGATCACGGGCGGTCGATCCCCCCGGGCGGGAAACTGGAACCGCATCAGGCAGGCCTTGGGGAAACAGTCATCCATCAGCTCGCTCGAACTGGCTTCGATGCGGGTGGGCGGGGTGAGTTGGAGTGCGCGGAAGATGACATCGAAGCTGTAACAGCCCATGTCGCCGATGGCGCCGCAGCCGAAGTCATACCACCCGCGCCAGACGAAGGGCAGATAGACGGGGTGAAACGGCCGGGCAGGGGCAGGCCCCAACCAGAGATCCCAATCGAGTCCTCGAGGCACGGCCGGCGCATCGGTCGGACGCTCGAGTCCCTGGGGCCAGACCGGGCGATTCGACCAGTTGACGACCTCGCGTACCGGTCCAATGGCGCCGGAGGCGATCCACTCGCAGAGGACGCGCGTGGACTCGGCGGCCTGGGGGCCGACGGCGACCTGGGTGGCGACGGCGGTCGCGCGGGCGACCTCGGCCATGCGCCGGGCTTCGGCGACGGAATGGGTCATGGGTTTCTGGCAATAAACGTGTTTCCCGCGCTCCATCGCGGCGATCGCAATGAGGGCATGCCAGTGGTCCGGCGTGCCAACCACGACCCCATCGACGTCGGTTTCCTTGGCCAGCAGTTCGCGGAAATCGGCGTGCGCGGTGCATCCCCGGTAGCTGCCGGAGGCCTTGTTCCGGCCGTAGTAGGCGTTGATGATCCGGCGGCAGGGCTCGGTTCCCGCCACACCCGCGGTGACGGTGAGCGTCCGCGTCAGGCGAATCGGGCGTCGGGTGCTGAGGGCTTCCACCCAGGCCGGGGCGCTGCCGCCGAGGAGAGTCGCGACCGCGTCGCGAAACTCGCGCTCTCCCCACTGGGGATAGTCGTCGCGCTCCGTGACAACGTCGCACACGGAGACCGCCTGGACGTCCGGCTGGCGCAGGAAGTTCAGGAGGACGCGCAAGCCCTGGGAACCGACTCCGATAAACGCCAGGTTGAGGCGGCTATTGGGCGCCGCTGTGCCGCCGCGGCCCAGCACATGGCTGGGCACGATTGAGATCGCGGCCGCGGTGGCCGCGGCGCCTTGGATGAATCGCCGGCGGGTCAGGGAGGCCGGCGGGAGACGTCTCGGGGAATGAACTCGGCCAGCGCGTGCGGATGGGTGAGCGGCTTTCACAGCGGGGGGAACCTTGCCCCGCTCCTTCGGCTCGCGCAAGCATCGGAATCCGGCCGCCTCGCTAGAGTCCTCGACTTGTGGAATAGGCGGTCAACAGGTCAAGGCTGGTCCCTGCTGTTCCAAGCCTTCCCTCCTTCCGTCGAGGACTCTCCATTAGCGAGGCGTGGAAGAGAGGCTGGGCAAGCAGAGCAGGGTCTTCATGAACCTGAGGACTCGACTGGGTCTGAGGCGGCGCCTCGCTAGGCGACGAACTCGAGCTCGGGGAGGGCGGGGATCAGGCGGCGATCGTGGGCGAGGCCAAGGAAGCGTCGGATGGCGGTGCGTCCGCGCTCGCCGTAGTCGAGGGTCCAGTGGTTGACGTACATGCCCACAAAACGGTCCGCGAGGTCGCGGCCCATATCGCGGGCGTAGTGGAGGGCGTGTTCGACGGCCTCCGCCCGGTGTTCGAGTCCGTAGCGGATGCTGTCGGTGAGGAGGCCGGAGATGATCCGGCGGTCTTCCGGGATGATGCGCTTGTGGATGACGTTGCCACCGAGAGGCAGGGGCAGACCGTCATGTTGTACGTTCCACCATGCGCCCAGGTCCTGGCAGACCACGAGACCCTCCTGGGTGTAGGTGAGTTGGCCTTCGTGGATGATGAGACCCACCTCGGCGTCGCCGGAGTGCACCGCGGCAAAGACCTGGTCGAACGGGACCACCCGGCAATCGAGGGCGGCCGCGGGTTGTTCGAGCCAGAGCTGAAGCGCCAGAAAGGCGCTCGTCATCGTGCCGGGAACGGCGATGCGGGCACGGCGGATCGCATCGCGATCCAGGCGGCGGCGGGCCACGAGCATCGGGCCGTAGCCGTCCCCCATGCTGGCGCCACTGGGCAGCAAAGCGTATTGGTCGGCGACGTAAGCGTACGCGTGGATGCTGATGGCGGTGATGTCGAGTTCGCCGCGCCGGGCCCGTTCATTCAGAGTCTGGATGTCCTGGAGGATGTGTTGGAACCGGAAACCGCGGGAGGGAATCCGGTCGCGGGCCAGGGCGTAGAACATGAAGGCGTCGTCCGGGTCGGGTGAATGGCCGAGGGTGAGCAAGCGATCGTTCATGGTGTCTAGTGTCCTTGAATTGTGGAACATGGGGTCAATAGGTCAATTCCACAAGTCGAGGACTCCACACGAGAATCCTCTGCGACCACCGCGCCGCCCGGGTGCCGAGCCCCGATCGCCGCAGCGCCCAGAAGCCGGAGCGCTTGCGGAGCTCGAAAAGAAGCCGGCTTGCATTCGCGCCGCTCTTGTGCGATCCAGTACACGGTACTGTTCGTGACCATGAGATTGCTGCTGGCATTTCTGCTCTGGTGCGTCCTGCTGGTCCTCTGCTGGCCGGTGGCCTTGCTGGCGCTGGTGCTGTTTCCCTTCGTCTGGCTTCTCCTGCTGCCGTTCCGGCTCGCCGCCATCGCGGTGACCGGTGTCTTCGCGTTCTTGCGGGCCCTGTTCCTGCTCCCCGCGCGGCTCCTGGGCGGCCGATGAGGCTGATTCGTCACGGCCCCCCGGCCGGCAACCAGGCGTGCGCCGTGCTCGATGAATAGTCCGAGCGCCGCGGGACATTCCGCCGGAGCTCTCGCCACACTGCGCGGGCTCCTGCCCCAGTGCCTGCTCCCCGATCAGCTCCGGCTCGGAGCGCGCCTCGCAACAACGCTCGCCCGCCACCGCCGCGGAGAACACGCGCCGCTCCCCCTCGAACGCTGGATCGCAGAGGCACGCGCCTCGATCGCCATCCGCACCCGCCGCGACGCGGTGATCCGCCATCTCGAGTACCCCGACACCCTCCCCATCACCGCCCATCGCGACGCCATCGTCCGCACCCTCGCCCGGCATCCGGTCCTCATCGTTTCGGGAGAGACCGGTTCGGGCAAGAGCACGCAATTGCCGAAGATGTGCCTCGAGGCGGGCTACGGCCGCCGGGCGCGCATCGGCTGCACCCAGCCGCGCCGGGTCGCCGCCCTCTCGATCTCCCGGCGGCTGGCCGAGGAGCTCGACGTCGATTGGGGTCGCGATGTCGGCTGCGCCATCCGCTTCGCCGATCATGTCCGCCCCGAGACCAGCGTCAAGGTGATGACCGATGGCCTCCTCCTCGCCGAGGTCCAGCGGGATCCCCTGCTTTCCGAGTACGAGGTGATCCTCATCGACGAGGCGCACGAGCGCTCGCTCAACATCGATTTCCTGCTGGGCCACCTGCGCAACCTCCTCCGCCAGCGGGACGATCTCCACCTCGTCATCACCTCCGCCACCATCGACCTCGATCGATTCGCCCAGGCCTTCGACCACCCCCCCATCGTCGAGGTGTCCGGCCGCCTGTATCCCGTCACGCTCCGGTACGCGCCGCTCGACGCGGAGGCGGAGGAAACCGGCGACCGCACGTATGTCGATGCCGCCGTCGACGCCGTGGGCGCCGTCCTCGAGGAGCCTGGGGCCGGAGACACGCTCGTCTTCCTCCCCAGCGAGCGGGATATCCGCGAAGCCACCGACAGGCTCCGCCGTCGCCAACCGGACAACCTCGAGGTCATCCCGCTCTTCGGCCGGTTGACCGCCGCCGAACAGCAGCGCGTCTTCGCGCCAGGCCCCAAACGCCGCGTCGTCGTCGCCACCAACATCGCCGAATCCTCGCTCACCGTCCCCCGCATCCGGTACGTCATCGATACCGGCCTTGCCCGAATCAGCCGGTATCACCCCGGCACCCGCAGCCGCCGGCTCCCCATCGAGCCCATCGCCCAGAGCAACGCCAACCAGCGCGCCGGACGCTGCGGCCGCATCGCCCCCGGCGTCTGCATCCGACTCTACGCCGAGTCCGAATTCCTTGCCCGCCCGCCCCATGCCGAGCCCGAGATCCGGCGCTGCAACCTGGCCGAAGTGCTCCTCCGCCTCGAGGCGGGACGCCTGGGCAAGATCGAGACGTTCCCCTTCATCGACCCCCCGCCGGCGGCCGCAATCCAGAATGCCTACGTTCTCCTCCAGGAGCTCGGCGCCCTGGACGACAACCGCCAGCTCACCCCCATGGGCGAGGCTCTCGCCCGGCTCCCGGTCGATCCCGCCATCGGCCGCATGATCCTCGAAGCCCGCCGGCAGCACGCCGTGACCGAGGTCCTCGTGATCGCCGCCGGCCTCAGCATCCAGGATCCGAGGGAAAGACCCCTCGATCAAAAAGACGCCGCGGCAGCCGCCCACCGCCGTTTCCACCATCCCCAGTCCGACTTCCTGGCCCTGCTCAACATCTGGAACGCCTACCATGACACCTGGGAATCGCTCGAAACCCAGAGCCAGATCCGCAAGTTCTGCAGAACCCACTTCCTCTCCTTCGTACGGATGCGCGAGTGGGTCGACGTCCATGCCCAACTCCGTGAAGCGCTCGATGACCTCGACGCCCTCACCCCCAATGCCCGCCCGGCCACCTACGCCGCCATCCACCGCGCCATCCTCGCCGGCCTCTGCGGCCATGTCGCCCAGCGCATCGAGAAGAACACCTATCGCCTCGCCGGCCAACGCACAGTCCATGTCTTCCCCAGATCAGCCCTGATCCAAAACACCACGCGCCTCCATAAGCCCGGCCCCACGCCCGCCCACCGCCCGATAACACCGTCTCCCCCCGACTCGAAGTCCGGTACACACCACGGCCACACCGCGTCCGCCCCGCCCCCGGAGTGGATCGTGGCCGGTGAAAACGTCGAAACCACCCGGCCCTACGCCCGCACCCTGGCCGCGATTGATCCCCACTGGATCCTCGAGCTCGCCCCTCATCTCTGCCGCACCGCCTGCGACCAGCCCCGGTGGGACCCGGATGCCGGACGTGTCGTCGGCCGCGAACGCGTCCTGCTGAGAGGACTCGTCCTTCGGGAACGCACGGTCGCTTACGCCCGGCACCACCCCGAGGAGGCCAAACGCATCTTCCTGCAGGCCGCCTTGTTGGGCGACGAGCTCCCCGGCGAGTTCCCGTTCCTCGCCCACAACCGGCGCCTGATCGAGAAACTCGAGTTCTGGCAGACCCGGCAGTCCCACCGGGTGGTTCCTGACCTCGAGGAAGCTCTCTTCGCCTTCTACACCTCGCGTCTCCCCCAGGTTTCCAGTTGGGCTGACCTCCGCCGGGTGCTCGCCACACCCAACGCCGCCGCACGCCTCGAGGCCGCACCCGCCGACTTGCTCGGCGATGAGGCCGGCCGCTTTGACCCATCCGGATTGCCCGACGCCATCACGCTCGGTCACCACTCGATCCCGGTCAGCTACGCCTACGCCCCAGGCCAGAGTCACGACGGAGTCACGTTCCGTCTCACCGCACCCCTCGCCGAGTGGATCGAACCCGGCCAGCTCGATTGGCTCGTCCCCGCCCTGCGCGAGGAACGCATCGCCCACCTCCTGCGATCGCTCCCCAAAGCTCTCCGCCGTCCGCTGATGCCCCTCAACGCCGCCGCCCGAGCCATCGCCCAGGCGGTCCCACCCGGCCCACGCCCCTTTCTCGAAGGCCTCAGCAAATTCGTGCACCAGACCTACGGCGTCGCCATTGCCCCGGCTGACTGGCCCATCAGCGCCCTCCCCGATCACCTGCGGCCGCGCTTCGAAGTCGTCGGCCGCCAACCCCAACCGCTCGCCACCGGCCGCGACCTCGCCCCGCTCCGCGAACAGGCCCGCCGTCACGTCGACCCCGCACAAGCCGCAGCCTGGCAGACCACCGCCGCCCGCTGGGAACGCTACGACCTCGTCTCGTGGGATTTCGGGGACCTCCCCGAGTCGATCGCCGTCGCAGGATCGGATCCGCCCCTCGACGCTTACCCTGGCCTCGAACGCGAACAGGACAGCGTCCACCTCCGCCTCTTCCGGCGCCGCACTGAGGCCGAGTTGGCCTCGCGCCACGCCATCCCGCGCCTCGCCGAACTGGCTCTCCGACGCGACTTGGCCTGGCTCGAACGCGAATTGCGCAGCCTCGATCCGCTCAAGGTGCTCTACGTCACCCTGGGACCCGGCAGCGAGCTCACCGCTACGGCACGCCAACATCTCCTGTGTCACCTGTTCCCACTGCCGCCAGCCGCCTTCCGGACCGCCCGCGAGTTCGCCGCCTACGTCGAGAAAGCCCGCTCCCGCCTCCCCAGCCTCGGTACCCAACTGGTCGATCGCCTCCGCCCCATCCTCGAGAAACGCCAGGAAGCCCTCCTCTGCCGACGCCCCCTCCCCCAGATGCGACGCGAGATCGATGCGCTGGTGCCCCCGCAGTTCCTCCTCCAAGTCGACTTCGACCGGCTGCCCCACTTGCCCCGCTACCTCCAGGCCCTCATCGTCCGGGCCGAACGCGCCGCCCTCAGCCCCCTCAAAGACGCCGAGAAAGCCCAGCGCCTTCGACCGTACCTCGAAGCCGCCACCACCCTCGCCTCCGTCCCCGCACCACATCCACCCTTGGCTGAGGCCATCCGCGATTTCCGGTGGCTCCTCGAGGAATTCAAGGTCTCCTGCTTCGCCCAGGAGCTGGGCACCGCCCTCCCCGTCTCAGCCCAGCGCCTGGATCAGGCCCTCGCCCGCATCGCACGGGAACGCTGACAGAAACGCAGCGCGGCTTGGCCGCAACCCATACCCTGATGCCTTTCGCCCGCGCTGGGCGACGTCCAGGGCGGACCGCAGGCCGGGCACAAAGGAATGAGGGGACAAAGGAATGAGGGGACAAAGGAATGAGGGGACAAAGGAATGAGGGGACAAAGGAATGAGGGGACAAAGGAATGAGGGGACAAAGGAATGAGGGGACAAAGGAATGAGGGGACAAAGGA
>JAKQDD010000003.1 GCA_029556615.1 Verrucomicrobiota bacterium | reverse complement strand
GCAAGGGGAGATGGAAGACACGTTGCAATTGCGACAGGATCGCCTGGCACCGGATCCGGCGCTTGAGTCCAATGATCAGAATTGACGGGTTGATGCGCATCCAATTGGCCGACCGCCGGCAGGGGGAGATTCACCACAGAGTACGCAGAGGGCGCAGAGGGCACAGAGAGATTCATTGGTCATTGATCATCTGGCAGTTGTCTTTGGGTATTTGGGATTTTTGATGACTGAAGGTTTGTTATTGAACCAGGCCCAGCATGTCCGGCAGGGAAGAGATGAACTCCTTGTAGGCCTGGTCCTGAGCGTCTGCGGCAATCTGATGAAGATGCCCACGGAGAAGCAATTGATCCGCAGGATCCAGAGTCGACAGGCTGGCGGCGATGTGTTCCATCGCTCGGACGGCAGTATCAGGGTTGATTTCATCTGAGCCCGCAAATTCAAGCACGATCAGTGCATCAATCAACGCCTGAATTAAAGGTAGATAGTTTTCATCTGATGCGACCTCCGCGGGGTTCAATCATTCCACCGTGCCGAGGGAACGGGCCGCGCCCGGAGGGAGTGCAGCCTACTGCGGTCAAGTAGCGCCTGCCGCGGCGCAGTAGCGCCCGTCCGCCGGACGGGCGCCGTGACACTCGGCAGGAAGCGGCGGGATTCTGATCCACCCTCACCGCGACTCGGAGCCGTGGACGAACCGCTCGATCGTGCCGAGGGAACGGGCCGCGCCCGGCCGGAGCGCGGCCTACTGCGGTCAAGCAGCGCCTGCCGCGGCGCCGTAGCGCCCGTCCGCCGGACGGGCTGTGGGGGACACAAGCTTCGCCGCCGCGGGGCTGGAGAAAGCGCGTGCCCGGACGCACGGTTTCTAGTGTCATTCACTTCCTCGACGACCGCCTGGTTCCAGCTCCGCCGGCTTGGGATTGAACCTTGATGAAGATACAGTCCATTCGGTCAACAATGATACAAGCACAACGATCGTTCGATCATCGCAGGCGCCGGCATCTTCATGCCATTTTGATTTCTTCCAGTATCACATCGCGAAGCTGCATCTCCAGGATCCGCGCTGCCATTCGTTCAGTAACCACGAACAAGGAGAAATACTTTCATTAATCGGTTTGCCGGTCAGCTGTCGGAATATATTCTGATTCCACTCCATGGATCAGGGTCAACAGGGAGGTAGCGTCGAAGGCGATGCCTGCTCTGTGAAAAACAGGTTCTGCCAGTCTGACGGCTTGTTGAAGTGAATGAATCAGGAATCGACGGGTGTTATGGTTCTGGATGTCCTCCGGCACTGCTACCTGGATCATTAACGTTTTCAGCTTTTTGGAAAAAGTGGCGGTCCGTATTCCGGTGAAATTGTTGGCAGTGACGGAACCGCTCACATGGAACACCACATTTAAAACGCTCACGACTCCATCGAGTCGTGTCCGCTTCTGCTTGACCAGGCGCAGTAATTGAGTGATTTCGGAATCGATCTGACTGTTTTCAAGTTCGGGTCCACCGAGCACGGAGCCAATGTAAAGATGCATCACCACTCACCGGCTGGTCGTTGTTCAGGTGGACGGCACACAGCCTGGGACGCCACCTGTTCAGGGATTGGAAACATGCCTCCCCAGACTCGTTGTTCGTTGGCTGAGCGGGCGGGGATCAAAAAACTCAACACCACGCCCAACCGGCTGGCCGAGAGGTGCGAGTCCCATGGCGTGGGCGAGGGATTTCGGGGCAGAGCGTAATGGACGCACACTTCGATGCCGCCCGAAGGGTTCACCCGGCCGCGCATACACATGAGCTGCTCCAGACGGGAAACGAAGATGGATACATGGGCCGCGGGGTTGCCCACCAACGGAAGGGTGGCGAAGTAGGCCAACCCCGTGGATCCCGATGGTGGAACGATCCCGATCGGCGGAGTGCCTCCCAGCCGTCTGGCGCCACTACCGGTCTCCGGGATAATCTGCAGGGGCACGCAATGTTCGGGCTGGATGAAAAGCATGGCAGTTCCAAGATACTCGGGTATCATGTCGGATTGAACATATCACACAGCTTGGAATCCCGGGGTGTCGTTCAAGTTCTAGCGCAATCTGCGCTTCACGTTTTCCAGAATGGTTCTCAGATAGTTTCCCTGACGGCGATCCACGGCGGTCACGAGCGAATGGGGACAAATCGGAGTGGCTCGCGGACTGAAGCCCATCAATTGAGGCAGACCGTGGAAGGCATAGCGAGAATCATCCAGCTGGATTTCCCATCGTCCACCGATTGCTTTGCGAAAATTTCCCCGATGTATCGGGCCAGGCCGTCCAGTCTGTACGACTCTTCCGGGATCAATATTCTCTCGACGCTTGTATATTGTTTCAGGATCAGAGATTCGATCGTTTCTAAAGATTTTTCAGAATAATCCAATTTCAATGCGATGGACTCATCGAGATCGCTGATGAATCTCTGCAAAGCATCATCCATCGCGTATAACCAATGTTCAAAATCATCCGGATCAGCCGGAGTGACAAATGAACGTTCCAAAGTCATATTCTTTCCGTTCCGATTCTTCAACTGGCGCTGCCCGGACGCTGCCTGCCCAATCGGTTCCAGAGTAATTCGTTGATTGCATCTGCTTCGGCTTTGCCCACGATCCGGCTCGTCTGGATGATAAGGGCACCCTCTCCCATCAATTCAACATGCTCACAATCTCGCGACAACACGGTGACCAGATCGCCGGGCATCTTCTGGAATGTTCTCTGGCAGAGCACATTTCCCAGAAAGTGGACAGGGTAGATGCGATAGATTCCATATCGTGAATTCGTCACGCATTTTTTCTCTTCCGGCCAATCGGCCAGACCCCAATCGGCATCACCCACAAAGGCAGAATAAGGCGAGAAAGCATGTATATATTTAGGAAAAACTTCCTGTACGAGAGCCTGGTAATCCTGCCTGGTCGGATTGAATTCAATCTTCATGAAATCGTCCGACATCCCCGCGTCCCTGAGTCCGGCTCGGAAGCTGTAAACGATTGAGCCACGGACACCGGGTCCGAGATGTTTGGACAATCTGGATTCAGCCAGCAGCTCCCGGCCACAATTGGGCGCCGGCGGGCCACCGCATCCCCCGAATCCCCATGGAGGGGAGATGCTGTTCATCGCCGAGACGATCCGGGCGTGCGTTTCCGGGATTCCGATCTCCGCGGTTGGGATCGAGCGGATCATGAGTTCGTATTTCATAATAGATATGAATACACCTTGTCAGTTCCCAGGCGCGACTTGGATCATATCAGTGACTCTCGCTCTCAGGATCAAATGTTGAGCCCGTAAATCCGGCTACTCAGCCACCCCCGTTTTCTGACACTTTTGGGCGGGATTGTGTCCGCGCCATCGGTCGGATCGGCCATCCCGCCATCGACCGGCAAGGTCCACGTAGTCACAACGAAAATAGCCAGGCGCAGCCCCGCGCACGCGGGGCAGCGCCTGGGAAAGAAGGACAAAAAGAAGTGATCGCGCCCCGCGGCCGCGGGGCGCGAGGAACGGGTGGCGGCGAATGCTTTGCTTCTCCGCGCCCCGTCCCCCGGGGCGCGCCGCCTGTTAAAATACCCGCTCGTCCAGGCGCTACCCGGCTGCGCCGGGTTGCGCCTGGCTATTCTCGTGGCGGTCCGAACGGGCCTGCCGATACACGCGCACGGGGGGATGGAGTGGGAATTCACCATCTTGTCCACTAACTCCGGCTCCGCCGGATGACGAAGTCGGAGTCGGCGCACCACGTGAATCCTTGAATCAATGCCGCGCCAATCTCTGGAGGGGAAGCGTTCGAGGCGATGCAGATCTCCCGCCCTGGCACCGGCACGAAACCCTCCCGGGCACCTTCGTTTCGGGTGGGTCGAATTCTCAGGATGCCGTCTTCGTCCATGATTCCGCAGCACACCGTCCCCTGCATCTGGGCCTCGATCGATTTCACGTTGAATGCTTGGAACAACGGGGCGCGCACAGCCGCCCAGTCGGTCTTTGAGCGGGGGTGGGGTACGCCAGCGACTGACTTCGAAATCGTGTCCAGCAGAATCATCCCCAACTCCTCGACCGCGACAGTTGCCGAGAGCGCGGTGAACGGCGGAGAGGCGATCCACACCCCGGCGGTCGTCTTTGAATCGGCATGTAGAATGATTTCGCCGCCTTTCCGATACGCTGTTGCTGATTTTATCATCAGTACACCTCGATGATTTTTACAGTAACTCCATTGTTTCGTCCATATTCTATAATTTGATCTAATATTTGTTTCTGTTCTATTGTTGCTCCACCTCTTGGAATAGCTAATTCGAGTCCTCTTGAAAGGATGTCTTCTTCATTGATGCTGATTCCAGCATGTTTAGCCCCACGAAATCGCTTTACTAAATCAATGTATCTTTCCGCTACTCGGATGAGATTTCGGGGATTTTGATATGTTTTTGCGCTCAGATCCATACTCTTGATACTTGTTGCTAAGCCATTTTCAAACCGATCAATTATTGGAAAATTATTTGGCAGGTTTTGGCCCAAGACCTTTTCAATAGCTTCACCACGAGGACCGGGTCCCAGTTTCCAGACAGACTCGGTTCTGACATCTGGATACTGTTTGGATAATATGGTTCCTATTTTAGTTAGCAAATTGCCTTCGCCCGGGAGGGCGCGGGCGGCCTGGATCAGCTCCACGGTGATTCTGCCGGCGCGGTAGGCGCCCAGACCCAGCGAGGCCCAGCCGGCGGTGTCGGCGGCCAGGCCCGCCGCCCCGGCCGCGGCGGTGAACTCGGGCGCCATGCCGGCCTGGCCCACATAGGACGCTTGGCGCTGGATGCCGCCGATGGGCCCCGGGCCGGTGGCCACCCGGTCGGCGGTCAGCTCGGTGAGGGCGGCGGAGAAATCGTGCGCGTCGGAGAAGAGCTCGCTCACGTCCACCACGGCCCCGCCCTCGCGCACCGCCTGGAACAGCCGCGCCTTCAGGTCCGTGATGGACCGGGCGTAACCGCCGGTCGCGGCGGTGAACTCGCGCCAGATTTTTTCCCAGCGGGGGTTGCCCCCGGCGTCGTAGTCGTCCGCGTCCAGGCTCAGGGTGGCCAGGTAGCGCGATTGCTTGTCCCGGATTTTCTCCCCGACGACTTGGTACTGCTCGGCCGCGCCGTGCGCCGGATCGCCGTAGATCCGCCGCAGGTCGGAGTGGACGGCCGCCTCGGCCAGGCTCAGCTCCGACGGGACGCCCCACTGCGTGGGCGGAGCGGGGCGCTTGCCGGCCAGCGCCGCCCGGTCGGTGTAGTTGATCGTCATCCGGCCGGTGGGGTCTGTGTACCGGAGCGGATCGCCGTAGGCATAGAGGAACCGGTGGAGGCTGGGGGGGGTGGCGGGATCGCCGAGGTACGGGTCGGCCGACAGGAAGCGGCCCGCCTCGGGGTCGTAGAACCGCGCCTGGAAATGGTACAGCCCGGTGGCGGGATCGAACGCGTGGCCGGTGTAGGTGATCCGGTTGAGGTCGGGCGCGGCGGCGTCGTCGGCGGTGAAGGCGCCCTGCAGGCAGGCCTGGTAGGTGGCCCAGCAGTAGAGACCGTTGGCGTCGAGGTCGAGGTCCACCACCCAGGTCCAGCCGGCGGGGACGTCGGCGGCCGGCACGTCCAGCTCGCGGTAGTTGCCCCAGGCGTCGTAGAGGTACGTCTCGGCCACGGCGCCGTCGGCGGCGGTGAGGTTAACGGTGGAGCCCAGGGCGTCGAGGTGGTAGAAGTAGACGCCCGCGGGGGACGGGAGCGGGGAGACGGGAGACGAGAGACGGGAGGCGGGAGATGGGAGGGGGGAGACAGGAGATGGGAGATGGGAGCCGATGGAAACCGGGGGCGTGCAGGCGGGAGAAGAACCGGGCGTCGGGTACGCTGGGACGGCGCTCCAGGGGGATGAGCCGGCGCGGGAGGCGAAGCGGTCCGCCTCGGTGATGATGCGGGGCGACGCGGGATCGGGGAGCGTCGGATGGGTGGTGGACGGGTTCGGACCTGCGCCTGGAACGCCGGCGCGGGCGGGCGGTCCGGTGGGCGAAGGCCATCCGGCCGCGGCCGTCCCCCGCTCGAAGCCCGCCGGCCAGGGCGACGGTGCGCCGGCGCCGGGGGTCGCGTACGCCTCCAGGGCCAGGAGGTTGTCGCCGTACACGTACTGGCGGGCGCGGTAGGGGGTGCGGCCGTCGGCGTCGAAGCCGTACTCGGCGAGCACCGCGTCGCCGTCGTAGACGTAGAGGCGGCTCTCCGCCGGGGCGGCGTCGCCGCCCAGGGCGACGAAGCGGCTGTGGGCGGCCACGCGGCGGCCGCGGTAGTCGTAGCGGAACTCGGCCAGGAGCTCCTCGACGGGCGCGCCGTCCGGACCCGGAGTGGCTTGGCGCACCCGGCGCAGCCGCCCGGCGGCGTCCCAATCGAAGAGAAGGCGGTGGCTCTCCGTGCCGGGGACGATCTCGCCGTCGGCGCCCATGACGCCGGTGACGCGGGCCACGGTGTCGCCGGCGGCGTTGGCCAGGTAGCGGACGCTCCGCTCAGGGGCCAGCGCGTCGATCATCGCCGCCAGGCGGTTCCGGTTGTCGATGATGAAGCGCCGGTCCTTGAGGGTGCGGAGCACCGTGCCGTCGGGGGCATGCTCGCGGGCAGTCTCACCGAGCCGGTTGCCCGCCGCGTCGCAGGCGTACTCCACGCGCCGGTACGGGGCGCCGGGGTCGGCGGGCCGGTACTCGGCCCAGGTCAGCCGCCCGAGATTGTCGTAGCCGTACCGGGTGACGGCCGGGGCGGCGGCCCAGAGCGGGTCGGCGGCGCGGCGGGCTGGGGTGGCGTTCCACTCGCGCATCGTGGCGCGGAGGCCGTCGGCGTCGTAGTCGTACTCGTAGCAGCTGACCAGGGTGCCGTCGGCGGCGCGGGTGTCGATGCTCCGCAGCCGGCCGTTGTCGAAGTAGTCGAAGGCGGCGACCACCCCGTTGGCATAGCGGATCGTCCGCGTCAGCCCGTCAGGGTAGTATTCATACTCCGCGATGGCGTCTCCGGGCGGCGCCTGGGCCCAGCCGCTCCACGCGAGCGCGGACAAAAATAGAAGGACGCAGAGAAAACGACCTCTCCCCATGGGGTGCCCTCCGCCTCAGGTGACCGATGGACGGACGGTAGCACAGTCTGGGGCCCCGCGCCAAGAGCTATCGATGAGTGGAGTGGCTCAGGCGTCCCGCCTGAGGGAGAGTTGATAGTCGATGGTTGATGGTTGATCGGCGAAACGGCGAAGCGGCGAGACGGCGGAGGGGATTCACCGCGGAGACGCAGAGGGCGCGGAGGATTCATTCTATTGGTTATTGACTATTGCGTATAATTTATTGGCTATTTGGGGGTGAGGAGGAGTGTGCCGGGAACTGGGACCTGGGTGCTGGGATCTGGGTGCTGGGACCTGGGTTCCTGCAACTGGGGCCGGGGAACGAGGGCCCAGAACCCAGAACCGAGGTCCCAAGTCCGAAGTCCGAAGTCCGACATCCGCATGGCGGGAACGAGCCTCGAGCCTCGATGACGAGCACGATGACGAGCACGATTACGAATTACGATTACGATGACGATGACGAATTACGATCACGAGCACGACCCATCAACGATCAACTATCAACGATCAACTATCAACGATCAACTATCAACCATCAACCATCAACCGTTCCCGAAACGGCGAACCGGTGAGGGGGCGGAGCCGCTCAGGTCGCCGCGGGATCCAGCCCCGCCACCAGCGCGACGTCCCGGCGGCCGGCCACGATGCGGCGCAGCCCGTCGGTGAAGCCGCTCCGGCTGAAGAGGACGTAGCGGCGCTCCCGCTGGCGCGGTCCGGGAACCTGGACGAGGCCGCTCTTGGCCGTCAGCTCCTCGAGGACGTTCCGCCCCACCGGCCGGACGGACCACTTGCACTCGCCGAACAGGACCGCCCCGCCGTCCTCGTCGAGGGCCACCAGGTCGATCTCCTCGTTCCGGTGCCACCAGCGCCCCCCCGTCCGGTACCGCTCCGGGAACCGGCCGTCCAGCAGGCCCTCCCGGACGGCCTGGGTGCACACCGTCTCGTAATAGCCCGCCGCGTGATGGTCCAGCGACTCCATGATCCGGTCGGCCACCCAGTCCTCCTCGCCCTGCTCCAGGCGGTCCCGATGGCGGAAGACGAACCGGAACCAGAAGTGGACGTACGGGTCCTCGATCCGGTAGAGGCCCCGCTTGCTCTTGTCAGGCGCGCTCTCCAGCGCCGGGATCTCGCGCTGCACCAGGTGCAGCTGCTGCAGGATTGACAGGTACTTGGTCAGCGTGCCGTGGGGGAGCGACGTGGCGTTGGCGATTTCACCGAGCTTGCGCTTCCCCTGCGCCACCGCGTTCAGGATGGAGAAGTAGATCCGGGGCTGCTGGAGCTCCTCCCGGAGGAGGATTTCCGCCTCCTCGCGCAGCACCGCGCTGATGTCCAGAATGTGGCGCCGCAGGTTCTCGCGCAGGGGCAGGCCGTCCTCGAACCGTTCCAGGTAATAGGGGATGCCGCCCAGCATGGCGTACGCCCGCAACTGGTCCGGGAAATCGTAGCTCGGGAAAAACCCCCGCGCCTGGCGGAAGGGGAGCGGCTCCAGCCGGAGCTGGCCCGTCCGGCGCCCGTAGAGGGGGGCGCGGGCCGCCAGCGTCTCCTGCTCCATCATGGCCACCGAGGACCCCATCAGCACCAGGAAGATCCCGCTCGCCTGCAGTCGTTCGTCCCATCCCTTCTGCCACAGGCTGCCCATGGCCGGGTTGGCTTCCACCAGGTAGGGGTACTCGTCCACCACCAGGGCGAACCGCTCCTTCAGCCGGCCCAGGTAGTCGAACACCTGCCGCCACTCCCGGAAGCCGTTCTCCTCGAGGAGCGGGTCCCCGGCGAATCGCCCCACGACCTCGCCGAGGCGGACGAGCTGCTCCGGCTCCGGCAGCCGGGCGCAGAGGTGGTACATGTGCGGGATCTCCTTTAGGAACTCCCGCAGCAGGGCGGTCTTGCCCACCCGGCGCCGTCCGTAGACCACGAGCAGCTGCGCGCCGGCAGTGTGGAACAGCCGGTCCAGCGCCGCCAACTCCCGCTCCCGGTTCAAAAAGCGTCTCTCCATTTAAGATACCTTGTCGTATTATACTTGAAAGTATCTTAATCCAGTTCGGGGGGATTGTCCAGCAATCATGCGGGCGCTAGAAGTGGCTCAGGCGTCCCGCCTGAGGAATCGAACCGGCGAACCGGCGGGGAGGCCGGTTGCGCCGCAACCGGCAACGACGGGGGAGATTGACCGCAGAGTCGCAGAAGACGCGGAGGGGGAAATCGGCACGCGAAGGCGCCAGGTCATAAGCACGCCAAGGCGCCAAGGCGCCAAGCGATTCTTTTGTCAATGGAAAGCTGAGGGGAGAAGCGGCGAGCCGGTGCACCATCGAATCGGCGAGCCGGCGATCCAGCGAGCCGGTGCACCATCGAAACGGCGAGTCGGCGAATCGGAGAAGGAGACTCACCACAGAGCACGCAGAGGGCACAGAGAGATTCATTGGTCATTAATCATCAAGCAGTTGGGCTTGGGTATTTGGGATTTTTGATGACTGAAGGTTCGTTATTGAACCAGGCCCAGCATGTCCGGCAGGGCAGAGATGAACTCCTTGTAGGCCTGGTCCTGAGCGTCTGCGGCAATTTGATGAAAATGTCTACGGAGAAGCAATTGATCCGCAGGATCCAGAGTCGACAGGCTGGCGGCGATGTGTTCCATCGCTCGGACGGCCGTATCAGGGTTGATTTCATCTGAGCCCGCAAATTCAAGCACGATCAGTGCATCAATCAACGCCTGAATTAAAGGAAGACAGTTTTTTGTCAACGGTCATCTAAAAATGTACCAATATGGGTCATTAGAAAATGTACCAATGCCCGAATTGGTGGGGGCGGAATCGACGGCCTGATTCCGCCGGTTCAAAGAGCTATTCCACCGGCGGCTCCGGCGTTTTGAGCCGTTCCTGCCAGCCGCGCAGGCGGTAGCTGGAGCCCTTGATCTGGATCACCTGGCAGTGGTGCAGCAAGCGGTCCAGGATGGCGGTGGCGATCACCGGGTCGCCCAGGAACTCGGCCCATTCCGCGAACGACTTGTTGCTGGTCAGAATCAAGCTGGCCCGTTCGTAGCGGGACGCCACGAACCGGAAAAACAGGTGGGCCTGGTTCAGCGTCACCGGGGTGTAGCCGACCTCGTCCACCACCACCAGGGCGCTGCGGCGATAGCCCCGGCCCCGGTTGCGGCGGCCGTCGGTGTCGTCCCGCTCCAGCTTGGCGATCAGCTCGGCCATGCCGGTGAAATGGATGGAGAAGCCATGGACGCACGCCTCGATGGCCAGCGCCACCGCCAGGTGGGTCTTGCCCACCCCCGGCGGTCCCAGCAGGATCACGTTCTCCTGGCGCGCCAGGAAGCTCAGATCGAACAACTGGTGCAGTTGGCGCTTGTCCAGGGCCGGCTGGAATGAGAAGTCATACTGGTCCAGCGTCTTCTCGTAAGGCAGCCCGGCGATCTTGAGCGTGGTGGCCACCCGCCGCTGCTCCCGGACCGTCACCTCCTCGTCCAGCAGCCGGTCCAGTAACGTCAGGCCGCTCCAGCCTTCCGCTTGGGCCTGACGGTCCAGTTCCGCCAGCCGGCTCCGCATGGTGCCCAGCTTGAGCCGTTCCAGATGCTGCTGCACCCGCTCCAGGATCAGCGCGCTCATGGCGCCACCGCCAGCAGCCGGTCGTATTCGCGCAGGTCCCGGTGCAGGCTCCCGGCCGCCTCCGCCCGCAACCCGATCGTGGCCTTGCCCTTGCCCCGCCCGCGCGGGTACTTGCGCCGCTGTTGGTCGGCATCCGCCCGCAGCGCCGCCCCGAAGGCGGCCTGGGTCAGATACTGGCCCCGCCCGGCCGGGATCCGGTACACCGCCAGCAGCTCGTCCCGCCAGAACACCCGCACCACCTCGCGGTGCACTTTCAGCAGCACCGTCTGCCCCACCGCCCGGTGCGGCACCTGGTACTGCTGGTACTGGTTGCCGGCGAACGTGACCACGCAGTCCCGCGCCACCTTCCGCCAATAGCAGGCCGACGTGTCGAACGCCCGCAGCGGCAGCGCGCCCAGGTGGGCCCGCTCCCGCGCCCACCGCACGTCCACCCGCTCGTGGACCGTCCCGTGCACTCGCCGGTTGGCCTCCGCCGCCAGCCACGCCCGCAGATCCAGGTTGGCCTGCTCCAGGCCCACGAAGCGGTAGCCCCGCCAGAACCCTTCCCGCAGATAGTCCATCGGCCGCTCCACCTTGCCCTTGACCCACGGGCTGTAGGGCGGGCAGGCCAGCGGCCGGAACCGGTAGTGCGTCGCAAACTCCAGCAGCCGCCCGTTCCACGCCACCCGCCCGGCCAGGTGCCGGATCACCACGTTGCGCATGTTGTCGTACAGGATCTCCGCCGGCACGCCCCCCAGGTACCCGAACGCCCGCTGGTGGCACTCCAGAAACACCGGCAGCGTACACACCGTCACCAGCTCCGCGTACAGCGCCCGGCTGGACCCCAGCACCAAGGCAAACAGATACAACGTCTGGCTCGTCGTCCCGTCATCTCCCACCTGGAATGCCCCGAAATCCACCTGCGCCTGCACCCCCGGCTCCGTCTCGAACCGCAGATAGGCCACCCGGCTCCGCTCCCCTTTGACCCGCCGCACGTACCGCTTCACCGTCTCGTAGCTCCCGGCGTACCCCTGTTCCGTCACCATCCGGTGGAGCCGTTGCGCCGTATAGTCCTCCCGGCCCAGCCAGTCCCGGATCATCCCGTGGTACGGCGCCAGCTTCGACCCGCGCGGCCCCCCGCGGTACCGCGGCAGCTCCTGGCTCACGATGTACTTCTTCACCGTCCGGCGGTCCAAGCCCAACCGCCGCCCGATCTCCCGATGACTGTACCCTTGGCGTTGTAATGTCCAGATGTCCATGACGCTCCTTCTCTCGATCATGCGCCTGCCTCCTGGAGTCTGGCGCTGATCGTCGCATACCGTCGTTATCCGCGCACCTGGTACATTTTATAAAGACCAATGACATTTTTCATCATCGGCCATCGGTTCATCATTCCGAAAACATTGCGTTCAGCGCTGAAGGTTGCTATTCCTCGTCCACAGCCTCCGGAGATTTCGGCCGCCTGCCCGCCGGCGGATACTGGTGTGGCGGCATGAGCAATTCTTCAGGGATCAGCGGAGGCATGGCCGGAGCCTTCAGGTTGTAGAATGACCGAGCCAGGTTGACGATTCCAATCCCCCAGACACAAAGGATGCGATCCGACGGTTTACTAAACAAACCCCGCCCTCGAGACTGCCGGGCGTGGCCGGCGGTGATGGTGGGTACAGCGTCGGCAGCCAGACGGTCGTCCCCGTTGAGCATCGCCGAAAACATCGTGGCATAGCCCGAAAAATCCCTAAATGGCTTCGTCTGGCAGATGTTGATGAAATGCTCGAGAGATGTCTCCAACTCCGACCGCTGTCCGCTTACAGCCCACTTCAGGGCGTAGCCGAAGCTGCGGTCGAACGGATGGTCGTGTACTTTCTCAATAGCCGTCCGCCCGCCCATCACGGTCGCCAGCCGTTCAGCGAGTATGGGATCTCCTGCGGCCAGCGCATGGAGCAGTTCCTGATATGCAATCATTGCCAGAAACGACGGGCTGATCGGTTCACCGTTTTCATAGCGCAAGAACAGGCCATGGTAGAGGCGCGAGGATTCGGCAAGACATTCCTTGAATTGCAAGACGTCATGGTCCAGAACATATCGAGCCACCCCGATAAAACGATACGACGAGGATAACATCGCAGTATTGCGACCATCGCCATCCAACGTCTTCCCGCTCACCTTCCGATCCAACATTCCCAGATCCTCGAGTTCCATTTTCAAGCGATCGGCAATGATTTCAATATCACTTTTCATGGTTGTTTGTCCGGGATTTTAATCTTGTTCCATCTGTTGATGCCAGAAGAGTTAAGCACGTTTGCCTTGGTTCGAATCAGCTCGAAGTTGTTCTTCAATAATCGACCGGTATTTTGAACATTGGGATCCGTACTTTCAATCATTTGGTCAATTGTTGATCTCATCCATTGCTCGCTGAGTTGTTTGCCTTTCGTAACTGTCTTTGCTAAAGATGCTTTGCCAGAAGCAGAGAATTTTGATTCTGCAACAATTATGTCTGATATGGAACCATCATGGGAATATTTTATGAACACTCCATCGAAACCTTGGTTACGAGGGAGTCGAGCGGGCAGTTCTTGATAACCTGCTCTGAGAATTGTGTGACGCGACCATGCTTCTCCAAGCTTTCCTTTGGCTTCAGTACTCAGCTTCAGGCTTAATTCGCCAGTGATTTTGGTTTCAATCGATTTGGGGAATTCACCGTCAAACTGATTCGAAGGTCTTGTGTTTCCGGGAATCCTCTCTTCGATTATTGAACTCGTTTCCCTCACTCCCACTGATGAGGTTTGATTTCGCAGAATTCGGCCATTAGCTTCCACCACAATCCGGGCCTGGTGGGTGAGGGAGACGACGAGGCCGGCCTTGGTGATGTTGACCAACCCTTGGTCGGCCAGGTCCTGCACGAACCGGCTGCGGTCGGCGGCGCTCATGCGGTCCCACCGGATGAGCGTGTCGCGGTAGAGGGGCAGCTGCTCCCGGATCCAGTCGCCGAGCTGCTCCGGGCCGGTGAGGGCGCCGGTGACGGCGCCGTGAACCAGCGCGCCGGGGTGGCGGACCGCCGTCTCCATCTCCGCCACCAGCTCCTCGACGGCCTGCCGGTAGACCTCCGGCTTGAAGAGCGCCCGTCCGGCGGCGGCCGGCAGGCCGGCTGCCACGTCGCCGGCGGCGGAGCTGCCGGTGAGGTCGGCGAGGCGGGCCAGTGCCTGGTCCGACCGCTGCTTCCGCCGGGCGATCTCCTCGGCCGACTCGGATTGGTAGCCGGTCGGGTCGACGTACCGCAGGGGATTGGAGTAGGCATAGAGGAAGCGGTGGAGGCTGGGGGGGGTGGCGGGGTCGCCGAGATTCGGGTCCGCCGACAGGAAGCGGCCCGCCTCGGGGTCGTAGAACCGCGCCTGGAAATGGTACAGCCCGGTGGCGGGATCGAACGCGTGGCCGGTGTAGGTGATCCGGTTGAGGCCGGGGGCGGCGGCGTCGTCGGCGGTGAAGGCGCCCTGCAGGCAGGCCTGGTACGTGGCCCAGCAGTAGAGGCCGTTGGCGTCGAGGTCGGGGTCCACCACCCAGGTCCAGCCGGCGGGGACGTCGGCGTCCGGCACGTCCAGCTCGCGGTAGTTGCCCCAGGCGTCGTAGAGGTACGCCTCGGCCACGGCGCCGTCGGCGGCGGTGAGGTTGACGGTGGAGCCCAGGGCGTCGAGGTGGTAGAAGTAGACGCCCGCGGGGGACGGGAGCGGGGAGACGGGAGACGAGAGACGGGAGGCGGGAGATGGGAGCGGGGAGATAGGAGATGGGAGATGGGAGCCGGTGGAAACCGGGGGCGTGCCGGCGGGAGAAGAGCCGGGCGTCGGGTACGCTGGGGCGGCGCTCCAGGGGGACGAGCCGGAGCGGGAGGCGAAGCGGTCCGCCTCGGTGATGATGCGGGGCGACGCGGGATCGAGGAGCGTCGGATGGGTGGCGGACGGGTTCGGACCTGCGCCTGGGACGCCGGCGCGGGCGGGCGGCCCGGTGGGTGAAGGCCATCCGGCCGCGGCCGTCCCCCGCTCGAAGCCCGCCGGCGAAGGAGACGGTGCGCCGGCGCCGGGGGGCGCATACGCCTCCATGGCCAGGAGGCCGTCGCCGTACACGTACTGGCGGGCGCGGTAGGGGGTGCGGCCGTCGGCGTCGAAGCCGTACTCGGCGAGCACCGCGTCGCCGTCGTAGACATAGAGGCGGCTCTCCGCCGGGACGGCGTCGCCGCCCAGGGCGACGAAGCGGCTGTGGGCGGCCACGCGGCGGCCGCGGTAGTCGTAGCGGAACTCGGCCAGGAGCTCCTCGACGAGCGCGCCGTCCAGGCCCGGGGTGGCCTGGCGCACCCGGCGCAGCCGCCCGGCGGCGTCCCAGTCGAAGAGGAGGCGGTGGCTCTCCGTGCCGGGGACGATCTCGCCGTCGGGGCCCATGACCCCGGTGACGCGGGCCACGGTGTCGCCGGCGGCGTTGGCCAGGTAGCGGACGCTCCGCTCGAGGGCCAGCGCGTCGATCACCGCCGCCAGGCGGTTCCGGTTGTCGATGATGAAGCGCCGGTCCTTGAGAGTGCGGAGCACCGTGCCGTCGGGGGCGTGCTCGCGGGCGGTCTCGCCGAGCCGGTTGCCTGCCGCGTCGCAGGCGTACTCCACGCGCCGGTACGGGGCGCCGGGGTCGGCGGGCCGGTACTCGGCCCAGGCCAGCCGGCCGAGGTTGTCGTGGCCGTAGCGGGTGACGGCGGGGGCGGCGGCCCAGAGCGGGTCGGCGGCGCGGCGGGCCGGGGTGGCGTTCCACTCGCGCATCTCGACGCGGCAGCCGTCGGCGTCGTAGTCGTACTCGTAGCGGCTGACCAGGGCGCCGTCGGCGGCGCGGGTGTCGACGCTCCGCAGCCGGCCGTTGTCGAAGTAGTCGAAGGCGGAGACCACCCCGTTGGCGTAGCGGATCGTCCGGGTCAGACCGTCGGGGTAGTATTCATACGCCGCGACGGCGTCGCCGGGCGGCGCCTGGGCCCGGCCGCTCCACGCGAGCACGGACAGAAATAGAAAGAAGCAGAGAAAACGACCTCTCCCCATGGGGTACCCTCCGCCTCAGGTGACCGATGGGCGGACGATAGCACAGCCGGGGCTCCCGCGCCAAGAGCTATCGCTGTGCCGGGAGTGTGCCAACGAGGGTGCGAGCCGGCGAAGCGGCGAAACGGCGAAGCGGCGAACCGGCGGGGGGAGATTCACCACAGAGTACGCAGAGGGCGCGGAGGGGGAAATCGGCACGCGAAGGCGCCAGGTCATAAGCACGCCAAGGCGCCAAGACGCCAAGCGATTCTTTTTGTCAATGGAATGGCGAGGGGGCGAAGCGGAGAGAAGAGAAGAGTCACCACGGAGGCACGAAGGGCACAAAGAAAGCGTTGAGGGTTAAGAGTTGAGGGTTGAGAGTTGAGGGTTGAGAGGGTTGGGAACGAGCCTCGAGCCTCGAGCCTCTAGCCTCGATTACGAGCACGATTACGAATTACGATCACGAGCACGAAATTTGATGTCCGATTCACCACAGAGGCACGGAGGACGCAAAGGATTTCATTGGTCATTGATCTTCGGACATTTGGGACACGGTGAAAGGGTGAATAGGTGAATCGGGAGACGGGAGACGGGAGACGGGATCTTGGTCCTGGGTGCTGGGACCTGGGATTCATAACCTAGGTCCCAGAACCCAGGTCCCAGAACCCAAGTCCCAGAACCCAGGTCCCAGGTCCGATTACGAGCACGATTACGAATTACGATTACGATTACGAATTACGATTACGAATTACGAGCACGAACCCTCAACCCTCAACTCTCAACTCTTAACCATCGCCGATCAACCATCAACTTTCCCCGGGCCGCGGCGGTCGAGGAGCTCCAGGGTGAGGCGGCAGGCCTCGAGCATGCTCTCGGGGGAGGCGACGCCGCGGCCGGCGATGTCGAAGGCCGTGCCGTGGTCCACCGAGGCGCGCAGGAACGGCAGGCCCAGGGTCACGTTCACCGCCTTGCCGAAGGAGAGGAGCTTCACCGGGATCATGCCCTGGTCGTGGTAGTGGTTCACCACGATGTTGAAGTCGCCCTGGAGCGCGCGCAGGTAGACCGTGTCGGCGGGGAAGGGGCCCTTCACCGGCAGGCCCCGCGCGGCGCACTCGGCCACGGCCGGGATGATCTCCAGCCCCTCCTCCATGCCGAACAGCCCCCCCTCGGCGCCGTGGGGGTTGAGCGACGCCACGGCGATGGCCGGCTCGGCGACGTACGGCGCCAGCTCGCGGTGGGCCAGCTCGATGGTGTCCACGATCCGCTGTTTCTTCACCAGCTCCACCGCGTCGGCCAGCGGCACGTGGGTGCTGGTGAGCACGCACCAGAAATTGCAGGCGTGGAACGACATGACGACGCGCGGCGCGTGCGTGAGCGCGGCCAGGAACTCGGTGTGGCCGGGGAAGTCGTACCCGGCCAGGTGGATGGATTTCTTGTTGATGGGGGCGGTGATCAGCGCGTCGAGGCGGCCGGACATGCAGCCGAAGACCGCCTCCTCGATGTACTCCATGGACGCCCGCCCGTAGTCGCTCCGCTCGACGCCGAACTGGAGCCGGCCGTGGACGTTGGCGAAGTCCACCAGGCACGTCTCGCCCGGCGCCTGCCGCCGGAACGCCTCCAGCGGGATGACCGGCAGCTCGAACGGCAGGCCCAGCGCCCGGCAGTGCTCCATGAGCGCGTTGCCGTCGCCGAAGACAAAGAACGCGGCGGGCGGATCGGGCGCGCGCTCGCGCAGCGCCTTCAGCACGACCTCCGCGCCGATGCCGGCGGGGTCACCCATGGTGATGGCGATGGTCCGCGGTGGCGCCATGGCAGGGGGCTAGTCGCGGTTGCCGTCCGGGAGTCCGTTGTCGGCCCGGTCGTCCCGGTCCGGATAGCGGCGGTGGCGCGGACGCCGGCTGCCCTCGTCGTCGCCCGTGTCCTCGCCCTGCTTGTACATGTAGAGGATGCTGGTCTTGTAGATGAGCAGGTTCGGGGCGCCCTCGCGGTTGAACTTGATGCAGTCCCGGTCGTACCACTCGATGTAGCCCTGGAGGTCTTCGCCGTTGGTCAGGCGGATGACCATCGGCGTCTTGTTGTTCATCTGCTTAACGTAATAAAAATTCTCGGCGTGGGTCTGGTCGGGCGGCACGCGCTTGTACCCCGGGCCGTGGAACTTCGGCGTGGAGGGCGACATTTCAGAAATGGAAGGCCGGATCAGCTTTCGATTGACCATGGTGCCTCCTGGTTCTCCGTCCTGAAGCGATCGGTTTCCAAGCCAAATCTGATGGTGTCAAATTCCGGCGGAAGATGCTTCGATTTGGCTGAATATTAGACTATCGGTCGTGAAAACTCAAGTAAAAACATGGGTGCGGCGTTCAGAAGGAGTGGTCGTCCGGCGGGGTTTCCGTCCAGGTCTCGGCGCCGTTGTCGGCGTCATGATCGGAGCCGTTTTCGGCGGCGTCGGCGGGGGCGCCGGCGGCGGGCGCGTCGGCGCGCCCGGCCTTGTCCTTCTCGTACATCAGGCAGCACATGAGCCGGCCGCAGACGCCCGACAGGCGCGACGGGTTCAGGTTGAGGCACTGCTGCTTGGCCACCTTGATGGAGACCGGGTAGAACTTCTGGATCCAGGTGTGGCAGCACAGCGGCAGGCCGCAGCAGCCGACGCCGCCCAGGAGCTTGGCCTCGTCGCGGACGCCGATCTGGCGCATCTCGATGCGGGTCTTGAGCTGGGAGGCCAGGTCCTTGACCAGGGCGCGGAAATCCACCCGGCCGTCGGCGGTGTAGTAGAACACCACCTTGGAGCCGTCGAGGATGTACTCCACCCGGATGAGCTTCATGACGAGCTTGTGCTTCTCGATGAGCCGGACGCACGCCTCGTGGGCGCGCTCCTCGCGGGCGCGCTTCTTGCCGAACTGGGCGACGTCGCGCGGGTCGGCCTTGCGGAGGATGCGGCGCTGGCCGTTGACGCCGGCGGGCGGCGCGTCGACGGGCTGGACGTGGACGACGGTGCCGAGCTCGGTGCCGCGCTCGGTCTGGACGATGCAGGCGTCGCCCTTGAGCAGGGTGAGCTCGTCGCTGAGATATGGATCGGTCCGGCAGCAGTCCTCGATCCGGACGTGGACCAGTTGGGTCATGCTTCGATTCTCCGGAGCAGCAAGGCCCGGGTCCGCAGGACGGCGTTCTGGATATAGGTGTCCAGCCTCAGGTTGAGGTGGCGCTTCCGGTAGAGCTCCTCGACCTCGCGCAGGAGGTACTCCACGACGGGGGGGCTGAATGAGGCGCGCAGGGTTTTCAAGGTCTCCATCCGGTCGTTGTGCATCACGTGGTCCCGGTCCTGAAAAAAGTCCATTATAACCAAATCGCGCAGAATGGAAATCAGAATCTGGAGCATGAGCTCCGGGCTCTTGTTCGGGGGGAAGGCGTCCGCCAGGTGCTTGAAGAGCGCGGCGTCATTGGGATGGGCCATGACGGCGAGGAGTTCGAAGGCGGACTCCTGCATGGCCGCGACCGCCTCCATGTCCAGCGACAGGGCCAGCCCCACGCTCCCGCCGCTCAGGCGCGCGGCGGCGGCGGCCTGGAGCGCCGGCAGCCCGGCGTGCTCGCGGAGGTACGCCTCCAGCTCGCGCACCGGGATGGGCTGGAACTTGAGCACCTGGGTGCGGGAGCGGATGGTGGGGAGCAGCGCGTAGAGGTTGGCCGTGATGAGGATCAGGCTGCTGCTCTCGGGCGGCTCCTCGAGGGTCTTGAGCAGCGAGTTGGCCGCCTCCTCGTTCATCCGGTCGGCGTCGTCGAGGATGAAGACGCGGCGCCGCCCCTCGAAGGGGAGGTAGTAGATCTCCTGGATCAGCGCCCGGACCTGGTCGATCTTGAACACCTTCGTCTCGGGGGCGATGACCTGGACGTCGGGGTGGCTGCCGGAGTCCACCTTGCGGCAGGAGATGCAGGCGTCGCAGGCGTCGAGCCCGGCCGGCGCGGCGGCGCAGTTCAGGCTCTTGGCCAGCTGGAGCGCGAGGCGCTTCTTGCCGACGCCGTCAGGGCCGGCGAAGGTGTAGGCGTGGTGCAGGGTGTCGCGCCGGCGGCACTCGGCCAGGAGGCGGCCGATGGCGGCGTTGCCCATGAACGGCGGCACGGCTCAGCCCTCCCGGCGCCGGCCGGCCAGCAGGGCGTCGGCGCGGGCGGCGATGTCGGCGAAGATGGGGTCGGGCGCGCGGTCGGCGTCGATGACGGCGAACCGCGCCGGCTCACGGCGCGCCAGTTCGAGATAGCCGGCGCGGACGGCGCGGTGGAAAGCCAGCGCCTCGCCCTCGAAGCGGCTTTCGGCGGCGCCCTCGGCGGTGGCGGCGTTGCGGGCGATGGCGCGCGCCAGCGACCGCTCCGGATCAATGTCGAGGATGAACGTGAGATCCGGGGTCAGGATGTCCAGCGCGGCGGCCAGGCGGTCGATGACGGCGCGGGCGATGCCGCGGGCGGCGCCCTGGTAGGCGAGCGTGGCGTCGTGGTAGCGGTCGCAGAGCACCACCTGCCCGGCGGCCAGGGCGGGGCGGATGCACTGGGCCAGGTCCTGGCAGCGGTCGGCCAGGTACAGGAGCAGCTCGCCGGCCGGCTCGCGGGGCGGCCCGACCGGGTCCAGCAGCACGCGGCGCACGGCCTGGCCGAACGGGGTGCCGCCGGGTTCGCGGGTGAGGGTCACGGCCACGCCGCGCGCCCGCAGCCGGTCGGCCAGGCGGAGGATCTGGGTGGTCTTCCCGCAGCCCTCCACGCCCTCGAACGTGATGAAATGTCCCGGTGTCGATGCAGCCATCGGCGCTTCCCTCTCGCGCCGGCCATCTTAGCACACTTTGCGCCCGGTCCGGGACGCCGCCTTTACACCGCGGCAAGTGCGGCCCTATAATCGAGGCCGAAGGATGACAGCGGGGAGGCGCCGCGTGAGCACACTCTGCGAACGGTACCGGGACGTGATGGAACGAATCGCCCGGGCGGCCCGCGCCGCCGGGCGCGCGCCGGAGTCGGTGCGGCTGGTGGCGGTGTCGAAGACCGTCGCCGCCGATGCCATCCGCGAGCTCGCGGCGCTGGGCCCGGTGATCCTCGGCGAGAACCGCGTCCAGGAGGCGGCGGAGAAGATCCCGGCGCTCGCCGCCGGCGGCGCCTTCACCTGGCACCTGGTGGGCCACCTGCAGGGGAACAAGGCGCGGCGGGCGGTGGAGCTGTTCGCGATGATCCACTCGGTGGACAGCGTCGCGCTCCTGCACCGCCTCGAGACGTGCTGCCGCGAGACGGGGCGCACGCTGCCCGTCCTGATCGAAGTGAATGTGGCCGGCGAGGCCGCCAAGTCGGGCTGCCGTCCCGAGGCGCTCCCCGCGCTCGTCGAGGCGGCGGGCGAGTTGGCGCACGTGCGCGTCGAGGGGCTCATGGCGGTGCCGCCGTTCCTCGACGACCCGGAGGCGGTGCGGCCCTACTTCCGGGAGCTGCGCCGGCTGCGCGACGCGTGGGCGGGACGCTGCCGGGGGGCGGCGCGGCTGGAGGAGCTGTCCATGGGCATGACGAACGACTTCGAGGTGGCCATCGCCGAAGGGGCGACGTACGTCCGCGTGGGCACGGCGATCTTCGGCCCGAGAAACGGTTGATGGTTGATAGTTGATGGTTCGTGCTCGTTGTTCGTAATCGTAATTCGTAATTCGTAATCGTGATTCGTAATCGTGATCGTGCTCGTACTCGCGCCGTTTGAAGGTTTAAATGTTGGAATGTTCGCAGGTTCCAGGTTCGCAAGCTCACAGGTTCTGGGATGGTCGATTGTTGATAGTTGATCGTTGATGGTTGTCGATCTTTTTCCCGTTTCCCGTCTCCCATCCACATCTCCCGTCTCCCATCTCCGTCGCCCGTCTGCCGTCTCCCGATTCACCGATCCACCATTTTCGTGAGGCACCATTGAGCGGCAGGCAAAATGGAGGTGCCGCGAGCGGTACCTCCCGCCTGCCGGCTGCTTGATCTTACTCATGGCTTCAGTTAATAAAGTCCTGCCAAAAATTGGCAGAGATGCTGGAGTAACTGAGTAATCGTGCTCGCACTGCTGAACTAGCCCCGAGCACCGAGCCCCGAGCCCCGAACCCCGAGCCTCGAGCCTCGAGCCTCGATTACGATCACGATTACGAATTACGATTACGATGACGATTACGAGCACGACGTCCGACGTCCGAACACTCAGACCGTCTTTGTGTCCTTTGTGACTTCGTGGTGAATTATCTCGCCCGCGAGACGCAGGCGGAATGGAAGCGGCGGAAGAGCTCGGCGGAGAGTGGGTCGTCGCGCCAGCACGACTCGGGGTGCCACTGGACGCCCACGAGGAACGGTCCGGCCGGGTCGCCGTGGACGCCCTCGACGAGGCCGTCGGGCGACCAGGCGAACGCCGTCAGCCCGTCGCCGAGGCGCTTGATGGCCTGATGGTGGGAGCTGTTCACCCGATACTCGCCCGGCGGGAACCCGTCGAGGCCGGGGATCGCGCCGGCGACCCGCACCGGGTGGTGCGCCCACGCGCCCGGCGCCGGGCGGCGGTGATCCACGGCGGTGAAACCGGCGCCGGCGAGATCCTGATGGAGGCTGCCGCCGCAGGCGACGTTCAGCGCCTGGACGCCGTAGCAGATGGCCAGCAGCGGCAACCGCTCGCGCCGCGCCGCCTCCAGCAGGATCCGGTCGGTGGCGTCGCGGAGCGGCTGCACCGGGCCCAGCCCCGGCGCGGGCGCCTCGCCGTACCG
>JAKQDD010000224.1 GCA_029556615.1 Verrucomicrobiota bacterium | reverse complement strand
GGGCGCTATAGGGTTTGGAGGGAATGGGCCCGCCCCGGGGGCGGGCTTTCAAATCCGCGAAAACCCCGGACTGGGCGGCTCAAGGCGTCTGGTCAAGCCCAGGAAGTTGAGCCGCAAGGGACGCTTACGCGCGGATTTGGGCGCCGTCAAACCTCACCCTGTAGCCGCCCGCGGTGAGAGCGGCACGAGGCTGACGACAGAGGACCGACGACAGAGGTCAGCGCCCGCGGCTGCAGACCCGGTCCGCGGTCACACCCGACGCCAGGATCGCTCGATCTCCTCGAGGGTCCGGCCCTTGGTCTCGGGAACAAACAACGCGACGAACGCGATGGCCACAATGCAGAACACCCCGTACACCCAGAAGGTCGTTCCGGTCCCGATCCGTTCGACCAGGACCGGAAACGTCTGCGCAACGACGTAGCACGCGGCCCAAACACCGCCCGTGGCCACCGCCATCGCCCGACCCCGGATGCGCGTCGGGTAGATCTCGGAGATCACCACCCAGCCCACCACCCCCATCGACAATGCGAAGCTGCCCACATAGGCCAGCACGCCCACCAGGAGTCCGATGCCGCCCATCGAGTGATGGAAGGCATAGCCCACCCACGCCAGGGCCGCCCCCATGCACGTCGCCCCAATCAGCAACAGCGGCTTCCGCCCCAGGCGATCGACCACCGCCATCGACACCACGGTGAACACCAGGTTTGTCAGCCCCACCCAGACGGTGTCGTTGTAGGCCGTGGTCGCCTCCGAGCCCGCCTGCTTAAAAATGTCCGGCGCGTAGTACATGATCGCGTTGATCCCTGTCACCTGGGTCAACACGGCCAGGATCAACCCCACCCACAAAGCCCGACGCACACCCGGCAGCAACAGCTCACGCCAGGCCCCCCCCTCCTGCGCCAGGGCATCCCGGATCTCCGCCAGCTCGGCACGCGCCGCCTCGGGCCCCGAGAGCCGCACGATGATCGTGGACGCCTCCGTCTCGCGCCCCTGTTTGCACAGCCACCGGGGACTCTCGGGCACAATCAGAATCGAGGCGAGAAACACCACGGCAGGAAAGGCGCCGACCGCGAACATCCATCGCCACTTGGCTGCGGCTGCCAGATCCGTCTGCAGCAGCAGGCTGTTGCTGTAGAACGCCGCCAGGATCCCCAGCACGATGGCCAATTGCTGAAGCGCAACCAGCAAGCCCCGGCGCGCCGCCGGTGAAACCTCGGCGATGTACAACGGCGAGACGAGCGACGCGATGCCAATCCCCAGCCCGCCCACCAGTCGCGCCAGAACCAACTGGGTCGCGTCGCCGGCCAGCCCGCACCAGACCGCCGACACCGTGAAGAAGGCCGCAGCCAGCAGCATCACGCGCTTGCGGCCAACACGATCGCTCAGCGCCCCAGCACCCAAAGCCCCAAAAAAACAGCCCACCAACGCCGACCCGGTCACCCATCCCTTCATCACCGCCGACAAGCCGAATTCCTTCTCGAAAAACCCCACCGTCCCGGAGATCACGGCAGTGTCGAATCCAAATAGCAACCCGCCCAGGGCCGCCACCACGCAGATGATCACCAGGAACACAGGGTCGCCCGCGGAGTCGTCGGAGGAGGGATTCGTCACGCGCTGCTTCTACCCGCGGTCGGAGTCTGGCCGCAAGTGGAATGTCGCCCCCCTGCATCCAGCGCATGGCCCGCCAACCTCCAGGCCACGCCAGAAACCCCCGCGCCCGCAACGACCCGACAGACACCAAAGCACTTATCACGAATGCTTTACATCTGCATCAGGAGGTTTGCGAATACGGTTGTCCGTTTGGCCCTCTGCTCCTATGTTCCCGCCGTGACTGATCGAGTGAAGGCACCCCGGCGGCGCGCCCCGCGCCGGCCGGCCCTCTGCATCGAGATCCGCGAGATGCAGCTCAAAGACCTGGCGGAGGTCTTCGAGCTCGGCCAACGCCTTTTCACCGCCGCCAAACTGCCTACCCTTTACCGGTCCTGGGACGATCACGAACTCCTGCAGCTCTTCAACTCGGCGGGCGACACCTGCCTCGTGGCGGAGAGCCAGGAGCGGGTGATTGGCTTTGCGCTGGGTCGCATCATGGAGAAGCCCGGGAGCGCCTGGCGTTACGGCTGGCTTCTCTGGCTGGGAGTACACCGGCAGTACAAGCGCACCGGCATTGCCGGGCGTCTCCTGAGCCAGTTGACCACGCTCTTTATCGAACGCGAGGCGCGGATCATGTTGGTGGACACGGACGAAGACAACGCGGACGCCCTGGCGTTCTTCCGAAGGAAAGGTTTCGGACAGGAGATCCGCCACGTTTACCTCTCCCAGAACTTGGATGACCACCCCAAGGCCCTGGGCCGCAGGAACGACCATTGAACGGGTTCCGGAATGTCCGGCCCAGTCCGATAGCCGCGGCCGTGAGTGCCGCGCTCAAATCCCATTGCACCGCGTCCTGCAACCCGACCGAAACCGCGACACCGCAACAACGCAAAAGCGTTGGCATGTCCCGGCCGGACACCTTAAACTGGCTCATCATGTTTGAATCGGCACACGAACACATCGCTCAAGCGGGAGACAAGCTGTCCCACCTGCGGAGGTTTCTTTGACGTCCCCACGCTGCAGCGACGGCTGGCGGAGCTCGAAACCAAGATGTCCGCAGAGAGCTTCTGGAGCAACCGGGAGCAGGCCCAGAGGCTGATCGACGACGCCAACGCCATCCGACGGCGCCTCGACCCCCTGCTGGCCGCGGAACGGCAGTTGAAGGATCTCGAGGACATGCTCGAACTGGCAGCCGGCGAACCGGAGTCGGCCCAAGCCCCGCTCGAAGCGGAGCTCGATCGGGATCTCGCACGGTTCGCCGCCGAGGTGGACGCGCTCGAGCTGCGGGTGTTGCTCGAGGGACCCCACGACCGGAGCAATTGCATCCTCAGCATCAATGCCGGGGCGGGCGGCACGGAGTCCTGCGACTGGGCCAGCATGCTCTGGCGGATGTACCAGCGCTGGTGCGAGACCCGGGGCTGGACGGTCGAGGTGACCGACGCCGTCGAGGGCGAAGTCGCCGGCGTCAAGAGCGTGACGATGCTGGTCACGGGAGAGAACGCCTACGGCTTTTGCAAGGCCGAGCGCGGCGTCCATCGCCTGGTCCGGATCTCCCCCTTCGATGCCAACAAGCGGCGCCACACCAGCTTCGCGAGCGTGGATGTCATCGCCGAGATTGCGGATCAAGGGGAATTGGTGATCCCACCGGTCGAACTCAAGGTCGACACCTACCGCGCCGGAGGCAAGGGCGGACAGAACGTGAACAAGGTCGAGACCGCGGTCCGGATCACCCATGTTCCCACCGGCGTCGTCGCGGCCAGCCAAAGCCAGCGCTCGCAGCATCAGAACCGCGCCAACGCGATGAAGCTCCTGCTGGCCAAACTCTATGCCCTCCGCGAGGACCAGCAAAAGACTGAGATGGAGCGGTTTTACGGGGAAAAGGGGAGCATCGGCTGGGGACACCAGATTCGGAGCTACGTGCTCCAGCCCTACCGCATGGTCAAGGACCTCCGAACCGGCGTCGAAACCAGCAACACGGACGCCGTCCTTGACGGCGATCTCGATCCCTTCGTCAACGGCTGGCTGCGGGCCGGCTGCCCGAGCAAACGCGCCCCGGGCGTGCGGGACGAGGACGAATGACGCCGGCGCGGCGCGCCGGCTCTGCTCATGAGCATCCTGGACACCATCGTGGCGCGGAAGCGACAGGAAGTGGCCGCTCTGGGCAATCTCGATGCTTCGCCCGACGCTCTTCACAGAGCCCGAGCCCGCGTGGCGGACCCGCGTGACTTCCTCGCCGCGCTCCAGCGGCCGCGCCGGCCCCCGCCCGCGCTCATCGCCGAGGTCAAGAAGGCCTCGCCCTCGGCCGGCGTCATCCGGCCGGATTTCGACCCGGTTGCCATCGCCCTCGAGTACGAAGCGGCAGGAGCCACCTGCCTCTCAGTCCTGACCGACGGGCCCTTCTTCCAGGGTTCGCTCGCCTTCCTGCAGGCAATCCGAAGCGCCGTCCGCCTGCCTCTGCTCCGCAAGGATTTCCTCATCGACGACCGCCAGATCCGGGAGTCGGTGGATGGCGGCGCCGACGCTGTTCTGCTGATCGCCGCCATTCTCGACGACGACCGGCTGAAGCGGTTTCACGACCTTGCCACCGGCGCCGGCCTCACGGCGCTGGTCGAGGTCCACCACGAAGCCGAACTCGACCGGGCCATGGCCGTCGGCGCCCGCTTGATCGGCGTCAACAACCGCGACCTCAGCACCTTCCGCGTCGACCTCGCCACCACGGAGAGAATCGCCGCGCGCCTCGCCCGCGCCGGGCGCGCCGATCCGCCGCTTCTGGTGGCCGAAAGCGGCATCCACACCCGGGAGGACGTCGAGCGACTCGCCCGCTGCAGTGCCCGGGCGATTCTCATGGGTGAATCCCTGATGCGCGCGAGGGATCTCCGCGGGAAGGTCGACGCCCTGCTCGCCTCCCCATGAACCTCCGCATCAAAGTCTGCGGCATCACCTCCCGCGAGGATGCCTGGGCCGCCATCGACGAGGGCGTCGATGCGCTCGGCTTCGTGTTCTGTGCGGTCAGCCCGCGCCAGGTCTCACCCGAAACCGCCGCCGCCATCCTTGCCACCCTCCCTCCGTTCATCGCCAAAGTCGGCGTGTTCGTCGACGCCCAGCCGGACGTCATCCTCGAGACGATCGCCCGCACCGGGATCGACACCCTCCAGTTCCACGGGACCGAGCCGCCGTCGTTCTGCTCGCAGTTCGCCCTCAAGACCCTCAAGGCGTTCCGCATCCACGACCACGCCTCGCTCGAACGGCTCCGGGACTACACAACCGCTGCCTGGCTGCTGGATACCTTCGTGCCCGGCGCGGCCGGAGGCACCGGCCACACTTTTAACTGGGACCTGGCCGTCCGCGCTCGGGAGTGGGAACGCCCTATCGTGCTCGCCGGCGGGCTCACCCCGGCCAACGTGGCAACGGCCATCCGGCAGGTGCGCCCCTTCGGCGTCGACGTCTCGAGCGGCGTCGAGACCGCCCCCGGCCGCAAGGACCGCCTCAAGATCCGCGAGTTCGTGGCTCGCGCCCGCGCCGCAGCCGGCTGACGGCGGCCATGCATGCCTCCGCTTTCCGGCGGTCCCATCCCCTGCCCTTCCCGTGAACGAAGCCCTCCACCAGGAATCGCTGCGGCTTGCCCGATCCTGGTCGCGCCACGACGCCGGCACGCTCCAAGACTACCTGGTCGCGGATGTCCAGGACCCGCGCATCAATGTCCAGAGCGTCTTGTCGCGTCACGTTCTGCTCCGAGCCGCGGGCGAGCCGCACTATGCCGACCTCGCGTCTGCCGAACTGCGGTTTGCGGCCGCGATGAACTGGGTGCTGGCCACCGCGAAAGATCAGCGCGGCCGCGAGGCCCTGGACTCGATCCGCCACGCCCTTGACCGCGGCGCTGATAATGCGGACGGCGTGAGCCTGCCGTTCTGCCTCCGCCGCCTCCACGCCATGTTGCCGGGATCGGCCGCCGGCCTTCCGATCCCCGACTACCTGGCAATGGCCCTGGATGGAACAACGTTCGGCACCGACGGACCCCGGCTCCCGATCGAGGCACTGGACACCTTTGCACGGCTTTGGCGGACCCTGCTGGCCTCCGCCGCGCCCACCGGCCTCAGCGTCCTCGAACCTGCCTGCGGCTCGGCAAACGACTATCGGCACCTCGAATCCTACGGCCTGGCCCGCCTCTTCGATTACCGGGGCATCGACCTCTGCGAGACCAACATCAGCAACGCCCGGGCTCTATTCCCTGCCGCCCGGTTCGAAGTCGGCAATGTGTTCGAGCTCGATCTGCCGGACGATGCCGTCGATTACAGCTTCGCCCACGATCTCTTCGAGCACTTGTCCCCGGCGGGGCTGACGGCAGCCGCGACCGAGATCTGCCGGGTGACCCGCCACCGACTCTGCCTTCACTTCTTCAACATGGACGAGATCCCCGAGACCCTCGTCCGCCCCGTCGACGACTACCACTGGAACACCCTCAGCCTCGGACAGATCGAATCCCTGTTCGCGTCCCTTGGTTTTGCCGGCGACGCCATGCATATCGGCACCTTCCTCCACCGGGGGTTGCACTGCGAATGTCCCCACAACCCGCGAGCCTACACGCTCACCCTCGACGCGTGTCCCTCCGCACTCCCGCACGCCTCATGACGCCCGGCCGCCGCATCGCCGTCGTCAGCGACATCCACTACGCATCCCCCGGGGAAACGGCCCGCGCCGGATTCGAGCAGCGGGTCATCACCAGCCCGCTGCTGCGCTGGTTGGCCCGGCAGTATCGCCATCACCTCTGGATGCGCGACCCCCTCGTCCACAACCACTTGATCGATCAGTTCCTCGCCCACGCCGCCGACGCCGACGCGGTGGTCGCGAACGGCGACTATTCCTGCGACTCCGCGTTTGTGGGCGTCAGCGATCCCGCCGCCTGCGAAAGCGCCCGGATCTGTCTCGAGAGATTGCGCACCGCCTTCCCCGACCGGACCCGATCCGTTCTTGGAGACCATGAACTCGGCAAGATGAGCCTGTTCGGTGGACAGGGCGGACCCCGGCTCGCCAGCTGGCGCGTCGCTGTTGATACGCTCCGACTCGAGCCCTTCTGGCGCTGGGAATGGGACCGGTTCGTCCTCTTCGGTGTCACCTCGACGCTCCTGGCCCTGCCGGTCTTCGAACCCGAGATCCTCCCGGAGGAGCGCGCCGAATGGCGCGCCCTGCGCGAACAGCATCTCGACGACATCCGAGCCAACCTGCGCGCCCTGGCAACGGACCAGCGCATCGTCCTCTTCTGCCACGACCCCACCGCGCTCCCCTTCCTCTGGCGCGAGGGCGTCGTTCGAGCCTGCATCGACCGCATCGCCCTCACGATCATCGGCCACCTTCACACGCCGCTCGTGTTCCGCCTGAGCCGGATCCTCGCAGGAATGCCTCGCGTCCGCTTTCTGGGCAACACCGCACGCCGGTTGTCCGAAGCCTTGCATCAAGCCCGCCTTTGGCGCCCCTTCCGGGTCCGGCTCTGCCCCTCCCTCGCCGGTTGCGAATTGCTCAAGGACGGCGGCTTTGGCTGGCTGGAACTGGATCCCGCCTCCGCGGGAACCGCGCGACTGAAGACCACCTCCATTCCCGCGACACCGGTTTCCTCCTTGTGAGCCGCTGCTGAAACTGGGACAGTCCGCCCATGGCGCTGATCGATTGCCCCGAGTGCGGCAAGCAAGTCTCGACCGCAGCCCAGACCTGTCCCCACTGCGGTTTTCCCATGGCCAACGCCGCCGCACCACCGGAGCCCGAAGCGGAGCCGGACCCGACCGACGTGCTGGCCGAAGCCCGCCCCTCGTGGTGGGGTTTTTTCTGGCACCTGCTCTTCTTCTGGCTCCTCGTGCCGCTGTTCGTCGCGTGGTGGTGCCGGGCGTCCGTCGTCCTGCGCATCTATCGCAACCGAATCGTCATCGAGCGCGGCATCTTCTCGAAGTCGATCCGGGAGTTCATGGTGTCCGACATCCGTGCCATCGACATCGACCAGACATTCTGGGGCCGCTTGGTCGGCGTCGGCGACTTGACCGTCTCGACGGCCGCCACCACCGACGCCTCCGAGCGCCTCAACGCGATCCCCGATCCCCTCGCCATCCGCGATTTGATCCTGGCCGAGCGCCGCAGCAGCTAGCGGGGCGCCGCCTCAGACCCGGTCGAGTCCTCAGGTTCATGAAGACCCTGTTGCGAGGATCCGGGGGCCCCTTTCCGAATTGCGCCCTCGTCCCAGGAAGAGTATCAGTTGGCCTATGCATGCCCTCCGATTTCCTAAGTCCCTCTGCACCCGCGCCAGCCTGTTCTCCCTGGCGCTGGTCCCGGTCCTCTCCGCCCAGGAACCGCGCTTCGACAACCCCGTTCTCCTGGCCAATCGCGAGGTCGCGCTCACGCTGACCGCCCCCAACGGGCAGACCTACTGCATCGACGCCAGCAGCGATCTCACCCAATGGGTTGCTCTGGCTTCACTGCCGGTCACGGCCGGCCAAGTCCGACACACGGACTCAGGCGCCCCATGGGCCCGCGACCGTTTCTATGTGGCGCGCCAGGTCACGTCGTCGACGGCCCTGACCGGCGACCATCTTCCCGCCGCCGGCGGCGACGTGGTCATCCATCCGGTGTTCCACTCGAGCTTGGCCCTGAGTTGGAGCAACCAGATCGTTTACATCGACCCCGCCGCGAACTCCTATGCGGGCCTCCCGAAGGCGGACCTGATCCTCTATACCCACGATCACGCGGATCACTTCGTCGCCAATGCCATCCCGTCGCTCACCAACGCCGGCGTCCGCCTCTGCGCCAGCCCGGGGGTCTACGCCAAGCTGCCGTCCTCCCTCCGCAGCCTCACCGTCGCGCTCAGCCACGGCGCCACGACCAACCTCAAGGGCATCGGCATCGAGGCGCTTCCCGCCTACAACCTGGCCAACACGCCCCACGCCAAGGGCACCAACAACAACGGCTACATCCTGACACTCGGCGGCCGCCGCCTCTACATCGCGGGCGATACCGAGAACACCCCGGAGATGCTCGCCCTCGAGAACATCGACGTCGCTTTCCTCCCCATGAACCAGCCTTACACCATGACGGTCACCCAGGCGGCCGCCGCGGCCAACGCTTTCCGTCCCAAGATCGTCTATCCTTACCACTACCGGAACGCTAATGGCTCCTTCGCCGATCTCGAGAGCTTCAAGAGCCAAATCGACCCCCGTCTGCAGGTCGAAGTGCGGCTCCGGAAGTGGTACTAGTGTGGTGTAACCCAACGCGGCGGGTTCGGGGCTCCCTGCTCCCTGCTCCCTGCTCCCTGCTCCCTGCTCCCTGCTCCCTGCTCCCTGCTCCCTGCTCCCATGCCAACGACCATCAGCGATCTCTGGATCCCCGACATCTGGCTCGCCACGATGCGGGAAAAGCAGGCCACCTTCCCGGTCCTGCTCAACTCGGGCGTTGTCGTCGACAACCCCAAGGCCTCGGAACTCGCTTCCGGTCCGGGCGAAGTCGCCATGATCCCCTTCTTCAAGGACATCACCGACCAGGATGACGAGATCCAGGTCGAGAACGCCGAGCCCACCGTCGACAACAAGATCACCAGCGGCCAGATGAAGGCCGTCGCCTGCAACCGGGTGTGCAAGAGCTCGGCCACCGCGTTCGCGGCGCAACTCTCGGGCGAAGATCCGGTGGGCGAGATCACCGCCCAGATGGTCCAGCGCCGGCTGAAGCAACGGCAGAAGACCCTGCTCGCCATGGTTGCGCGGCGCGTTCGGGTCGGCGGGCGTCAACGGCGTTGCCGCTCCCCTGAAGGCCGTCCGCGTGGACGCCTTCGATGAGTCGGGCGATGGGGCAACCGCGGCGGAGCTGATGAGCATCGAGCTCTTCATCCACGCCAAGAGCCTGATGGGCGAACTGGCCGATGACCTCATGGACGGCGCCCTCTGGCTCCATCCCACCATCCTCGCCGCGCTGGCCATCGAGCGTGGATTGATCCTGCAAACCACGGATGCGGATTTCGCCCGCTTTCCCGGATTGAAGTGGAAAAATCCACTGGCATAAAGCCGCCAGAGAAACAAACGCCCATACGCGAAACCAAGCGGCTGACGGGTCGAGAGCTTACTCAGATGTGCCGAGCTTGATGTTTGCTAGGAACACGCATTTTCTACGGGCTATGAGTGTGCCGGGCCCGGTGTGGCCGCTCAAGGTGAAACGCGGCAGCGGGGCTGCCGTGTTGGCCGCAAACTCATGGCTGGCGCGGCTGCCCCAACAGGATCAATCGTCCGTGCGAAGGCGGAAGAACCGCTTCGGCGGGTCGCCCACCGGGACGTGGAGCCACTGCAGGCCGAACACGCCCGGGATCGGTTCACCGTAGTCCGCCCAGTGGACCAGATCCTCCGAACTCTGTAATTGATAGGTATCCCCCTCGGCCGACGACCACTCCATTTGGACGGTCGTCCCGTCTGCGGTGAGCGAGCCGACGAGGGTGATCCCGGGGGATTGGCTGAAGTCCTGGTCGACGCAGTCGCCGACGATGGCGTTATACGAGCGGTAGATGGGACTGAAGCTGGATCCGTGCTGCGACGCGGCCACCGTACCGCTCCATGGGAACGTCGGCAGGGTGAGTTGGTAGTGGCCGTCGGCACCGGTGACCGCGGAGGCGTCGCCGCCGGCGCGCAGCGGCACGCCGACCGCCGGCTGGCCGTCGGCGAGGCGGATGGTGCCTTGGATGATCGGCCGGGCCTCCACCGGCGAGACCTTCGGATTCCACCCGTCCGAGATGTTCACCGTTACAACGGCAAAATACTGGTAAGCCACCGCGGCCGGATCCCCGAGCATGGCGCTGGGGAAGCTGGTGGTCGCGAAGGGCGTCATGCCCGTGACGTCCGAAAACGACGTGGCGCTGCGGTACAACGCGTAGAAGCTTACGAGCACCTCCGGATGCACCAGATCCCATCTCATCACGACCTGCTGGTTGTGGTCGAGGGCCAGCACTACGTTCTGCGGGTTCGGCAGGATCGTCGCGGCCAGCACCGAGACCCCGCTGCTTTCGTCGTCGAAGGGATCGACAGTGGCGATGCGGAACGGATAGCCCGTGGCAGGCTGCAGGCCGGCTGCCGTCCATGAGATGGCGGTGGCGTCGAGTGGCACGGGCGTAACCGAGCCGGCGAAGTAGATCCGGTAGCCACGCAGGAACGTGCCCGCATCCGGAGGTGCTTCCCACGTGAACCGCAACGAATCGAGGCCGCTGACCACCGCGAGGTTGGTCGCCTCGCCGAGGCCCGAGATCGATGCCTGCGCCGAGTACGACCGCACGGTGCTGTCGAATCCGCCGAGGGCATCCACCGCAACCACGGCGAAATGGTACACTCCATTGCCCACCAAGCCGGCGAGCGTGTGCTGCTGTCTGCCCGTCCGCACCGTCGCAAAGGGGGTCAATCCGGTGACGTTGTCGAAGTAGCTGTCCCCCACATAGATCACGTATTCGACCACATCGCCTTGCTCCAGTTCGTTGTAGCTGGTCCAGTCGAGATCCACGGCCCCGTAGGCGCTGGTCGATGTGGTGACGAAGAACCCGCTGCCTTCGCCGGTCACGGGTGCCGGCACAGCGGCGTCGGGAAGGACGATCGACGTCTCCCGCGCCACCATGTGGCAGTAAGGACTCTCCGGCTCCTGCCCGACGAACAACGAGAACTCGCGCGAGGCCGCCTGCGGCGAGATCACGTAGCCGGCGGCATAATCCACCTGCGTTTCCCGGTTGCCCAAGGCGTCCACCGGCACCACCGCGAAGTAATGGTCGCTGTTCTGCACCAAGCCCTGCAACACGACCGAAGTCGCGCCCGCCCCCACTGTGACCAGCGGCGTCATTCCGCCCACGTCCTCGATCGGCCCGTCGTCCGACAGGTACACCTCGAAGCGCACGATGTCGCCCACGGCCCACTGGTTGTAGCCGCCCCAGTCGAGGGTGGCGGTGTCGCCCAAGGGGCTCGCGCTGGCGGCAAGGCTGGTGATCGCCGGTGGGGCTTCCGGAGTCACCACCGCCAGATCGTATTCGCGCGACACCACCCCCCGATACGGTGGCTCGGGCTCCGCGCCGGAAGACAACGAGAACTCCCGCGAAACCAACTCGCCGCCGAGGACGTAGGCGGCCGAATAGGTCACCAACGGATTCATGTTGCCCATGGCATCCACCGCCACCACGGCGAAGTAGTGGTCGCAGTAGGGCGTCAGCCCGTCGAGCGTCACCCCGATCGTCCCGCCGCCGACGCTCCGGAGGGGCGTCATTCCGCCCACGTCGGCAAACGGCCCGCCGTCGCTCAGGTAGATATTGAACCGCACGATGTCGCCCACCGCCCACTGATTGTAGCTGCTCCAATCCAACGCGGTCGAATCGCCGGTGGGCGAGACCGTCAGCACGAGCTGGGGGATCGCCGGCGGGGCCCCATCGCGGTCGACCGCGACATCGACCTCACGGGAGATCGCCTGGGCGAAATCGCCGGCACCGTTCTCGATGCTGATCGAAAGCTCCCGCGACGCGAGTTCACGGGTTGGCGTGGCCTCAACCCCGCCGACGTGGACCGCATGCTCGCGCGAGGCGAGTTCGCGCACCAGCACCTGGTCTTGCGCACCGACGGGCGCGGCGGTCAACGCGACCGCTGCTCCTGCGACCAAGCAGACGCGGCAGATTCCATTCATGCCGGAAAGGCGCCGGGGTTCGGGGGGGTGGGGCGGGCGCGCGCTCCGCTCACGGGCGCACCACCTTCACTTGGACGGCGGAGAAGCCGTTGCGGACCGGCACCGACGCCACCCACCGGATCACCAAGGGATCGGTGCTGACCACGCTGTCAACGGTGGCATTGACAGCAGTGTAGTTCGCGCTGTGGCGCGGGGTCACCCGCACCTGGACTTGCGAAGCCTGTTCCACGTTGGTGGTCTCCACCAACACCTCCGTGGTTGCGGTTTGGGGCAACGCCACGTCCGCCCCTTCGGTGCCGAACGACGCCCGCGGGTCGGCCGGGGCCGCGACGCCGCCGATCGAAACCACACGCACCTCCGGTGCCCCGGCGGGCGGCCACAACAGCGCGGTGGCACCTTCCGTCAGCGGCACGATGCTGGGATCCGGCACCACCTGCAAGGTGTTCGCGTTGACCACACGTTCCAGACGGATCCGGCCCAGGCCGGCGGCGGCATTCGCGCCCCCCGTGCCCGCCAAGGCCTGGCACGAGCCGGTGCCCGCCAAGGTCGAACACACCAACCTCACCCCGCCGCCGCTGCCACCCCCGGTCGTGTTGCTGTAGTAGTAGGAGGCCCCCGCCCCGCCTGCAGCGGAGATGCCGCCGTTGAGCGTGATCGTCTGCGTGCAGGCGATCAACAACGCGCCACCGCCGGCGCCACCGCCGACACCATCGGAACCGGAACCGCCGGAGCCGCCGATCAACGGGATCAACGACGGATTGCCGTAGGCGGGGGGTTCGCCGGCCGGACTGGTGCCGTAGCTGCCTCCTTTGGCCACTCTGGCCCCCCCCCCGGGACCGAAGCCCGCGCTGGAAGCGACACCGGTCGAGTAATCACCGGTGGCGCCGCGGAACCCGCCTGGCCCCGGTTCGGCCAATCCCGGCGGGGCCACGTTCCGGTTGCCGGCCACACTCACCGTGCCGTCGATCGTGACATCCCCGCTCACCAACCAGACGACCGGCGCGCGGCTCGGGTGGTTCTTGAAGGTCACGGTGCTTCCCGACGCGACGGTGACGCTGGAATACTTGAACACGACCGCCCACTTGTCGGGATCATAGATGCCTTTCCCCTCGTTGGCGCTGTTGTTGCCGTCCCAATTGCCGGTCACGGCCTTCGACAGGTCGATCACCGTGTCGGCGGCGATGTTGAGAACCCCGTCCGAGCCGTCGGCGCCGGGGACGACGATGGCGCCAGAGGCGACGCTCGTGAGGGCGAGGCCGACAACGACGGTCAGGATGCGTGTTTTCATGGTCATTGCTTCTGGTTGGTTAAACTCGTTGGTCGAATCGCCTCACCTCACCGTGGGCCCGCCCATCAACCCGCTTTGGAACAAGAACCACTCACGCAGACTGACACTGCCCAAGGCTGGCAGCGCCGGGCCATGGTTCGCGAGGGGAAATCACTGTTTCGATTAAAAGCATTCGGCCCCCATCAACGCGGCAATGTCAATACCAAATGGTGTGGATGCGGCCTTTTTCTCGCGCCAACCCGGTCATTCGGCTGCGGCGGCAGCGGCGGCTCTGACCGCTTGGGCGGCGCGTTCGGCGCAGGCGCGGGCGCGTGGTTCGGGGGCCAACAGGGCCAATTCGTGGACAGCGCTAAGTGATTGAGGGAGCGTGGGGTTAGAGATTTGTCGGGACAATCGGCTCGCGACGATTTACGCCGTGGGCATGTCGAAACCGACGCGATTACCGGACGAAGCTCAACAACAACTGGTGCGTGAGGTGTGTGTGCGTCTGGCGGAGCGCTCGGAGTGGCCCCGCCTGCAACGGCTTCTCAAGGCCCATCACTACCTGGGAAGCCTCAAGCCGGTGGGGGAACGGCTCGCCTACGTGGCGGGCGATCGGTCGGGCCGGTGGTGGGCCCGGGAGGCGGTCCGGCGACAGCGCCTTGGCTACTACGAAAGCTTGGACGGGTTCCCGGCCCTGGATGACAGCCTCGCGGTGCCCTTGCCAGCCCTCCACGCGATCGACGGCGGAACGATCGGATGCCAAACCGCACAGTCCTACACGCAATGGGTGCCCATGCACGATCCCGACCAAGCCCAGAGCCTCCTCCCCATCGACCAGTCCGAGCGTCCGAACTCTCCATCGCGCACCAGCACCCTTGCCCTCTGGAGCGAAGGAGCGCTGCATCCCGCGCCGCTGTCACGGGGCGCGATCGATAGGCTGGCGGTTTCGCAAACCAGGGTCGCACCATGACGCGCCACCTTCGCCGTCGACGCGACGCCTGCCACGGCACCGACCCGCGGCCTCAGCCCCCCCCGCCATACGGTCGGCTGTCGATGGAGGCCCCGCTTCCACCCGGCGCACCGCGGCCCATCACGGTTCATTGGCCAGGAGGCGTCAGCGGCCACACCCAGAGTATCATGGGGATCGAGACCAGGACGATGAGGATCTCCAACGGCAGTCCCATCCGCCAATAGTCGCCGAACCGATAACCGCCAGGCCCCAGGATCAGCGTGTTGTTCTTGTGCCCGATCGGTGTGAGAAAGGCACAGGAGGCAGCGACCGCCACCCCCATGAGAAAGGGATCCGGGCTGACCTTCAACTGGCGGGCGATATCCACTGCGATCGGGGCCGCAATCACCGCGGTGGCCGTGTTGTTGAGGACATCCGAGAGCGTCATGGTGACCACCACCAGCGCGAGCAACACGACCGACGGTGGCAGCCCCGAAGCCGCTGCTACCAACTGGTGGGCGATCAGGGCGGTGCCCCCGGTCTGCTCCAGCGCCATCCCCAGGGGAATCATCGAACCGAGGAGCACGATGACCGACCACTCGATTGACTCGTACACCTGGCGTATCGGGACCACATTGGCCGCCACGAGCACGCCCACCGCGCTTGCCAGAGCCACAGTCAGCTTCAGCAGGCCGAGGCTCGCGAGCACCACCGCGGTCCCGAACACGGCCAGGGCCAGGCCGGCCTTGCGACGCTGCAGGACCTGCAGTCCCCGCTCGGCGAGGGGCAGTCCACCCAGCCAACTTGCGGTGTCGGGCAACTGTTCGCGCGGGCCCAGCAGAAGCAACACGTCGCCCGGTTGAATCTCCAATTTGCGCACGCGCTCGGTAAACCGGACCCCTTGACGGGAAACCCCCAGCAGCGTGACACCGTGGTCATACAGCAGCCGCAACGAAAGCGCCGAGCGCCCCGCGATCCGTGCCCCCGGCGGCACGACCACCTCAAGCAGAGACAGGTCCTCCCCCGTCAAGGGTCCGCGACCTCGATCCGCCCGCGTGTACTCGAGACCCAGCGCGCCAACCAGCTTATCAATGCCTTCAGGCTTGGCCTGCAGCACAAGAACGTCACCCTTCGCCAGCTCGACGCCCCGGGCCAGCCCGGGCAGGCGGTGGCCGCGCCGGATCACTCCCACGATCTCGCAGCCTTGCTCCTCCGCCGCGTCGTCCAACTCGCGAACACGCTTGCCCACCACCGCCGAGCCCTCAGGCACCTTCAGCTCCGCGACGTAGCCCTCGAGATCAAACAGTTCCTTCGCGGTGTTGTGCTCCCTCCGGGGAGCAGGAATCCACCGCCAACCCAAGGTGGCCACGAAGAGAACGCCCACCACCGCACAAGCCAAACCCACCGGGGTGAAGTCGAACATGCCGAACGACTCGCCCACGGCGTCCTTGCGGAAGGCGGCGATCACGATGTTCGGCGGCGTCCCAATGAGCGTGATCATGCCGCCCAGAATGGTCGCGAACGACAGGGGCATGAGCGTCAGAGCGGGGCTGCGCTTGCCCTTGGCCGCGGCCTCCAGGTCTACCGGCATGAGGAGAGCCAGCGCTGCAACGTTGTTCATGAATGCCGAGAGGGCCGCCGCCAACCCCGCCATGGTCCCGATGTGCGCCGCCAACCGTTGCGTCCCATTCAAGAAATGGCGTGCGACGAGTTCGACGACCCCGGCGTTACAGAGCGCCCGGCTGACGATGAGCACCATGGCCACGATCACGGTCGCCGGATGCCCGAACCCCACAAAGGCCTGGTCGGGCGGCACGACCCCGGTCAGCAGCGCCATGGTCAACGCCAGGAACGCCACCAGGTCATACCGCCATCGTCCCCAGATCAGCAGCACGAACACAACACCCAACAGGCCGAACAGAATGGCTTGATCCGCCTTCACGTCCGCAAGTCCTCCTGCCGCAGCGCATGGATGGCCTCATGTCCCGAGGGACAGCGTGGACGAGGCCTGGACTTCACGGGGACATTCAAAGCGTCACGCTCTCCCCCTGCATCGGCAACCGCGGTTTCAGTCCATGGCGTTCGCGGATGAGTCGGGCGAGCGGCTCGCGTCCGCGTTCTTCGCCGTGGGTGAGCACCACGCGGGGCCTCGCCGAGGCAAGATGGCCGATCCACTCGAGCAGGGCGCTTTGGCCCGCGTGGGCGCTGAAGCCGTTGAGTGTATGAATGTGCGCCTTGACGGCCACCCGCTCCCCGAGGATCCTCACCGACGCTTCGCCCTCAACGAGGCGGCGTCCCAGCGAGCCCACGCCTTGGTAGCCAACGATGATGACCACCGTGTCCGGCTGCCACAATCCGTGCTTGAGGTGGTGGAGAATGCGCCCGGCATTGCACATGCCCGAGCCGGCCATGATCAGGCAAGGCCCGGGCACGTCATTGAGCTTCATGGAATCCTCGGCCGCAGGCGTCGGTCTCACGTGCCGCTGGCGGCGGGCGATCTCACACGCACGCCCCAATACCCTGGCGTCGGCGTCGAACAGGTCCGGGTGCCGGCGGTAGATCCTGGTCGCTTCAATGGCCATCGGACTGTCCAGAAAGACCGGAAAGGGGCGCACCAAGCCGGCGCAGAACAACTCGTCCACGTGATAGAGAATCTGCTGGGTGCGCCCCACGGCAAATGCGGGCACGAGGATGCGCGCTCTCCGTTCTGCCGCGTCCTCGATGATGGCACGAAACTCGGCGAGCGTCTCCGGCATCGGCTTGTTGTCGCGGTCGCCGTACGTGGACTCCAGGAAAACCAGGTCGGCGTGTTCGAATGGAACCGCATCCCGCACAATGGCCAGGTGGGGAGGGCCCAGATCGCCGGAGAAGACAACCGTCTTGGTCTTCCCGCCTTCCCGAACGCTCAACTGGATACTGGCCGAACCAAGCATGTGCCCGGCAATGGCGTAGCGGGCTGTGATGCCGGGTGCGGGCTCGAAGGCCTGGCCGAACTCAACGTCACGGAAGCGTGCCATGGTCTGCTCCACGTCACGGGCACCGTAGAGCGGTTTAAGGGGCGGCTTGCCCAACCGCTCGCGCTTACGATTCTGTCGCGCGACGTCGTAAGACTGTACCTTCGCTGAATCGCGCAGGATCAGCGCGGCGAGGTCGCGCGTGGCATTCGTAGCGTGAATGTGACCCGCGAAGCCGCCTCGCACCAGCAGCGGCAGACGCCCCACGTGGTCCAGATGCGCGTGGGTAACCAAGACGGCGTGAAGACGCTTGGGACAGAGCCCAACGGGCAGACGGTTCCGAGCTTCGAGTCGCGCGCCGCCCTGGAACATACCGAAATCCACCAGGATGCGCGCGTGCCTAGTCTCAACCAGATAGGCCGAGCCGGTAACCTCGCCCGCGGCACCATGCAGGGTGATTCTCATCGTCATGGGTGGCGGCGTTCCTAACGCCTAACGAGACGCACCGCAGACCAAGTCGAGCCCTCAGGCTTACGAATACCCCACTGTCCCACGCTTGGGTACGACGATACACCAGACCGTGTTGAGACACGACACTCGCTCACGGTGCCCATGGTTCATCCCTTCGTACTTGCATCGAGTGTCCGCGCCGGCTGGATGGCACCGGAGCCCGAGGCGTGCGGTCCTCAGACCCGGCGGGGGGAGGACGCCGCCCGCTTGCCCACGGGGGCCTTTGGCTCGCTCTGGTTGCCGGCCTGGGCGTGGAGCGAGTCGATATAGGTGAGCCAGCGCAGCCCCACAGCAATGCGCGAGCGTAGCTGGAAGCGATTGTGCGGTTTGATCAGGTAATCGTCAACCCCGGCAGCCAATCCCTCCTCGATCTCGTTCAAGCGACTCAGGCTGCTCATCACGACGACAAAGACGTAGGGTAACGCGAACTTCGTGCGTATGGCCCGTGTGAGATCGATGCCCGTGAAATCGTCACCGAACCGCCGGTCGGTGATCACCATCCGTGCCGGACGTTCCTGGAATCTGGCCCACAACGCCGCCGCACTGGAGAAGCTTGAGGGATCGAAGCCATCGAGCACCAGGGAGTCTTCAGTGGCCGAACGCTCACCTTCCTTTCGGATGGCCAAGTAGAGGGAAACCGGTTTGAACAGACCCATAGGCACATCTCCAAGTCCTGCGCAGCACGGTTCCCTTCTCGCCAATCGGTTGCGGACTGTCAAGGAGCATTCCCCCCCCCCTGCCCCCTGCCCAGCTGTGATTCAGACACTGGGGGGAGGGCGCGTAGAACGGCCGTAGGAGCGGCTTTTCCGGAGGCCCCGCTACCTTGACTATCGGTTTTTGCTCGCCGGGTCGATTTTGGGCTTGCGTTCTGTATTCGGTACATTATAGTGAA
>JAKQDD010000182.1 GCA_029556615.1 Verrucomicrobiota bacterium | reverse complement strand
CCGGTCTGCTGGTTTGTTCCAACGCCGTCGCCGGTCTGGCCTACCGCATTCAGTCGCGCACGGACCTGGGATCTGGAGGGGCGTGGGGCAATGTCCGGGTTTACCACGCCACGGCGCTTCGCGTGGCGGTTGATCTTCTTGCGATGGACAGTGCTTTGACGACGACCCGGGTGCCCGCGGGCGCCTTTCAGATGGGGGACAGCCTGGGTGATGGCTTCGCCAACGAGAACCCGGCGCACACAGTGAGTCTGGGGGCGCTGGAGGCGGATCGTTTTGAAGTGTATGGAGCCCTGTGGTCTGAGGTCTGCGCTTGGGCGCTGTCGCGGGGCTATGACTTCGACGGACCCGGTTTGGCGGTGGACCCTCTCGCGCCCGTGACGGCGGTGTCGTGGTACGACTGTGTGAAGTGGTGCAATGCGCGGAGCGAGAAGGAAGGTCGAGTACCGGCCTACTACATGAGCAGCGCCATGACCACGGTGTTTCGCGCGGGACAGATTGGCGTTCAGAACCACTGGGTGAGATGGAATGCGGGGTACCGGTTGCCGACCGAGGCGGAGTGGGAGAAGGCAGCGCGTGGGGGGCTCTCGAACAAGCGGTTTCCGTGGGGGGATAGGATTAGCCACAGCCAGGCAAACTATTACAGCCATTGGGAAGGCGAAAGGCCGTTCTACAGCTACGACGTGTCGCCGACCAGCGGGTACCATCCGACCTACGTGACGGGCAGCGAGCCGTACACGAGCCCGGCGGGGGATTTTGAGCCGAATGATTACGGACTATGCGACATGGCTGGGAACGTGTGGGAATGGTGCTGGGACTGCTACTCGAGCGACTACTATGGCTATTCGCCATCTCACGATCCGCGTGGGCCGGTGTCGGAATGGGGCCGTGTGATGCGAGGAGGCAGTTTCTACTTCATCGCCGGCCGCGCCCCAGACTGCAGGGTTGCGAATCGTCATTACTTCGCGCCGAACTACAAGGGCTACAGTCGCGGGTTCCGGTCGGTCCTCCCCGTCGGACAGTAAAGGAGCAGAACTCTAACATGGCGCAAAGACAATCGGGATCGGTCGGGCTCGCTCTCCCAAGGAGCCTTTCCTGGAATGCCCGAGGACCCAAAGGTCGCGTTTGTCGGGCCCACCGATTCCTCCTTTCCGATACAAATCACTCTGGACAAGCACTTTGGCAAGTGTCAGGTTGATCACTGTCGCAAAAGACTGCGTCACATAGGCCGCCCAATACCTGTCGGCCCACGTCGCCGCTACATGAAGCGCTTCCGCACAAAGACCATATTGATCGGTGGCCTGCTCGGGCTGGTGTGCACTCTTGTGCTTTGGCGACCCATCGCCGTCCAATACCACAAGGTTGCGATGCGGTCTTGGCATTCGCAGCAGCACTGGGAGGCCTGGTCGAGCCACCAGCAGGCGTTGATTGCTTTGGGGCATTTCGAGCCACGAGATTTCCCATTGGCGCGGCGCACGCTGACAATCAACAGTGACCTGATGCGTTTTGTCGATCTGGCCCCTTTTCGTGACGGGCAGTGGGCTGTCACCCCTCGATCGAACCGGGTGAGCGTGATAGCATACCGCGGGGACATGGCGCTTTGGGAAGAGATTGTTGCACGGTTTGACCGGGCCGAACCAGACGGTGCAGCGGATCGGAGCCAGCCGATTCGCGCTGAGACAAATCGAACGTCAGTGGCGGCTGGCTCCGATCGCTGACCTTTGCGTTCGGGATTTCAGGACTGGGAGTTTCCTGAGTCTGCCACTCGCATTGCGTCCCCGGCTCGGCCCCAAAAACCAGCAACGCGGCGCGCCGTCGCCGGCGCACCGCGTGCTCTCGAAAACAAGAAAACTCTGAATCGACCGGGATTACAGCCCCTTGCCGATCATGAACTGGACCAGGTCGGCCACGCGGCAGCTGTAGCCCCACTCGTTGTCGTACCAGCTCACCAGCTTGAAGAACCGCTTGTTCAACTCGATGCCCGACCCCTTGTCGTAGATCGACGAGGCGCGGCAGTGGATGAAGTCCGAGCTCACCACTTCGTCCTCGGTGTATTCGAGGATCCCCTTGAGGTACGTCTCGCTGGCGCGCTTCATCGCAGCCGAGATCTCGGCGTAGCTCGTCTCCTTGACCGTGCGAACCGTCAGGTCCACGACGGACACCGTCGGTGTCGGTACCCGGAACGCCATGCCGGTGAGCTTGCCCTTGACCTCGGGCAGGACGAGCCCGACCGCCTTCGCCGCGCCGGTGGTCGAGGGAATGATGTTCAGCGCCGCGGTCCGGCCGCCTTTCCAGTCCTTCTTGCTCGGGCCGTCCACGGTCTTCTGGGTGGCCGTGTAGGAATGGATCGTGGTCATGAGGCCTTCCTCGACGCCGAAACCTTCCTTCAACAGGACGTGCACGACGGGGGCGAGACAGTTGGTGGTGCAGGAGGCGTTGGACACCACCTGGTGCTGAGCGGGGTCGTACTTCTCCTCGTTCACGCCCATGACCATCGTCAGGCAATCCCCCTTGGCCGGGGCGGTGATGATGACCTTCTTGGCGCCCGCGGCGAGATGGCCCTTGGCCTTCTCGACGTCGGTGAACAGCCCGGTCGCCTCAATCACCAGATCCACGCCCATGGCTTTCCAGGGCAGCTGCGACGGGTCTTTGGCGCTGACGACGCGGATCGGCTTGCCGTTCACCACCAGCACGTCGTCCTCCGGCTTGTCGGCGGCCGACTTCTGTGAATCGATGGTCCCCACGAAGCGCCCCTGGGTCGAGTCGTACTTGAGCAGGTACCCCAGGTTGTCCGCCGGCACGATATCGCCCACCGCGACCACCTCGGCCTCTTTGCCCACCAACCCCTGTTCCACCATGGCCCGGAACACCAAACGGCCAATCCGGCCAAAGCCATTGATTGCAACTTTCACTGACATATTCGTTATTCTAGTACTGGTTCAACCGATCCGCTGCAGTTCGAGTAGCCGAACATTCTATTTCTGACATCCGGCGCGTCAACGCAAAAGCCGAAGCGATCTCAGTCCATCAGTCCAATCCCGACGCCACCTTGGCCCGCTGAAGAACCGTTGTGGCCAAAGCCCGCGCCCGCCGGGCTCCCTGGCAGAGGATGTCCCGGACGTAATCCGGGTTCGCCGCCAATTCCGCCCGGCGCCGGCGCGCCTCGGCAAAGTAGTCCCAGTAGTGCCCGAAGAGCGCCTTCTTGAGGTCGCCGTACCCGAGCCCGCCTGCGCGCAACCGGTCTTCGCAGTCCCGGGCCACCTCCGGCGGCGCGACCAACCGCAGCGTCTGGATCGCGAGGTTCTGGTCCGCATCCGGCTTCGGCTCCTGGGGCGTCCGGCTGTCCATCACGATGCTCATCACCTTCTTGCGCAACACCTTCTCGTCGCCGAAGATCTCGATGGTGTTCCCGTAGCTCTTGCTCATCTTCTGGCCGTCCGTGCCGGGCACGACCGCGACCGCGTCGCGGATCATGGGCTCGGGGATCACGAACGTCTCGCCGTACTGGAGGTTGAACTTCACGGCGATGTCGCGCGTGACCTCGAGGTGCTGCTTCTGATCCCGTCCCACCGGGACGATGTTCGAGTCGTAGATCAGGATGTCCGCCGCCATCAGGACCGGGTACGCCAGCAACCCGTGGTTGACCCGGTCGAGATCGTCACCGGCCAACCGCGCCTTCTTGTCCTTGTAGCTGTGGCACCGTTCGAGAAGCCCGAGCGGCGTCACCGTGGACAGAATCCAGGTCAGCTCCGTCACCTCCGGGACGTCGGACTGCTTGAAGAAGACCGCACGGGCCGGGTCCAGCCCGCAGGCCAGAAAATCGAGCGCCACGTCCATCTGGTGCTGCCGCCGTTGCGCCGGATCGAACAGCGACGTCATCGAGTGGTAGTTCGCAATGAAATAGTAGGCTTCCCCCTGCGTCTGCAGCTCGATCGCCGGCTTCATCATGCCGAAGTAATTCCCCAGATGCAGCGCCCCCGAGGGCTGGATGCCAGACAAAATTCGCATGCCCCGGACGGTATCAGGGAAAGGCCGGGGCCAGCAACCCCGGTCTCCGGCCCCAAATCCGCGCGTTAGCGTCCCTTGCGGCTCAACCTGCTGGGCTGGAACAGGCGCCTTAAGCCGCCCAGACCAAGAGTCGATGGCGAACGTTCGCGCCACACGCGTTAGGCGAGGATCCGGGACCGACGCACCGACTGGCCGGGGAGAGGAGGGGCAATGGTCCGTCAGAGGATCTCCCGGTACACATCGGGGTGCGGACGCGAGATCAGCACCGCGTTCACCAGCACGCCGGCGTCCGCAATCACCCGGCGGCCGGCCGCGAGCGCCGACTGCACCGAGCCGACGTCGCCGGTCATGGTGCAGAACGCCTTGCCCCCGAGCGCCATGGCAAGCCGCACTTCGAGCAGGGTCACCGGCGCCGCCTTCGCCGCCGCATCCGCCCCCTGGATGAGCGTCGCCACGTTGAACGATTCGAGAATGCCCAGCGCCCCGTTCGGCTCGGCCGGGGTCGTCCGCCCCAGCGCCGTGAACACCTCCGGATGCATGTTCGCACACGTGAAACGGTCAATCAGACATCCGCCTGCCGCCTGGGCCCCCGCCTCGACCGCCGCCTGAACGGCGGCCGTCTCGCCTCCGATCAACACCATGTACTTGCCCGAACAGATCGATCGGGCCAGCAGCAGCCGCACATTCCCCGCCTTCAACATCGTGTCCGCCACCTCGAACCCGGCAGCCACGCTCGACAGTTCAATCAGCCCGATCGATTTCTCGCTCATGAGATCCGCTCCAGGACAATGCGATCCGTCACCGAAATCACCCGGCCGTCCACCGGCGCGTGCAGGATCGCCCCCAACGCCTTCGCCGGCACCTCGCCCAAAGGCTGGCCGGCCGATACCCGGTCGCCCGGCCGAACCCGCGGCACGTTCGGCAAGCCCGCCCCTTGCTTCAAGGGCAGGACCAACGACGAAGCCGCGACGGGCACTTCCCGCCACGGCGCCGGGTGATCATACTCCATCACGCACAGCCGCTTCATCAGCGTCCGAACTGGAACGCGCCGGCCCTCCCGCAACGGATGCGCTGCGACTTCCTTCTTGCCACTCCACTTCAGGCCCGCCTTTCGCATCGCCTCCTTCGCCTGGTCGCACGCCTCTTTCGGAAACAAAGCCTCCGGACACGCGTACAACGTGCAGAGCCCGCACGCGCAACAGAGTGCCGCCCACGAGTTCCAATGCTCGACCCCCGTGGCGGTGAAAGCCAGGCTCCGCATCACCTGGTGCGGCTCGACCGCGTACCCCAGCAGGAAACGCGGACAAAACTCGGTGCAATACCGGCACTGGTCACACGCTGACTTGCCGATTCGATTCTGGGCGCCCGCCGGGGTGAGCTTGCGCTGGACCACGGGATGCTGGCGCGAGAGCACGACCAACCCCGTCGTGGTCTTGGTGACGGGCAGCTCCGCATCCGTCACCGTCTCGCCCATCATCAGGCCCCCCACGCAGAAGACCGGATCGCTCACGGTGGCGCCGCCGGCCGCCTCCAGGAGGGCGCGATACGATGTGCCCAGCGGGACGGTCAGGGTCAGGGGTTCGCGAACCGCTCCCGCCACGGTGAGCGTCTTGCGGGTCACGGGCTTTCCGTCGTGTGCCGCGGCCAGATTGACAAACGTCTCGACGTTGCAAACCACCACCCCGACCTGGAGCGGGATCCCCGCCGGCGGAATCAGACGGCCGGTCACCGTGTATACCAAATCGTATTCGTCCCCCGCCGGATAGTAGTCGCCCAAGACCTGCAACCGGACCCGGCTGCCTTTGCAGGCGGCCTCGACCGCCTCGACGGCGTGCCGGTTCTTCCCCTTGACCGCCACCACGCCCTCCGCGGCGCCCACGGCGTCCATCGCCAGCTCGATTCCCCTCACGACCTCGCCTGCCTGACGCTCCATGACCGCCGCGTCCTTGTGCAACAGGGGCTCGCACTCCGCTCCGTTGGCGATGACAATCCCCGCCTGGCTCGCCAGCTTCACGTGGGTCGGAAACCCACCCCCGCCCGCGCCCACAACGCCTGCCATTCTGACCTGCTCCGCCAAGCTCATGACTCCCGGATCATAGAACGCTCCCGGCGCTTGGCGAGCCCAATCCCCGCGGGGGACGGACGACAGACGACGGGTGCGCCAGTGCGTCAGTGCGCCGGTGCGCCCATGGGACAGCCCTCCCTTTGCCTCCGCGATCTCTGCGCGAGACCCACAGGACCGGTGACCGGATGGGTGCACCGCCACGCTCTTGGCCCGCGAAGGACGATTCCGGCGCTCCTGCTCCTACTCTTGCTCTTGCTCTTGCTCTTGTTCCACCGCGGAGAGGAGGAGCAGGAGTAGGAGTAAGAGCAAGAACCGAATCGGTGGGTCTTGGGCTCTTCAAGGGGCCCTTGGGAGGCCAGTTCCTCCCCCCTTTTTCCCTCTTCTTGCGCCTCTTGAGCCTTTTCGCGGCGAATCCCTCTTGCTCTTCCCCGGCCGGTACCTCGTCCACGGCCGCGGGGCCGGGCGCCGGCTGCTCAGGGGCGTACGCGAATCCTGTAGAACCGCGGATCGTCGCCGACGGAAGGCACTTGCGCCGTGAAGGTCTGACCTCCAACACTCCGGAGCTGCGCGTCCGGCTGCACGCTCCACTGGGCCGGACCCAGGCGTTGCGCGGCTTCCACTTCGTACACCCGGCTGCCGAACGGCGACGTGAACGTGAGGTCCACGCGGTTGGCACCGAGGCGGACATCCTGGATTCGGGCGCCGGCATTCGCGGCCACTCCCATCCGCTGCACTTTGCCGCTCCAACCCGTGACGTAGGCGGCGTCGCCATCCGCCGCGACGCCATAGGGATGATGCAGCGTGGGGATGTCCGGGGCCGCCCAGCCGTAAAGCATCGTCCTGTAATCCATGCCGCATTCGACCCCGGGGTAGAAGGCGGTGGCCATGCAGCGATGGGTGTGGTTGGCGGGGTCCAACTCGATCGACAGGCGCCAGAGCCCCTCGGTGGCTTTGACGACATAGAGAGTCAGTTCCTCGCCGAAACTCACGTCGGCCATTTCCGCCGACCAGCCGGAAGACCACCACGGCGCGTAGTCCTCGACCGGCACCCGGATCTTGTTCCAGGCCGCGAGATCGGTCATTTCGTTCAGCGCCCGGACCCAGGAGACATGGAAGATCCCGACGCCGGCGCTCGTGGCGATGGCCACCAGCCCCGACGGCCGCACGTCCAGGCTGAGCACAGGCTTCCACTTCAGGCATTGCAAGGAGGCGTCGTGCGCGACGTCGATGGGCGCCTCCGGATGGTCGCGGTCCGGCACGCCTTCGGGGTAATCCAGGTTGAAGACGTCCAGGGTCGGATTACCCACCAGGAGCCCCGGCGTGCTGCCGACAATCAGCTTCCGCGTGGTGCCGCTGGCGTGGTGTTTCAGGCACCGAACCGTCATCGCCGTGCTGTACAGGTTCGTGGCAAAACCGCTGGCCCGGCAATCCCGATGCAGGATGATGCCGGGCGCGGACGGATCGATCACGTAGGCGCGAAAACCGTCGCTGCCGGTGGCCATGAACACCAGGTCGCGCTCCGGCCAGACCGCGCTCACCCCGGCGCTCGCCCCCGCAGGCGGGCGGAAGGCCTCCGACTGTGCGAGCAAGACGATGTTGCTCGACGTTTCCCGGTAGAGCAGGCCGAGGATCTCGCTGCCCCACGCCATCGCCTTCTCGTGACCCAGCGCGGCGATGAGCATTCCGGCCTCGGGATCGCGCCGAGTTGCCACGGCGCTGACCGGGTTGGGTTGCGGTTCGGCCTGGGTCCAGTCGAAGGCCACGTGGCGCCATTGGGCTTCATCGGCCAGATCCCAACGGTCGGCGCTCCAAGGTCCTGCGCCCCGTCCCGCGACATAGACGCGGTCTTCAGCCAAGTGCAAGCCCTCGGTCATCGCCGCTGCCGGAACCCACTGATAGTCCGGTCGCGACGTGAGGCCCAGCGTCGGTGTCACGTGATAGTCCAGCGTCAGGAAACCGCCCCACTCGTCGGCCACGATCACTTTCCCGGCGTTCGTCCCGGACAGCCGCGCCACGCCGGTGACGTCAAACGCCCAGTCCAGGGAATTCCTCGTGGCGGCCGCCGTGGTCGTCGTGCCCAGCGTGCTCAACAGGAGGATGTCCGGCCGATTGCCATACCACGAACAGCCGACGGTCACCTGGCGGTCCACGATCCGTACGCGGGCGACCCGGCCAAACGCGAAGCCCCCGGTGATGACACGGCTTAAGCTCAGCGGCGTCGTGCCGCCGTGGAGCGTGTAGACGCGGAACAACTCGTTCCCCGCGCTCGGGGTGGTCACCGCGGTCCACAAGACGTCGTCCAGCGCGTCCATGTCCCCGGCCATGACGGCACCCGTTTCCTCGCGGTGCTGCAAGACCGGGCTGGCCAGGTTGGTCGTGCTGAGCTCGAGGAGGTACTTGTTCGCGCCGGACAACGAACCCCAGCCCGACACGTACGCCTTGCGATCCCGCGGATCGAACGCGACGGCGAACTGCCGCTCCTCGACGCCCACCTCGCGGCTGAAGACCCCCACCGGTGTGAGCTCGCCGCCGACAAACTGGTAGAAGACAACCCGCAACGTGTTCGACCCCCATCGCGGCGCGTGCTCGCACAGGGCCACCAACAGTCCCCCGAGCTTCCCCGTGGGGTCCGGCCAGATGTCCACGCCCATGTAGGAGCCGCCCGCTACCGCCGCCGCCGGCGCCACCGGCACGCCCGCCTGCAGGTCGGCGCAGCGATAGATGAGCAACCCGTGGTCGCCAACGCAAAACAGGTGCCCCCCCGCCACGCGCAAGTCGGCAACGCGCTGGTCGAGGTGCACACGGCTTCGGAGAGCGTGCGGTTGGGCGTCCTGCAGCGCGTAGGTGCAAAGCGTCTCGAAACCGGAAACACCGTACAGATGCGAACCATCGGTTTCGACCAGCAACGCGGCGCCCAACAGGCCCGTCTCTTCGAGCGCCAAGCCGTAGGGCCCGATTTGGCCGGGAGGCAATGGGCGATCCACGATGAAGGGCACCGACGACGACGTCGCGCCGGCGGCGGTGCGGACATAGGCCAGGCCCGAGGCTCCATCCTCGGGCACAGTGAAGCTGATGGCGGTGTCCGACCACGACGACGCCCCGATTCGCAGCCCGGTCAACACCACCGCGCCCGGCGTGACGCCAAACCCCTGGCCGGAGAGTGTGACGGCGGTTCCGGGCGCGGCGCTGCCAGTGGACAGGGTGTCCATGCGGACTTGGGGCGGCGAGAGTGCCACGGCCGGGGCCGACCGGCCCGCCGCACAGGCCATCCCCGTCCCTCCGCAGAGCGCACCCAGGATGAGCAACCCCGCGCCAATCGTCGCGTCGAACCTCATGGTCGGCGTGTAAGGAGTCACAGGAGAAGAACACACGAGCGCTACCACCGGTTGCAGCCAGTCTCGAGCTCCCTCGACGCGGCAGAAGTCTGCGGGCTCCGGAGACGCCGTTCAAGGCGGAACATGGAGCCGCAATCCGCGGCTGAGCATCCCTTGCAGTTCAGCCTCCAGGGTCTGGTAAGAGCAAGAACCGAATCGGTGGGTCTTCCGCTCTTCAAGGGGCCCTCAGGAGACCAGCCCCCCCCTTTTTCCCTCCTCTTGTGCCTCTTGAGCCTTTTCGCGGCAATCCCCTCTTTGCGGCCGCTCTTGCCCGTAACCCGCACACCGAGTACAGTCTCTCCATCACCGGAGCGGCGCTCCGGGAGGAGGTTGCCCGACCCCCGGTCTCCGGTGACATGCCATGAACGGCGGACCCGCATCCGAGCCCGCAGACGATCGCCCGCCGGATCCCCACCTGATCCCGGACCCGGCCGGCACGCTCGATCGCCACACGGCGGTCGGCACACTCTGGCGCGCCGAACACGGCCGTGTCCGGTGTCTCGCCTGCGCCCACCGCTGTCTCCTCGCCTCCGAAGGCCGCGGCCTGTGCAAGGTCCGCTTTGCCGCCGGCGGCCAGCTGCGCGTGCCCTTCGGTTACACCGCCGGAGTCGCCTGCGACCCGGTCGAGAAGAAGCCGTTTTTCCATGTCCACCCGGGCAGCGTCGCCCTCACCTTTGGCATGCTCGGATGCGACTTCCACTGCGATTTCTGCCAGAACTGGATCACCAGCCAGACGCTGCGCGATCCGGCGGCATCCGCCCGCCTTGAACCCGCGCAACCCCAACAACTCGTCGCCGCCGCCCGACGCCACGGAGCGCGCCTCGTGGTCTCAAGCTACAACGAACCCCTGATCAGCGCGGAATGGGCGGTGGCCATCTTCCGCGAAGCGCGCGCCGCGGGCTTGCTCTGCGCCGTGGTCTCGAACGGACACGCCACGCCCGAGGCGCTCGACTTCCTCTGTCCCTGGCTGGATGCATGCAAGATCGACCTCAAGAGCTTCAATCCCCAGCAGTATCAAGCCCTCGGCGGCCGTCTCGAGGCAGTCAAGGAAACCCTCCGGTCCGTCCACACCCGGGCCCTCTGGCTCGAAGTCGTGACTCTCCTCGTGCCCGGCTTCAACGACAGCCCCGAGGAGCTCCGCGCCATGGCCCGGTTCCTCGCGTCCATCAGCCCCGATATCCCCTGGCACCTCACCGCCTTCCACCCCGACTACCAACGCACCGATACCCGCGCCACGCGCCCCGACGACCTCGAACACGCCGCCCGCATCGCTCAGGCCGAAGGCCTCCGCTATGTCTACGCCGGCAACCGCCCCGGCGCCGTCGGCTCCCGGGAAAACACCGTCTGCCCCGGATGCGGCTCCCTCCTGATCGAGCGCCGCGGCTTCGCCGTGCGCGCCAATCGGTTGACCCCGCGCGGCACGTGCCCCCGCTGCGACACCCGCATTCCGGGCATCTGGCCCGCCCCCTGACCGACCCCGCGCCGCCCGCATGCAATCACCGACCTCCTCCCTGAGGGTCCGCCCGCCGGACCAGGCCATGCGGTTCTACGACGCCCACAATCATCTCCAGGACCCGCGGTTTGCCGGAACCCAGTCCCGCCTGATGGCCGCCTGTCAAATCGAAGGCATCGCCGGCATGGTCGTGAACGGATCTTGCGAGGCCGACTGGCCCGAGGTCGCCCGCCTGGCAGCCCGTTACACCGAAGTCCGACCCAGCTTCGGTTACCACCCCTGGTACGTCCACGAACGCACCGCCCACTGGCAGGACACGCTCCGTCGCTACCTCGACACGCTGCCGGCCGCCGTGGGTGAGGTGGGGCTCGACCGCTGGAAGCCCGGCCTCGCCTACGAAGGCCAGGAAGCCGTGTTCCTCGATCAATTGCTCCTGGCAGCCGAACGCAATCGGCCTTTGAGCATCCATTGTCTCCGCACCTGGGGACGCCTCCTGGAACTGCTCGAAACCCACCCGCGGCCGGCACGCGGCTTCCTGCTCCACAGCTACGGCGGCCCCGCAGAACTCGTCCCCCCGCTGGCCGCCCTCGGCGCGTACTTCGGATTCCCGGGGTACTTCGCGCATCCCGGAAAGGAACGCCGACGCGACGCCTTCCGCTCGGTGCCTCTTGACCGGTGGCTGATCGAGACCGACGCCCCGGATCAGCGGCTCCCCGACCACCTTCAACGCCACCCCTGCGCCACGAGCGACGGGTCGGCCCCGATCAATCACCCGGCCAATCTCCCCGCCGTCTACACCGTCGCCGCCAACCTCCTTGGTCTCCCTCTCGCCCAGCTCGCGGCCATCATCGAGGAGAATTTCCTAAGATTGTTCGGTCTCCCCACAAACCAGCCGACCACGGCTTCCCCCGCGACAGTCAAGGAATAAGCACCGTCTCAGTCCACGAGGCCGGCACCCCTCTCCCTCGATCCCTCCCCCCGCTCCGTAGTCGCAGGGGGAGGGAAGAACCGGCGCGCGGACTCGCTGCAGGGGTCGGCGTTCGCGAACTGCTGTTCGCCGCAGGCGGACCCCTTTTTCCCAGCGCAGTCTGGGAAAAGGCGTGGAGTCCTCGACGGAGGAAGGGGAGGCCTGGAGCCGCAGGGACCAAACTTGACCTGCTGACCCCATATTCCAAGGGTCGAGGACTCTACCGCTCCATCCCGCGGCCGCCACGGGAGCCGCCCGAGGACCGGCTGGACCCACTCGGCGCGCTCCGCATCGAGCTCCGCGACGCCGACGGAGCACTGAAGGAAGACTTCGGCGTCGAGATGACCGGAGGCGAGGAACCACCCGACCGCGGTGCGCCAATCGAAGGCGACGACGCCGGTGGACTGTAGGCCCGCGGAGCGGATTGGGGGGGCGTCATCGAACGGGATGGCCCCGCCGGGGGACTCACAGCCCTGGGCGCCGGGGACACACTGACACCCGGAGGACCATAGCTCGTTCCCCTGCTCGGTGCCGCCGGCGCCGCCGACGGTGGGGTCGCCGGAGCCTTGAGCTGGACTTGTGGCAACGGCTTGCTCGGCGCCGCCGACGGTGGGGCCGCTGGAGCCCTGAGCTGGACCTGCGGCAGCGGCTTGCTCGGTGCCGGCGCTGGCGCGCTCGCCGGAGCCCTGAGCTGGACCTGCGGCAACGGCTTGCTCGGCGCCGGCGGAGGAACACTCCCTCTCGTCGGAACCCCAGACGGAGCCGAGGGCGCCCCGCTGCTCTGCGGCGGAGTCGACACACGGCCCGCACCGGAAGCCGGCGTGCTGCTCTCGATCCGGCGCGGCTGGGTTTGGACAGGGGCCGTCTTCGGCGTCGATCGCTGCTCGACAGGAACTGAGGGGGTCACCCGACCCGGCTGGACCGTGCCCGCCGGGCTCGACGATGGGCTTGTCCGCACGGGAGGCGTCGCCTCGGGCCGTCCCACCCCCGGACGCGCGGTTGTCGGTGCCGCAGGACTCGATGTCGTCACCCGGCTCGGCGGGGTCACACCCGTGCTCTTCGAGGGCTCCGAAAGCAGGGACGGAGTCGTCCCGCCGGTCCGGGAGCTCTTGGGAGTCGACACAACGACCGGCCCGCCGCCCGGCTGTTCCCCGCCCGAACGAGGCGAGACCGCAGGCCCACCGCCCGATGCCTGCCGATCCGGCCGCGGCAACGGTGCTCCGACCCTCGAAGCCGCCTCGGCGGAACCCCAGGCGCCGGGTCCTCCGGAGCCGCGCTCCGGCCGCCGGACCTCGGCGCTGTGCCGGGAAACAGGCTGCTCGGACGCGCTGCGCGGGCTCGCCGATGGCTGCGGCCGATAGACCGCAACCTCCCGCCCGTTACGCTCCATGCGGTCGGCGCGCTGCGGCGCCTTCGGATCCCGCGTCACATCGCGGATTCCAACCTCCCGGATCGGCGTCCGCGTCACCGCAGTGACCCGCGATCGCTCCATCCCCTCATGGATTAGCTTCCGATCCTTGGCCATCTTGTAGTGGGTCACGGGCGTCGAATTCCGGTACACGTGCGGCGCTTCACGCGGCGGCAGCCGATGATGATGCGGACGCGCGTGACAGAGATTCCGGTAGTGGACGAACGTGAAGCAGTCCCAGCCCAAGCCGAAGGTGAAGCTGTAGCCCACGCTCGAACCCCAGTAGGTTAGCCCGAACCCGCTGCGCCACCGGCACCCCGGAGGCAACGGCGCCCATCCGCAGTAGGTGTCGGTGTACCGCCACGTCACCCAGGCCGGACCCCAATCGTAGCCCGGAACCCAGACCCAGCCGCACCGCGAGCTCCGATACCACGTTCCATAGTGGAACGGCGCCCATCCCCACGAGTAATCCGACTGCCAATACCAACCCTGGGTCGTCCACAACCACCGCCCCCCGTGGCAATACGGCTGCCAGCTCATGTCCACCACCGATACCGCCGGCTGCCAGCACCACCCGTACGGCGGTATGTTGATCCATGACCCGTAAGGCGATAGCGCCGAGTAGAAGTAATTGTACGTCACCTGCTGGGCGGGCGCGGGCGGAGGCGCCACGACCGGGGCAACCTCGGCCACGGGCGCAGGAGGCGCCTCCGCCACGGGCGCTGCCTGGACGACTGGCGCCGGCTCCGCCACCGGCGCCGGCTCCGCCGGGACCGCCGGCACGGCCGGCTCCGTCACCGCCACGCCCTTGATCTCGCTGCTGCGTCCTACCATCGCCGTGATCACTTCGTCCGACATCCCCACATCCCGCAGGTAAATGATCTGGTCCGGGGTGAGCTCGAACGGCTGGGTCATCTTCTTGATGTACTCGAGCAACACGCTGTCTCCCACCTGCGCATTGGCCATGTCCAAGACCCCGTCCACCGGCGCCGGCAGCTCGATCCGCTGCGGCGCCACCGTCGCCACCGGCGGCTCCTCCGCCGCCGGCGGCCCATTCGTCGACACGGCCTCAGGCGGATTGTCCGCCGGCATCACCACGGTTGTGGCGACCGGCCCGGGACTCTTCGATTCGCTCGCGCAGCCAACCGACACCGCCAACCCGGCCACCATGGCCGCAGCCAGCACCGCCGTCTGCAATCTTGTTTTCATGGAAATCACCACAGTGGAAACCCTACGACCTCTGCCGCGCGTGTCAATGACCGCGAGACCCAACCGCCCCCGCCCGACGGGCCAGCTCCCATCGCTCCCGACATGCACTCGCGGTTTCATGATTCGCTCGCCCATTGCCTCTCGGGGCACCAGCCCCGCATCCACCCGAATGGACCGAATCCCGACCCCGCCTATTCACCGCCGCCAGGTGCGCGACGGAGGGAATCGCCGCAAGGAGGCGCAAAAACCGCAAGAGGGAGAATAGCTCACGTTCCGTTCCCCTTGCGCTCTTTGCGCCTTCTGGCGGCAATCCCGTTCGCGGTCGGTCACTGCAGCCGCCAAGACCAGAGGCAATCGCCGCAAGGAGGCGCAAAAGCCGCAAGAGGGGGAATAGCTCACGTTCCCGTTCCCTTTGCGCTCTTTGTGCCTTCTCGCGGCAATCCCGTTCGCGGTCGGTCACTGCAGCCGCCAAGACCAGAGGCAATCGCCGCAAGGAGGCGCAAAAGCCGCAAGAGGGGGAATAGCTCACGTTCCCGTTCCCTTTGCGCTCTTTGCGCCTTCTGGCGGCAATCCCGTTCGCGGTCGGTCACTGCAGCCGCCAAGACCAGAGGCAATCGCCGCAAGGAGGCGCAAAAACCGCAAGAGGGAGAATAGCTCACGTTCCCGTTCCCCTTGCGCTCTTTGTGCCTTCTCGCGGCAATCCTTTTCGCAGACCGGCACAAAAGGGGTCGCCACACGCCCGCCCCCATGGTAATCCCGCACATCATGTCACAGCCCCGACACCGCTCTCTCCCACGGGCTTCCGCGAAACCGAACCCCCTCCCCAGGCCCCTGCCCTGCATGCTCCTCGTGATCCTTGTGATCCTCGCTCACTCCGGAGCAATCCGCGCCGCCGAGGCTATCCCCCTCGGCTCGGGCCCGCATCTCTTCCTCGACGAAACGCTCATCGAGGACAGCACCAACGTCACCCCCCGCGTCATCCCACCCCGCCGGGATCCCCAGATCCCCAACCCCCTCGTGACCGGCAAGGAGGACGGCTGCTTCCAACCCTACATGACTGTCCTCCGCGAAGCGTCCACAGGCCGTTTTCGCCTCTGGTACGGTGTGCACACTGCCGATTTCAATACCAGTCGATCCCACCTCGGGTATCTCGAGTCCGCCGATGGCGTCCACTGGCTGCGCCCGCACCGGGTGCTGCCCGACCCCGCCCCGATCCAATTTGGTGTGAGCATTCTCGACGACGGCCCCCAATGCCCCAATCCCGCCCAGCGCTTCAAGCTGGGTTGGTACTTCGGCAACGGCCTCCGTGTGGCCGCCTCCCCGGACGGACTCGACTGGAAGCCACTCTCCTCCGGCGTCGTTCTCGAACACAACCACGACATCAACGGCCTGTTCTGGGACCCGATCCGCCGCCGCTACGTCGCGACCGTCTCCTGCTATGTCACCGGCCCGTCCTGGACCGGCCAACGCCGCGTCACCCAACAGAGCGTGAGCACCAACCTGCTCGAGTGGCGCCAACCCTGGTTCGTCCTGACGCCGGACGACCGGCGCGACCCGGGCGAGACCCAGTTCTATGCCATGGACGGCTTCCTGGCGCGCGGCAGCTTGATCGTAGGGATGGTCAAGGTCCTGCGCGATGATCTGAAGGCGGACACGCCCCCCGACCCGCCCGACGCCCAGGGCATCGGCTACACCGCGCTCGCCTGGACCCACGACGGCGACCATTGGATCCGCGATCCAACGCCCTTCTTCGAGCCGGCGCCGGAACGCGGCGCCTGGGATCACGCCCACGCCTGGATCGACGAACAGGTGCCGGTCGGCGACGATGTCCACCTCTACTACGGCGGTTACCGGCGCGGTCACAAGGTCAACCGGTTCGAAGAACGGCAGATCGGCCTCGTCAGAATCCGACGCGACCGATACGTCGCCCGCGAGGCCGGCACCGTCGAGGGCACCCTCACAACACCCCTCCTCCTCGTCCGTGCCTCGGCCCTGACCCTCAACGTCCGCGTACCCCCCGGCGGTCATGTCCGCGTCCAGGTTCTCGATCCCGCGGGCCGGCCCATCCCCGGCTTCTCGAAAACCGACCACGACCCCGTCCGCGGCGACACCCTGGCCGCTCCTGTCCGCTGGAAACGGCCGATCTCGGCCCTCGCCGGCAAGCCGGTCCGTTTCGAGTTCTCCCTCGAACAAGCCCAATTGTTCGCCTTCGAACTCCACCCCTCCCTGCCGTAGAGCGCCCTTGCGTTGACTGCCCTCGCCCGGAAGAAAACGCAAAGCCGCCAAGGCCCCAAGGCCCGAGCACTGAACAGGAGACCTGAAGTGGACCCCATTCTTTGGTCCACAGAACATAAAGAAGAGACTTGCGCCTGACCGGGACAAGTGTATCAGAATGAGGCATTAATCCGATGGAAGGCATGGAGGGGGCCTCGGAGGTCGGTGACGTCCTTGACACAATGAGCATAAGCGGTGCGTTCAAACGCTTCCCGTGGAGCCGCGCGAAACCAATAATCCTCGCATGAAAAACACATCAGTTCTTGCCATCACCGTTCTGGCGTTCACCGGCATGAGCCTGCTGACAACGGCTTTTGCACAAGTCAAAGGACCCGTGCAGGACACCCCGGACGGCCCGCTCTACATGCCGGGGGAGGTTCTGATCCAATTCAAGCCTGGCGTCACCAATGTCGCCGTGGCGGACCTTGTTCCCCTCGCCGGCTTGGCTTCTGTGCAGCACATACGGACGCCGGCCATGCAGATGGCGGGAAACCCGGGTTTACATCGTGCCGTCACGCGAGTGCCAGTGGCGCAGGCAATTCGAGCCCTGCAGAACCATCCCGCGATCGCTCACGCCCAGCCCAACTGGTTCTACACCCATCAGGACGTCAGTGATGAATACTACACGTCCGGCTATTTGTGGGGGATGTACGGCGCAACCACCGTTCCCGCCAACGCTAACGGGAGCGGTGCCGGCGCCGTGTGGGCCACCGGTTGGGTGGGTTCAAAAAGCGTCTATGTGGGCGTGATTGACGAGGGCATCCAGTACTACCACCGGGACCTGGACGCCAACATGTGGGTCAATCCGGGCGAAGTCTTTGATGGCGCCGATAACGACGGCAACGGCTACGTCGACGACGTCTACGGCTGGAATGCGCTCGGCGATAATGGGGTCGTGTTTGACCCCGCGGGGGACATCCATGGCACCCATGTCGCCGGCACGATCGGCGCCGAGGCCAATGGACAAGGTGTCGTCGGCGTCAATTGGGAGCTCAACCTCATCTCCGGCAAATTCCTGGGTCCGAACGGGGGAAGCACCACCGATGCAATCCAGGCCTTTGACTACTTCACGAGTCTTAAGACCACAAAAGGACTCAACGTGGTGGCCTTGAACAACTCGTGGGGCGGCGCTGGCTATGACGCGCTGTTGCTGGAGGCCATCGTGCGTGCCGCGAACGCCGGCATTCTCTGCGTGGCCGCCGCCGGCAACGGCAACGCCGCAGGCCGAGCCATCAATACCGACACGACCCCGTTCTATCCGGCCTGCTATAACACGACGGCGGGGGCCGGGTACGATGCGGTGGTTTCCGTGACCGCCATCGCGAGCGATGGGTCCAGGCCCCGGTTCGCCAATTACGGGCTGACCACCGTGGATCTCGGGGCGCCTGGGGTGAGCATTTACTCGACTGTCCCATTGGACGCGTATGCCTCCTACAGCGGCACGTCCATGGCAACGCCGCACGTCACGGGCGCGATCGCGCTCTACGCCGCCCGGTACCCAGGCACCGCCGCCAAGGACATCAAGGCAGCGCTCCTCGCCTCGACGACGCCCACCGCATCGCTGGCATCCAAGACGGTCACAGGCGGACGGTTGGACCTGGTGAAGTTCCTGGCAACACCTCCTCCGGGCTGGGTCGACCCGAACCCCACCGAGCGGCCCGCAGCCCCGTCTGAGCTGATTGCCACGGCGATTTCCCACACGCAGATTGAACTCACGTGGCAGGACAACTCTAATGACGAAACAGGTTTCCGAATCACCCGCAACGACGGCGCTGTGATCACCGTGGCGGCGAATATCACGACCTACACGGACAGCGGCCTGACTCCCGCGACCACTTACACTTACTCGGTCCAGGCGTGCGCGTTCACGCAGTGCTCGGAACCCACGGGACCGGTGGAAGCCACCACCGAGCCCGCACCGCCGGCGTCCACGGCCGTTTTCGTTGGGGTGGATGACACCACGAAGGGCAACTGGCAGGGAGTCTATGGCGGCGAGGGCTACCACATTCTCGCAGGAATCAGCGACATCGATTATACCGAGGTGCTGCAGTATGTTGACACCCGCGTTGCCACGGTGACGCCGTTGGGAGCGGGCACCTGCAACTGGGCAACTTCCACGACGGACGAACGGGCACTGGTGATGCCCGTTGCGGTTCCGTACCGTTCTGCGGCCTGTTACTGGGAATGGACCACGTTTTCCCTGAGGGTCGCCTTCGCCGACACCGAAGAGCACCGCGTGGCGCTCTATTGTGTGGATTGGGACACGGCCACCTACGACCGGACACAGCGGATCGACGTGATCGACTCCAACTACGGTACGGTTCTGAGCAGCTATTCGTTGGATGGCTTCAGCAATGGCAAGTACGTCGTGTGGAACGTCCAGGGCCCGGTTACCTTCAAGTTCACCTACACGGGGCCGAGTTCGGCCAACGCGGTTGTCAGCGGCGTCTTCTTCGACGTGCCGGCGATCCTGCCGCCTCCGCCGGCTATCCCCGCGGCGCCCAGCGGCCTCGTCGCAACCGCCGTGTCCACAAGCCAGATCAACCTCCATTGGAACGACAATTCCTCGGACGAAACCAGCTTCGAGATCGAACGGTCCACCTTGGCAACCAGCGGTTTTGTGAAGATCGCGACGGTGGGTCCGAATGTCACGGCGTTCTCTAACACGGGTCTGTCGAAGAATAGGAAGTACTATTACCGAGTACGGGCCACTGGCACGGAAGGCAATAGCGACTATTCGAACACCGCGTCGGCGACAACGTTCAAGCGCTGACGAAACCGCGGGCGAGCGGTCCGTTTGGTCGCATCAGACTTCTCCTTCTCCCAGACTGCGCTGGGAAAACGGGGTCCGCCCGCGGCGAACAGCAGTTCGCGAACGCCGACCCTGCGTCGAGTCCGCGCGCCGGTTCTTCCTTCCCCCTGCAGCCCCGGAGCGGGGGATCGAGGGTCTCTCCCCCGCGCGCAGTCGAGGAAGCGAGGGAGACAACATGTTGGTAGATATTTTCTGACAAGGACTCTAGCCTCGGCCGCAGAACACCGCCATGAACATCGCGCACGCCAGTTCACTCCTGCTGGTCTCCTCCGTCCTGACGCTGGGGGTTGGGATCACCCAGGCAACAGAGCTCGTCACGCCCTACGGCATTAGCCGCCAGGTCAACGTCGATGCTCAAGGCCGTAACATCCCCGGCGACGCGGCGAATGAACCCTCGTTGTGCCTTGACCCGATCAACCCCAGCCGCATCGCGGTCGGTTGGCGGCAGTTCGACACCACCAACAGCAGCTTCCGGCAGTCGGGAGTGGCCTATACCACCAACGGCGGACTGCAATGGACGTTCCCGGGCAACCTCGATCCCGGGATTTTCCGCAGCGACCCGGTGCTCGCCGCGGACGCCGACGGCACCTTCTATTACCTCGGGATCACCAACACGAGCACGTTCGCCTGCGACTTGCTGCGATCCACCGACGGGGGAGCCACCTGGCAGATGGTCGGCCCCGCCCTCGGCGGCGACAAGGAGTGGATGGCCATCGACACCACGAGCGGGCCCGGGCGCGGTAACCTCTATCAAGTCTGGAGCCCCTTCTACAACGTCTATGCCAACAACCGCTACCGGATCTTCACCCGCTCGACCGATGGCGGGCTGACCTGGATGCCGGCCATCGACCTCCCGCATCAGCCCTATTGGGGCACTCTGGCCGTCGGACCCGATGGCGAAGTCTACCAGTTCGGAAAAGCCATCGACACACCGCGATTCTGGCTCAACCGATCCCGTGATGCGGCCAATCCACTCGTCACCCCCACGATCGACGTCAGCACCAGCGTCGATCTCGGCGGCCCGATGCTCATCGGCCTGCCCGGAGTCAACCCCGGCGGACTCCTCGGACAGGCCTGGGTCGCCGTCGACTCCTCGCCCGGCCCGACCCGCGGCCATGTCTACGTGCTCTGCTCGGTCACCAATGACCCCGGGAACCTGCTCAACGTCATGTTCAGCCGCAGCACCGACGGCGGCCGTAATTGGAGTGCACCCGTGCGCGTCAACGATGACGCCCCCAACCAGCACGCCGCCCATTGGTTCGGCACGCTCTCCGTCGCGCCCAACGGCCGGATCGATGCCTGCTGGAACGACACCCGCAACAGCGCCGATCACACGCTCTCCGAGTTGTACTACTCCTGGTCCGACGACGGCGGCGTCACCTGGGCCGCCAATCGGCCGCTCAGCCCGCCGTTCAACCATTCCCTCGGCTACCCCCAGCAGAACAAAATGGGCGACTACATCGGCATGGTCTCCCTCGTCGAAGGCGCCTGCATCGCCTATGCCGCGACGTTCAACGGCGAGCAGGACATCTTCTTCGTCCGCGCCGAGTTGCCCATCCAGGTTCGCGTCACCCCGCTGTCCGCAGCTGTGCAAATCTCCTGGAATGCCGTGCCCGGCGTCACGTATTGCGTCCAGGCCCAGGAGAACCTCGACCTCCCCTGGTCCGCCAGCCGGACCGTCGCCTGCCTGACCGCGGATTCGAGCCCTCCCGTCGTTGACGATCCCTGGCCCGCAGGCCACACCCGGCAGTTCTACCGCGTCGTGCGCCTGCCGACAGACTGATATGTCGGTGCGGGGATGGTCTCTCGCCGACTCAGGGTCGAGCACAGATTGGAGGTCCGCGATAAGATGCCGTAGCCGCGGCCGTCAGCGCCGCGCTGACTTCCCCGCTCGCAAGCCGCCGGTCCTCCGGCCAGTCAGCGCCGGCTCACGCCGGCGGCTACGCCAATCCCCAGCCCCGTAGCCGCCCGCAGAGAAAGAGAGGAGAACGCCGGTTCCCCTCTTCGTTGCACCGCAACGACCGTGAATCTTCTGACAATGTCCTAAGAACCTCGCGCGCTGGGTGTCTATTCCAGTAATGAGAAGCTCAGTCCTGAGGCCATGGCAGGCGTGTGTCTTGTTCTTCGCGGCGGTGGCGGCCACCGGCAACGCGGCGACAGCGCCGGATGCCCGGTCGGCACAACCGGCGTCCGTGACGATCGCGGAGCAAGCGGTGCCGGTCTACCCTGCCAAGTTGCCCCCGACGCTCACGCTCCCCTCGCCGGGCACCACGCGGGAGAGACACGAATACCTGGTCGTCCGCACCGCCGCGGGGGCCAGCGCCGCCGTGCTGGTGACCGTCGAGAACGGCCCCGGCAACCTGCAGTATGGACCCGAGAAGATCGGCAAGGGCCAACAGTTGCAGGTCAATGGCACCGATTTCCCAACCCTGCCCGACATCGAGAAGGCTTTCAGCGGCGAGCTCGACCAGGTGCTGACGCGGCATTTCACGCCAAAGACCTGACGCGCCTCGCTATAGTCCCTGCGCCAGAACGGCGAGCGCGCCTCGGATGCGCCGCGCCTGGATCTTCTGAGCGCGATCCACAGACCCACTCAGCCGCGTCGCCGTCGGACGCAATCGGACCCAACGCGCACACAACCTCACCGCATCCGCCGCGAGCATCAGGTTCTGCCGGTCCCCGGTCGCCTCCTGGGCGGCCAGGAGTTTCTTGATGAGTCCATCCCGCGAAGCGCGGGACCGCGACAGCACGCATTCGCGCACATAGCGCCACCAGCGCAGGGTGCGTCGGAACTCGTGCTGCGCCAGCGGCGCCATGGCGAAGAAACGCGTTGCGCCGGCACGCACGGCACGCTCGTATCGCCGTTCCAGCTTGCCAATCCGCCGGGCCAATCGCCCGGAGTGACCCTTCGTCTTCGGCTGGCGTTCGAGCGCCCGACGCCAGCGGACTGACAGCAGGCACCAGCGCGGCCGGACCCGACGCCAGACGCGCTCCCGATGAAGCTGGATTCGTGGGATAAGCTCCGCGGCGTCGGGTTGGAGCTGGAGCCATTCCAGCGCCACGTCCAGATCCCGGACCCGGCTCGTCGCCTTCGAGATGCCCCGGGCCCAATGCCGGAAGGCCGCCACGGCCTCGGCGGGCAACAAGGGCCGTCCCAGGCGCACCATGAGCCGCAACCGCCGCAGGCTCACCCTCAGCAGGTGCACCTGCTCGGCGGCCCCCGTTCGCCGGGCTTGCCGGACAAGGTCCGGCAGTTGGCTTAGCAACCTCCGCTTGCGTCGGTGCCAACGCTGGAATCGAGCCTCGGCATTCATGGGCGCAGGCCCGGACCCCTTCGAGAGGTCAGGGGCGGGCATTGTGCGCCTTGTGCCGTCGGCGCACAACCGAAGGACTGTTACAAAGCGGTGACAGCCGCGTTACAGCGGGACCACGCTGCCGGTCTTGATCGACTGCTCTTCCGCCTCGCAGATCTCGACCGCCGCCATCCCGTCGGCGCCCGTGACCAACGTCGGCGGACGGCCGGACTCGATCGATTCCAGGAAATGCCGCAGTTCGCCCACGTAACCATCGCTGCCGCCGAGGGTCAGGACCTGAGGGGGTTGGTCCTTCTCGAACAACTTCAGCGCTTCGCCGCCCCGGTTGCAGTCGTAGTCCACCGTGGCCTTCTCGAACATGGCCACGTAGGCCATCTTGAAGCCGTAGCCCTTGGTCATCAGCCAGCTGCCTTCGGCGACAACGCTGGCGCCGCTGGCAACCTGGTAGATCGTGGTCACGTGATCGATCGCACCGCTGAACTGCGACCGGCCGGTCGCATACACGCTTCGCGGACGGCCAAAGCAGAACTGCACGAAATCGCTGTCGTGGATGTGCATGTCCAGGAGCGCACCGCCCGACTCGTCGCCCTTGAAATAACTCGCCTGGCTCCAGCCCGGAGGCTCGGAGAACCGGGTGAATCGCACGCCCTGAAGACGGCCGTAGCGGCCCTCGTCAATCGCTTGCTTCAACCAGGCCCATTCCGGCCAGAACCGAAGGCACATCGCCGGCATGAAGTAGCCCTTCGCGCGCGCCGCCGCTTCGACGATCGTCCGGGCAACGGCGCTGTTCCGAGCCAGAGGTTTCTCGCAGAGGACGTGTTTCCCCGCCTGCAAGGCCGCGATGGCCACCTCCGCATGCAGCGGGGTCGGAAGGCAAATGTCGACCATGTCGACGCTCGGATTCGCCAGCATCTCCCGGTAGTCCCGGTACCCCTTGACCACCGACATGTCGAAATGAACCTCGTCCGCCTGGCTGATGTTGCCCGCGACGCTCGCCAGATTGCCGTCGGCCGGCAACCGGATCGCGTCGCAGATCGCCGTGATGCGCGCCTGGGGCAAGTGGCGGTAAGACTTGATGTGGGTGAGCCCCATGAACCCAAGACCAATGACTCCAATGTTGACCATGCGCGACAGCATAACCGCCCGCTCCCACAACGCAAGCCGGGACCCGGACCCCGGATCCTCGCCTAACGCGTGCGGCGTGAACGTTCGCCATCGCCTCCCGGTGGGTTTTCGCCTTGAAGGCGCTTGGGGTGTCGGCTCCGGGGTTGCCCGCCCGCTCGCGGGCGGGTTCTATAGGTTCTAGCGAGGCGTGCCTCAGACCAATCCAAGACAGCGATCCCATGAAACATCACTGCCTCTTCGGACCCTCTCTCCTGCGCCTCGCTAATGTAGAGTCCTCGGAGGCAGGGGGGTGGGGTTGGAACGGCAGGGGCCAAACTTGACCTAATCGCATCGACTTTCACAAGTCGAGGACTCTAGCGAGGCGCTGCCTCAGACCAATCCAAGACAGCGATCCCATGAATCCTCCCTGCCCTTCCGACGCTTGCCGCTTGCCGCTTACCGCCCGCCGACCTCGCCGCGGGCGAGCCTCTTACCCCAGCGCAGTCTGCGAAAAGGCTATTCGAGGTCGACGCGGACCGAATCGATCGCGCCCCGGAAGGCGTTGTCGGCCGGATAAGGTCCCACCTGGCCCCCTTCGTCACTCCCGACCTCGAGTCCGTCGACGGGCATCAGCTCGATCAGCCCCGGCGCCTTGCCGCTCGCCACCAGCTGGCCGTCCAGCACCAGGCTGAGCCCGCCGCTGCCATCGAGCCGGGCCACGGCAGTGTGCGCCCCCTTCACAGGCTCCGAGCCGGCAATCCGCGCCACTTCCCCTGCCGTCCTCACCAGGAATACCAACCGCCCCTTCTCGAGAAACAACGCGTAACCTCGGGCACTCCCGCCCTGGGCGATGAGAACCCCCTCCTCGGTTGTCGCGTCGAACTGGGCCGTGATCGTGAACGCGCGGCCGGCAATGGCCGGCGCTTGGGCGCGTTCGAGGCGGTCGCCCTTCTTCAACGCAAAACGAGTCCTGCGGCTCAACGCGGACTGCCGCTGGCCTCGGGCATTCTGATCGTTGCTGCGCCAACCGCCGAGGGGCAGGACCTGCGCGCGGGCCGCATAAGCGTCCCAGGCGGCCGCGAGAGCCTTGACCCGTTCGGGATCCGACGCGGCCAGGTCGTTCTGCTCGGTCCGATCCTTGACGACGTTGTAGAGCCTCCACGGCTGGCCGGCCATCGCCACCAGCTTCCATGGGCTGTCGAGCACCGCTCGATTGGCTTCGTGCTCCCAGAAGATCGGGCGGGAGCGGCCCAGAGGCTTGCCCTCGAAGGCCGGACGCAGGCTGACTCCTTCGAGCGGGATGAGGGCCTTCCCCTCGTACTCGGCAGGGTACGATGCGCCGGCCACATCGAGGCAGGTCGGCAGGATGTCGATGACATGACCCGGCTGCGATTCGATCCGGCCTCGGTGTCCAGTGCGGATGCCCCGCGGCCAATGGGCGATGAGGGGGGTCGCAATGCCCCCTTCGTCCGTGTAGTGCTTGTACCGGACGAATGGCGTGTTGTTCAGGAGCGCCCAGCATTCGCCCACGAACACCGTCGACCGCGCGTCGCCGGGGGCTTCGCCCTCGAGCCGTCCCCGCGGCCCGCTCTCAGCGTTCCCGCCGTTGTCGCTCATGAAGAGAATCAGGGTGTTGTCCAGAACGCCGCGGTCCCGCAGTCCGTCCACCAGGGCGCCCACCGAGCGATCCATGCGCTCGATCACGGCAGCGTAGATCGCCATGATATGATCGTAGCGATCCTGGTCTTCGGCGCTGAGGCTGTTCCAGGCCGGCACGGTGCCGGGTCGGGGCGAAAGCGGCCAGGCGCGATCAATCAACCCCATCTCGATCTGGCGCGCATACCGCTCCTGACGCAGCACGTCCCAACCCGCTTTGAACTTGCCACGCCAGCGGGCGATGTCCTCGGCGGGCGCCTGCAGCGGGAAATGCGGGGCGTTGTGAGCCACGTACAGGAAAAAGGGTTTCCCGGCGGACCTCGCCTCATCGATGAACTTCAGGCCGTACTCCGTCCAGAGATCGGTCGAATACCATTCCTGCGGGAGGGGGGAGTCGCGTCGTCCAAGGTTCGTCCCGTTCAAAAAGAGCTCCGCCCGCGGCGAATCCGGAAAGTAAAAACCGCCTGCCGCGGCCGTCAGCGTGCGGTCGAAGCCCCGGGTCCAGGGTGTGACCCCGTGGTTTTGTCCCACATGCCACTTGCCTGCCATCGCGGTGAAGTAGCCTGCGGCCTTGAGCCCCTGCGCGAAGGTCAGGCATCGGTCGTTCAGCCGCCCGCTGTATCCGGGCAGCGGTTTGCCCGCGGCATCCCGTTGTTCCTCGGTCATGTGGCCCACGCCCGCCTGGTGCGGGTACAGCCCCGTGAGCAGCGAGGCGCGCGTGGGACAGCATCGGGCGGTGTTGTGGAACTGACTGAAGCGCAACCCGTTGCGCGCAAGCCGGTCAAGGCTGGGAGTGTGGATCTCGCCCCCGTAACAACCAAGGTCGGAATACCCCATGTCATCAACGAGGATCACCACAATGTTGGGGCGGGCGGTGTCAGCGGCCTGGCTGCCGCCGACGAGGAGCAGGCCGGTGGCCAACCCCCAGAACACGATGCGGGCTTTCATCGCGGACCAGCATCCCACCAAGCACAACGCATCGCAACCACGTAGCGAGGCGCGTCTCAGCGCCAATAGCCGGGCCTACGACACCAACCGCGCGGACCGGAATACCACGTGCCGCTCACCCACACGACGTGGGGCCGCGGCGGGTAAACCCAGTGTCCACCCACCCACACCCAGCGGCCATGCCACTCCCACTCCCCGCCAACCCACACATAGCCGGGCCCGGGCGCAACGACAATCGTCTCGACGGGCGGCGGCGGCGGGGCAGACGCCACGACCACCGTGCTCTGGACCGGCGCCGAGGCCGCACCGCCAACCGTGGTGGGTGTGTTGATCATGAACTCGATCACCTTCGGGCTCACCCCCGCCTCATGCAGCTCGATGATCTCGGGCGCGGTCAACCGGTAAACCGTGCGGCTATTGCGGATCTGGCTGATGATGACGTCGTCGCTGACTCCGGCCCGGGCCAGAGCCTTCACGTCGGCCACTCCAAGGGGTTGTCCCTGGTCGATGCGCTGGTACGTCTGCGGCGCCTGGGCGCGAAGCCGGGCGCGTTGCTCCTGGTCCATGGAACTGCCGATCAAGCCGCCGGTGATGGCGCCGAAGGCGCCCCCGATCAGCGCGCCTTCGGCGGCGTTGCTGCCGCCGCCATGACCGTGACCGCTCTGGTTCCCGATGATGGCCCCCGCCGCGGCGCCCAGCGCGCCGCCCAACAACGCCCCCGTCCCCGTGTTGTTGGAATACCCGTCCGCGGTCTGGCAGCCCACCAGCGCCAGGCTGGTCGCCGCCAGAATCCCGTACATCACCTTCTCATTCATAGTCTCTTGGACGCACAACTTGATGCGGCCTTCATTCAATGCACATTACGACCTCAGGAAGGGTCTCTGCAAAAAGTAATTCCAGTCTTGCTGGCGGGGATTTGGCTTTGAACTTGCTTCTCCCTTGTTAGCAGGCACTTTGAGTGCAAATGTTGAGTTTTATGCGCAAACCCGACCGATTCCTCCGCCCGAGCGCGGGCTCGAGGCCCCCCTCTCCCTCGTGGCACCACGCGGGTCCCTGGCTGGCCAACGGCCTCCTCCTCGCCGGCCTCCTTGGGATCGCCTGCGCATCAGCCAGCGCGGCGATCGTCATCAACGAGGTCTGCTACGACAACTCGAGCGTCGCCGACGACACGGGCGACACGAGCTCGGACTGGATCGAGCTCTATAACTCGGGCCCCGGGAGCGTCAACCTGACCGGCTACGCCCTCGGCGACGCCAATCCCTACGAGGAAGCCAAGGGCGTCCGGCTTCCGAACTACACGCTCCCTGCAGGAGGGCGCCTGTTGGTGTTCGCCAACCCCGACCTGCCGGAGTACACGGTCTGGACCAACGCGCCCAATATCGCGCTCATTCCGGCGAATGCCACCTGGAAGTACCTGGCGCCTTCGAGCGCCCCGCCGGCAAGCTGGCTCACGGCGTCCTTCAACGACACCACCTGGGCCAGCGGCATGGCGCCTCTCGGCTACAACGACGCCACCGTGAATCTGGACTGCGCAACCGTCCTCAGCTACGGTGCCAACCCGGCCCAACGACCGCCGGCCGCCTACTTTCGCAAGGCCTTTACAGTCATCAACCCGTCCGTGATCACCAGCCTGGTGCTCAACGCGCGGATCAACGACGGCGTGGTCGCCTACCTGAATGGGACTGTGATTCTGCGCCAGAACATGCCCGAGGGCGCCATCGGCTTCACCACGCCGGCCTTGATGGGAGTGCCCACGACCTTGTGGACCACCAACGTCCTGCCCACGACCGGCCTCCTCCAGGGCACCAACGTCCTCGCCGTCGAGGTGCACCAGGCCTCCGTCTCCAGTCCCGACCTGATCATGGACATGACCCTCACCGCCCTCGTCAATGAACAGGTGCCCATCGTCCATGGCCAGTTCGGCCTGAGCAAGGACGGCGAGAACATCCACCTCTTCAATAGCACCCTCACCCGTATTCATAGGTTGGACTCGCCAGGATTCGAGATCGGCGAAGACCGGTCGTACGGTCTGGCCACCGACGGCGTCACCACCGCTTTCAAGGTCTTCCAACAACCCACCCCGGGACTCCCCAACACCTACTATGAGCAGAAGTACCAGGAGACCCTGACCACGCAGAAACCGCTCTTCTCGATTCCGCCCGGGATTTACGCCTCGAGCCAGAACGTCGTGCTGACCACCCCCACGCCCGGGTATCGCATCTTCTACACCCTCGACGGCAGCGACCCGCGTCACTCGACCGTTTTTGTCTATAGCGGCAACCCCGTGTCCGTCGCGGCAGCCGCGTCGGTCACCTCCGGACTCGCCTGGACCCCAACCGCACCAATCGAGCTGGCCCAGACCGTGCCGGAAGCCGCCTGGCAACCCCCCGAGGGCAGCGTGACCAAGGCCGTCGTGCTCCGCGCCATCGCAGTCTCGTCCGACGGCAAGTACTGCTCGCCCGAGCGATCCGGCACCTACCTCATCGGACCGTCCTTCGCCAGCCGACCGTTGCCCATCGTCTCGATCGTCACCGACGCCAACAACTTGTTCGGCTTCACCCAGGGGATCTACGTGCCGGGCAAGTACTACGCCGATTCTCCCGAGGGCTACGGGGCCAACAAATGGGGGAAGCCCTACGCCAATTACCACCAGACCACCGAAGACGCCGACTGGGAACGGCCCGTGCAATTCGAACTCTTCGAGACCGGACAGACCACGGCGGCCTTTTCCCAGCGGCTCGGGGTAACCCTGCACGGCGGCGGCACCCGGGCGTTGCCCCAAAAAGCCCTCTATCTCCTCGCGCGACTGGCCGAGTACGGCGCCGACCGCGTGAATTACCCGCTCTTCCCGGACCAGGACGCGACAAGTTACAAGCGCTTCCTGCTCCGCAGCAGCGGCAACGACTGGTACGGGCCGGATGACGCCGGCGTGGCAACGATGCTCAAGGATGCCGTGTTCCACCGGATGGTCCAGGGACTGGACATCGCGGTGATGGCCTATCGGCCGACGGTCCTCTACATCAACGGCGAGTACTGGGGCATCCACAACCTGCGCGAGAGCTTCGACAAGCATTACCTGGCCACACGCTACGGTCTCGAAGCCGATAACTGCGACATCCTCGTCCACGAGGAAGACCCAACCGAGGACGGCAATGTCCACATCGAGCGCATCGACGGCGATTCGAACGCGGACGAGGAATACGAGGCGATGATCGATTGGATTGACGCCAACCCCCTCTCCCTCGCCGCCAACTACCAGCAGGTCCAGCAGTGGATCGATGTCTCGAACTACACGGATTACATCATCGCCGAGACGTTCTTCGGAAACACCGACTGGCCAATCAACAATTGCGACTTCTGGCGCGCCCACACCAATCAGGTCGCCGTCGCCGGCAAGTACGGCGACAGCCGCTGGCGCTGGATGCTCTATGATCTCGACGTCGCGGGCGAGCGAGGCGCCGCCTTCGACATGTTCGAGTTCCTCTCCGACAACGACATGACCGGCCCCAGCGAACCGGCATTCCTCATCAACGCGCTCTGGGCCAACATGGACTTCCGCAACGCGTTCGTCACCCGGTACGTCAACCTGTTGAACACCACCTTCCGGCCCGATCGCCTCGCCGACATCATCGCCCAGGCCGCCGCCGTCATCGCCCCCGAAATCGAAACGCACTTCCGCCGCTGGGGACGCACCCATACCCAGGCCCGATGGCTCGAGGCCGTCGACCGCGCGTTGGTCCAGTACACCGCCGCCCGTCACAACACTTCGTGGGCTCACCTCGACACGTTCTTCGGACTCGGCGGCACCGGCTCCCTCACGCTGCGCAACACCGACGCCAACGGCACCGGCGGCCGCTTCCAAGTCAACGGCGTGCTCCTCGACACCTCGACCGAGGGCGTCACGAACCGCGCGGCGTGGACCGGCACCTTCTTCCGCAGTCTCCCGGTGCCGGTGCAGGCCGCCGCCGACGCAGGGTACGTGTTCGACGGCTGGGATGGCACGGCCATCACCAACCCGTCGCCAACCCTCTTCGTCGGTGAGACACCCGTAACGCTGGCCGGCCGGTTCCGGCTCGCGACCGCACCCGCTTACGTGCCCACCGGCTATGAACAGTGGCAGGTGGCGAACTACAGCGAATCCGCCATCCTCGGGGGCACCAGCGCCGATCCCAACGCCCCGTCCGGTTACGCCGACATGAATAACCTCGAGCTCTATGCCTTCGGGATGCACCGGACTGACGGCCTGACCGACGCCCAGCGGCGCGACCGCGCGTCGCTCTCGATTCAGCTCCGACCGGACGGCCTCTGGCTGGCCTTCAACCGGCTGAACGACACGTTCACCGATATCCAGTACGCGATCCAGACCACGGCCGTTGTCGATGACCCGACCGCCTGGCGCGAGGCCGTCGTCGGACAGGACCTCGACCCCGTCTCAAACACAACGGCCATAGACGCCTCGACCTGGCACTATGAAGTCCGGCTAACGGCCGAAGCCTCAGCCCAAGGCGTCCGTTACTTCAGGATCATCGCCACGCTCGACTAGAGTCCTCGACTTGTGAAAAGGTATCGAGGACCAAGGAAAGGGTAGCGGGAGGGGCCGAGTCACCAGGACCGTCGACGCCCCGAGCTTTCCCTCGCCCCGCGACGAAGGAGCGGGGAGAGGGATCAAGGGAGAGGGGCGCGCCATCGTCAGAGCCGGACGCCGACGATCATGCACCACCCACCGCGGATATCCTACGGGTGGGCCGAGCTCGTGGACCCGATCTGCCAGGGGAGCCTCCGTCGCCTCTCGTGGGCCGGAGACAACCGGCGGAGCGTGCTGCTCTTCACCAACCCCTCGAGTCAGCGGCGCGACAACCTCACCCTGCGCGCCAGCTTCGACGAGGGCCGGACCTGGCCCGTTGCACGGTCGATCGATCCCCGCCCCAGCGCCTGCTCCTGCCTGGCCGCTCTGTCCCATGACACCGTCGGCGTCTTGTACGAGGCCGGGGCCACATCCCCCTATGAGCTCATCGTGTTCGCGCAGTTACCTCTTCCCTGGTCGACACCAGGCGAACCGTAGCCCTGCTGCCGCGGGGCGAAAACCAACCTGCCCTGACTCACGCGGGCACCACCCTGGCGGCGCCTGGCTTACCCAGGAGGTCCAGCCGCTGGCGTTAGGCGAGGCTGGGGCCCACCCGGATCCTCGCCTAACGCCTGCGGCGCGAACGTTCGCCATCGGCCCGTGGTGGGTTTTCGCCTTGTAGGTGCGTGGGGTGTCGGCTCCGGGGTGGCCCGCCCGCTGGCGGGCGGGCTCGACAGGGTTTGGAGGGAATGCGCCCGCCCTGGAGGCGGGCTTCCAAATCCGCGAAAACCCCGGACTGGGCGGCGCAAGGTGCTTGGTCCAGTCCAGCAGGATGAGCCGCAAGGGACGCTTACGCGCGGAGCGCGGATGCGCGGGTTTGGGGCCCAACTCGGGTATTGACGGAGCGGAGAAACCGTGCATGGTGATTGCTACCAGCAGCATTCCGGCTTCAACCAAGGTCCATGTCATGGCTTGGCGGAGATGAGTCTGACACAGTGCCATCTCTTAGGCAGGACCCCGGGATGGTCAACCCGAGGCGCTTCTGACAGCTGTCTTCCTCCGAATCTCATGATTCCATTCCCTGTTATGACAACGCATTCGGGCCATTCCTCGCGGTCTCCCCGTCGAGTCTGTCCCGCCGCCATGAGCGACCGACGCCGGCGTGCCGGGTCCGGGGGATGAGGTCTTCGCCAACCACATCATCCTCGTCGAAGCAGACCATGCCTGCGGAACGCTCCATTTCAACAACCACATCGGCGTCCTCTCCGGTCACACTCTCGTCATCCACGGAGGCATTTGCGGGGAGGAAGGAGGGCCGGTCCAACTGACCGGCAGGGGCGGCACGCTGGAGTCCAGTTACTTCGAGAACCTCGGTGGGCGCGTGGAAGTCCTCGCCGGGACCCTGGTCTTTGCCGGAGGAGGACGCAGCAGTAATGGCGTGTTCCAGGTAGAAGTTCGGCGGCGTCCTGGAAAACGAAGGCGTCGTCCGCCAGGCGGGCGTGGGCGCCTTGTGGTTGAACCCATGGGCTTGGACCTGCTTCTTCAACAACCAGGCCGGTGCGGCTTAAGAAGTTGAGGCGAGATCAATGGAGACTATCGACAGACGGCGGCCGGGACGCTCAACATCGAACTGACAGGCCGCAACCCGGACCAAATCCGCCAACTTCGAATCAGCGGACACGCGACGCTCGACGGCACGCTGGCGGTGACCATCCGAGCGCCCTTCTTGCCTGTGAAAGGCGATCACTTCCAGATTGTCGCCTGCAGCAGCCGCACGGGCACGTTCGCCCCAGCGAACCTCCCCGCCGGGCTGGAGATTGGCTGACGCTCGAGACGGTGACAGGTAACGGATCGGTCGTGTCCCGCAGCTTTCCGACAACATCCGGTCCCCAGCGCGTCTTCCGCGTCCGCGTGCAGGACTGACCGGCCGCCAACGTGCCGCCGGCGCACCCCGGCATCCGCGCCCTCACCTCGCTCTGCAGTGCCATCGGTGAGAATCGTGCATTCCTGGCACGATCCGCAGACAACGGAGTCGAGGAGTGCGGCACCGATTCAGCACGAAGCGCCGATGGGACGGCGGCAGGACAAGGGAAGGGAAGACCAAGGAATCCAGGGGCGGGCGCTCTTCGGGTGTCCTCACGTCGTGCGCGACAGCGCCTTCGCAGCGCGGCGACCCGCGGGATCGTCGGAGCCGGGCGCCAACGCGGACCCGCTGGGTTTGGGTTGCGGCCAAGCCGCGCTGCGTCCGTAGACCCGCGCGCCCGGCATTCCGGCAACCCGCCGACCGAGGCGCTTCAGGTTTCCTTCCGTCACGAAAACCAGAATCCGCCCCGGCAACTCGATCTTCTCGAGGACACGCTCGACGAGTCTCTGGCTGGCGCTTGTGGATCGCGGCTTCCACCAGGGCACACGCAGGCCCAGCGCGAAGACCGTGAACGGTTGATCCGGAAAATGCCGCACCGCCTTCCGGGCTGCGTACACGACGTCGATGTCCGGTTCCGCGGCGAACACGTCGCGCAGGGCAGGCAGCACCTCAGCTGTCAGGTTGTGGGGCCAGAGGAGGTCTTTGGCCGTGACATCAGCCCGCTCGGCTGCCGCCTGCTGCATCAGCTCGGCGTGAGCGTCCATGCGGGTCTCGATGTCCCGAAGCGCTTCGCGCCGCCCCGTCCGCGCATAGAATCCATAGAGCAGTTGGCACCCATGGGGAATCGACTCGACGTCCCGTGTCATGGCCCGCTCGACAAACGCCACCCCGCCGGGATCGTCCTGTTCGAGGTCATGCCGGCCCCGCACGAAATTGGCCTCGGCATGCCCGGGATCCTGGGACAGGACCTGATTGACGACCGGCAGCGCCGCGGCATCGCCGTCCAGTTGCACGAGCAGCGTCGCCTTGTGCCAGAGCCGCTCGATCGTCAGCGGTCCCGCCGCAGACGCCTCGAGCGCGGCCAGTTCCTGGCGCAGTTGTTCCACCTCGGCATGCCGCTGCCGCCACCGGTCCGCCACCGCTCCCGCCCACTCCCGCCCCAGCCGCCCGGCAAGCTCCGGCAGCGCCGACCCCAGATACTCGTCCGCCGCGCTCGGCCCGTCGTTCGGCGGAAGTGCCTCCAAAACCGGGTCCGGCCCGGAACCGGCGGGCCATTGGCCCAAAGCGCGCAGGCGATCGGTGAGACAGGGATGCGTGTCCTGGGTCGTTGTCCGGAGGTTGAAGGCGGCCCGAAGCCATCGCGCGCCGTCGCCAGCGGCGGGGACAGCCCGCACGGCGCGCGCCAGAGCGCCGAAGACATCCGCCGGCGGCGACGTCTCGACCCCCGTCCGCCGGTAGAGCTCGGGCCAGAACTGGTGGTCCAGGTGCCCGTCCAGAACCACCGTGCGCACCAGAGCGCGCGCCGCGCTCTCGGGTCCCGCCAATTGGGCGGCGCAGGCGTCGGCCACGTACTCGTTCTGGCGGCCCAGCACGAAGGCGTGGGCGTTGAACCGCGGCCAGTACCAAGCCAGAAACTTCGTCAACAGAAACGCGCCCCGCTGCCGCTGGCGCGCAATCTCCGCAAACACCCGCTCCCACGTCTGGCGCAGCCGGTAGACCCATCCGCTGAACCGGGCGTGATTGCCCGAGAGATGGCCGAACTCGTGCGCCAGCACCGCCTTGAACTCCTCGGCCGTGAGCCCCAACAGCAGCGGCAGACCGAGAATCAGGTAGTTCTTCTGCCAGCCGAACACGCCCAAACGCGGCACCTGGGTGACACCGGCGTTGAACCGTCCGTCCACGAGCACCCCGTGGACCGGTGGCGCTCGCAGGGCACCGCGCACCTCGTCGATCAGGTTGAACAGCGCCGGCACCTCGGCCCGGGTCACGCGGCACCCCGCCGGGGCCGGCAACCGCACCCACAGTCCTTTCAGGATCGCCCAGGATAAACCACCGGTGATCGCCCCCAACACGAGCCCCGCCTTGATCGTCAACACACTCGGCGCCGCGACGATCATGCCCACCATCGCCGCAGTCACCGTCAACAACAACACCAGCACCAGCCCGATGTACCCGTACCCGAGCGCCGCCAGCGCGGCCACCCGCATGGCGTAACGCTTCGGGCGCGCTTCCGCGCGCTCCTCCAACCTGCGCACCAACCGGTCGAACTCGTCGCGGGACATGGCAAGTGTTCGAGTCCGGATTCAGCCTGAGCGGCCTTCGGCGTGCAACCTCCCGGCCTCCTCATAGCCGTGGGCCCGGGCCCCCCACGCCGCGGCGAAAATCAACGTGCCGACCACGCTCATCCCCACAAGCACCGCAAGACCGAGATCCCATCCGTGATGCTGCACCAGCAAGCCCAGACCCCAGCCGGAGACCAGCGTGCTGGCATAGCCGAATATGCCCGTGAACCCGGCCGCGGTCGCCGCCGCCCGCTTGGTGGCAAGGTTGGCAACGATGATCCCAATCAACGCCTGCGGCCCGTAGATGAAGAAGCCCGCCGCGCAAAGCACCACGGTGGACAGAGCCCGGGAATGTTCCGGGAGCTTCCAGAAGACCAACAACGCCAATCCTGCCAGCGCCATGCAGGCCAGACAGGTGCGGGCGCCCCGGCCCCCAAAGACGCGGTCGGTAACCCAGCCCGCCAACAGCATCCCCGTGACACCCGAGATCTCGAACGCGGCTACCATCCAGCTCGCGTGCGTGAGACTGACCCCCTTCGCCTCGGTCAATAGCGTCGGCCCCCAGTCCAACACCGCGTACCGGACCACGTACACGAAGAAATTGGCGAACGCCATCAGCCAGATGTACGGGTTCCGAAAGACCATCCTCACCAGAAAGACCTTGAATCCGGCCTCCTGGCCCGCCGGATCCGCCGCCTGCTCCGTCCCCGGCACTTCAGGAAGACCGACCGAGGGCGGCGTGTCCGGGAGAAGCCGCCACAGAAAACCCGAGCCCACGAGCGCGATCGCGGCGGGAACAAAGAAGCAGAGCCGCCAGTCAATCGTCACCAGGTAGCCGCAAAGCACCACCACCAAACCGGCGCCGATCGAATGGGACGTGTTCCAGATGGACTGTCGCGTGGCCAATTCCTTGGGCGGAAACCAGTGGGTCATCAAGTGCGAGACCGGCGGGAACCCCATGCCTTGCACCCAACCGTTGATCATCCAGAAGATGCCCATCGTCACCGCCGCCGAGCCCAATCCAAAGCAGATATTCATCACCGCCGAGGCCGCCAACCCCACCGCCATGAAGGTCCGCGCGTTGGCCCGGTCCGCCAGGAAACCGTTCGCAAACCGCGCCACACCGTACACCAGGCCGTGCAACGTCAGGAAAAGCCCCAGATCGGCCTTCGTAATGCCCAGTTCCCGACCCATGACCGGCATGGCCACGCTGAGGTTCTTGCGTACAAAGTAAAACAACGCGTACCCGACGATCGTCGTCAGCAGGACGCGCCGTCGCCAAAGACGATAGGCTTCATCGATCGCCGCCGGATCCGTGATGCGATCCGGCAGGGCGGGCGCAGGCGCAAACAGGGATCGAAGTCGGGTCAGCCAGTAGTCAATCATGCGGTGAGGTCCAGAAGCGGCCATCAGGGTCTTGAAGGGTTCGGCGCAGGGCCCTGCGAGAAGACAGGCCAGGGGCCGTCCGGCCCAAAAAGAGCGTCCAGACAGGCGTCCAGCCAACCGCTGCGCACCGCCAGATCCAGGACGGTGAATCGCCGGCGGATGAACCAGGCCCGCCAGCAGCTCGCCCGCAGCCGTTCCCGCGTGATGCCGATCTCCTCCGGTTCGGTCGCGGCTCCTGCGGCGCGGAGCCAATCGCGCAGCATCGGGAACGACAAGAGCTGCGCCCGCAGCCTTCGGACCAGATCCGGCCAGATAACCCGGAGTCGCTCCAGCTGCGCGCGCATTGGCTCGGCCGCAATATGCTTGGCAGAAACCTCGCGGACCGCCACGGCGCCGAGATCGCCCGCGCCAAACTCCTGTCGGGCACGGTCCCGCCACGCAGCATCTCCCGGCCACGCCGCGCAGCAGGCGTCGATATCGAGTGTATCGGGCGACATCGCCAGCAGGCGCTCGTAGAGGGCTGTCGAGACCAGCGTGCCGATGCCCACTTTCAAGCCATGCGCCGGCGCGTCGCCCTGGTGGACATGATGTTCCATGTCCCAAAGATGGCTGAACTGGTGCTCGGCGCCCGACGCGGGCCGACTCGATTGAATCTTCTGCATGGCAAAGCCGCTCAGCATCAGCCCCTCGACCAGCCGGGCCATCGCCTCCGGGTGGCCGGCGCGCACCCCAGCCGGGTCCCCCACCGCCTCCCTCAGCCGCCCCTGCACCGTGGCCCAAGCCCCCGCATCCACCGGCTCGATACCCAGCGCGTCCGCCAGAATCCAATCGGCGCCGGCAACGACCTTCGCCAGCAAATCGGCATAGCCCCAGGCGTTCATCGCCGCCGGCGCCGCCCGGATGACGTCGAGATCGGCGACGATCGCGAGGGGCGCCGGGCAAGGGAATGTCTGTTTTGATCCGCAGGACGTGATCGAGGCGCCAAAGGCGGCGTAGCCGTCCATCGACGCCGCAGTCGCCACGCAAACATAAGGCCGGCCGACGCGATGGGCGGCGAGCTTGGTCAGGTCGTTGATCGTTCCCGAGCCAACCGCCATGGGGATCGCCTCATGCCGCCGAAGGGCGGCCTCGAGGTCCAGCAGCCGCTCGGCATCGGCCTCGACTCTCCTGCCCGGAAAAAGAAACGGGCCGACTGCCCTGCTCCCTGCCGCCTGGAAAGCCCCCTGCACAACCCGGCCCGCCGCCGCAAAGGTCCGTTCGTCCGCCACGAGCGCCACCGCACGGTTCCCCAGCACGTCGCGGAGGATCGCCGGTGTCTCCGTCAGCAACCCCTCGCCGATCTCGAGGAACCGGGTCTCCCGCGCCGCACGCAGCGCGTCCCCCAGGGGACTCGAAGCCAGGGTTGGTATCATGCACGACACGGCCGAAGCCGCGTGCGGTCCATCTTGGTGCTCGCGCAACCCGGTGTCCAGCGCGGAGGATAGGGGGACAGGTTCAGAGTTGGCCCCCCCGTAGCCGCGGCCGTGAGCGCCGCGCTCGACGCGTCCGGGCCGATCCGTCTGCCCCAAATCCGCGCGTAAGCGTCCCTTGCGGCTCAACTTCCTGGGCTTGACCAGACGCCTTGAGCCGCCCAGTCCGGGGTTTTCGCGGATTTGAAAGCCCGCCCCCGGGGCGGGCCCATTCCCTCCAAACCCTATAGCGCCC
>JAKQDD010000156.1 GCA_029556615.1 Verrucomicrobiota bacterium | reverse complement strand
TGATCTTGATACGAGCCATGCGCATGGGAAACCTCCTGTCTGGTGTCTTCCTCCTTGACGGGCGCCAGTAGAGCCCGAGCGGGCGCACCGCGTCAACGGTGAACTGGGGACAATGAGTCTGTCACCTTGTTTGCGGCACTCCCCCCGCTCCGGGGTCGCAGGGGGAGGGAAGAACCGGCGCGCGGACTCGATGCGGGAGTCGGCGTTCGCGAACTGCTGTTCGCCGCAGGCGAACCCCTTTTTCCCAGCGCAGTCTGGGAAAAGGCGTGGAGTCCTCGACTTGTGGAATATGGGGTCAACAGGTCAAGTTTGGGCCCCTGCCGTTCCAGACCTCCCCTCCATCCGTCGAGGACTCTACATTGGCGAGGCACGGAAGAGAGGGTGGGCAAGCACAGCAGGGTCTTCATGAGTCTGAGGACTCCACTGGGTCTGAGGCGCCTCGCTACCGATCCGGCCCCTGTGGTTGCGCGGTGAACCTGACCCGGTAGGATCTTGCGGGATCACCCCTCTGCGGGTTGGGGACGAGGATGAAATCGTCGGTGATCACGGGATCGAGTTCAGCGCCTTCGAGCACCTTGACATCCCGGACGCGGTGCGGCAGGAAGGCGAGGAAGGGCCGGCCGCCGCGCTGCGAGCCGTTTGTGTTAATGGGTTTGAAGCTGTCGGTTCCGCGGCGGGGTTGGATTTCAAAGACGTACTCCCCGTTGGTGCACCGGAGGTCTTGCTCGAATGCCTTGGGCCGATCGGCCATTCGCGCGCACCAGGCAGGGTCGCCGTAGAACGCGACGACGTCGCGGTCAAAGAGCAGTCCCCGGGCGTCGTTCAGGGTGAGACCGGCGGCGCGCGCCTTCTCGCTGAGAGAGCGTGACGCCGGTGGGCGGCCGGCGGCATCGGGTTCGGCCGCGGTCCATTCGGGGAAGAAGGTGGCCAACCGGTGCACGAGCGCGTGATGGTTGGCGAAGAACGCCTCGGTGAGCGTGTACCGGCCCGGCTGCTCGACGAAGTAATCGAGGACACCCCATCCCATGTAGCCGTACCAGGTCGGCTGGATATAGCCGAACATCTGGCAGACGCCGGCGCTGTTCATCCACGCCGTTGCCATGCAGTCGGGTTGGTCGATGTGCCCCATGAGGCAGTTGCCGACCGGCAAGTAGACCTTGGGGTTGGGCGATCGGACGGGGAACGTCCGGTCCTGCGTGTCGAGGCCGAACAGGAGGCCGTTGGCGTGCTTGAACGAGCCGTTGCGGTAGCGGAAGCCGATCTGCCAATCCCGTTCCGTGGCATGTCCGGAGGTGACGAACAGATCGGCATGATACGCGTTGAGCGTGTTGACCAGGGCTTCGGTAGTGTCGTCAGGGCCTTGAAGCACGACGGCGGGCTGGCCCGGGTCCTTTCGGACCGTCTTGTTCTTGTTCAGTTCGCAGTACCAGATGCCTTCCTCGACCATGTCCATGGCCAGTTCCGTTCCGGCGGCCACCTTGCGGATGGTGAGCGGTTCGTGCTGCCGGGCGATGCGCAGCGCGTTGGCAGCATTGTAGCCGGTGAGGATGCCCCAGAAGGCGTCCGCATAGGGGTCATCATCCAGTTGGCGCATCATGCGATGGGCGTCCATGACGAACGTTCTGGTGACGGTTTCCGGCGTGGCCACGAAGCCGACGTACCGCGGAAACCGGGCTCGCAACGCGGGCAGCGTCTCGCGGATCGAGTCTGAGAACGTGAGCACACCCGCGCGGTGTTTGGCGGCGAGCGCCTCGACCACCGGGCTCCAGTGCGGGTCGGCGGCGGTCTGTCGCGAGACCACGATCACATAGGGTCCGGGATGCGCGACGAGTTCGCCGGCCACGGCCGCGCTCATGGCGGTCCAGGCGAGCCCCAAGGCGATCCAGGGGACGCGCGTGAATGTCAGTTTCCGGGGATGCACGGCACGGTCAGGTCGCCGTGGATTTCCACCGTGCCTTTCATGCAGCCGACGGCGCGCTGCAATGGCCGTCGGGGGGCCGGTTGACGAACGGGTCTCAGGCTGGCCAGCGGGACATTGCGGCGGCAGACGATCAGCTCACCCCCTTGCTCGACGAGGGCGAGCCATTCCGAGAGCCGGTCTTTGAATTTGGCGATACTCACCATCCTGCTCATGGTCATTAAGATGGCCAACAACTTGGCCTGCGTCAAGGCGAGGGGAGTTGACCCGGATCCTCGCCTATCATGTGCGGCGCGAACGTTCGCCATCGGCTCCTGGTGGGTTTTCGCCTTGAAGGCGCGTGGGGTATCGGCTCCGGGGTGGCCCGCCCGCTGGCGGGCGGGCTCTATAGGGTTTGGAGGGAATGGGCCCGCCCTGGGGGCGGGCTTTCAAATCCGCGAAAATCCCGGACTGGGCGGCTCAAGGCGCCTGGTCAAGCCCAGGAGGTTGAGCCGCAAAGGACGCTTACGCGCGGATTTGGGAGTTGATTGCTCTGTGCTTTTCGGAGAGCGCGGTTGATCGCCTGCTCCGTCTCACGGCAGAGACACGAAGAACGCAGAGGACTCCCTGACAAACCTCAATCCGATCTCTCCTCCCGTTTACGTTTCGTTCCCGGGCTGAGGCGGCCGGCGGGACGGGGTGCGCAAGGCCTGTTCGCGTTCGAGGAGGGTGGGATGCGAGTAGTGGAAGGCGCTGTAGATCGGGTGCGGCGTCAGATTGGCGAGGTTACGTTCGCTGAGCTTGCGCAGGGCGCCGATCAAAGGCTCGCCTGTGCTCATCGCGGTGGCGGCGAAGGCATCCGCTTCGTATTCATTACGGCGCAGCCAGAGGTTGACGACGGGCGAAAGCCAGTAGGTCACCGTGCCGCCCAGCAGGCCGAAGAGCAGGAAGGTGACCGACAAATCGTGGCTGGCAAAACCGAAGGCGCGGGGGAACCAGGGCTGTCCGGCCAGCCACGCCAGGGCCGCGAGGGCGACGAGGAGTCCGAGCGCGGACGCTACCAGCATTTTCACGATGTGTCGTTTCTTGTTGTGGCCGATTTCGTGGGCGAGCACTGCTTCGAGCTGGGGGTCGTCGAGTTGTTCGAGCAGGGTGTCAAAGAGCACGATCTTGCGGAACCGGCCGAAGCCGGTGAAGAAGGCATTCGAATGGCGCGACCGCTTGCTTCCGTCCATGACCTGGATGCTGCGGGCGCGGAAGCCGGTGCGCTGGGCGAGGGCGACCAGACGGTCCTTGAGGGGTCCTTCCGGGAGTGGTTTGAACTTATTGAAAAGCGGGAGGATGACGGCCGGCGCCAGGAGTCCGACGAGAAACTGGAAGGCGAGGATGGCCGCCCATGCGGCGAGCCACCAGGCTGACCCGAGCCACTCGGCGATTTTGAGGACGAGGAGGAGCAACGGGTAACCGAGGAGGGTGCTGAGCAGGAGTCCTTTGCAGCGGTCGGCCCACCAGAGCTTTGCCGGGGTGGTGTTGAAGCCGTACTGCTGTTCCAGGCGGAACTGCGCCCATCCATCGGTTGGGAGATCGCTGAGACTGAATGCCAGAGCCACGCCGAAGAGGAAGGCGGCCATGACCCACGCGGGGGTGCCGAAGGCGGCCGTCACCTTGTCGTGAGCCCAGGGCAGCAGTCCGCTGAACACGATGGCTGCCAGGAAGAGCGTGTGATAGACGGTTTCGACCTGGGCAAACCGGCTCTTGGCGAGGGTGTAGGCGACTGACTGCTGATAGGTCGGCGCGTCCATGACGTTGCGGAACGCCTCCGGCACCGTGTCGCGGTGGGCGAGCACGTGCCGCTGGTTGAGGCGTTCGAGCGCGACGGCGGCGGCGGCTCGGGCCAGGATGAGGCCCGCGGCGGCGGCTTGGCAGAGAAGGATCGTGTCGGGCATGCCGCGGTTACTCGGGACGTTCCGCCATGACGATCGAGTTCATTCCCGGGTCGCGGCGCATGACTCGGGCGTGGGTGAACCCGGCGGACTCGAGGTCCTCGCGGAGTTCATCGAAGGTGAACGTGCCGCCGCCGGCGGTGGCGACGAGCATATTGAGCGCGAACAGGGCGCCGGCGACGGGTTGGGTACGGCTCGGGTCCATGAGGATGTCGCGGATGGCGATGCGTCCGCCGGGGTCGAGCGCGTCATGGACTTTGGCGAACAGCATCCGATTCTGGGCGCGGCTGTTTTGATGGACGATGGCGCTCACCCAGGCGAGGTCGGCGCCATGGGGCAACGGATCGGCCATGAAATCGCCGGCGACCAGCCGGACTCGATGCTGCAGGTGGGCGGCGGCGAGGCGGCGGCGGGCCATGGGGATGACATGGGGCAGGTCCAGGAGCGTCGCATGGCCGGCGGGGCAGGCGCGCAGGAAGGCCATCGTCCAGGTGCCCGAGGCGCCGCCGACGTCGAGCAGATGACGAAAGCGCAGGGGGCGGACGGCGCGAATGACGCGGCCAGCGACGGGGCTCGAGATATTGTGCATTGCCCCGATGAACGACGCGGCGTCGCCATCGGCACCCCGCACACTGGGCATTCGGCGTATGGGCCGGCCGGTTCGGACCACGCGGGCGAGCTGGGCCCAACGGCGCAGGCAGTTGGCCTGGTGTTGGGCCATGGCCAGGATGCTGTGAGTGCCGCGCGACGTCAGGAACGGTGCGGCGCCGCGGGGGAGGGCGTAACGGTTGCCCTGGCGGTTCAAGAGGCGGAGGGCGGTGAGCGCGTCGAGCAAGGGGACGAGGCTTCGGACGTCGCAGCGAAGGCGGCGGGCGAGGGCTGTGGCGTCCCGGGCTCCCGGCGCGAGCGCATCGAACAGGTCGAGGTCGGCGGCGGCGGCCAGCACGGCCGCGGGCTGGTAACCCCGGCCCAATTCCAGCAGACGGTCCGCAGTCCAGGTCCCGTGCCTTGTCTGTTTCGCAGTCACTCGACGCAGGATGCGGGGCGTGCCCGGGGTCGGTCAAGGCTTGGACGGGGACCCAGGTCCGGCATGTGCCGTTGCGTCAGGGATCGGGTGTTGTCACACTGGGCTTGCACGATGAGCGCAGGATTTCTTCATGACGGCAGGCAACGCCCTGGGGCGGGTGCGATTCGATGGCTCGCCTGGGCTTCGATCGGAATCACGGCGATGGCGGCAGGCCCCGGGGGTGCGCCGGCGCCGCTCGATCCGGTCGGTGGGATTGCGCTGCCGGCGGGTGCGAGTGGTTTTCCCTGTCGCGATCCGGGGTTTGACGTTCTGCCTGGCTTCCGGAACCCGCCGGCGGGCTACGGCGAAGTGCCTTTCTGGTGGTGGACCGGCGATCCGTTGGATGAAGAGCGGCTGCTGTGGCAGCTCGACGAGTTGCATCGGAAGGGGGTGAGCGGAGTCCAGGTCAATTACGCGCACGAGGACTCGCCGGGCTGGCCCACGTACGCCTCGGAACCCCCGATCTTCAGCGAGCGTTGGTGGCGGATGTGGGGTCGGGTGGCCGATGCGTGCCGCGAGCGGGGGATGGGCATTGGTTTGAGCACCTACACTTTGGATTGGACCGGCGCACCCAACTTGTTCCGGCGCCTGTTTTATTCGAGGTCGGAGCTCAACGCCCTGAAGCTTGATCCGCCCGCCCGCCAGCGGTTGACCGGAGGCCAGGCTGCCGGCGTGGCCGTGCCGGGGACGAGTCTTGGCGTTTGGGCGTATCGGGTCGAGGGCGGACGATTGCAGCGGGGGGGTATGGACCTGACGCCGTTTGTCCGCGAGGGGAATCTCCGATGGACGGCTCCGGAGGGCGAATGGGAAGTCTGTGTGTTTGGGGTGCAGCGCCAGGCCAACACCCTGAACCCGCTCCTCGAGGGGATTGGCGAGATCGTCGTGCGGGACTTCTATCAGCGGTTCCAGGACGCGACCCCTGACAAGTCATCGGCGGGCCTGAACTACTTCTTCAACGACGAGCTGCAGATCGGGGCGGGCCCGCACGGTTGGAATGCGGATTTTGCCGCCGAGTTCCAGCGGCGCAAAGGGTACCGTGTGTTCGACGTGTTGCCGGCCCTTTGGGGAGACATGGGACCAGTCACGCCGAAGGCGCGCATGGACTTTGCCGACGTGCGGATGGCGCTGATGGAAGAACGCTATTTCCAGCCGATCTACCGGTGGCACAGCTCGCGCGGCCTGGTGTTTGCCTGTGACTCGGGCGGGCGCGGGCTTCGGCCCGACGAGTTCGGCGACTACTTTCGTGCGACCCGCTGGTATACGGCGCCCGGCCACGACACGCCCGGCGGGCAAGCGGACCTGATCAAGGGCAAGGTCTCTTCGTCCATCGCCAGCCTGTATCGGCGGCCGCGGGTCTGGCTCGAAGGCTACCACAGCCTCGGCTGGGGCGCGACTCCGGAGCGGCTGATGTTCGCCACCCGCGAGAACTTCCTGTATGGCTGCACGCTGTTGAACCTGCACGGGCTCTACTACACGACGCACGGCTCGTTTTGGGAGTGGGCGCCCCCGTGCTACCACTTCCGGATGCCGTACTGGGCGCACATGGGGGTGTTTCTGGATTACTTCGAGCGGTTGTCGTATCTGCTGAGCCAAGGGACGTTCGTCTGCGACGTGGCGGTGTTGTACCCCGTTGCGCCCTTCGACGCCGGCCTGGATGGCGACAAGGCGACCCGCGTGGCGTTTGACACGGCGCGGGCGCTCATGGCTGCCGGGATCAACTTCGAGTTTGTGGATGCCGACTCGCTAGCCCGCGCCACGGTTCGGGAGGGACGCCTCGATGTGGTTGATTCGTCGTATCGGGTGCTGGTGATTCCGGCGATGGACGCCGTGCGCTGGTCGTCGCTCGAGAAGGCGGCCGCGTTGGCCGAGGCCGGGGGGCTGGTGCTGAGCGTTGGCGGCCTGCCTCTGGCGAGCGATCGGGCCGGGCGCGAGGATCCGGAACTCGATGCGCTGGCGGACCGGACCTTTGCCGCGAAGAACCGGCTTGGCAACCCCAAGGAGGTGCCGCCAGCCGTCCTTGGCGTCGTCATCCCCGACACCCGAGCCGAGAAACCGGTGCGCTCGCTCCACCGCAAGATCGGCTCGCGCGACGTTTACATGGTCATGGACGCGCCCAGGAACTCGGCGGTCGAATTCCGGGCCAAAGGCCGGGCCGAGCTGTGGGATCCTTGGACGGGGGATGTGCGGCCCTTGCGCGTGCTTGGGGGGACGGCAACCCACACCGAGGTTGAACTGCCCTTGGAAGACTACGAGGCGCAAATCGTCGTCTTCAGCCCGACCCCGGCTGCCCCCAATGCGCCGTCTCGAAACTCGAATCGCGAATCCGCCCTTTCAAATCTGAAATCCGAAATCTCAAATCTCCAATCGGCCGTCCCCCTTGCCGGCGAGTGGGAGTTCGAGTTGCAGCCGACGATGGACAATCGCTTTGGCGACTTCCGGCTGCCTGTTGCGGAGGAGCGGATTGGGCCGGAAGCGCGGCTGTTTCGGCACGCGATCGAGGTTGGGGATGTGGCGGCGTGGACGACGGCGGCATACGACGACAGCGGCTGGGAGCGTGTGACCCATGGATTCGGGCCGCAGTTTTGGGTATTGGGGCCGGTTCCGGCGGTGGCGGAGTCCGAGAGGGTTGAAGCGGCGCCGGTGAATCCGCAGGCGCCGGTCACGATGGGCGGGAAGGAGTACCGGTGGCGGCACTACGCGTTCTCGTGGCGGCTGGGGTTTGAAGGGGATCCTGGGCATCAGGGCTGGCACGGGTTGAAGGAGAATGTGACGGATCACTTCCTCTGCCTTGGCAAGCGGGCCGAAGGACTCAATGAGACCCGGTATGAGCCGGAGGCGGCCGGCGCCCGATACTACCTCTGGACTTGGGCGACCGTGGAGGGGGAGACGCGGGTGCGCATCGTGGCCAGTCGTCCGGGCGAGGGACCGACGCCGCACGCGTCGGAGATCCTGACGCCGGCGGCGGTGTTTCTCAACGGCGTGCGGATTGCGGACCTCGGGGAGGCCGTGACGCTGCGGGCGGGTGCCAATTCGCTCCTGGTGCGGTACGACCGGGCGGGCCGGGGGTATTTCGTTCTCAAGCGGGTGGATACCGGGCCGGCGGCGGCGCGGCGGACGCCGTTGGCGATGACGTGGTTTGACGATCCGGCGGTCATCCCGTTCGATGTCCATGGTGGCAATCGGCCTGCGGAGTGGTTCCGGTTTCTTGCGCCGCCGGGATTCCGCGGTCTGCAGGTGACCGCCCGAGGCAGGGTGGAGGCGTGGGCGGATGGGCGTCGTCTCCGAGCCGGGCCTGGGGGGCGTTTCGAGGCGCAGACCGGGTTCGAGCGTCCGGCGGTGGTGGCGTTACGGGTCGTGCCGGACACGGGTGTGAGCGGCGGCGCGGTGTTGCCGGACCCGGTCCGGCTCGACTGCGGGCGCGGCGTGGCGTTCGTGGGCGATTGGTCCAAGGTGGGGGCGCTCGAGTGCTATTCCGGCGGCGCCTGGTATCGCAAGACCGTCGTGCTGACGGCGGAGCAGGCGCGTGGGGAAGTGACGCTGAATCTCGGCAAGCTGGTGGCCACGGCGGAGGTGCGGGTGAACGGGCAATTGGCCGGCATCCGGGTTGCGCCGCCCTGGCGTGTGGACATCTCGAAGCAGGTGAAGGCGGGCGAGAACCGGATCGAGGTGCTGGTATACAACACGCTGGCAAACCATTATCGCACGATACCGACGCGCTACCGTGGTGACCTGACTTCGGGGTTACTGGGCCCGGTCACTCTCGAGACCGCCGCTTCGCATTGAGACTAGAGTCCTCGACTTGTGGAATATGGGGTCAACAGGTCAAGTTTGGTCCCTGCCGTTCCCAACCCGCCCCCCTGCCTTCGAGGACTCTATATTAGCGAGGCGCGGAGGCAGGGAGGCCCGCTGCCCCCCACGGGCCCTTGGGACTGCATGTTTCATTGGTCTGAGGCGCGCCTCGCTAGGAGGTTGTTGCATCAATTGGTGGGACTGACCTCTTGGCCGCGGGCTAAGGGACGCCGGTGTATTCCCAGAGCAGGCGGAGGTAATCGCGGTATTGGCCGAGGGACACCCCGGGCGGGGTTTGGTGGTCGACGCTGGGGATGAACCCGCCGCTTCGGATCAGGGGCGCGAGACGCTCGAACTCGGCGCGCATCGCGGTCTCGCCGCGGTTCATGGTCATCTTATCGAAATGCCCGACCATGAGGAGTTGGGGGAAGCGCTGGCGGAGCTTCAGGCCGTCCACCTTGGCCTGTCGTTCGAGGGGCAGGACCCCCTGGATGCCGAGTTCGAGCAGCCACGGGACCAGGAGCGTCACGTCGCCGTCGGTGTCCATGAACAGGGGGATGCCGCGTGCCCGGAGCCGGGGCAGGAGGGCGCGGTAGTAGGGTGCAATGAAGGCATCGAAGAGGCGCTTCGAGATCATGGGCCCGTGGTTGTAACTCATGTCCTCGGCGATGGTCATGAAGGTCGGCACGCAGACATGGAAGATCTGGTCGAGGAGGTGGAGGTTGAACTCGAGGAGGTCGCGGTTGATCGCGTGCAGGAGCTCGGGTTGGTCGGAGAAAGCGAACATGAGCTTTTCGAAGCCCATGAGGGTGCGTGGGAACCAGAAGAACCCTTCGAGCGTGCACCAGACGACGGCATCGCCGCGCTGCTGGCGTTCATTCCAGGGCGCCATGCCCTCGATGGCTGGGGCGTGGGAGGGAAAGAGCCCGGGACGCACGCGCCGGTAATCGTCCATGTGGGCGACGATGCCTTCGACGTGGTGTTGGGTGGCTTCGATGGTGGGGTCGGTGGTGCTGAACCAGAACTGCTGGTAGGGGTCGAGGTCGAACCATCGGGCGATGTCGTACACCTGGTGATGCCGGAGCGACGGCGGGAGGCCCTCGCGGTGCCAGCGGTCAATGGTCAGATCCCACCACATGGCCCATTCCCAGCGGGGCAACCGGTCCACCGCCTGGAAGTTCATGACTGCGCGGAACCGTTCGACGTGGTTCATCGGGTGGGGAGGTGTATCGCACGGATTCGGATTCGGCGCAAGGGCGGGGCGGACCGCCAAGGGTCTGTGTCAACTCAACCTCCTGGATGGGATCGGGCTTATCGCGGCCCTGCGCTTGCTCTTGTCCTCGAAGGCAGGGGGGGAGGGCTGGAACGGCAGGGGCCAAACTTGACCTAATCGCATCGACTTTCACAAGTCGAGGACTCCACGACTTTTCCCAGACTGCGCTGGGAACATGGGGTTCGCCTGCGGCGAGCAGCAGTTCGCGAACGCCGACTCCTGGATCGAGTCCGCGCGCTGGTTCTTCCCTCCCCCTGCGACTACGGAGCGGGGGGAGGGATCGAGGGCCTGCACGCCGCAGCCTTGGCGAAGGCGGGAGAGGGGTGCCCCGCTCGCGGACTGACACAGGCCCCTCCTCTCCTCCGCCTTCGCCAAGGCTACGGCGGACAGGCCGGCCCTCTCCTCCCGTTGCCGGGAGGCGAGGGAGACAACATGTTGGTAGAGATTCTCTGACAAGGGGCTAGAGGCCCGAATCCTGCTTCCTTCGAGCTTGTGCATCTTGAGGCCCACGCGATGTTAGGATGGGCGCTGGGCAACCTGCCGGGCAGCAACCCGCAGATCCGGCGCTATTGCGTGCTGGGCGCCGTGCTGCCCGATGTGGACGGGATCGGTTTCTTCTTCTCCCCTACGGCCTACGACCAGTACCACCATACGTTTGGCCACAACCTTGTGGCCGCGGGACTGTTCATGCTGTTCATGGCCTGGCGCTGTCGTTCCTGGACCGCGCTGGCCTTCGGCGCGCTGGCTTTTGGCAGCCATTTGGCGACGGACGCGGGTCTCAGCGGATGGCCGGTCTACCTGTTCTATCCGTTTTCCGGTCGGGCGTTTTTCCTGTCGCACAGCGTCGGTCTTTCACATCCCATCAACATCCACCTCATTTATGTCGGTTACGTGGTGGTGATCGCCCTGGTGGTTGTGTGCCGGCGGACGCCGCTGGAGTTGATCTCGCCGAAACTGGACCGGTTGGTCGTCTCTCCGCTGCGGGCGCATCCGAACGCCTGTCATGTCTGCGGCCGGGGCTCGAACCTCGGCTGCACGGTTTGCGGTAGGCCGATGTGTCTCCGCCACACTCGCTTGCGGGTGTCGCTCGACACGGTGTGTGAGGAATGCACGCGGGAGAGAGCGTGACGGCCATCGTCACCACTGTCGCAAGCGATAGAAGCCCTGGGGTGAGCTTGTGATGGCGTCCGGGTCTACGACAGGGGGCTCAGTCAGGATCGGGCTGATCGGCAGCCACGGGCCGAGGATAGTGCCGGCTTTCTCGACCTGGTACAGCCGTCCTGTACCCTCCCAGGTCAGGGTCAAGCGGCCGGTGGCGGGGCTGAAGCCCGAGGCGACGCATCGGGGAGGGGGCGCGCCAGCAACGGTTCCGACCGCATCGTGGACTACGAACATCGCGTCGAGGCCGAAATCGGCCAGTTCTTCGAGGGGCGCGAAGGCGCTCAACAGATCCCGGTTACGGCCGATGATCCGGCCCTGATCGCTGAGCAGGTCGCCGGGTTGGATCGGACCAAGAACATCGTCGGTGAAGCCTTCCTCGACGGAGAACCAGATTTCCCCGCCGGGCCAGACGAAGACGGTGTCCAGGCCGTAGTCGTGCGCCCTTGGCGGGGGGTGGAAGTGCGACAGCAATTCCGAGTTGCTGCGGACGACGGCGCCTCGGCTCGAGAGCACGTCGCCGTGCCGTAGCAGACCGCTGGTTCCGGAGAAGGTGTCCGTTTCGATGGAGAAGAGGATCTCGCCGTGGTCCAGCACCTGGACGGCGTCGAGGCCGACATCGGGGACGGGCGGCATGAGGCTGAAGGCCCGAGTCAGTTCCTGATTGCTGGCCACACGGCGTCCGCGGTGGGACAGCAAGTCGCCGTGCTGGAGGCTTCCGAGCGTCTCGCTGTGCGCGTCGTCTTCAAGGGAGAAAACGATCTCGCCGCCGGGCAGGACATCCACGGCGTCGAGGCCGAGATCGGCAGGATCGGGTGAGGGCATGATACCGAGCGCCATCGTGAGTTCCTGGTTTCGTTTGACGATCTGGCCGTTGGACGAGAGCAGATCGCCGGCGCTGACGGCTTGTCGGAGGAGATCTCCTGCGCCGGGATGGAACCCGTGCGCGGTCGAGAACCAGACTTCGCGCAGGGGCGCTGCCACGATCCTGAGGCTGAACGTCTGGAAGTCGGTGCCCTGGGTCTGCCGCAGGCTGATGTCGACCGACGGCCAGGGCCAGGTGATGTTGCGGGTGGCGTTGGTGAAGGTGCAGGCTGTGTCCGTCGTGCCATCGTTGACATGGACTTCGAGAAACATCTCCTGCAGGAGGCCGGCATTGCCGCCGACGTGGTAGAGTCCTCTGCCTCGGACTTTGTACTGTGGCCCCGGAGCTTCGCCCGCCGTGAAGGCGAGCTGGGCCACGGCGTAGGTCGAAAAGACAGGATCCTCCTCCAGGGGCTGCAGCTGGAATTCGCCGCGCATGGGAACCGTGACATTGGGGCGGGCGCCGATGGGGCATTCATCGATGAGCTCACTGCCGGGCAGGAGTTGGCAGGTCCAGACAGGCGGCGTGGGGCATGGCGGGTCAGGCAGGGGAAGAACGTCGATGCCGTTTGGGCCGTAGTGGGCGAAAGCGCCCTGTGCCACTTTCCCCTGGCCCGGGAACGCTGCGAGCAGGTTCGAGTCCGGGCCGACGGGGTGTGCTGCCGCCAGGTTGGTGATCGCCCGATAGGTCATGGTGCTGTCGGCGAGGGACAATTGCGCGGCGATGGCGGTACCGCCGCCCTCGGTGAGGAAGGGGTAGAACAGCGGCTCGTCGCTGGCCAGCAAGTCGGTGACGGTTCCGCGGCTGCCGTGGTAGAGAGACAGGGTGTATTGGTCGCCTTGGCGTTGGGTGAATGCGACGGTTGGATCGTGGGTGCTGCGGCTTGCGGTGGCGTGCATTCCGCCGAAGCTGTCGGCCCGGGCGGCGGCGAGGCGGTTGGTGCCGCGGATGGCCCAGAGGGTTTCGGTTGTGTCCCCCGGGGTGGGCGCGGCGAAGAAGCCCGACGTGGGGCTGGCGACGAAGTGGCTTCGGAGTTGGCCCAATTCGTTCCTGAGGGAGTCGAGCGAAAGCCCGCTCCAGCAGCCCCAGGGCGTGACGGCCCACACCCGTTCGTCGGTGACCTCTCCTTTCGGGTTCAGCTGCCAGGCACTGAACCAGAAACAGCCGGTGTCGCCGTATTTGACGCCTGAATTGCCCGCAAGACCGGAAGCCCGGAGTCCAATGGTGCGCAATTCCAATCCTCCAGGCGGCGCCACGGTGCCCGTGTTGAAGTCAACGAAAGCGAGCCTTGAGCCGTGGTTGCCCAGGACCATCGCGAGTTGGCCGGAGGGGTTGCAGGCCACTTGCTGGACTTGGTCGAACGGCAGGAGGATGTCGGCGACCTGGCAGGGGGCGCCGTTGGCGTTGTCGTCCGCGAGCAACAGACGCTTGAGCTGCTGAAAGATCCGTTGGTCCGGCCCGTGGTTGGCCGATTGCCATCCGAGGATCACGCGTCCGCCATCGGCGAGGAGCGCGACGCGGAAAGTTCTCAGGTCAACCCCTGCTGCGGCGAGTTCGGTTGGGGAGAGGTGCCATGGTTCGGACAGGCCCTCGGTGCGGGGCGGTTGGTTGTCGTCTACGACCCGGGCGAAGAGGATGTTCCGGACCGCTGCCATTGCCGCGTCGCCCAGAAGGAACGCCTCCGCCTGCTGGGCCCAACGGCGTTGCAGGGCCAGGGCGTAGTTGGGCCACCAGTCCCAGACGATCCCGGATGTGCCGGGGTTAGTCCGGAACTCGAACAAGGCGCGGGAGTTGACCGGGTGGTTCACCTCGAGCATCCGGGTGACTGTACCGTCGATGGGGATCACCTCGCCGGGTTCGGCGATTGCGTTGGCATTCCCGTCACGCCAAAGGTAGAGGCCGTGTAATTCGGGTCCTTCGAGGGTGCCGTTGCCGTCGTGGTCGAACCGGGCCGACAGTTGGGCGAAGCCGTCGCGCCATCCACCGGCGGTGCCGAGCAAGTCGAGGCCGCTGACCGGATTGGGCGACGTCGTGAGCAGGGCGTCACCGGCGCCGATCCACTCGGTGATGTCTTTGAAGCCGTCCCCGTCGATGTCGAACGCGGCGTAGGGCCCCGTGAGCCGACCTGGGTGGGGGAGCCAGAGCCCGCCGGAGGCGGCGAGGAGGCCATCGCCGTCGAGGTCGAGCACGAGGGGGCTGACCCACGCAGCGGGCGCAGGCAGGTCATAGGGGACTCCGCCCAGGGTGACTTCAGTAGCCTCGGCATACATGAACGCGGCGCCACGCCCTCCGTAGATGTTCGGGGCAACACCGGCGGAGCGGAACGCCCCGGAGAGGCTCAGCGGACTTGCCGCGGCCAGGGGTGTCGGCGGCTGGGCCGTGTCCGCCAGGAGGGCATAGCCGGGATTGCCGCCGTAGGCGACCAGCACCTCGATGCCGGGCGGGAACGTGGCGTCGATGGTCTCCTTGAGCGCGGCGAGTGCGGCCAACCGGTCGAATCCCGGCTGATCCGCCGTCAGGCCGAAGATGGCTGGTGTGAACAGAGGATCCACGGCCGGGTCGAGGCTGAAGACGAAGCTGGGGTTGGCATCGAGGTTGAGCGGGGTTTGGGCGCACCCTCGAATTGCGCTGGGGGCCAGCAGGAGGGCGGTTCCGGCCAGGGCTAGTGCCGGGATGAAGCAAGCCAGCGATTGGGCTTTCATAGGCACAGAATCTATGGGACCCCGAATCTATCGCATCGATTGGGCGTTTTCGCAAGGGGAGTGGAACCGGCCCCAATCTGCGCCCCAGGCGTTTGGGGGAGGATCCGGGAACCGGCATTTGCGTTGAACGGCTTTGGGCGAACGCATGTCCTTAGCGTTGAGACCGCCGCATGGGTTGTGAGTGCAGTGGTGCTGCGGTTTCCTCGAAGTCGGTCAGGCACGCGATGCGCGGGCAGGACGCCGCTTCAAGCTCGCCGAGAAGGTACGATGGTTATGACATCGCGAAAGCTGGTGGCCGTGTACGGGATCATCGCGGGGATGATCAGCCTGCCGTTCACGCTTTTGCACCTGGTGGCACGTCCCGACGACGCGCCGATTAGCGGCGTGCAGCATGTGGCAGCCGCCCTCTCGAACTACTTCGGGCCCTGGGGAGTAGCCCTGGTGCGGTTGGTTGATTTCCCAAACGCCGGGATGCGGTCATTCCGGTGGACGCTGGCGTTGGGTCTGACGGTGTTGGGGGTGGCGCTGGTGGCGATGGCCCGCGGATTGGACCGGCGATGGGCGCAGTGGTTGAGCGCGGGAGCCTGGGCGGTGTTCGTCCTGGTCTGGTTCGTGGTCGGGTTTGGCCAGATCGCGGACGGTCTTCTGTAGCCGGGCGCGCCGCGCCAGCCCAATTGCAGTGATCGAGTACGCCCATGGCAATCAGGCGTGGCGGCCTGTCGAGGCGGAGGGTTACCTGTTCATGGCGGAAGGGGTCAGGGCTGACAATCAGGACTCAGCGTTGGGCCGGATTCCCGCGCAGTGTCGATTGTGAGGACCGACCCCGAGGCACACGGAATTGGCTCGCTGCAGCAGTCACGCCATGCCAGGATACCCTTATGAAGGTCAGAATCACCTATTGGCGGGAACCAGACGGGCGGTACTTGGGGTACCTAAACGATTACCCTGACCATTGGACGCAGGGGAACGACCTGGCGGACCTGCAAGAGCACTTGCGCGACCTCTACCAGACGTTTTCTGCGGAGGAGATTCCCGGGATCAGGAAGGAAGCGGAGTTGGAGGTCGCGTGAAGCGGCGCGAGCTCATCGTGCGGCTTGAGGGAACCGGCTGTCGCTTGCTGCGCCACGGAGCGAAACACGACATCTACCACAGTCCTGGGACCGGCAAATCGCAGCCGGTGCCCAGACACGTCGAGAGGAGCAACCATGGAACCCTATGTGACTGCCGAGAACATCGAATCCAAGGCATTGGCGTGGTTGGAGCAAATCCGTCCCTACAACCAGCATGCGATGCGGCTGAACGCGACGGCAAGCGCCCTGCTCGTGGTGGACATGCAGCGGTTCTTCCTCGATGCGGCCTCGCCCATGTTCACGTGTGGTGGGGTGGCGATCCTCTCGACGGTGAGACGCCTCATCGAGGCCTTTCGCCGGGCGAACCGCCCGGTGATCTTCACCCGGCACGTTCACCATCCTGGCGACCTCGACTCCGGGATCATGGGCTGGTGGTGGGCGGGCAAGTGCCTTGAAGGCAGTCCGGAGAGCGAGATCCATCCGGATTTGGCTCCAAGGCCAGGCGAGAAAGTGGTCTTCAAGCACCGGTACTCTGCCTTCTACAACACCGATCTCGAGACCGTGCTGCGCTGTCTGAAGGTCGAAGACGTCGTTGTCTCAGGGGTCATGACCAACCTGTGCTGCGAATCGACGGCGCGGGATGCCTACTGCCGGGACCACCGGGTTTTCTTCCTGGCGGATGGGACGGGATCGATCAGCGAGGAGATGCACGTGGCGAGTCTCTTGAACCTCGCGTTCGGTTTCGCGCACGTGACGACCACTGACGCAGTCGCGGCTCAGCTCACCAGGCGGCCATCGCCTGGGGGAAGGGGTCAGGGCTGACAATCAGTACTCAGCGGTTGGCCGGATTCCCGCGCAGTGTCGATTGTGAGGACCGACCCCGAGGCCCCGACCGCAGGTTCTCCGCGTGACTTGGTGTCTCGGCGGTTGAATCGGGCCGCCATCCGTGATCCCGTGCTGATGTTGATCGCCGGTCTGTCGGTCGAGCGAACCGCCGCCCCGGGAGGCTTGGGGGCTTGGGCTTGGTGGTCCTGCGACCACGGGATGGCTCGTCGGTCACCGACGCTCGATCGCGGCGCGTGAAGATCCGGGGCTATGGGTGCGTCCAAGCATCCACACCCCATGGCATGGGAAGCTGGAAGGATGTGATTATGAAGAACCGATGGAGCAGGACGGTTGCGGTGGCAGTGGCGGTCGCGGCGTTGGCGGGGATGCTCTCCGGCTGCGCGTGGTCAGTCGGGGGCGAGCATCAGGGCGGCAAGTCGGTGCACCCGACCCGGGGTCAGGAGCTGATCGACCTGCAGCATGCCCGGGACCAGGGCGCCATTTCGGAGCCGGAGTATCAGATTCAGAAGCAGCGGATTCTGGACCGCTGATGGCGTGGCTGACGATCGCACCGAGGGCGCGCCGGAGGGGCCGGTTTCGCTCCCCATCACCGGGGAGTTGGATCTGCACACGTTCCGTCCCCAGGACGTGAAGGGCGTGGTGCTCGACTACCTCGAGGAATGCCGGAAGCGGGGGCTTTGCGTGGTGCGGATTGTGCACGGCAAGGGCGTTGGCAACCTGCGGCGCACGGTGCACGCCCTGCTGGCCCGGCACCCGGATGTGCGGGCGTATGCCCTCGCGAGCGCGCCGTTCGGAGGATGGGGTGCGACGATTGTGCATCTCCGGCCGCCCGAGGCCGGCCCGGGGCGGGCGGGTCGTGCAGCCGATCCGGTTTCGTGACACTGCCCGGTGCGTTTCAGAGGAAGTGCGGTCCGCACGCCTTCCGGGGCGCGGGTCGTCTGACCCGCAGCGGACTGGCGTGGCGGATGCTGTCGCGTGGCTCGGCGGCAGCCAGCCTGCGAAAACGCGGTCTGAAATCGGCCTGACAACCCGATGCGTGCGGGGCAGGATTGGATCATGTGCCAGTCGTCAGCACGAGCGACCTCGACTTGGGGAACGTGTGATCAGCAGGTCAAGTGGGGTGCCTCCGGTTCCAGGCCTTCCCTCCTGCCGGCGAGGACTCTGCATGAGCGAGGCGCGGGTCACGTCGTTCGGAGCGGCAGGAAGGCGTGCACGAGCCTGGGGACTTGGCTGGGTCTAAGGCGCGCCTCGCTTGGGGATGTCCCTGGCCCGCGGGGGTGGATCTCGATGTTGAGCCGGATCGGTCTTGCCGCTTTGCTCTGGCTCGGTCCGGGGTGCGGGTGTGCGGCGTCGGCGATCGACGGTTCGTTCGCGGCTTCCGGGCCCGGACCTGCCCTGGTCATTCGGGTGAATCATCTCGGCTACCGTCCCGGCGACGGGAAGCGGGCGCTGATTCTCAGCCGGGCGCTTGTGCGCGACCGTTTCGAGGTGATCGATCTGGATTCGGGGCGGGCGATGTTCCGGGGTCGGGCAGGGCGCGGTGGTGGCGGCGGGTGGGGGACGTTTTCGCACGTATACGAACTGGATTTTGGCGCGGTGCGCCGGCCGGGGCGCTATGCGGTGGTTTGCGGCGGTGTGCGATCGGATCCGTTTCGGGTTGCGGAAGGGGCGTATGACGAGGTGCCGGGTGCGGTGCTTGAGTTTCTGCGTCAGCAGCGATGCGGGTACAATCCCTGGCTCGGCACGAATTGTCACTCCTGGGACGGGCGCACGGCGTACGGTCCCTTGCCGGCGGGTTCGGAGGTGGACGCGGTGGGGGGCTGGCACGACGCGGGGGACTTGCTGAAGTACCTTCTGACGTCGGGCAACGCCACGGCGCAGATGCTGCTGGCACATGAACTGGCGGTGGTGTCGGGCGAGTCCCGGGACGGGAAGAACCGCGGGCGGGGCCGCCATTCGATCGGGGCTGTGGCTGGGGCGGACGCGGTGGATGCCCGTGGCGATCCTGGGGCGAACGGCCGGTCGGATCTGCTGGACGAAGCGCGGTGGGGGCTCGAGTGGATGCTGAAGCTGCATCCGGCTCCGGACCAGCTTTATCATCAGGTGGCGGACGACCGGGATCACGTCGGGTTCCGGTTGCCGCAGAACGAGACGGTGGATTACGGCTGGGGGCCGGGCAGGCACCGGGTGGTGTACGCGGCGGACGGGCGGCCGCAGGGGCTGCGCGAATACCGGAGCGAGTCGACCGGGCTGGCGAATCTGGCGGGGCGGTATGCAGCAGCGATGGCGATGGCGTGGCAGGCATGGCACGACGATCCGCGGGAGCGGGAGTTCGCCGAGCGTTGTCTGGAGGCGGGGCGCGAGGTGTATGCGATGGGCAAACGGCAGGAGGGGGTGCAGCAGGGCAATTCCTACAAGGCGCCGTATCGCTACGAAGAGCGGACGTGGGCGGATGACATGGAGTGGGGGGCGGCGGAGATGTATCGGGCGACGGGCGAGGTTTCGTACTGCGAGGATGCGGTGCGGTATGCGCGGCGGGCGGGTGCGGAATCGTGGATGGGGCGGGAGCGGGCTGGGCACTACGAGTACTATCCGTTCTTGAATGTCGGCCACTATCGGCTGCACGGATGTGTGGACGGGGCGACCCGGCGGTGGCTGGCTGAGCAGTATCGGATCGGGCTGGCGGCATGTCTCGAGGCATCGCGGGAGAACCCGTGCGGGATCGGGGTGCCGTTCCTTTGGTGTTCGAACCATCTGGTGGTGGCTTTGGTGACGCAGTGCGCGTTGTACGAGCGGATGACGGGGGACCGTCGTTTCCGGGCGATGGCGGCGCGGCATCGGGACTGGCTTTGGGGGAGGAACCCGTGGGGGTATTCGATGATGACCGGCGTGGGTCATCGGTATCCGACGGAGGTGCATCTTCAGACCACGTGGCTGACGCGGCGGAGTGTGCGCGGCGGCCTGGTGGATGGTCCAGTGATGGGACGGATCTTCGGGAGTCTCCGCGGGGTGTCGATCACCGAACCCGATCCCCTCGCGATGTTCCAGGATTCGCGTGCGGTGTATCACAATGATCTGCACGACTATGCCACCAATGAGCCGACACTGGACGGCACGGCGTCGGTGCTCTTGATGTGGGCGGTTGACTCCGGAGCGCCTGCGTTTACCGTTGCGCGATCGGAGTCCGTGTCTCTACCTTCCGCCGGGCGGGGGATTACACCGCCGGCTCGAATCGGCCTATGAAAGCAAGAGTGAAGAAGCCTTCTGCGAAGAAGTCGGTGGCGCGCCCTAGTGCGCGGCGCGTCGCGCGGGCACCGGCGACGTCGCGTCGTGCGAAAGCGGGGTCGGTTCGAAAGAAGGCTGGGGCGGTGAAGAAGAAGCCGGCGGCGTCGGGCAAGCCGGTTCGGCGCACCGCGTCCGCGGCTCGCGTGAAGGCTGGGGCGGCGAGGTTGCCGGCGGCCCGGGTTCGTGTCCGCGGGGTCACCCGGGCGACGGGCGGTGCGCTGGAGCGGCCGGCGGCGGTCGGAGCGGGGTCGGTTCGCAAGGCGCGCGCGGTGCGGCCGAAGGCAGGGGTCGCCGCCCGGCGCGCGGCGGGAGTCCGGCGGTCCCGGGGTGTGCGGCCGCCGGTTTCGCGGTCTCGCATCGCGGAGCGGCCGGCGGTGCGTCGGAGAGTGGTATCGGCTCTGCCGGTGCCGTCCGCGGTGGCGGTGCCGGGGCGGGTGGCGAGGGCGGTTTTGCCGCCGCGGCCTCCGGCGCGGATTCCGCCGTTGCTGCTCGAGGGCGATGCGTCGCCGGCGCCGGCGGTGAGCGGGCCTGGGGAGCGGTTTGTGGTGGGGCAAGCGGCGGCGGCGGTGCCGGCGGGGGCGGTGCCGGGTCTGCCGGAGTCCTATGGGACACAGCGGTTGTTTTTGTCGGTACGGGATCCGCAGTGGCTTCACGCGCATTGGGATCTTGGTGAAGCCGAGGCCCGGCTACTTGCGGCGCAGGCGGCGGGCGGTCAGTTGATCTTGCGGGTTTACCGGGGTGCGGCGGGGACGTTACCGGTGTCGGAGATTCCGCTGGCGGCGGGGGCGCGGGCGTGGTTTCTGCGGATTGCGGACGGCGGGGGCCGGTATGTGGCGGAGCTAGGCTATTGGGATCCGGACGGTGCGTGGCGTCGGCTGGCGCTGTCGGACCCGGTGGCTGTGCCGGAGGAACCGGGGCCTGCCGAAGGCCCGGTTGAATTCGCCACGTTTCCGGTAGACGTACCGTTTTCGGTGATCTTGGGGAAGGTGGAGGAGGTGGCGCGCGAGAACGTGCCGCTGGTGCAGATGCTGTCGGCACTGCGGGCGGCGGGTTTCGAGGATCTGCCCTCGGTGAGCGAAGCTCAAGCGGGGGTCTGGACGCCGGAGCAGGAGCGGGCGTTGGCGGCGGTGCTGCGGGTTGATCCGGATCGGCGGGTTTGGGTGGGGTCATTGGATTTGACGGAGGCGGTGCGCCAGCGTCTGGCGGCGGAGGGCGGTGTTCCGACGGGCGTGGGGGTGCCGACCTCTCCGGCCGGGGGCTTTGGCGGGCCGACGTCGTCGGAGGCGATCGACAGCCAAGGAGGTGTGCCGTCGGCGGCGCCGGGGCGGCGTGGTTTTTGGTTTTCTGTGAACGCGGAACTGATTGTCTACGGGGCGACGGAGCCGGACGCGACGCTGACGGTGGGCGGTCGTCCGGTGCGGTTGCGGGCGGATGGGACGTTCAGTCTCAGGTTTGCGCTGCCGGACGGCGACTATGCATTGCCGCTGCGGGCGATGTCGAGGGAGGGGGATGACGGGCGGGAGGCGGCTCTTGAATTCCGGCGTCGGACGGAATACCGGGGGGCGGTGCGGGTGCATCCGCAGGATCCGGCTTTAAAGGCGCCGCGGCCGGAGCATGCGGGCGAGGCGGGGAAATCGAGCTGATCAGGGGATTCATGGGCGGCCATGTTGCATTGGTGCTGCACGCGCACCTGCCCTTCGTGCGGCATCCGGAGCACGAGCAGTTTCTCGAGGAGAGCTGGCTTTTCGAGGCGATGGCGGAGTGTTATCTCCCGCTGTTGACGCTGATCGAGGCCTGGGGGCGGGATCGGCTGAACGTGCGGCTGGCGCTGACGCTCTCGCCGACGCTTTGTTCGATGCTGCTCGATCCGCTGTTGCAGGCGCGGTTCGAGAGCCGGTTGGAGGCGCTGATTGACCTGGCGGAGCGCGAGTGTTTTCGGACGCACTTCGAGGCGGGCTGCCGGCCGCTGGCGGAGGCCAATCTCGAACGATTCCGGTCGTTGCGGGAGGCGTGGCACCGGTGCGGCCGGGACTTGGTGGGCGGGTTCCGGCGGCTTCAGGAGGCGGGCCGGATCGAGATCATCACGTGTGCAGCGACCCACGCGCTGCTGCCCTTGCTGGCGGAGTCCCCTCTCGCGCTGCGCGGGCAGGTTTTCACCGCTTGCGACCATTATCGCTCGTGTTTTGGCCGGGATCCGGTCGGGATCTGGCTGCCGGAGTGCGGCTATGTACCGGCGATCGAGCCGGTGTTGCGGGAGGCGAATCTGCGGTGGTTCATCGTGGACACGGACGGTTTGCTGCGGGGTTCGCCGCGGCCGCGGTACGGGACCCTGGCGCCGGTCTTCACTCCGGAGGGGCTGGCGGTGTTTGGCCGGGATCGCGATTCAGCGCGGCAGGTGTGGAGTCGGGGCGAGGGGTATCCGGGGGATCCGCGGTACCGGGATTTTTATCGGGACATTGGTTTCGATCTCGACTACGAGTACGTGCGGCCTTATCTGCCGTCGCCGAACCATCGCGGGTTCACGGGGGTGAAGTACCATGCGATCACGGGTGGCAGCGGGGAGAAGCGGCTCTACGATCCGGCGGCGGCCCGGAGGGCGGCGGAGGAGCATGCGGCGCATTTTTGCGCCGCGCGGGCGGCGCAGCTCGAGGCTGCGGCGGCGGTGATGGACCGGCCGCCGCTGATGGTGGCTCCTTACGATGCGGAGCTGTTTGGGCACTGGTGGCACGAGGGGCTCTGGTTTCTGGACGCGGTGGTGCGGCAGGCCACGGCGGCGCCTCCGGCCTTTGGGTTTCTGACTCCGACGGACTATTTGCGGGGGCAATCCACGCTGCAAGTGGTCCGGCCCTGTCCGTCGAGCTGGGGCGAGGGCGGGTATTTCCAGGTGTGGGTGAATGAGAAGAACGCCTGGATACAGCCGCATTTGCGGGTGGCGGAAGGGCGTCTGGCGGAGCTGGTCGAGCAGTGTGGCGGTGCTGGGGAGATCGAGGAGCGCGCCCTGCGGCAGGCGGCGCGGGAACTGATGCTGGCGCAAGCAAGTGACTGGCCGTTCATCCTGACGACGGGGACCAATCCCGAGTATGCCGGGCAGCGGGTGACGGAGCATCTGGCTCGTTTCCAGCGGCTGTGTGACGGGCTGACGACGGGCGAACTGGGCGCCGCGTGGCTTGCGGAGATCGAGGCGCTCGACGGCGTGTTCCCGGCCGTGGACCCGCGTCGGTGGAGACCCGTCGGTGGCTGGACGCCTATCTGAGGCGCGCTGGGGGGTGGTGGAAACGGTTGACCTCTCTCCGGCGCTGATAGAGCATAAGGGCCGGATGCAGCAGGAAGAAGACGATGACGCATGAGTCCGCCCCTGGCGTTTTTTGCGCGTACGCAGATGGATCTCCTCTACGTGTGGGATCGGTGCACGGTGGAGGGGAAGGTCATCATCGTCATTCTGGTGATCTTCTCGATTTTCGCCTGGTCGATCATGGCGACGAAGGCGGTCGAGATGCGGCGGGCGAGGCGGTTGAACCGGTATTTCGACACGGAATTCCGGAGCCAGAAGGACGTTCTTGGCATCCATGACCGGCGGGTGAATGTCGAGGGCTGTCCGCTGTTCTCGGTTTATCAGGCGGGCTGTCAGGAGCTCGTGAGCCGGCTGCGGACGGCGGACGCGGCGCAGCGGCGGACGCGGGTCTCGTTGAAGGCGATGGAGCATGTGAAGCGGACGCTCGAGCGGGCGGTGGCGCAGGAGTGTCTTCGGCTCGAATCGGGTTTGATTCTGCTGGCGCTGGCGGTGAGCGGCTCGCCGTTTCTGGGGTTGCTGGGGACGGTTTGGGGGGTGATGAGCGCGTTCAGCGGGATCGCGCAGGCAGCGGCTGCGGGCGGCCACGCGGACCTGACGTCGATGGCTCCCGGGGTATCCGGGGCGCTCATCACGACGGTTGCGGGGTTGCTCGTTGCGATCCCTTCGATGTTTGGTTACAACTGGCTGGTTCACAACCTGCGGGTGTTGACGGTGGAGTTGGACAATTTTGCCCAGGAATTGGTCTCGCGGATGGAAACGGAGTATCTCAGCGACGATGACCTCGAGTGACGAGAATGCCCCCGCCGACGTTGCGGTGGATCGCACGAAGAACCAGCCTGGTGTGCTGTGTGGCAAGTGCGATCACCTCAACTATCTGGGTTACGACGACTGCGAGAAGTGCGGAAGTCCCCTGTATTTGGACTGCCGCCGCTGCGGTCGGCGGAACCCGCGAGTCTACACGCGCTGCCAGTTCTGCCATGGCCGACTCCATCGTCGGGGGCTCTTCGGGCGTCGCCGGGGGCATCGCCGCCATTCGTTCTGGCATCGTGCCGGCTGGCAGATCCTCGAGGTCCTGCTGGTGTTGCTGGGCCTGACAGTGGTTCTGGGCGTGTTGTACCTGGCGTACGTCCTTTAGAGTCCTCGGCTCTTGGAATGTGTGGTCAACAGGTCAAGTTTTGTCCGGTCCGGTTCCAGGCCTCCCCTGCTTCCGTTGAGGACTCTCCATTAGCGAGGCGCGGAGGCAGGGTGCCCTGCTGCCCCCCCACGGTTCCTTTGGATTGCATGTTTCATCGGTCTGAGGCGGCGCCTCGCTAGGATGAAGCGTTTCTCACAACGGAACTCGCTCGTCACGCTGAGTGACATCAACATCACGCCGCTGCTGGATCTGGCGTTCGTGCTGCTGATCATTTTTGTCATCACGACTCCGCTGCTGGAGAAGGGCATGGAACTTCGGCTGCCCGAGGGCGGGCGGGACGGGCTCGAGGTCGACCGGGACAGCGTGCGGACGGTAGAAATTGATCGAAATGGCGTCTACGCACTGGACAAACAGCGGGTTACGATCGATCAGTTGGAGCAGCAACTGGTGGCCGCGTTCCGGGCGAACCGGGGAATGGTGCTGCGGATTCGGGGTGACCGGGAGAGCATGTTAAAGCACTTCTATCCGGTGATTGACCGTTGCACCCGCAACGGGATCACCCGCATCAACCTCGCCACGGAAGGGGCGCGCTCGCCGTGAGCCGGCTTCGATTCCAGTGTTTGGCGGCTTCGGTGGGGCTCCACGGGGTTCTGCTGATGGTGTTGGTGGCGGGCGCGGGTTTTGTGGTGCCTCGAGAGGAGCAGACCCTGACCCTGCCGGTGCTTGAGTTCATTCCGGACCGGCTGGTGGATGCTCCGGTGGTGGGCGGCGGCGATCCGCGGGGCACTCCCCGCACGCAGCCAGCCCCTGCGCCTCCCGTCGCGGATCCCACGCCCCCGGCGCCCTTGCCGAGGGTGACGCCCGCACCCGTGCCGCGGGCGACGCCGGCTGCGCCCAAGCCCAGGCCGAAGCCTGCGGCGGATTCCAACGCCTACACGGATGGCAGCAAGAAGGCGCCCAAGAAACCCAAGATCCAGGTGAACAAGAACCCCGTGGTTCGGGACCGGTCGACGCCCCGGGCACCTTCCGCTGCCGAGCGCGAGGCGGCGGCAGCGGCGGAAGCGGCGGAGGCGGCCCGAAGCCGGGAAGAAGCGCGGGTGGCGCGGAACCAACAGATTGGGGGGGCGGTAAGCGCCCTGAAGAGCGGGCTGTCGAGTCGGAGTCTTTCGGTGGTGCCCTTTGGTCCCGGGGGTGGCGGCGAGACGTATGCGGGGTACGGGCTTTACGTGCGGATGATATTCGATCGAGCGTGGCGGGCGCCGGCCGAGGTGCCTGAGGGCTCGGCGGTGGTGACGGTGCGGGTGGTCATTGCCCGCGACGGGTCGGTGGTCCAGAAGACCGTCACCCGCCGATCGGGGATTGCGGTCTTGGATCGTTCCGTCCAGGCGGCTCTGGACCGGGTGACCACGATCGGCCGGCCTTTCCCGGAGAACTCACCGGACGATCAGAAGACGTTTCTGATCGATTTCGACCTTAAAACCAAGCAAGGGCTGGGATGAACATGGCAAGGGCGATTCTGAGCTGGATGGCGGCGGGCGTCGTGTTGCTGCAGTGGCTGGCGGCGCGGGCGGGGGAGGAGCGGATTACGATCGAGCGGGAGGCGTGGGGCAGGACGCCGCCGATTCACATCAGTTTGGAGGGCTACTCGGGCGAGGTCGAGCGGGTGCTTCAGTTCGACCTCGAGATCGCGGGGTTCAAGGTGGTGGGATCGGGCGACGAGAAGCTCCAATACGCGCTCAAGGGGGGTGGCGGCAGCGTGGTGGAGGGGCGGCTTCAGGACGCGATCAAGAAGAGCGAGCTTTTTGCCAAGGCGTACAGCGGAGGGGGGGCGCGGACGCAGGCGCACGCGTTATCGGATGACGTGGTGCTGGCGGTGACGGGCAAGCCGGGGGTGGCGAGGACGAAGATTGCCTTCAAGATCACGCGGGGCCAGGACAGCGAGGTGTATCTGGCCGATTACGACGGGTTCAATGCGGTGGCGGTGACGCAGGACCGGACGGTGGTGGCAGCCCCCTGTTGGCGGCCGGGGCATCGGATGTTGTTTTATACCACGTACAAGAGCGGGAACCCGGACATTGTGTCGCACGACCTCGGCTCCGGCGTGCGGCGGACCGTTGCCCGCTATTCCGGCTCGAACATCAGTCCCGCGGTTTCCCCGGACGGGCAGCATGTGGCGATGATCCTGAGCAAGAGCGGCAGTCCGGATCTGTTTGTGGCGAACGTGGATGGGACGGGGCTGCGTCAATTGACGCAGACGCCCGAGGACGAGTCCTCGCCCACGTGGTCGCCGGACGGGGGTTGGGTTTGTTTTGCGACGAGGATTGACGGTCGCCGGACGCTGGCGCGGATTCCGGCGGGCGGCGGTTCGATGCGCCGGATTGCGACCAGCGGGGTGCTGAACCCGACCGAGCCCGACTGGTCGCCGGATGGGAAGACCATTGCGTTCACGTCGCAGATGGGGGGGTTCCAGATATGTCTGGTCGAGGCGGGCGGTGGGGAAGCGAAGCTCCTGGTGTCGGGGGAGGATCCTTGCTGGGCGGGGAACTCGAGGACCCTGATCTACACCAAGCGCGGCAGCGGGGGGCGGCGGAGCCTGTCTTTGCTTGACGTGCTAACCAAACAGTCCAAGGATATTCCAATAAACGCTGGCACCGCCTCGCAACCCAGTTGGGCCCGGTGAGGATGGCGCTTTATTCTGGCACAACATGAAACGCGCACTGTTGCTGAATCTATTCGCGGTTGTTCTGGCCCTGGCGCTCGGGGGCGTTGGGTGCAAGAAGCCGCAGAAACCGGTCACGCAGATCCCGATAGCGGGGGCCAAGGGCGGGCCGGGTCCTGGGGGCACCACGCGGGTGGGTCCGACGGAGGGGGGGGCGCGGTCGCCGACGCCGGACAACGTGGCTCCGGTGCAGCCGGACACAGGCGTGCGCGCGACCCCGGTCGAGACCACCCCGGTGAAGGAAGGTCCGAGCGGTATCGAACAGGCCCCCATCGAGATGATCGAGGGCATGGTGCCCGACACGGAGTACTTCAAGGCGCAGACGGTTTACTTCGAGTTCGACAGTTCCGTGGTGCGGAAGACGCAGCACGGCCGGTGTGACGCGGTTGGGGACGAATTGAAGGCGAAGCCGGAAGCGAAGCTGATGATCGACGGGCACTGCGACGAGCGGGGCACGGAAGAATACAACCGTGCGCTGGGCGAGCGTCGCGCCCTGGCGGTGCGGACGTATCTCATCAAGTACGGGATTGCCGCGGACCGGGTTTTCACGCGGAGCTGGGGCGAGAATCGGCCGGCCGATCCGGGCCAGAACGAGGACGCCTATGCGAAGAACCGGCGTGGCGAGTTCATTTTGCTACTGCCGAAGCCGTAACCGAGGCATCGGGTGACTATGAATGCTATGATGGCAATGTGGGGATTGAGCGGGGGCGAGATTGTCCTGCTGGTGGTCGTCGTCCTGGTGCTGTTCGGCGCCCGCAAGATCCCGGAATTCGCCAAGGGCCTGGGCCAGGGGATCAAGGAATTCAGGAAAGCCTCGAAAGAACCGCCCGAAAGCAAGGGCTGATTCGCGTATGGCGCCACTTTTTGCAGTCTTCGGTTTGAGCGGCGGGGAGCTGATCCTCGTGCTCGCGGCGGTGTTGATCCTTTTTGGGGCGAAGAAGATCCCTGATTTTGCGAAGGGCCTTGGCCAGGGGATCAAGGAATTCAAGAAGGCCTCGCGCGAGGTCCAGGACGAAATCGAGCGGGCTGGTGAGGAGCTGCACTCCCCGCCGCCGCCGCCGCCGCCGCCGGTTCCCACCGAGCCGAGCGCGTACTCGGGGCCCTCGAGCGGGACCGAGGAGCCGCCTTCGACGCCGCCGGCCACACCGCCTCAGCAGTCCTGAGGCCGGGCGGCTTACGGTTTGACGCTTCATGGCTGACCCGACCGAACTGCCGCGTCCGGAGAGCGAGGAGGACGAGGAGGGCGGCGGCCCGGTCAAGTCGTTTCTCGAGCATCTCGAGGATCTGCGGTGGGTTCTCGTCAAGAGCGGCGCGGCGGTTCTCATTGCGATGGTGGTTTGCCTGCTGGCGGTGAACCAGCTGGTGGCGGTGTTGAAGTGGCCGCTGGATCGCGCGCACCGGCTGAATCGTCCGCGCCAGCAGCAGGTCGAGTTTTACCTGGGCACCAATCGGTTCGGTCGGTTCGCCGGCACCAACGAATGGCTGGCGGCGCTCCCGCTCGGATCGAACCGGGTTGTTCGCTACCAGATCGCTCCTGTCACCATGGCCGGCGAAACCGTGCTGGCGCTGCGGCCGTCGACGGCGCCCTTCGCGGATGAGGGGAGCGGTCCCGGCCTGATCTTCCTGGACCCGGCGGCGCCGTTCATTTCCTCGCTGCATCTGGCCTTTTTCGCCGGGCTGCTCGTCGCCTCGCCCTTTGTCTTTTTGTTTATTGGGCAGTTCATCGTGCCGGCGATGAAGGTGAAGGAGAAGAAGTACTTTTCGAGGGCGCTGGGGGTTGGGGCGGCGCTGTTTCTGGCCGGGGTTTGTTTTTGTTACTTTGGGATGATGCCGCTTGCGCTTCGGGCAGCGGAGGCCTACTCCCTGTGGATGGGGGTGACGATGCCCGACTGGCGGGCGGAGACGTACTTCAGTTTCGTGGTCAAGTTCATGCTTGGCATGGGGCTCGGGTTCGAGCTGCCCGTCGTGTTGCTGGCGCTGGTCAAGATTGGGATTTTGGATCACAAGAAGCTGGCGGGCTTGCGCCGGTACATGATCGTGGTCAACCTGCTCCTGGGCGCGTTGCTGACGACTCCGGAGGTGTTGACCCAGGTGATGATGGCGATTCCTCTGCAGATTCTCTACGAGATTGCCGTCTGGATCGCCTGGTATTGGGAATGGAAGGCGAAGCGCGAGGCCCGTGCGGCGGGCGAGTCCCCGGCCTGACCGGCGCCCCTTGCCCGAGGCGGCTGCCGCGCTGCGCCGGCCCTGTCGCGCCCCAGGAGAGGCCCCTCTCCCTTTGCCTCCCTACCCCCTTTTTCGTCGCAGGGCGAGGGAAAGACCGGGCCGTCCACCATCGGAGGCCCTTTCTCCCCGGTGCTTCGCGACCTCCGGTCCGGAGCACCTGCGGCATCGTTCCGTCTAATCCTGAGGTTGCAGAGGGATCCGGGGTGGGTCACTTTCGCGACGGACCTTGATGAAGACACACTCTTTGCTGTTGTCGATGGCGCTGGCGTGGGCGACGGTTGCGGGCATGGGCGCATCGCGTCAGGCGCAGTGGAAGCTGGTTGATGAGGCCGTGGAGAAGGGATTGCCCCGGACGGCGATCGAGCATCTCGACCCCATCTACCAGGCGGCGCTGGCGGACAAGGCCTGGGGCGAGGCGGTCAAGGCGCTCGGCTGGAAGTTGGCGCTCGAGGCGGACCTCGAGGGGGACAAGCCCGGGGAGAGAATCCGCCGGCTTGAAGCGGAGATGCCCAAGGTGCCGGCGGCAATCCGCCCGCTGCTCGAGTCGATCCTGGCGCATTGGTATTGGGAGTTCTTCCAGGAACATCGGTGGCGTTTCATGCGGCGAACCGCGACGGTTGGGAAGTCCGGCGACGACCTGATGACGTGGGATCTGCCCCGCGTCTACGCGGAGATCAGCCGTCATTTCCGGGTGGCGCTCGCCGCCGACCGCACTCTTAAGAACCAGCCTGTCGGTGTGTTTGGCGCGCTGCTCGAGCCGGGCACCGTGCCTGACGCCTACCGGCCGACGCTGTACGACATTCTCGCCCACGAGGCCCTGGCCTTTTACACGTCGGGAGAACAAGCGGCAGCGAAGCCGGAGGACGATTTCGAGGTGCTCGCCACGAGCCCCGTGCTGGATCCCGTCGAGGCCTTTGTGCGCTGGCAACCGGCGGCGGAAGGCGCGGCGGCGGAGGCGCCGGCGTTGAGCGCCATCCGGCTTTACCAGGAGCTGCTGCGGTTTCACAGCGGCGACGCGGACCGGTCCGCGTTTCTGGACGTCGATCTCGCCCGCATCCTGTGGGCCGGAAACATCGCTGTTGGCGAGGAGAAGGAGGAGCGCGTTCGTGGGGCGCTGAAGACCTTCAGCGAAGTCAATGGCGATCATCCCCTCGCCGCCCTGGCTCTGTATCACTGGGCCCGGAAGGTGCGGGAAACCGGGGAGCCGGGCCGGGCGCGGGAACTGGCGCGGCGGGGGCAACAGGCCCATCCGGATTCGCCGGGCGGCACGCTCTGCGCCAATCTCGTTGCTGAAATCGAGGCGCGATCTCTGAGCATCGAGGCCGAGGGCATCTGGAACCGCCCCTGGGCACCGATCCGCGTCCGGCATCGGAATGTCGAGCGCGTGCACTTCCGGCTTGTCCGGTGGGCCTGGGACGAATTCCTCGATCGCCGGCACAACCGGCCGGACAATCTGAATGAGAAGGAGCGGGACCAAGTCCTGGCTCGTGCGCCCGAGCATACGTGGTCGAAGGACCTGCCTCCGACGGCCGACTACAAGGTTCGCGTCACCGCGGTCGAAGTCCCCGAGGCACTCAAGCCTGGTTTTTACTTCCTGGTGGCGAGTGCGGAGTCGGACTTTGGCAAGACACAAAACCAGCTCTCGCTTGCGGAGGTCTGGGTCAGCGACCTCGCCCTGGTGCTTCAGCCACACGAGACGGATATCCGGGGTTTCGTGCTCGAGGCGGAATCCGGCCAGCCCGTGGCCGGGGCGCGGATCCAGGGATGGTACCTCGATGCCAATCGGGAGAGGGTAGCGGTGCCGGAGACGCAGACCGATGCGGAGGGCGAATTCCGGCTTGCGGTGAGCCGGCGGCAGGGCTGTCTGATTCGCGCGACGGCGAAGGGGCAGGAGGTGGCCACGAGCCGCGAGTTCATGGCGAGCGGACGGTCGGCGCCGGTGCCCGCCTCCGAGCAGACGCTCTTCTTCCTGGATCGCGCTCTTTACCGGCCGGGGCAGACGATCCAGTACAAGGGGATTTGTCTGCGCGCGGCACCGGAGGAGGAGAACTACAAGGTGCTGCCGGGCCGCGAGGTGACCGTGGTTTTTTACGATCCCAACCGGAAGGAGATCGCGCGGCAGACACGACGCGCGAATGACTACGGTGCGTTCAGCGGGAGTTTCACGGCTCCGGCCGACCGGTTGCGGGGTCGGATGCGGCTTCAGACGGTCGGCGGGCCCGCCGGCGTGGGGTGGTTGAACGTCGAGGAGTACAAGCGTCCGAAGTTCCACGTCGCCCTCGACGCGCCGGAATCGGCTCCCCGGTTGACGGACACGGTGCGGATCACGGGCCGCGCCCTGGGGTACACGGGCGCGGCGGTGGGCCAGGCCCAGGTCGAGTATCGGGTTGTGCGCGAGGTCCGGATGCCGTGGTGGTGGAGTGCCTACAGCTGGAGGCGGCCGGGGCCGCGCGGCACGCCGAGCCAGGAGATCGCCCATGGCCGGGTGCAGACGGACGCCGACGGCGCGTTCGGCATCGAGTTCGCGGCGTTGCCGGACCGGGCGGTTCCCGAGGCGGATGAACCGACGTTTGTGTTTCGGGTGCACGTGGATGTCACGGAAGCGGCCGGCGAAACCCGGTCGGCCGAGCGCACCGTGCGCGTTGGGTACACCGCGCTCGAAGCGCGGCTTGAAGCGGACGAGTGGTTGACCCAGGACGCGCCCGTTGCCCTGCGCGTCCGCGTGAGCACGCTGGACGAAGAGCCCGAGGTGGCCGAAGGCGTCATCAGGGTTCATGCACTCAAGGCGCCCGAGCGGGTCCAACGTCCGCCGCTCGCTTCGGGCGGCGGGTGGTACCCGTGGGTTGATCCCGAACCGGACGAGTCGGAGCCTGATCTGTCGGATCCGAACCAATGGGAACTGGGGCTGGTGGTGCTCGAGCGGGGGTTCACGACGGACGCCGAAGGCCGCGCTGCGGTGGCGGTGACGCTGGGCGCGGGGGTCTACCGGGCCATGCTCGAGACTCAGGATCGGCACGGCAAGCGAGTGACCGCGCGGTTGCCCCTCACGGTGCTGGCGCCCCAGGCGAGCGCCTTGAACGCGAAGATCCCGAGTCTTCTCGCTGCTCCGCACTGGAGCGTCGAGCCCGGCCAGACGTTCGAGGCGGTTTGGGGCACGGGCTACCAGACCGGACGCGCCTTCGTTGAGATCGAACATCGGGGGCGGCTGCTGGCGCGCTACTGGACGCCGACGAACGTGACGCAGGTGCGCCTTGGGCAACCGGTTACCGAGGCGTTGCGGGGAGGGTTTACGCTCCGTGTCGTCCAAGTGCGCGAGAACCGCGCTTATCTGCACACACGACTCGTCGAAGTGCCCTGGAGCGACCGCGACCTCAGCCTGAAGTGGGAGCATTTCACGTCCAAGCTCGAGCCCGGGCAGCGCGAGACCTGGACGCTGACGATCCAGCGCCGGGCGGCTCCCGGGGGCGAAGCGGTGGCCGACACGATCGTGCCGGCCGTGGCCGAGCTGGCAGCCACGCTGTACGACGCCTCGCTTGACGCGTATCTGCCGCAGTCGTGGCCCACGGGCTTCAACGTATTTCGGCGCGAGCGACAGCGGGCGGGCTTCCAGTTTGTCAATGAGCGGCGTCGGCTGGGGGTGTTTGCCCAGGATTGGCCGATTCGGACCACGCCAGTCGACTGGCGGTACCGGTCTTTTCCCGCGGATCTCGTCGCGGGCGGCGGGAACGGGCCGATGCTCGAGAGCCTGGCTCTCCCCCGGCGGGCTCGAGGCGACGCGAGGATGATGATGCGATACGGGATGGCTGCCGCTCCGAAGGCGGCGCCGTTGGCGATGGCCGCCCCCGCGCCCGCTCCGTCTCTCATGGCGGGAGCGGTCGAAGCGGACGGCATGGAGCTTGCCGAGTCTGCTGTAGCGCGGCCCCAAACAGCACCGGGGCGCCCGACCGAAGCGTCCGCTCCAGAGGCGGGTCCGGGGCCGGACCTCGACCAGGTGAGTGCGCGGCGGAACCTGAACGAGACCGCGTTCTTCTTCCCCCATCTGACGAGCGATTCGAATGGCGTGGTGCGTCTTGAATTCACCCTGCCCGAGGCGCTGACCGAATGGCGGTTTCTCGGGTTCGCGCATGATCGCGACCTGCGGGCGGGCGGCATATCCGCGAAGATGGTGACCGCGAAGGACCTGATGGTACAGCCGAACCCGCCCCGGTTTTTGCGCGAGGGGGACGTCTTGGAATTCAGCGTGAAGCTCATCAACACGAGCGACCGTCCGCAGAAGGGGAAGGTGCGGTTGGCGTTGACGGACGGCATGACGGACTTGCCGGCGGACGCGCGGGTGGGCAACACCCGGCCGGAGCAATCGTTCGAGCTCGAGCCCCGGCAATCGCGCGCCATCGCCTGGCGGCTGACGGTGCCGGACGGGCTGACCGTGCTGAGCTACCGCGCGGTGGCGGCGACGGAGGCGTTATCGGACGGCGAGGAAGGCCTGGTTCCGGTATTGCCGCGGCGGATCGCGGTGACGGAGTCCCTGTCGCTGCCGATGCGGGGTGCGGGCACGCGCGAGTTTCTGTTCAAGGCGCTGAAGGATGCGGAACGCTCGGGCACGTTGCAGCACCAGGCGCTTACGGTGCAAATGGTCTCGAACCCCGCGTGGTACGCTGTCCTGGCCCTGCCGTATTTGATGGAGTACCCGTACGAATGCTCGGAGCAGGTTTTCAATCGCTACTACGCCAACGCTCTCGCCCGGCACGTCGCGACCTCGGATCCCCGGATCCGGCGGGTGTTCGACCAGTGGAAGGGGACGGCTGCGCTCGAGAGTCCACTGACGAAGAATGCCGAGCTGAAGGGGACCCTGCTCGAGGAGACGCCCTGGCTCCGGGACGCCCAGGAGGAGAGCGAAGCCCGCCGCAACGTCGGTGTGTTGTTCGACGACAACCGGTTGGGCGACGAGATGGGGCGGGCGCTGCAGACACTGCGCGAGGCCCAGCGCCCGGACGGGGCGTGGTCGTGGTTTCCCGGCGGGCCCGAGAGCGACTACATCACGCTCTATGTGCTGGGCGGTTTTGGCCGGTTGCGCCACCTGGGAGTGCAAGTGCCGACCGATATGGCGGTTCGGGCGCTCGAACGGTTGGACGGCTGGATTGACCGGCAGTACCGCGAGATCCTCAAGGCGAAGACGGCGGAGGATCCGCATCTCACGCCGCTCATGGTCTTTTCCCTTTACGGTCGCAGCTTCTTTCTGAAGGACCGGCCGCTGTCCACACTGCACCGCGAGGCTGCCGATTACTTCCTGGCCCAGGGCCGGCAGCACTGGGTGAAGGCTCTCGGCCGGCACTCGCAGGCGCAGTTGGCTTTGGCGCTACTGCGGTTTGGCGACACCACGACGCCGAAGGCCATCGTGGCCTCGCTGAAGGAGCGGTCGGTGACGGATCCGGAGCTTGGCCGGTACTGGCGGGACACTGAGCCTTCCTGGTGGTGGTATCGCGCGCCGATTGAGACCCAGGCTCTGATGATCGAGGCGTTTGCCGAGATCACCGGGGACGCCGCCGCGGTCGAGGAGTGCCAGGTCTGGTTGCTTCAGCAGAAGCGCACCCAGGATTGGCGGACGACCAAGGCGACCGCTGACGCCGTGTACGCCCTGTTGTTGCGGGGGTCGAACCTGCTGGCGAGCACGGTTCCGGTCGAAGTCGATCTCGGCGGCGTGCCGGTGGGGCCGACGGTGCCGCGCACGGGGCCGGCGACAGGGCGATCCTCACGGCCCGGGACGAAGCCGGCGGGGTCGGACGTGGCCGTTGAACCCGGCACTGGATTCTACGAGCGCCGATTCGCGGGGTCGGAGGTGAAGCCGGCCATGGCCCGGGTGACGGTGAAGAAGGCGGACGACGGTGTGGCCTGGGGCAGCGTGCACTGGCAGTACCTGGAAGACATCGAGCGCGTTGCTGCGCACACGGGCACTCCATTGAAGCTGGCCAAGGCGCTCTTCGTGAAGCGCAACACGGGGCGCGGTCCGGTGCTCGAACCGGTTCGCGGAGCGCTGCATGTCGGCGACGAACTCGTGGTGCGGCTCGAGCTCCGGGTCGATCGCGACATGGAATTTGTGCAGCTGAAGGACCAGCGGGGCAGCGGAACGGAGCCGGTGGCGGTGCTCTCGGGGTACCGGTACCAGGACGGGCTGGTTTACTACGAATCGACGCGTGATGCGGCGATGCATTTCTTCATCGATTACCTGCCCAAGGGGACCTACGTGTTCGAGTATTCGACGCGGATTCAGCACCGAGGGAAGTACCCCGTCGGCGTGGCGGCGATCCAGTGCATGTACGCGCCCGAGTTCAACAGCCACTCGGCCAGCCCGGTCCTCGAAGTCGAGTGACCTCTCTGTTTTTCTTGCTTGCGTGGGGGTGGTGACTCGGGTAGACAACGGTTTTCACAAGAGAATGCGTACGATTATGAGACTGCCCATCGCCATTATTTCGTTGCTGTTCGCCTGCAGCACGTTTGCCGCGACCATCGGTTACAATTTCGTGTCGGACTGGCCGGCCCCGACGATCAGCGGTCAGGTTGCCGATGGCTTTGACCTGTGGACGGACTCGGTGGATGAGAACGCCCCGGGCGAGGGAACGGAGGTCCCCAAGAGCACCGATCCATACGCGGTCACGACGCCGGTCAATGCTGCGATGGTCAACGTGGCCTGGAGCTCGGCGAACATGTGGGATGCGGGCAATGAGGATAACGCGGACCAGGGGTTGTATCGGGTTTACCTGGACGACGGCGGTTCGGGGATCACGGTCACGGTGTCGGGTCTTTCCTCGTGGCTTTCGAGCGTGGGTGACAGCGCCTACCAGCTCCGTTTCTATCGGAGCACGGACAATGGGGGAGCGGGGTTCTCGGCTTTGAGCGTGTATGACGGGGTGGGCACGGGCGGGACGCTGCTCGAGACGATCCCGACGGTGGTGCCTGGCGATCCGTCAATCGGCGACGGCGCGTATCCCACGGGAACCGGCGGGGGCGGCGTGCGCTTGGCGCAGGATGCGGCGGGGATGTTCACGGCTGACACCATCACGTTCTACAGTGTGCGCGAGGCGGCCATTGGCGGCGTCCCGGTTCGCGGCTGCATTGCCGGGTTCAAGGTCACCTCGGTTCCGGAGCCGGGCGTGGGCCTGATGTTGCTGATCGGGCTGGGGGGCTTGGGCTTTGCTCTGCGCCGGCGCTAGAGTCGGTCGTGCTTGTCGGATCACGTTTTGCCGGGCCGCCTCATTTGCGGACGAATGGGGCGGCCCGGCTGTTTTTTTGGCGACCGAGTTTAGGCTTTTGCCGGCGGTATTCCGAGGCTAGGGTGGGGGGGCATGAACCGGGCGGCGTTGATCACGGGTGCCTCGCGGGGCATTGGGCGTGGCATTGCGCGGGCGCTGGCGTCTCGGGGGTTCGACCTCATGCTGAACTACGTTCGGAACGCCGCTGCGGCGGACGAGGCGTCAGCGGCGTGTTTGGAGGCTGCCCGGGAAGCGGGGCATGCGATCCGGGTGCGGGCGTGCAGTGCGGACGTGGCGGTGGCGGCGGATCGGGACCGGTTGTTGGCGGAGGCCCGTTCCTTTCTGGGGCCGCTGGATCTGCTGGTGAGCAACGCCGGGGTCGCTCCGGAAGTACGCCGGGACGTGCTCGAGACGACCGAAGCGAGTTTCGACCGGCTCATGGCGGTGAACGTGAAGGGGCCGTTTTTTCTGGCGCAGCAGGCCGGGCGGGAGATGGCGGCGGAGGTGGGGCGGCGGGCGGCTGCGGGTTTGGGGGAAGCGGGTGACGGGGTGCGGGCGTATCGTCCGCGGATTGTGTTCATCTCCTCGCTCAGCGCGTACACGGCCTCGGTGAACCGGGCGGAGTACTGCATCAGCAAGGCGGCGTTGGCGATGGTGACGAAGCTGTTTGCGGTCCGGCTGGCGGCGGAGGGGGTGGGGGTTTTCGAGATTCGGCCGGGGATCGTGGCGACGGACATGACGGAGCCGGTGCGGGCCCGGTACGATGCGTTGTTGCGGGAGGGGATCCCGCCGATGCGGCGTTGGGGGACGCCGGAGGACATTGGGCGCGCGGTGGTGGCGGTGGCGGAGGATCTGTTGCCGTTCAGCACGGGCGAGGTATTGAACGTGGATGGCGGCTTTCACCTGCGGCAGCTCTGACATCGGCATGGCTGTTCACATTGACAACCGTCTCACGCCGGCCGCGTTATTGCCGGCGGTCAACCGGCTCTTTGCGTTGTCGGCAGGGAAGATTGTCGGCTTGGACCGGCGCTGGCCGGCGGGCCGGGGCACGCCGGTATTCACGGTGAAAGGGCGGTACGCCTGCCGGGGGTGGACGGAGTGGACGCGGGGTTTCCAGATTGGGTCGGCGCTGTTGCAGTACGAGGCGACGGGCGACGGGGTTTTTCTCGAGCTGGGGCGGCGTCAGACGATCGCGCGGATGCCTGCGCACGTATCGCACATGGGGGTGCACGACCATGGGTTCAACATCGGTTCAACGTATGGGAACCTCTGGCGCCTGGCGCGGGAGGGCCGTTGGGATGCGAGTCCGGGGGAGCGCGGCGTGTGCGAGCTGGCGTTGCGGGTATCGGGGGCGGTGCAGGCGGCGCGCTGGACGCGGATTGCCGGGGGTGGCGGCTTCATTTATTCCTTCAACGGTCCGCACTCGCTGTTTGTCGACACGCTGCGCTCGCTCCGGTCCCTGGCGGTGGCGCATCAGCTGGGTCATGTTCTGATGGGGGAGCGGGACGCGGCGATCTCGCTGTTGGGCCGGCTTTTGGACCATGCGCGGGCGACCGCGACGTATGCGGTGTATTACGGGACGGGGCGTGATGCCTACGACGTGCGCGGCCGGGTGGCACACGAGTCGATCTTCAACGGCAATGATGGCCAGTACCGCTGTCCGAATTCGCAGCAGGGGTACTCGCCCTTCAGCACGTGGACGCGGGGTTTGGCGTGGGCGATTCTGGGCTTCGCGGAGCAGCTCGAATTCCTGGGGAGCCTGCCGGCGGTCGAGATCGAGCGGGCACTCGAGGCGTCGGGGCGGGCCGGGGGGCGGGCGTCGACCCGTGGCTGTCGATCCGGCGCGGAAGCGACGGCGGGTGGGGTGATGGAGAGGCTCCGGCGTGCGGCCCTGGCCACCGCGGATTACTACCTCGAGGTTGCGTGCGCCGACGGGATCCCGGTATGGGACACGGGGGCGCCCGGTCTGCATCGGCTCGAGGAGTTCGCCTCGCGTCCGGCGGACCCGTACAACCGGTGGGAACCGGTGGACAGCTCGGCGGCGGCGATTGCCGCGCAGGGCTTATGGCGGCTGGGTGTCTGCGAGGCAGGGCGCGGGGAGCGCGCGCGGGCGAGGCGGTATCGGCAGGCGGCGCTGACCGTGGCGCGGACCCTGTTTGCGGAGCCTTACCTGTCGGTGGATGCGCGGCATGAGGGGTTGGTTCTGCACTCGGTGTATCATCGGCCGAACGGTTGGGACTACGTGGCTCCGGGGCAGAAGGTGCCGAACGGGGAGAGCTCGATGTGGGGGGACTATCACGCGCGGGAACTCGCGGTTGTGTTGGCGCGTGCCGCCCGCGGGGAGCCGCGCCATGTTTTTTTTGACGAGCGCCCATGAGCACCGAACGCCTCGTCCGCATCGCCACGCTGAGGACCGCCGACGAGTTTCGGGCGCACGTCGCGGCTCTTGGGATCGACCTTCCGTGCGATGATGCTATTCTGACCGGGGCGGAGTCTCCGCTCCTGCAGCCGGCCGGCATGGTGGCAATCAACGGCAAGGTTCCCGGCAACCGGTGGGCGGCGCAGCCGATGGAGGGTTGGGACGGGTCGCCGGACGGTGGGGTGACCGCGGAGGTGGAGCGTCGGTGGCGCCGGTTCGGCGAGAGCGGTGCGAAGTTGATCTTCGGAGGCGAGGCGATGGCGATCCGTCCTGAGGCCCGGGCCAATCCACGTCAGCTGGTGATCGACGAGGCGCACTGGGAGGGTCTGGCGCGGCTGCGGGAGGCGCTGGTCGAGCGGCATCGTCAATGTCATGGCCGGACCGACGACCTGGTGATCGGTTTTCAGCTCACGCACTCGGGCCGGTTCTGCAGGCCCCGCGACCGGGCCCGGCCCGAGCCGCGCGTGGCCTTTCGGCATCCGTTATTGGATGGCCGGGTTGGCGTGGTGGACGACGCGGCGGTGATGGGCGATGCGGAGGTCGAGCGGTTGATTGGCGACTATGTGGTTGCGGCGCGGTGCGCCTGGCAGGCCGGCGCCGATTTCGTGGATCTGAAGCACTGCCACGGGTATCTGCTGCATGAGTTCCTCGGGGCGCACACGCGGCCGGGTCCCTTTGGCGGGTGCTTCGAGAACCGGACGCGGATTCTGCGTCGGCTTGTCGAGGCGATTCGCGCGGACGGGAACCCGATCGCGCTGGCCGTGCGGTTGAGCGCGTTTGACAGTGTTCCTTACCGGCCGGATCCTGCGAGCCGTCGACCCGGGCATCCGGGGCGTGGGATCCCGGAGGACACCGGCGCCTGTCTGCCTTACTGGTACGGCTTCGGGGTGAACCCGGAACGGCCGGTCGAGGCGGACCTGACCGAGGCGCACCGGTTTCTGGCGCTCTGCGGGGAATTGGGGATCACGATGGTCAACCTGACGGCGGGGTCGCCTTACTACACGCCGCATTTGCAGCGGCCGGCGGCGTATCCGCCCAGCGACGGCTATGAACCGCCGGAGGACCCGCTGGTGGGCGTGGCGCGCCAGATCCAGGCGGTGCGGGCGCTGAAGGCCGGCGGGCCGTCCGGAATGCTGATCGTGGGCTCGGCGTATTCGTATTTGCAGGAGTACCTGCCGCACGTGGCGCAGGCGGTGTTGCGGGCGGGCTGGGTCGACGTGGTGGGCTTGGGGCGGGCGCTGTTGAGCTACCCGACCATGGTGGCGGACGCGGTTGGGAAAGGGCGCCTCGACAGCCGCGTGATTTGCCGGACCTTCAGCGACTGCACGACGGCGCCCCGGCACGGCCTGATCAGCGGTTGTTTTCCGCTGGATCGATACTACGCGGACCGGCCCGAGGCGGTACAACTCCGGCAACTCAAATACCCCGCGCCGGCCGTGCCGAAGAGGGACGGGACCGGCGCTTCCTCGATTCCATGAGCCGATTCCTAATCCATGCAGCGCGTCTTCCCGGTGTTGCGGTGGGGATGGCGGTGTTCCTGTCGTCCGGGGCCCTCGAATTGACAGCGGGTTCGGCGCCGCGGGTGGCAATCGACCTGGGCGGTTCGTGGCGGTTCCAGACCAACGGCGCGCCGGAGGGATCGTGGAAGAGTGTTCGTGTGCCTTCGGACTTCGAGAGCCACGAGGGAACGGGTTTTGACGGTGTGGGCTGGTACCGCCGGGAGCTGCCGGAGCGGACGGTGCCCGCGAGTCGCCGGGTTCTGCTGCATTTTCAGGCGGCGGCGACGGAGACGGCGGTGTGGGTGGATGACCAGCGGGTGGGCGGCCATTTGGGAGGCTGGACGCCATTTCGGGTTGACGTGACGGACGCGTTGCGCGCGCGCGGTGGGGATTCCAACAATCAGGTTGGCAACTACGTGTACAACCAGGTGTTGCGCGCGCGCGCGGGGGCGGGCTGCCGGGAGCTGCGGGTGCGCGTCGATGAGAAGGTTGGGCACAACACGCAGGGTTTTTTGCCGATCGTTCAGCCGCATTTTGGCGGGCTTTGGCAGGACGTGACGTGGCTCGAGGTGCCGGCAGCCTACGTGGATGACCTGCGGCTGCGCGCGACTGGGAATCCGGCCACTGGGCAGCTCGAGCTCGAGATCCCGGTGGGGGGCGATGGGGCGGCGGCGATCGAGGGGCTGACCGTGCGCTGGGGACTTCGGGGCGCCTCGCGGCGGGTCACGACGCGTTTGCGCCTGGGTGAGGACGAGCGAGCGGTGGGGGCGCGGTTATGGCGAGAGGGCAACACCCTTCACGCCCGGATCCCGGTGTCCGGGCCGCGGCTGTGGTCGCCGGCGGATCCCAATCTCTACGACGTCGAGATTCGCCTGACGGACGCGGCGGGGCGGCCGGGGGATCGGGTGCGGGTGCGATCGGCGTTTCGGACGTTCGAGGCTGTGGGGCGGCAGCTCCGGATCAACGGACAGCCCCTGAACCTGCGGGGCCTGCTCAACTGGGGGTACTATCCTCCGAATCTGGCGCCCAACCCGGACGAAGGCGTGTTCCGTCGCGATCTGGCTTTCGCCCGGGATCGCGGGTTCAACCTGATGAAGTTCTGTCTCTGGGTGCCGCCGCGGCGTTTTCTCGAGCTGGCCGACGAGATGGGGATGTTGACGTGGATGGAGTATCCGACGTGGCACCCGCGGCTGACGCCGGAGTTCCGGGAGGCGCTCGAGCGGGAGTTCACCGAGTTCTTCCACTACGACCGGAATTGCGCTTCGGTGATCCTGCGGAGTCTCACGTGCGAGACGGGGCCGGGGGCGGACCTCGACGTGATCCGATCGCTGTACGACAAGGCGCACCGGCTGATACCCGGGGCGCTGGTCGAGGATGATTCGAGCTGGATCGAATGGAATCGGATCACGGATTTCTACGACGACCATCCTTACGGCAACAACCACACCTGGGTGCCCACGCTCCGCCGGCTGGACGAGTACGTCAGCCGGCACGCGCCGAAGCCGCTGGTCTTGGGCGAATCGATCTCGGCGGACACCTGGCCGCGGCTCGATGCCCTCGAGGCGCGGTCCGAAACGAATCGTCCCTACTGGTTTCCGAAGGCCTTTGATGCGCAGCGGCGATGGCTCGAGCAGGTGCCCCGGACTGCGGGCGCCGAGGGACTCGATCGGTTGCGCGAGGATTCCCTGCGGTATGGCCTTCTGATGCGCAAGTACCAGGCGGAGACCTTTCGTCGCGAGATCCCGGACGGGGGCTACGTCATCAGTGTGATTCGGGATGTGCCGATCGCCTCGATGGGGCTGCTGGATTACCTGGGCGCTCCCAAGTGGCCGGCGACGGACTGGGCCTGGCAGCGGGACACGGCGCTGATTCTCGAGACCGGGAACGACCGGCGCAGCTTCGCCGCGGGATCGACTCTGACCGGCCGGGTTTGGATCAGCCATTACGGGGGCAAGGCCTTGCGGAACGGCCGGCTGCGGGTTTGGATTGACGACGGGGGCCCGAAGCGCCGCGGCGCACGTTCCGGGATGGTCGAGGCGACGGTGAACCAGGAGCCCGGGACCGCCCGACCCGGACTTGATCTCGCGCTGGCCGTCCCCGCGATCGATGATGTTCCCCGGCGGCTGGACGTTTGTGCGGTGCTGGAAGCGAGTGATGTGAAAGTGCGGAATGCGTGGTCGGTGTGGGCGATCCCGGCGCCCGCCGCGTCGGTTCCAGAGTCCTCGATGTGTGGAAATCGTGGCCGACAGGTTCAGTTTGGCCCCTGCCGTTTTAAACCCACCCCCCCTGCCTTCGAGGACTCTGCATTAGCGAGGCGCGGAAGAGAGGGTCCGGAAAGGCCGGAAGGCATCATGGGATCGGGAACTTCGCTGGGTCTGAGGTGCGCCTCGCTAGGGGAGGTGTTCGCGCATCCGTCCCTGGCTGAATCCGTCACCGGCCTGCTGCCGGCGGGGGTTCGTGTCCTCGGGGAGGATCGGACGACGGGGGGCGAAGCGGTCTGGGTGACTGCGCGTTTGGATGATGCAGTGGCGGGACATCTCGAGACCGGCGGCCGCGTTCTTTGGCTGCCGGACAACGGGAAGGGGAGCTTGAAGCTTGTCGATCACTGGTTTCTTCGAGGGGCGCCTTATGTCCGGCCGGGGTCGTTGGGGGATCAGATTCCACGGGACCTGTGGGTCGAACTGCAGCACTTCGATTTGGCGGGGCGGGTGATTCCCGATCTGCCGTGGCTGGACCAGATCGATCCGCTGTTGATGCTTTGGGACACCCACGATCACGGCACGGTGAAGACGCACGGGCTCGTGTTCGAGACCCGGGTTGGACGGGGCCGGTTGCTTGTGAGCGCGCTGAACCACGGCGGGCCGGACAACGCGGTCGGGCGGTGGCTGCTGGGCGTGTTTCTCGAGCATCTCCGCTCCGGGCTGCCGCCGCGCAATCAATGGTCGGAGGACCTCTGGCGCGGCTTCAAGGCGCGGCTGCATCGGGACGTCGTGGCGTTAACCGAACGGCCGTGGCGTTTTCAGCCCGAGCCGCGCGGTGGGGAGACGCCGACGGCGTGGGCGACGGCGGGCTTTGATGACTCGGCGTGGCCGATGATCAAGGTGGGACAGCATTGGGAATCGCAGGGGTACGCCGCGCTGGACGGCTGGGCGTGGTACCGGCTGCGGGTGGTCGTGCCGGCGTCGTGGGAAGGACGGCCGGTCTATTTGACCTTCGAGGGCGTGGATGACCTGTATGAATTGTACGTGGACGGGCGGTTGGCGGCGCAGCGGGGGGACCTGGCGACGCGGAAGGACACGTTCAACGAGACATTCAGCCACGATCTCAGCGCCGTCTTGCGGCCGGGCCGCGAATCGGTGATCGCGGTGCGCGTGCACGATTGGTATGGCGCGGGCGGGATCTTCCGTCCGGTCACCCTGGGGACGACTCCGCACGATCCGGGGACCGAGTTGTTACAGTGAAGGGAAACCGATGAATCCTCTACGTGAGTTCTTGGGAATGGCGAACGGGCGGCTGGCGATGCCGATTCTGACCTATCCGGGCGCGGGTCTGGTGGGGGCGAGCGTGCGCGACCTGGTGTCGGACGCAGACGCCCAGCACCGGGCCCAGGTGGCGCTTCATGAGCGGTATCGGACGCAGATCGTCATGACCTGCATGGACCTGAGCGTCGAGGCCGAGGCGTTCGGCGCGAGGATTGCGGTGAGCGCTCAGGAGGTGCCCACGGTGGTCGGGCGATTCCTGAGCGGGGCGGCGGAACTCGAGGGGCTGAGAGTGCCCAAGCCCGGCGAAGGCCGGACGGGGGTTTATCTCGAGGTCGTCCGGCGACTTCGGCAACTCCCGGACCGGCCGTGGGTGCTGGCAGGAATGCTCGGGCCTTTCTCGCTCGCGGCGCGCCTGTTTGGCGTCGGTGAGACCCTCGAGTTGACGGCCCAGGATCCGGATCTGACCCATCGGCTGGTGGCGCTCAGCGCAGGGTTTCTTGCGGAGTACGCCGCCGCGTTCAAAGCAGCCGGCGCCCACGGCGTGATCATCGCCGAGCCCACCGCGGGCCTGCTGTCGCCGCGGGGACTAGCGGCGTTCTCCGCGGCCTACGTGCGGAAGATCGTCGCGGCAACGGACGACGACCGGTTCGCCGTCATCCTGCACAACTGCGCCGCGAAACTCGTGCATCTTGCCGCCGCACTCGAATCCGGGGCGGGGGTGTATCATTTTGGCGCCCCGATGGATCTGCCGGCCGCCCTGGGGCGCGTGCCGGCCGGCGTGGTTTTGTGCGGCAATCTCAATCCCAGCAGCGTGTTCGTGCAATCGTCGCCGGACGAGGTGCGCGCGGCCACCCTCCGGTTGCGGGAGGCGGCGGCTGCGTTCCCGGCGTTCGTCATCTCCTCCGGGTGCGACGTTCCGCCGCAGACCCCGCTGGCGAACGTAAATGCCTTTTTTGAAGCGGTGAGAACGTGACCTCAATCCGTGCCGTCGAACTCCCCGGACTCGACCCATGATGCGCATGCCTGATCCTGTGAACTCGGCAGGGACCCCGCGCGGAGGACATCGAGCCGGCTCGGATCGACGCTCGTTTCTGCGGCGGACGGTGACACTGGCCGCGTTCTCCCTGGTGCCAGCCCGCGTGGTCGGCCGCGGGGGCGAACGGCCGCCGAGCGAGAGGCTCGCCCTGGGGATCATCGGCGCAGGCGGGCGCGGTGCCGACGACATCGAGGGCGTCCGCTCGGAGACACTCGCGGCGTTATGCGACGTCGATGGGGATCGAGCCGCGGCGACGTTCCGCCGTTTCCCTGACGTTCCGCGTTACCGCGACTTTCGGGTCATGCTCGAGAAGGAACGAGGCCTGGACGCGGTGGTGGTGGCGACGCCGGATCACACGCATGCCGTGGCTTCGATGGCCGCCCTGCAGTCGGGCAAGCATGTTTATTGTGAGAAGCCGCTGACCCGAACCGTGCACGAGGCTCGGGTGCTGGCCCAAGCGGCGGAGAAGGCCAAGGTGTCCACGCAGATGGGGAACCAGGGGATGGCTTTCGAGGGCAACCGTCTGATCAAGGAGTGGCTTGCTGACGGCGCGATCGGCACCGTTCGGGAGGTTCATGTTTGGTCGGATCGGCCCACCCACCGCGGCAAGCTGCCGCTCTGGTGGCCGCAGGGGATCGAGCGGCCTGCGGATCAGCCCGCCGTTCCCGCGCATCTCGATTGGGACCTTTGGCTCGGCCCCGCTCCTTGGCGGCCGTATCACCCGGTTTATGTCCCGTTCCAGTGGCGCGGTTGGTGGGACTTCGGTTCCGGCGGACTTGGGGACATGGGGATTCACAATCTCGCCCCGGTGTTCTCGGCGCTGCATCTGGGGCCGCCGACGCGAGTCTGCGCGAGTTCGGCGCCCGTCTTCAAGGAGACCGTCCCGCTTGCGGCGCTGGTGCACTACGACTTGCCGGCGATTGACGGCCGGCCCGCGGTGAAGCTGCACTGGTATGATGGAGGACTGCTGCCTGCCCGGCCGGAGGAGTTGGAAGGAGAACGGGATCTGGATCCCGAGGACGGGATCCTGTTTGTTGGGGATCGCGGGAAGATGCTGGTCGAGGGTTGGGGAGGCGAACGCCCGCGGCTGATTCCCGAGAGCCGGAACCGCGAATACACGCGCCCTGCGAAGACGCTTCCGCGATCTGCAGGCCATTACCTCGAGTGGATCGAGGCCTGCAAGACCGGTTCGGCGACCGCATCGAGCTTCGCGTTTGCCGGGCCGCTGACGGAAGCGGTGCTGTTGGGCAGCATCGCCATTCGCCTCGGGGGCGAGCCGATCGAATGGGACTCGACCGGGTTTCGCATCACGAACGTGGCTGAGGCCAACGCGTTGCTCCACTACCCCTATCGGGCCGGGTGGACCCTCTAGCCCCTTGTCAGAAAATATCTACCAACATGTTGTCGATGTTGCCCGCGCGATCCGGCGGTACTGCTCGCCGCAGGCGGACCCCATGTTCCCAGCGCAGTCTGGGAAAAATCGTCGAGTCCTCGACTGGTGAAACACGTGTGGAGACTATGAGTCTGTCACCTTGTCTGCGGCACCGTTCCTCGGGACTGGATGCGGCATCGGTCTGAGGCGGCCCCTCGCCAGGAGTAGCCGCCGGCGGACGTTCGAGACACAGCACCAAGCGAAGATGCGGATTGGACAGCGTGCCAGGTTCATAGTCGGCCGACGCACCCAATGCGCCTTGCAGCCCCGCTCATCGTGGCTTCATCGGTTCAGCATCCGGCGAAGACCGCCGCTTGGGTCCTTTCCGGACCCGGTCCGCGGACTCGGTGTGCATCCCATGGGCGCAGCCCTTCCCACGGCTGTTGCCAATCTCGAGGTGCTGGCGATGTGAAATCGGGTTCTTCCTCTGGGTTCCCGGGCCGGTGGGCTCCTCGCCTATCCCACCGCGTCCACCCGCAGGTCCCGCAGCGTCATCAAGTGCCCCAACGCCGCCACCCCACGCAGCGGTCGCGCCCCCGTCCGCCGCCGCTCCCCAAACCGCCCCCGGAATTCCTCAAACACCCCGTTCACATAGTTCCGCGACCCCAACACCACCCCGTCGCTGAAGTACCGCACCCGCAGCCGCAGCACCTGACCCAGACTCAACGCCCCCTCCTTGCCTCAGGGGCCGTCAAGGAATAGCCTTTGCACTTTGTCGCCGGCGCCGTGGGGGCAGCGGCGAGGCGCGACGAAGGAGCATAGCCTTGACCTCTGCGACTGAGGAGCAACAAAGCGGATGCCCCCACGCCGCGGCGACCCGCAGGGCTGCGGCCCTTGGGCTCGGGGGCTTTGTCGCTCGCTCCTCACAGACCGCTGGCGGGTATGCTCGTCGCTCGCTCCGCGCCCGCAAGCCCAATGGCCAGCAGCAAAGTGCGAAGGATATTCCTTGACGGCCCCTAACTCCCGCCGGATCGCCTCCCGCTCCAGCGCCACCTTCCCTGAGTGCCCCGCCCGCACCGCGCTCACCAGCAAGAGCTTCCGGTACTCCCGCCCCACGCTCCCCCAGTCCTCGAGCCCATGGACGCTCGCCAACCCCCGCCGTGCCCCCTCATGCCCCCCCACCGCCTCCCCGTACCCGCACCACCGGTAGTCCTTCGGATCGCTCACCAGCCCCGCCCGCACCGGGTTCAAGTCGATGTACGCCGCCACCGCCGCCACCGCCCCGGGCTCATCCTCGACCACC
>JAKQDD010000151.1 GCA_029556615.1 Verrucomicrobiota bacterium | reverse complement strand
CGATCTTGTGGCCCGGCATCTGCCGTTCGCTAATCCACTTGTAGACCGTATCCCGCTTGATGCCGAGATGGTCAGCAATCTCATCCACGGAGAGCCATCGGTCTTCCATCATTCGACCCCGCTCACTGTTGGCTTCATCGGTTGATTCCCAACAGCCTCTTTCCTTTGGTTGATCAGTGTCCCACGTTCCAGCCTTCGGCGTTTACGTCCCAATAAACCAGGACAAACAGGGTTACAATATATCAGACTGATGTCCAATGTCAAGTAGTTTGTCCGGTTATTTTCCGTATTTGACCGAGTGTAACCTAGTCAAGGCTTCCGGTGCCAGCGGGACCCACCGAGAGGGGTAAGCCTGCCCGAGATCGGGTCTTCACCCACATAGAGCCATGCCGGAAGCTCGGTCCCGTTGGCCTGCGCCGAAACCAGAACACGGCGGTAGAGGCAGGGACCGCCGGGGTGAAACCCCTCCAGCCGGTCGATGGCCGGGAGGCGGATCTCGGGATCGTTGAAGGTCAGAAGCTCCCCGTACACGGGGCCCCATGGCGCGCCCGTGGCGTTTTCTTGGTGCCGGTCGGGGGTTGGCTCGGGATTGGACATGCGGACCGTCACGTGCGCTTGTGTGTCCACGTCGGCGCGCGGGTTGATGGTCCCGACGGCCAGGATGTCCTCCTCCGGAACCATCAGGACGGGGATTCCGGAGGGTGTCTCGAAGAGGCGGCCGCGGACCACGGCGTCCTCCACCGCCAGGACTCCCCGGCAGGAGCGGTCGTGGTTCCAGAAACCGCGCTTCAGTGTGCCGTAGACGAAAAGTCTCAGCATTCCGGTTGTGTTCGCGTTCGAGGGTTCTGTTGGATTCATTGATAGGTTTATTGGGGTGTCTGTCACTGTTCCGCCCCCTTTCTTTCCTGGGCGACGAACTCGAAGAGCTCCACCGAATACGCGGCCAGGTTCTCGCGCCGGAACACCACCAGGCTCATGGGCGGGACCGGAAGCTCCCTCCAGCCTTGTTCCTCCGCCAGCACGGCATCGAGGTATGCGGGGTCCGAAGCGTAGAGAAACGCTTTGCGGCGGGGATGCCAGCGCAGTTCCAACGGCCGGTTCCCCTTGAGAATAAAAATGGTGCCCGGGTCGGTCCGGCAGGCGATGACGGCGGTGATCTGACCCCGACAGCGTCGGAGCCGGGCTTTGAACCGCTCGATATCCATAGCCCCGTACCGCGCGGCGTTCGTGGCCAGGCGGAACAGAGTCTCGCTGTCCACCTCGGCGAAGCGCCGCAGCTTCCAGCGCCGGAACAGGTAATCGGCGTTGTAGATGGTGCCGTTGTGGGTGCCGATCACCTCCCCGGCACGGATGGGGTGGTTGTTGCTGTTGACCCGTTCGTCCCCTCGGGTGCGCCAACGAGTATGGCCGAGGAGGAGCGCGGCGCGGTTGTTTATGCCGGCCAGGAGTTCGGCGAAGGCTTTGTCCATCACAAACCGCTCGGCCGTCACCGGGCGTTTGAAGAGACGGTGGCCACCGTCGACATCAAGCCACGCCGCGCCGGTGGCATGGGGACCGCGCTCCTCGCTCAGCAGCAGCAGGCGGGTGAAGAGCCAGGCGAGGTGCTCCCGCTCCTCGGCGCGCCGCCGTTTTTTTCCGAAGATGACGCCCGCGAGCCCGCACATCAGGGTTTCCCTCCCTGCGGATCGACGATAAACCCGCGGAAGACGCCCTCGGCATACTCCTTCGGGTGCTCCTCGATCCAGCGCGCGGCGTCGGGCCAGCCGAGCTCCCCGGCCAGCCGGGCGACGACCGGCCGGTCGAGCATGTTGGTCAACCCCGAGAGCCGGACCGCATCGATGCCCTGCCAGACCAGGGCGGAGATGGGTATCCGTG
>JAKQDD010000141.1 GCA_029556615.1 Verrucomicrobiota bacterium | reverse complement strand
GCCCGGACCGCAGGTGGTGTGGCTGCGGCTCGGCAACAGTTCCAAGCTCGCACTCCTGCGCTGGCTCGAGCCGCTCTGGCCTCTGGTGGTTCGTCAACTCGAACTCGGCGAACGTTTGGTCGAAGTGCGGTGAGCAGCGGCATGATCGCCAAGCGCGAGGAGGTGGCTGGAGAGTCACGTCTCGCCTGAACCGGGCGGGTGCCCCCTTGACGGAGACGTACAGCGGGGGGACGTTGGCGGGGTTGGCAATGCCGCGATGAAAGCAGCGGTAATGGCGATTGCAGTATTGGTTGTGGCGGCCGCGTGCGCTCTCGTACTCCAGAGGTCGAAAGCACCCGACCGGAACAGTCATCGGGAACAGACTGTGGAGACCGGGTCAAGCAACCTCGCGCTGACATCTTCCGGGGTTGCCGCCTTGAGTTCGGTGACGGGTCGCACAGGATCTGCAGTGGGCCAGGCACCGTCTGACGGCCGACATGGTGGGGCGTTGACGTCGGAATGGGCCATGGTGGAAGCCCTCTTGGCGCGTCCGGAGCATCGTCCGCTGATTCGTGAGGTGCCACGCTTGAGCGCTCAGAGCGAAGCTCGCCTGATCGCTCTGTATCGTGCGGGTGGTGGCCCGTGGAGCAAGCAGCACATTGTTCGGATGCTCGCGTTCGGAGGCGGTTCAGCGACGGCGCAAGTCCTCCGGGAAGCTGTGACCAAAGAGTATGCCGGAAAGCACGTATCCCCTGCCGATGAGGTAATCCTGGGCTTCATTCCTCAATTGTGTGGCGTGTTGGCGCGGCATAACGACGACGCGCTGAGATTCCTGTTGGAGGGGAGTCGGCCTGAGTATTGGTCGGGTCAGCATCTGTGGCAGGGCGACAGGGTCAGTGTGCGTATCCTGACGGGCGCATGCATTCAAGGCTTGGGGTGGAGCGGACGCCAGGAAGCGCGGGCATTGCTGGACTGGTACCGCAACCACCCTGAAACGGTCGGCATGAAGGAGCACGACGGTACGGTGGGTTCGGTCGCCGGTGCCGTGGTTGATGCAGCCTTCAGCCTGCAACTCATTCGAGGTACTGGCATCGAAGCGGCAATGGATGAAGTGTTCTATGACCCCGACGTCGCGTACCGCCGCTTCCGCGAGTGGCTCAAGACACCGGACGGCGTAGAATGGTCCGACTGGGTTAGAAGAGCCGATTTCGCTGTTACTGCAAACGCCCGCAAGCAGACGAATAGTATGGGCCGCTAACCACGGCGAGCGAAGTGGTGTTGCACCGTCGCAGGGAATCATGGAGTCACATCTCACGATCAAACCACTGACGCGCCTTCCTGGGGCGGTGGGCGGGGCTCATGGCACGGCCTTTGTGGATAAAGCGGGCGGGGGGTGGTGGTATCACGTGAGTGCCCGGGGCAATGAGCGGAGGGCGATTTACCGGGACGATCGCGGCCGGCGGCATTTCCTGGAGGTGCTCGCCGAGATGGTCCTCCGTTATCGCGTCCGGCTGCTTGGGTTGGTGCTGAACGACGATTGGCCGGAGACTGCACGGAGAGGGTATGAATGCGGCAGGTGCTTCAATAGTACAATTGTGAAAACCGACCCCAAGGGCACGCATCGTCGGAGAGTGACCTTCTTACCGTCCGCTGGCGACGGTGCGCAGGCGGGTGTGCAGTTGGCGTCGTGCCCAGAGGGCGAGTCCGAGCGGGTAGAACAGGCCCCACCCGAGGTACATGACAAGCGGGAGGGACGAGGAGAGCGCAGGGACTCCCGCGGCGTTCGCAATCGATAGGGAGACAATCGACGCCACGGCGCCGGCTCCCCACGGGAGGACGACGATCCAGAGCAGGGTCTGGCCGACGGCGGATCCCGCGTTGCGCGCGCGGAGGCCGAGCCAGAGTCCCATCCAGAGGGTTCCGAGCGCGTCGCAGAGCGGCGCCAGTTGGCGGCCGGCCATGAAGGCCATCCACAACCTACTCCCGGTGGCGAGGGACTGCGTCGTCGGGAACCAGTAGAGCAGCGGCAGCAGGCTCAAGGCGGCCAGCACCAGGAACGGGAGGCGGACATGCCGCCAGAGGGCGCGCCATTCGCCTTGGACAATGGCGTGATCGGTCAGGGGCGTTCCCAGGAGCAGTTCGAGCGCGCCGTTCCGCCGGGCGTCGGCAAACCGGCGCGTTGCCACCAGGCTAAGCAGGAGGGCGGGCACGAGTCCGGTTGCCAACTGCGAGCCGAACGAGAATCCCACCAGCGCGCCGCCGGATCGAGCACCGAGGAGGCCATAGAGGATGCTGAGGCTGCCGGCCGAGAGCAGCGGCAGCAGGAGCGCCACCCAGATCAGCAGACGCTTGGGCGGTCGGCGCGCCGCCAGCCACGCTGCCGGATCGCGGTCTCGTTGCTCGGAGCTTCCTGGAGCCGGTCCTGCGTGCAGCGATGGTGGGATGCGGTAGCCGGCGGTCCGCGGCGCTTCCGGCTTTGGCGGAGCGGAGGCGGTGTCGGGGCGGTCTTCGCGCCATCGGAGTCCGAGTGTTTTTCCGGCGCCGACGAGGAGGATCCAGCCCAGGGCCTGCGCCGTGGCGAGCGACGCCCAGAACCGCAGGGCACCGGTTTGGTAGGCGGTGTCTCTGGCGAATCCCAAGATCGCCGCCGGGCTCGGGTTGAGCCAGGATCGACACAGGGGTATCGCTGTCAGCAGGGCGGGCAGGATGAGCAGGACGAAGCCAAGTCCGAGGGCTCGCAGGAAGGCGCTTTGTTCCTCGCGGGCCCGGGCGCTGACCCAGAGACCGCACGCGCAGGCGAGGAACAGCGCATGGACGAGGACGAGTTGGGTTCTCCAGAACTCGCCGGCTGTGACCCCGCCGGCACTGATGGCGAGTCCCATGATCGGGAATGCCGCCAGCAGCCCATAGAACAGCCCGAGCGTTCGTGACGCCAGCTTGCCCAACACCACATCCAGTCCCTGCAGGTCGGTCAGGAAGAGGAGGCCGAGCGTCCCTTCCCGGCGTTCTTCGCTCAAGCTGTCGGCGGTCTGGCGCAGGCCTTCGACGATGCAGAAGACGAAGGCGCCCCAGCCGAGCGCCTGGAGCAGGTGCTGGCCGCCCTGACTCGGTGTCAGGCCGCGCGCGGTCGAGGCGAGGATGTTGAGCCCGACGATTCCTGCGAACAAGCCGACGCAGACTCGAGTCCAGTGGGTGGCAGCACGACGCGCCTGGACGCGCAGTTCCCGGACGACGACGGGGAATGAGAACGTGCCGGGGCTGAGGCGGCTGCCGCGCCGATCGATGCCCGGGGCCGCCCGGTTTGAGGTCCGGTCTCTGACGGTCTGCTGGTTCGATTCGCTCATGGCCTGCGAACCGGCGGGTGGCCCCGCCCCGGTATCGTGTGGGCGGACTCTGCGCCGGGTCGCGGAAGAAGCAAAGGGCGGAATGGTCGGCCGCGAAGAGGCAATAGCCGCCAAGGGGCTGAACGCGGCAGGCGTGGTGGGAGCGCCCAACGAAGCATGGAGAGCGAACGACGCTTGCCACGGGGGCCGGGTCGGAGTTTGATCGGCGGGTCGTTGGTTTGTGAACTTCCATACTCTTGTCATGCGCACTCAGACTGTACGTTCGCTGATCCTGGGGCTTTTTCTGGCGGGCTGTGCCCCGGCGGTTCTGCAAGCGGGGGAGGCATCCGAGGCGGCGGTTCCGGAGGGTGGAATCGACCTTCGGCCTGTCTTTGCGAACTGGGGGATGCCGGTCCGGCTCCAGGGAGGGCGTGGGACCTGTTCGGTGTTCACGGTGATTGGCGCGATGGAGTATGCCCTTGCCCAGCAGGATCGGAAGCACACGCCCTTGAGCGTCGAGTTCCTGAATTGGGCGTCGAATGCGGCGACGGGCGATCGCAGCGACGGGAGTTTCTTTTCGGATCTGTGGATTGGATATTTGGCGCACGGGGTCTGTCCGGAGGCGGACATGGCGTATCAGCCGGCGTTTGACTTTGCGCGGCGGCCGTCGGAAGAGGCTCTGGCGCGGGCCGTGACCGTGCGGCGCGCCGGGCTCGGGTTGCATTGGATCAAGCCCTGGGATGTCAACACCGGGCTGAGCGAGAAGGAGTTTGCCGGGATCAAGCGCGTGTTGACGCAGCAATGGCCGGTGTGCGGCGGTTTTCGGTGGCCGAAGCAGGAGCGCTGGACGTCGGGCATTCTCGAGATGGCGCCGCCGGAGGGCGTATTTGACGGGCACAGCGTGTTACTGGTGGGGTTCCGGGACGACCCGGCGCTGCCCGGCGGCGGGGCGTTTCTGATCCGGAATTCGGGCCGGGGCGAGCACGACGCGGCGATGAGCTACGCGTACGTGCGGGCGTACATGAACGACGCGCTTTGGATCGAGCCGGACGCGGCGTTGGCGTTGGCGGCCGCGGCGCCGTCGGTCGAGAGCCTGTTGAACCCGATGGCGCCGGCGCCGGCGGGTCGGAACCGTCGGGTTTCGAGCAATCAGCAGCCGGACTGGCACACGGAGAACCTCGACATGAACTGGCTGATGCCGGGGCAATCGGTCGAGATGCCGCTGCTCGAGGGGCCGGGGGTGATCACGCATTGCTGGTTTACGAGCCACGCGGGGTGGGTGGGCGAGCTCAACGCGCTGGTGCTGCGGATCTACTGGGACGGCCGGTTGGAACCGGACGTCGAGGTGCCTCTGGGCGATTTCTTTGCCGTGGGCCACGGCAAGCCGGCGGTGGTCGAGAGCGTTCCGGTCCAGGTCTCGCCTACCGGTTCGATGTCCTGCTACTGGCGGATGCCGTTCCGGCGGTCGGCGCGGATTGTGGTGACGAATGACAATCCGGATCGGAGCACGGGGCTTTACTGGCAGGTGGATTGGGTTCAGTTGCCGGCCTTGCCGCCCGGGACACCGAGGTTTCACGCGGCGTATCGCTGCGAGTACCCGGCGCGGTCGGGGCGCGACTACCTGCTGGCCGATCTCGAGGGTTCGGGGTTCTACGTGGGCTCGGTCCTCTCGGTCACGCTCGCCCAGGACGGGTGGTTTGGCGAGGGAGACGATTTCTTCACGATCGACGGCGAATCGGTCCCGAGCCTTCAGGGGACGGGCACGGAGGATTACTTCAACGACGCGTGGGGATTTCGTCCGCGGACGGGCCATTGGTTTGGCCAACCGCGGTGGCAGGGCGACCGGGCCGGCGACAGCGGGGTCTGCTATCGGTGGCATCTGCCCGACCCGGTGCATTTCACGAAGTCGCTCCGGGTTGAGATCGAGCACAAGGGGAACTACGACGATGATCTCGAGGGCTTTTTTCTCGAGCGCCCGGAGTATCTGAGCAGCGTGGCCTATTGGTATCAGACGGGCGAGCCCAAGCGGCGCGATCCGCTGCCGTCGTGGGCCGAACGGCGGGTTCCGTGGGAGAGCCATCACTTCGTGCGCGCCTTCCGCCAGGTCCGGACGACCGGGTCCGCCAAGGCGGAGGTTCAGACGACGGGGTTCTTTGGCGCGCGTCCTGTGTTGCGTTGGGCCCATGAGAGCCAGCGTGCGGAGCTGAGCGTTCCGTTTGCGGTGGCAGCGGAGGGACGGTACGCGCTGCGGTTGACGGCGGGGAGCGGGCCCGACGGGGGAACGTACGATCTCCTGCTCGACGGGCGGCGGTTGCAGACGGCGCGTTTCCGGACGGCAGAGACTGCGGAAGTGGATCTCGCGTTGGGCACGCACGCGCTGGCGGCGGGGGAACACCGGATTGGATTCCGGGCCGTGCGCGGCCGGCAGGGGTCGGGTCCGTTGGTGGTCGAGGCGCTGAGGACGCTCCGGTTGCCGCCGCCGGCCCGGCGGACCGAGTTCACCCATCACGAGGCGCATTTTGTGCGCCTCGGGATTGGCCGGGCGGTGTATGCGTACCGGCTGGCCCACGGGGCTTTGCCGGAATCGCTCGAGGTGCTGGTCCGGTCGGGGATACTGCCTGCGCGTTATGAGAACGACGAAAACAACCGTCCCTTGACGTCCCGGGTGGAAGGGGGCAGGTTCGTCGTTGAAAGCCCCGGTCCTGGCGGATGGCGACACCAATGGCAGGGGCTCGACGCCCGGCGGTGACGGGCGGGGGAGGGCGGGGCGGAATTGAAGGTCGGAAGCGGATCAATTCAGCACTATGAACATGCTCAAGAGACTTGCGATGGCCGCCGCTGCGGCGGGCTGGATGCTGGGTGCGGGATCGAGCGCGCTGGCAGTTCCGGTGACGTTCCAGGTGGACATGGGGATCCAGGCGGCGCTCGGCCGGTTTGACGCCGTGGCGCACACCGTCGAGGTGCACGGGTCGTTCGACGGATGGGGAAACGGGGCAACGCTGGCGGCGGATCCGGTGAACGCGGACCTTTACACCGTCACGCTGGACGTCGCGGGCACGCCGGGAACGGTGGTGCAATACAAGTTCGTCATCAACCAGGGTGGGGGCACGCTGGTTTGGGAGGACAACGGCGTTGGGCCCGACGGCGCCCAGAACCGTGAATGCACGCTCCCCGAGTCAGGTTTGGTGCTGCCCGCGGTGCATTTCAACAACCAGTCGACCATGCCCGGCACGGTTCTCGTGACGTTCCAAGTCAACATGGCGATCCAGAAGATCCTGGGCAATTTCGATCCGGCGCAGCACACGATGGAAGTGCGTGGCGGTTTTGACGGGTGGGGCGCGGGCCTCGTGTTGAATCCGAGCGCCACGGAAGAGGATGTTTACGAGGGGACCGTCGAGATCACCGGCTCGACCGGCGCATCCTACGATTACAAGTTCGTCATCAACCAGGCGGGCACCTTGGTTTACGAGGGGAATGTCGGGCCGGGCGGGGTTTATGGCAACCGGGTGTCTATCCTCTCCGAAAGCCCGCAGGTGCTGCCCGTGGTGTTCTTCGACAACGTGGACACCGACCCCGGCGCCGGGATTCCGGTGACGTTCCAGGTGGACATGGCGGTCGAGGTCGCGCGCGGGAACTTTGATCCGGACGCGAACACGGTGTTCGTGGCCGGTCCGTTCAACAACTGGAGCACCGACGCCACGCCGCTGGCGGCGAGGAGTCCAGGCAGCACCGTTTACACGACGACGGTCAGGATCAAGTCGAGCCCGGGCAGCACGATCGGCCACAAGTTCGTCAGCAGCATCAGCAGTTGGGAGGGGGGCGACAACCGGACGTTCACCCTCGAGAGCCCCGAGCAGACGCTGCCGGTGGTGTTCTTCAATCGCGTGGATAATCTCGGCACCCTGACCATCGGCACGCCGGAGAACGGCGAGGTGCTGATTTCCTGGACCGCGGGATCAAGGATCCGCCTCCAGAGCGCCGCCGGCGTCGGCGCGCCGTGGGAGGATGTCCCGGACACCGAAGGTCAGAGCCCGGCTTTGGTGCCGTGTGGTGATGCCCGACGGATCTTCCGTCTCATTGGACCGTAGCGTGGCCAGTTCACAGGCTCAGCGGTGCACAGTATCCCAGGTAGCTGGCAAGGCCGCGCCCTGAACGGGTTCGTGTCCGGGTGGGCGGTCGCGCTGGCGGCTTGCACTGCGGGCGCGGCCGGTGGGGAGGCGTTTCTTGCCGGAGCTGACCTCTCGCATCTGAAGTTTTTCGAGGATCGCGGGGTCGTGTATCGGGAGGGAGGGGAGGCGAAGGACGCTCTGGTGATTCTCAAGAGCCGGGGTTTGAACTGCGTGCGGCTGCGGCTGTTCACGAGCAGCGCGGCCCAGGCCTTCGCAGACCCGTATAACGCGATCAACAACCTCGAGTACGCCGTTCCCCTGGCCCAACGCGCCAAGCGGGCGGGACTCCGATTGCTGCTCGACTTCCATTACTCGGATTCCTGGGCGGACCCGGGCAAGCAGACCAAGCCGGCGGCGTGGCAGAGCCTGGCCTTCGACGCTCTGGAAGCGCAGGTGCGGGAGTACAGCAGGGATTGTGTCGCCGTGTTCAAGGCCGCCGGCGCGATGCCCGACGCCGTGCAAGTGGGCAACGAGATCATCGGCGGCATGCTATGGCCCGAGGGGCGCGTTGGCGGGGCGTATGACACGCCGGTCCAATGGGCGCGCCTGGGGCGATTGCTGCGGGCTGCGATTGGCGGCATCCGGGATGCTGCGGGCGGGTCCGGGCCGGTCGTGGCACTGCATATTGACCGGGGCGGCGATTGGGGTGCGACGCAGTGGTTCTTTGATCACGTGGCGCAGGAGCAAGTCGAGTTTGATGCGATCGGCCAGAGCTACTATCCGTGGTGGCACGGCAGTGTGGCGGCGCTGCGCGAGTGTCTGACCAGGACGGCTTCCCGGTATGGCAAGCCGGTCATGCTGCTTGAGACCGCGTTTCCATGGTCTGGACCGGACCCGGCGGGCGGCATCCCTGCCACCCCGGAGGGGCAGGTCGCGTTCCTGGTCGAACTGGCCAGGACACTCAAAGGCCTGCCCGGGGACAAAGGTATGGGCCTGTTCTGGTGGGGGGCCGAGTATCAGGCAGTGCCGGGTCTTAGCCTGGCCGGGTTCAACCGGCGATCGTTCTTCAATGCTGAGGGTGACGTCTTGCCGGTTGCCGGCGCGGTGGGCCAGCTTGTGGCTCCCGTGCGGTTGGAGGCCGCGCTGGCAGGTGACAGCGTGACACTGCTCTGGCCGCTGAGCGGGGCGGGGATGGCGCTGACGACCTCGGGCGATCTCGGGATGGACGGCGGCTGGTCGAGAGTGCCGGATCCGGTCGGCCATCATGGGGGGATGTTTACGATCACCCGGCCCCTGGAGGCGGACCAGAGCCGGTTTTATCGGCTCGAAGCAGACCGGTGACGGACGTGGGCCGATTCCGGACGGCGCGCTGGTCTGTAGCCGCGGGCTGAGTCTGTAGCCGCGGGCGGTGACCGCGGCGGGTCCAAGGGGTGCTGTCCTCCGTCGTCTGTCGTCGGTCCGCAGTCCCGTGCCGCCCTCACCGCGTGTGGAGACTATGAGTCTGTCACCTTGTTTGCGGCACCGTTCCTCGGGACTGGATGCGGCATCGGTCTGAGGCGGCCCCTCGCCAGGAGCAGCCGCTGGCGGACGTTCGAGACACAGCACCAAGCGAAGATGCGGATTGAACAGAGTGCCAGGTTCATAGTCGGCCGGCACCCGCAATGCGCCTTGCAGCCCCGCTCATCGTGGCTTCATCGGTTCATCATCCGGCGAAGTTCGC
>JAKQDD010000066.1 GCA_029556615.1 Verrucomicrobiota bacterium | reverse complement strand
CGCCGAAAACGGCCTGGGGCTTCGTTGCTCCGTCGGTCGAGTATCGCCAGGGATACACTCCCTCCTCGCGCCTCGTCCCAGGCCGTTTTGGGCGCAACGAATGTCCACCCATTTGAGGGACACCACACTAGAGTCCTCGACATGTGAAACATGCGGTCAACAGGTCAAGTTGGGTCCCTGCTGTTTCAGGCCTTTCCCCCTTCCGTCGAGGGCTCTCCATTAGCGAGGCGCTGAAGCGAGGGTGGGCAAGCACAGCAGGGTCTTCATGAGTCTGAGGACTCCACTGGGTCTGAGGCGCGCCACACTAGCGCCCTTTCGGATCGAGGTTCTGCTTGAGGTCGGCCTCGGACACGGTCGACGCCACACCGCCGGCCGGCACCTCGACGTGGGCAATCCAGACGATGGCATTGAGCACGACCTTCCGGAAGTCCTCATGACCCCAGCTGGGGTGGTGATGGCCGCCCGTAAACCCGAATCCACGACCGCCGTCAGGCCGCTCGTACACCCACATCAAGTGCTGGCTCTCCTTCCGTTCGAGCACGGCCTTGCGGACATCGGGATTGCCGCTGTGGGGCCCGTCCGGGCGGTTCAAGGTGCTGGCCGGCGGCAGGGCGGACAGGATGGGCGTGACACCCTTCATCCCGTCGGCGAACCGCATATGGTAGTACCACTCATCCTGCATGCCGAAGCTCTTGACCCCACGGGTCACCGGATGGTCAGGCAGGTTCTTGAACTCAGCGTGCCAGTGGGGGTTCACCGACCAGTCGGTCTCGAAGTAACCGCCGATCCATCGCAGCAACTCCGGGCCGCCGTTGTTCTTGGGCACCTCGACCGCGTAATGCAGACAGCCCACCCCAGCTCCCTGCTTCACCTTCTCATCGAGGAGCCGCAGGCGATCGCCCTGGACGAACGGATGCCCGCCGCCGCCATCGCTGTAAATCACGATCGCATCCGCATTGTCATACGCCGTCGGGTCCTTGGGCCAACCGTTCAAATAGCAGACCGGGAGCACGCCCGGAACATTCTCGAGGCACTTGCCGAGCAGTTGAATGCCGGCGTTGTGCTCGTGTTCCCCCGCCCCGTGGCTGCGGGCGCCCGCCGTAAGGACGATCTTCTTGCGGTCGCCCAGCTTCAGCCGCTTCAGCCGAATGTCCTTGAACTGGACCGTCATCGGCGGCCCGGCGTGCAACTGGAGCGCCAGGACCCCCTGCCGGACCTGCTTGGCCGGGTCGGCATCCGTGACGTCCACCGTCACCCGCCCGTTGATCGTGTGCACCAAGTGGTTGCCGCGGGCCACGATCACGTACTCGTTCCAGTCGCCCTTGCGGATCCCCGCCTGGATCTCCTTGGAATCGCCCACACTGCCCGTGACCTGCTTCTTGCCGTCGGCGCCCCAGACCACTTTCTGGCCGCGCTCGGCCATGATGCCCCGCGTCATCCGCTCCTCGTACAGGATCCCGGAATACGTGTCACCATGCTCGATGTCCGCCTGGTACCCCCCGACGCCCCATTGGCCGAAGTCGCGGCTGCGATACTGCACCCCGGAGTTGGCAAAGCCCTGATCGTTGTTCGCTTCGGTCCGATACAGGAATCGCAGTTCGAAATCGTCCACCAATCCCAACCGCCAAATGAGGAACGTGTTGCCCTTGGCAGGGTTGTCAGGCGTCGTCCGGCCCGTAATCGCGCCGTCCCGCACCGACCAGAATTTCGGATCCCCGTCCCATCCCTCGAGGTCCCGCCCATTGAATAGCGCGGCGCCGCCGTCACTGGCAGCCAACCCCGTGGCGGCGAGGAACCCGAGCGCTGATGCCACCAAGCTATCCCAACTGCAAATGCGAGTTTTCATCGGTTCGATCTGCATGCTTCATGGGTCTGAGGTGCGCCTCGCTGGGGATTCCTCAAGAACGGAGTGTCTTCTTGAGGAACTTCACCCCTTGGACGGCGATCGCCTCGCGGCTGGGCTCGATCTTGCGCCAGATGGCCGCGGCCCGGGCGATGACCTTGACGTCCTGCGTGAAGCTCTCGATCACCACCGGCCCGTTGTAGCGGACCGCCTTCAGGCCACTGGCGATGCAGTCCCAGCAGATGTGATCGTTGCCCGGCGTCCCGCGATCGCTGCCGCACGCATGGAAATGGCCGAGGAGCTTGCCCGCCTTCCGGATCGCCTCGCCCTGGCACTTCTCCTCGATGTTCATGTGGAAGGTGTCCAGGTGGATGCGGAGCGCGGGGCTTCGGACGGCGCGGACCATGGCGAGAGCCTGATCCACGGTGTTGATGAAATCGGTCTCGAACCGGTTCAGCGGTTCCATGCAGATCATGCGGCCGCGCTCCTGGGCATAGCGGCTCAGGGCTTTCAAGTTGGCCACGACCGTCTTCCACTGCTGGCGATACTCGGCCGGCGGGACGGCGTCCGCCCGACCCACCGAGGAATAAACCGGCCCGATCAGCGCCGGGCAGTCCAGGATCACCATCTGGTCCAGCAACGCCTTCATATACGTCATGGCGTTGCCTTGCTGCTCCGGAGTGCCGCGGAGGTCACGGTCCGGCCCCAAACAGGCGCAAACCGAGCAGCATTCGATACCGGCCTTGTCGAGGTGCTTCTTCACCAGCGCCGGGTCAATGTGCGCCGGGTCTTCGACGGCAATCTCAACGGCGTCAAAGCCCCAGTTCTTGAACTTCTTGAATAGCCTGACGCTGTCGTTGGTGAACGGTGAGGTGAATAGGAAGGTGTTGATGCCGAATTTCATATGTCCTTCAGTGTTCCCATCAGGCTACTGCCTGTCAAAGGCTTTGTGCCCGCCCTCACCCGAACCGGCGGCGCAGGCGATCCGCATCGTAGGCCCGGCGCTGCGCAGGCGTCATCTTCTCGAAGTCCGGCCTGCCATCCGAAGCCACAGGCCATGCCGGACCCGCTGCCGATCTTGCAACCGTCACCGGTTGCGCCCGGCGGGCTGAACCGGCGTCGGCCAGCGGATTGTTGCGGATCTCGACCCGGGACCGTGTTTCCCCTCCCCCGTAACTCATGCTCGATTCGGTCAGGACCAAGTCCTTCTCCAAGGGCAGCTTCGGCCGGATCCCCAAATGACCGAGCACCGCATGGTAGGCCCGAACCGCTTCCTCGGGTTTCAACCGGCCGTCCGTTATCGCCCGCAGCATCTCGATGAAGGCCAACTGGTGCTCGGCATTGTTGATCTTCCGGCCGAACAAGGCCACGCGCGCCCCGTACTTTTGCGCGTCATGGATCAGACGGAACGCGTCGTAGGTGGTCCCCGCGCTGCCGCCGAGCACGCCCACCACGAGGTCGGGATCGTACTGCGCCAGTTCCTCCATGGCCCGCGGGCCATGATAGACAATCTTCAGGAACAGCGGCCGCCCCGCCTTCGGAACGCCGGCCAGACTGCGCAGGATGTTGTCGTTGATGAACTCGCCCAACCTCTCCGCCGGCACGCCGCTCGGCACATTGGGATCGAACACCTCGAGGAAATAACGGAATCGCTTCCGCTCCGCCTCCTCCCGGAAGGCCTTGAACGCTTCAAGGGTCCGGCGGTCCGCCTCGAGGTTGTTGACGAAGGTGACGCTGTAAAGGCCGAGGTTGGCGCCCGGGAACTCCGGTTGCGTGCGATCGCACTCGATCCGGCCGCACTGGATCTGGTCGATGGCAGCCGTGCGGAACGGCTGGGCGGGTTGCTGGACGTAGCTGCCGTGGCGGATGGCCCAGACATCCGTCGTGTCGTTCGCCCGCGCGGCCGGTGTCACGGCGCTCCCCCGGAAAAGCCCCTCGTTCACGGTCAACACATCGTTGACGTAGGCGCTCATCAGGACGATGTCGACCAAGCCCTGCCGGACCACCTCCCGGATGATGTCGAGGAATTCCGGGAGATTCCGATACCCGAACTCCTCCCGGGTCCAGACTTCCGGCGAGAATCGGGCAGGACGCGCCCCCGCGGCGGCAAGATACGACCGCGGCCCGGTCGCCCGCACGCCAAACGCCATGTCGGCATCCTTGGCGTCCGCCAGGATGAATGCCCGCGAACCCGGGCTTGCCCGGATCTCAGCCAACTTGGCGTCGAGTGATTTCATGAATGCCTCACCGCGCGAGTTCCGCACCGCATGGTAGCCCCAGCAACCTCGATCCTCGTCCCTCCCCCGGCCACCAGCTTCACCTGCCGTCCCAACCTCACCGGAGCTGCTCGATAATGCGATCCGTGACCGCCCGAATGACCGCCTCGGCGTCCGGATCCGCAACCACCGCTGGCGTCGAGGCCGGCACCGCGCACGTCACCCCCGGCCGCCAGCCGTCGTTGTCGCACAACTCACACTCCTTCAGGCCGTACCGGGGATCGACAAAGCCGAGCCCCTGCTTGATCCGCAAAAGATCCTTCAGTTGCTCCGGCGTGAAGGTGTTCAGCGGCTTGCCCAACTGCGCCGCCACCACCAGCGTCCGACAGTACGCCTCGATGATCTCCATCCGCCAGTAGGCCTCCTCGACGCTGTTGTGGCTCCACGTCACGACCCCGTGATTCGCCATCAGGATCGTGTTGTGCTGGTCAACCAGGTCCGCCACCAGACGCCCCATCTCGGGGCTGCCCGGTGTCCGGTACGGGGCAATCGCCACCGCACAAAAGACCTCGTACTCGGGAATCATGCAGGTGGGCGGCTCGATCCCGGCGACCGCAAACGCCGTCGCGTACGGCGGGTGACCGTGCACCGAGGCAAGGTCTTGGGGCTGCCGCTTCATCATCTGCAGGTGCATGAGGATCTCGCTCGTCCGCTTCTTCGAGCCCAGCAACTGGTTCCCCTCGAAATCCACCAGGCACATGTCCTCCGGCTTGAGGAATCCCTTGCTCACCAGCGTGGGAGTGCAGAGCGCCAGGTCCTCCCCAACTCGGATCGCCAGGTTGCCCCCGTTCCCGTCCACATAGGCCCGCTCCCACATCCGCCGCCCAATGTCGCAAATCTGGCGCTTCAGATCCTCGCAATACGGCGAGCGAAAGAACGCCTCAAGCTCCGCCTTCGGGCTGCGGCACGAGAGCGGCCGCGCCGGCGGCGCCAGCGGGCTCGCCGCGGCCGGTTTCGACGCCGCCGCCCGCGCAGAAGGCCCGTCGGCTCCCGATGGCCGCCGCCCGCCCTCGAGGACGTCGCGGACGCGATCGCGCGCTGACGGCGTCAGGATGGCGTCGGCCGGCAGCGCGGCAGGATCCGCCCCCTGCCGCACCCACTCTTCGATATCCCGCAGACTCAAGACCTTTTTCATGGCACGTAAAACACGTCGTCCACCAACGCCACCGTGATCGCATCCACCGGCGTCGGCCCCTGAAAGGGCATGGCCGCCTCCCGGCCTTCCACGAACCCCACGGTGTCACCCGCGCTCCCGCCCAGGGCGTCATACGCCACCAGCGACGGATCCCGGCTTAATCCGGCCGGCGGATCATGGCGGCGCTGGAAATGATCCGTGGTGAAAGGGCTGATCAACAGCCAGCGCCCACCCTTCAACGCCGGGATGCTCTGGCTCAGCGTCACCCGGCCAATGACCGTTCCGAGTCTCATGACGCCAGCCTTCCGCCTCCCTCCGGCTCGTCCACAATCCCCACCACGAGCCACCGGGCCGGGCTCTTCGGATCTCCCACCGCCAGCCTCGTCGCCGCGCCATCCGAAGAGATGATCACCCGCTGGTGCAGGCCCGCTCCGTGAGGATCAAGGGCAACCTGCGGCGAGCCCTCCGGCTCGCCGGACGCGCTCAAGGGCTGGCAGATCAGTAACCGCCAACCCTCGAAGCTCGGGTGCTTCCGGGTGGCGATCACACTGCCTTGAACACGAGCCATGAGCATCTGAGGCGCCTCGCTAGAAAATCCGCAGCTTGTCCACCATGACACATCGTCGCACCCGGGTGAACGTGCGCGGGTTGCAGATCCCTTCGCCGGTGGTGGTGGCAATCGAGAAGTTCGGGTAGCCCTCGCCGCCGCTCCCCAACCCCGCCAGACAGGAACCGTTCTTGACGAACAACGTCGTGTCCAGGGCCCGCGCCATCGCCGTCATGTGCGCAACATCATGCGAGTGGATCATCGCCGAATGCTTGAACCCGCGCTCGGCAATCCGCGCGGCCTCGATCCCCTCCTCGACACTTCCGACGCGGATGATCGGCAGGAAGGGCATCATCTGCTCCTCGTAGACGAAGGGATGGCTCGCCGGTGTCTCGGCGAAGAGAAGGGGCGTGTCCGGCCGGACCGTGGCGCCGCACGCCTGGGCCAGCACCGCCACGTCCTTGCCAATCAGCGCCTTGTTCACGGAAGGCTCGGCGCATCCGCCGCCCTGGCCCTCCTTGAAGGTGAACGCCGCCTGCGTCAACCGCTCGAGCTGCGCCGCAGTCAGCCGCACCGCCCCCTTCCGCTCGAGCGCAGCCATCAGCGCGTCGAACACGGGCGCCAATACAAAGACCTCCTTCTCGCCAACGCACAGCAGGTTGTTGTCGTAGGCCGCACCGAGGAGAATGTGCCCGGCGGCACGATCCAGACACGAGGTGCCGTCAACCAGCACCGGCGGGTTGCCCGGCCCCGCGCACACGGCCCGCTTGCCGCTCGCCATCGCCGCCTTCACCACTCCCGGACCGCCCGTCACGCACAGCAGTTTCACGTGCTCGTTCCGCGCGATCGCCTGGAACGACTCCAGGGTCGGCGGCTCGACAATGCACGCCAGGTTCTCGATCCCGAGCTCGCGGTGGATCGCCTCGTTGAACACCCGCGTGGCCGCCACGGCGCACCGGTACGCCCCCGGATGCGCGTTGAACACCGCCGCGTTGCCCGCCGCCGCCATGCTGATCACATTGCACGCCAGCGTCGGGATCGAATGCGTCGAGGGCGTCACCGCGCCAATCACCCCGAACGGCGCACACTCCTCGAGCGTGATCCCATGATCCCCGCTCAGCCCGTACGGATGCAGGAACTCGACGCCCGGTACCGCCCGAAGCCCCTTCAGCTTCTCAATCTTGTGGTCCAACCGCCCGATCTTCGTCTCGTCCAGCTCGAGGCGCCCCCACTCGACCGCGTTGGCGTACGAAATCTCCTTGATCAGCTCAATCACCCGCTGCCGGCCCGCCACGCCCGCCTCCGACAATTGCCGAAATGCCGCCTGCGCCGCGTCACACGCCTCGTCCGCGTTCGGGAACACCCCGTAGTGGCGCCCAGTGCCCGCCGCCGCCGCCGACCGCAGCGCCGGGGACGCTGCCGGGGACGCCGGCGGACGCGCCGGCGGTGCCGCAGGCGCCTTGCCCAGACGCGTGAGCACCTCCGAAACCACGTCGCGGATCATTGCCTCGTTGATCGAAGAAGAACTGCTCATACCAGTGCAGAATCGGATTCAGCCACGAGCCGCGGGGTCGCTGCCAGGCGCGCCTCGCTACGACGCCCTGGCGTTGTACGTTTGTTTCCCCAGAACATCCACCGAGTCGACAATGCCGATGACCACGGCATCCACGGGCGCTTCCTTAAGACCGGGGGCGAGCCGGGCGGAGCTGCCCTGGCAGAACAACACCATCTCACCCTCGCCCGCACCAACGCTGTCCACGGCCACAATCGTGTTCACCCCGGGCCGGAACCGGGACGGATCCTTGTCATCCACCAGCATCGGCCGCAACAACAGCAGCTTGCGGCCGCTCATGTTGGGGTCCTTTTTGGTGGCCACCACCGAGCCTTCGACGCGCGCCAGAAACATGGCTTGAGGGGAGCCCGCCCCGCGAGACAACCGACTTCATCGGCACCCCGCGAACACGGTCCTCCCGCGAAGGTCATCCCTTCCGCCGCGGCAACACCGCGTCCACGTCCGGATGCGGCCGGGCAATCACATGCACGCTCACCAATTCGCCCTGGATCGCCTTCACCGCCTGGGCCCCGGCATCCACGGCCGCTTTCACCGCCGCCACATCGCCCACCACGACCGCCGTGACCAGCGCGTTCCCCACCTGGGTCACCGGCCCCGCCAATTCCACGTTCGCGGCCTTGAGCATCGCGTCCGTACCCTCAACAAGGGCCACCAGCCCCCGAGTCTCCAACAGTCCAATCGCTTGAGGCATAGATTCGTTTCCTGTTTCGTGTTCGCGTTCTTCAGAAGCGCCCCGCGCGCTCCCGCGCCAGCAGCCGCCACGTCTCACGGGCCACCACCAGCTCTTCATTCGTCGGAATCACCATCACCCGCACCCGGCTTCCCGCGGCGCTGATCACCGCCTCCTCCGCCCGCACCCGCCCGTTCGCCACGGGATCAAGCTCGATCCCCAGCTGATCCAGCCGCGCGCAAACCGCCGATCGCACCTCCGCGCGGTTCTCACCAATCCCGGCGGTGAACACGAGCGCATCGGCTCCGTTCAGCTCCGCCAGGTAGGCGCCAATCCACTGCCGGACCCCGTGCACCAAGACGTCCATGGCCAGCCGGGCCTCAGGGTTCCCCGCCGAAGCCTGGGCCTCGATGTCCCGAACGTCGTTCGACACGCCGGAGATTCCCAGCAGCCCGCCCTCCCGGCACATCTGCCGCTCCGTCTCCTCGAGGCTGATCCCCAACCGGCGCATCACCCACGGCACCGCAAAGGCGTCCAAGTCCCCCACACGATTGTTGTGCGGCAAACCCGATTGCGGACTCATCCCCATGCTGTTGCCCACCGCCACGCCGTTGAGTATCCCCGTCACCGAAGAGCTCCCGCCCAGGTGACACGAGATCACGCGCAAATCCGGACCTGTCGTCGGCTCCGAGGCCCCGCCCACGTACAACGACCGCGCACGCTCCGCCACATCCGGACGCCCCAGCAGCTCCGCGCTGCGCTCGGCAATGTACTTGTGACTCGCGCCGTGGAATCCCCACCGCCGCACCCCCGCCCCATGCCAGGCCGCGGGCACCCCGTACCGCATCGCAGCCTCCGGTGCCCACTGGTAAAACGCCGTCTCGAATAGCCCCACCAGCGGCGTCCCCGGCATCCGCCGCGCAAACTGGCGAATGCCGTTCACGTACGGCGGGTTGTGCGCCGGAGCAATGCCGTTGCATTGCTCCATCGCCTGGATCACAGCCTCGTCCAGGCGGACACAGCCGCTGATGCCCGACGCCATGATGGTCTTGAAGCCCACCGCATCGACTTCCGACTCCCCCGACACCGCCCCCGACTGGCACAGCGCCGCCAGGCAATCCTCGATCGCACGGCCATGGTCCGACACCCGCTCAAACCCGCCCCGATGCACCAGCCGCTCCACCCCCGCGGCGATCTCGTAGAGCCGCCACTTGAGCGAAGTCGATCCCAAATTGGCCACCAGGATTTTCACGGAGGTTCCGTGCGCCGCCGCGCGCCCCGCCGGCACCGCGTCCGACAACAGCGCCCCTATTGCAGCCACTTGCCCAGCATCGCCAGACCCTCGTGCGGCCGCGGAATCACCTGCACGCTCACCACCTGGCCCACCTGCGCCGCAGCCGCCACCCCCGCATCCGTGGCCGCCTTCACCGCCGCGACATCGCCGCGGAAAAACGCCGTCACATAGCCGCTCCCCACCTTCTCCCAGCCCACCAGCTGCACGCTGGCCGCCTTCAGCGCGGCGTCCGCAGCCTCCAGCAACGCGCAGAGGCCCTTCGTCTCAATCATTCCAATCGCTTGTTGCGCCATAATCCACTCTCCTCTCCACGGTCTTGTTGCGCCACTCCCCGCACCCTACTTCGCCGCCTTCGGCGCCCCCTCGCCCAGAAACGCCTTCAGCAGGTCTTCCTGCGGACGGGCGATGATGTGGGAACTGATCAGCTCCCCGACCTTGGATGCCGCCTTCGCGCCGGCGTCCACCGCCGCCTTGATGCTCCCCACATCCCCGCGGGCAAGAACCGTGATCATCCCCCCGCCAATGGGAATCGTCCGCACCAGCGTCACGTTCGCCGCCTTCACCATCGCATCGCTCGCCTCCACCGCCCCCACATAACCCTTCGTTTCAATCATGCCAAGTGCTTCACTCATAGTGCCGTCCTCGTTTCCATTCGTTCTCGATCGCTATTGCGTCAGTTCACACGGGGTCTCCGGCCGCAAATCACACGCGTTCCCCTCGTCGGTGTCGATGTGCACTTCCAGCTTGAAGCTCGGATCCACCCGCACCAGCATCCGATCCAACGTCAGCCCACACGGACCCCCAATCCTCAGCCGCATCTCGTCCCCGTTCGCCACTCCATAGAACGTCGCGTCCTCCGGACTCATGTGCACGTGACGCGCTGCCCGAATCACCCCTTCCTTCATCTCGAAGAAGCCCGCAGGGCCCATCAGCATGCATCCGGGCGTCCCCTTGATGTTGCCCGATAACCGCAGCGGAACCTCAAAACCCAAAGCCACCGCATCCGTGTACGCCACTTCCACCTGGTTCAGAGTCCGACACGGCCCCAGGATCCGCAGATTCGAAATCACCCGGCTCCGAGGCCCAATCAGTGTCACGGTCTCTTTCGCCGCAAATTGCCCGGCCTGATAGAGGTTCTTGTGCACTCCCAGTTGGTGCCCCTTGCCAAACAACGCATCGACCGCCTCCTGGGTCAGATGACAGTGCCGCGCACTGATGTTCACCACGAGCGGGTTCGGACCGCTTGCACTCTCTGGCAACGGCTTGCCAAGTCGCTGATAAACCAACTGCCGCACCAAGTGCTCCACCACCGCACGATGTACCGTTGATCCCGACTCAGTCATGAGATTTCAAATAGGTTGATAGATCTACCAAAACTGTCAACATTATTATTGCAATTCATTCCATATTATTCCAACAATGGTCAGGAATGCAACCCGAGGAAAGGCAACACCGGATCGCCGAGTACCTGCAACGGGTCGAGTTCGCCTCCCTGGAAGAGTTGGCACGCGCCGTCGATGTCTCACAATCAACCATCCGACGCGACCTGACAATCCTCGAGAACGGCGGGGGCATTCGCCGCACCCACGGCGGCGCCAGGGTCCTTGATCCGCGAACCGACGAATTCGTCTTCAACGCCCGCGACACGCATCAGTTGGCCGAGAAGGAGGCCATCGGCCGGGCTTGCGCGGATCTCATCCAACCAGGCCAGAGCGTGATCATCGACGCCGGAACCACCGCCTTTCACGCCGCGCGCTACCTCGAGTCCAAACGCCCCATGGTGATCACCAACTCGTTGCCTGTCGCCAATCTCTACGGATCCAACAACGCTGTCGAGGTCGTCGTCTCCGGCGGCGTGGTCTATCCACGACTCGGCGTCCTGGTGGGTCCCCTCGCCATCGAGTCCTTCTCCCGCATGCACGCGGATGTCGCCATCATGGGCGCGGGTGGCATCACCACCGACGGCGTCACCAACTCCCACCTCCTTCTGATCGAACTGCAACGGACCATGATGCGGGTTGCCCAGCGGATCATCTTCTGCTTGGACCACACGAAATTCGGCAGGCGATCCATGGCGCCGCTGTGTGGACTCGAGGCCTTCCAAACCGTGGTCACAGACCAAGGAGCCCCTCAGGAACTGGTCGCGGCCTTGAGAAACCGCAGCATCGAGGTCGTCCTCGCACCCTCCCAGCCCGGCGGCGCGTCCGAAGACGCGCCGCCCACCCCGGTCTGAGGGTTCCTATGACCCCTGCTTCGCGACTGGATCCGCCGCGAGGGGGAATCGAGTCCGCTCCCCTAACCGCACCTCCCCGCAGACCCGCATCCCCCCAAGCGGCAACCCTGGAACCGCGGCCCATTGCGATCCCGTACCCTTGCCCCCTGATGCCAGCTCACCCTTCTCCCCTTCCGCCGGCACCAGCCAGCCGTCGAAAACTACCCACTGGCCGCTGCTCTTGTGCATCCCGGCCGCCTTGAAGCACACCGCGGACTCCACACGCCGCGACGCCACGCCAGAATCCGGCGCCACCAGTGTCTCCTCAGGAACCACGTCGTAAATCGAACCATCCGCGTCCACGATCGCCATTCCGTTCGAACGTTTCCGAATCACGAACTCCTGCAGGACCTCCGGCAGCGGCGGAGAGTTGAAATTGCGCCGAAGATGCCGGGTCGAATCCTCCCGAACATACCGCTGCTCCCCGCCCGCAACCGCCCCCTCGACTCCGCCTCTGCCCCTGCCAGCCTCTGGCACCACTCTCGACACCGCCCTCGCCGGCCCTGCCTGCGGAGCTGCCGCACCGGCTGACACCACACCGCGAGGTGGCACTGGCTCCGGATTCGCCACCAGCCCACCAACCGCAACCCGAGGGACCACCACCCTCGGCTTGCTCGCCGGAACATCCGCTCCCACCCCGGCAGCCGCTACACCCGCGCCGTTAGCCAGAGACGCCGCCTTCTCGGAAGATCCGCCAGCACGACCTTTGACGTCCCCACCCCCTTTGCCCGATCCCAATGAGAAGCTGATGAGGTTGACGTTCAACGTCAGCCACGAGGACTTGGCAGGCGCCACCCCTTGCGCTTCCTTCTTCTTAACCACCGGCTTCACCTCGGCCACCACCGGCTTCACCTCGGCCGCGTCGATCCCAAGAAGCGCAAAAAAGTCCATTCGGCGTACTTCTTCACGCGCGGCGGGATCACCTGAGAACGAAGGCCCCGGGGTCAGCCGCCAATCAGGGCGAAGATCGGCCGGTGCCTGGGCAGTGGGTACTGCACGGGCCTGGGCAGCCGGAGATTGAGTGGAGTTCGGCCGAGCTTTCGAAACCGGCGTCTGAATCGACGCTTCGACGCCGTGGGTCGCGGAATTGGAGGCTGAAGCCTGCCTGGAGGGAGTCTGTCTGGAAGTTGTCGCCGAGTTGACCGGGGCGACTTTTGCCGTTGCGGCTGGCGACGCCGCCATCACGGCCACTTTCTCCGCACCGGCGCCACCGGGTTGTTCTGTGACCGGTCCCTCGCCTCGTCCCAGGAGCAGAGCCGCCCCCGTTACGACAGCAATACCACCCACCAGCGCCCCTCCCGCCCTCAGCCAAAGGCCCTGCTCCCATCGAGGAGTCAATGCAGGAGCGCCCACCCCCTCCCCAAACCGGCCGCGCACAGCCCGTCGCAAACGCTCGCGTGTGACGTCATCGGGGGAGAAACCACCGCCGACCTCCCGTCGCCGTTGCTGGGCGTATGCAGCCAGTTTGTTGCCCAGAGGATTGGAATCTTGCATGGCGTTATGCCTCCTGGAGAGTTCGGAACTCGCCGGAGGCATCCTGTTGCAGGAAGACCTCCAAACGGTTCAAACACATGTGAATACGCGGACCCACTGTCGCCGGCTCGATCTCGAGCGCTGCCGCCAGTTCCTTCGTTTCAAGCCCGCCGAAGAAAGCCAGTTCGAGAATGTCCCGACATGGTCCCCCGACTCGGTCAAGCAGCCGCCGGAGGAGGATGGCCTCGTTGCAGGATCTTGCACTCGAGTTACTTTGGGCCTCAGTGCGACCCCGAACACAGTCCGCCGCCACCCGCATGAGCCAGACTCTCGGCGTCGCATGATCCTCCACGGCCGTATCAATGCTGCTCACCGCACGGTCGAAAACCTGACCCGCCAACTCGCTCGCGGCATCCCGCGTTAACCCTGGATCCAACTGGAACAGGAACTGGATCACTTCATCGTAGTGATCCTCCAGGAGTCGATCCCAGGCACCAAGGTCGCCCCGCCGACATCGTTCGAGCAACGCTCGCCCCGGGTCCTTCAGGATGACTGATCTCATGGCTGATGGCGACACGCTACGCCAAACCGCTGCGCCTTGGCAATAACAACTTTCATCAATTTCACTTTGCTAAATTATCCATCATCATTATGAAAGCATTTTCCATGAGACTTGCAAAGTTATTCACAACCACCCCTGTTCAACCTCAGGTCGCGACCGTCGCACGCCTTTATCGCCTGCCCCGTTCCATGACACCCTTCGCGGATGGTCGCAAAGCGTCGGATTCCCAGCCGAGCACTACCGAGAAGATCGACGGAGCCCGGGTGAGCGTCGGAACAACACCGCTGCAATCTCCCCTCGCGGTAAACCCAGCGCCGCCTTAGACCCCAGCCAAGTCCGCGACCCCATGAAGCCTTCCTGCCCTTCCGGACCCTGCGTTCTGCGCCTCGCTCATTTAGAGTCCTCGAAGGCAGGGGGGTGGGGGTGGTGCGGCAGGGACCGAACTTGACCTGTTGACCCGATATTCCACAAGTCGAGGACTCTACCGGGACATCGGAACCGCGTTCAACTCGACCGGGCGATCGGATCCGACTTGGAACTGACCTCGCAAGACCGAGTTGCTCAGGACCGACTGCAGCCAATCGGGAGCAGAACCCGATGTCGGCTCGGCCGATCCAGACTGCGGCAATGCGTTGGTGATTATCAGGTTGGCTTGGAGCCGCACCGGTTGTTGGAGGGATCGGTTTGTGCCGAAGGCGTCCACGGCAAACTGAACTCCGCGTTCAACGGGTCTGGTCGCCTGCCTCGGCCGCGGACCGTCATAAAACGAACCGTCGCCGTCCACCACCCGTAATCGGTCAGGCAAGGGCTGGATCTGGAACTCATTGAGCACTACCGACCGCAGCGAAGCCGGCCCTTGCTCGACTCTGACCGGGGCCTGCTGTCCGGCCTGGACAAAACGCTGCCCAACGTCCTCTAGCCGCGCGGGCGCGACGGCTCTTCGTGTGGCTCCTCCACCCAACTGGGGCATGGGTCTCGATCGCATTCCCTTCTCCGCCGTGGCCGGCGCGAGCCCATAACGCGAGAGCCCAGGCGGTGATAAGGAGCGATCGGCATCGGTCGATTGAGGCTGCATCTCGGCAACGGGTGCCGGAGCCACTCCTTCGGGTCCCGCACTCGTTGTGGCCAAGACGGGCGCAGCCGACACGACAGCCGTTTGAGTCCCCGCCGGAAGCGCCGCCGGAACGGATCCGGCCTCGCCGCGAGAAGCAGCCGTGGGAGCCTTCTCCGGTGCCTGTGCCAGCGTAATCGCGTCGCCAGTCCGGGGCCGAGACTGCAACCACAGCAGGCAGCCAACCGCGGTGGCGGCGGCTCCTGCCCCAATCCAGGCGATCCGATGCCACCAGCCAAGCCAGGCAGCGGGCCCCTGGCGAGTCCCCGCCCCCTCCCCACCCCATCGGGCGGAGACCTCCCTCTGCACCGCTGCGCGCGTCGCCGGCGGCATTTCAAACGGCACCCCGCCCTGACTCCGTCGGCTCTCGGCGTAGTCGGTCAACAGGCGGTGCACCGATGGTTTGGAGTCGGCAGACATGCTGGCCTGCTTGTTAGACGGGAACCCGCGGGTTCTCCTCCCTCGCCAACACCCGACGCGCGATCCCCTCGAGACGATCGAGGCACTTGCTGAGCCGTGAACTGACCGTCTTCGGATTCAACCGCAGCGACTCCGCCAGTTGTTCGTAACTCAAATCGCCGAAGTATCGGAGTTCAACCAGCTCACGACACGGATCGCCAAGTTCGTCGAGAGCCTGGCGGACGAGGCGTGCTCGCTCCACTCTCATCAAGACGGCATCCGGACCTGGACAGGGCGAGGCGGGGTCAAGGCCGGGTCCTTCCCCGGGACCCTTCAAGGCGACCTGCATCCTGCCGCCGCCGCGCTTGGCGGCAGCCCGCCGGTCCAGGAAATCGCGGGCCTTGTTCACTGCAATCCGGAAAAGCCACGTCTGCAGCGCACTCGTGCCGCGGAACGTGTCGAACCGTCGCACCACCGCAATGAACACCTCCTGGCAGATCTCCTCGACGTCTTCCCGGGTGAAATCAGGGCTCAGTTGGTGGACGAAGCGCCCCACCGCCGGGTAGTGGCGCTGACACAACTCATCCCACGCAGCCGCATCCCCCTTCCGGCAACGGGCCACCAGCCCCCTCTCCGGGTTCCCAAAGTCGTCCGCCGGTGGGAGATTGGTCATCGATTCTGAGGAAACACTTGGCAAGCGCAGGGCAACTGATTCAAGGTTTTGACATGACGTCGCCGCTGGCGCTCATTTTCTACGAAAACCTGCTCCTGGGCAACCAGTTGATGAACCGCCTGAGCGACTTGGGGTACCGAACCAAGGTGGTCGGCGACCCCGATCAGCTCCCGGCCCTGGCCGCCGCGGACAAGCCGCTCGTCGTCATCGTCGAGCTCGGCGAGAGCGTGGAACCGGTCTTCAGCGCCATCCGCAATCTCCGGTCCACGCCCTCCACCCAACACGTCCCCGTGCTGGCCCTTTTCCAGACCACGGGCAAGGCCGCGGACCGCAAGCTGACCGCTGCCGCCCATGCGGCCGGCGTCACGCTTCTGGCGCGCAACCAGGCCTTCTTGACCCAATTGACCGAACTCCTCGAACGCGTCCTGGATGTGCCGTAGCGAGGCGCCGCGGCGTTCAGATCGCCGGCTTGCCCGGAGCCTGCTGGGCCATCAGCCGCGCCAAGAGCAGGGCCATTTCGAGCGCCTGCTCGTAATTCAGCCGGGGATCCACCTGCGTCCGGTAATCGCGCACAAGATCGGCATCCGTCAGGCCGCAAGCGCCCCCGGTGCATTCCGTGACGTTGTCCCCCGTCAGCTCGAAGTGCACCCCGCCCAAATGCGCCCCTCCCTCCCGCAGGATGCGGTAGGACTTCTCGAGTTCCTCCAGGATCCGCTCGAACCGTCGCGTCTTAACCCCCGTCTCGGTGACCTCCGTGTTGCCGTGCATCGGGTCGCAGCACCAAAGCACCGATCGCCCAGCCCGCCGCATCGCATCCACGATCGGCGGCAACACCCGCTCCACCGACGCCGCCCCAAACCGGTGGATCAAAGTCAACCGCCCCGGCTCATGGCCCGGATCCAACACCTCGCAAAGCGCAACAACCTCATCCGGCGACACCCCGCCGCCGATCTTCACCGCGATCGGATTCTGAATGCCGCGGAAATACTCGACGTGCGCGCCATCGATCTGGCGGGTGCGATTGCCTATCCAGGGGAAGTGCGCGGCGAGGTTGTACCATCCCCGGCGACGCGGCACCTGGCGGGTCTGCGACTGCTCGTACAAGAGATGCAGCCCCTCGTGGCTCGTGAAAAAATCAACCCGGCTCGAGTCGCCCAGACTCGTCCCCGTCAGCGTCTCCATGAACCGTAGCGATTCGCCGATCGATTCCACCCGGCGCATGTACTCGCTGGCCAGGGGCGACTTCTGCACAAAACCCAAATCCCAGTACTCCGGATGATGCAGATCCGCAAACCCGCCGTCGATCAGCGCCCGGATGAAGTTGATCGTCAGGGCCGCCCGCTCGTAACCCCGGAGAAGCAAGTCCGGATTCGGCATCCGATCCTCAACCGTGAAACCCATCCGGTTGATCATGTCACCCCGATAGGCCGGCAGGGACACCCCCTCCCGCGTCTCCAGATCCGAGGATCGCGGCTTGGCATACTGGCCCGCAAAACGCCCCACCCGGATCACACGACGCTTGCCCCCCTGCACCAGCACCAGGCTCATCTGCAGCAGGATCTTCAGCTTCGCCGTGATCACCGCCGATTCGCAGTCCTCGAAACTCTCCGAACAATCCCCCCCCTGAAGCAAAAACCGCTCCCCTCGCGCCGCCTCCGCCAATTGACGCCGCAGCGACTCGATTTCCCAGCTCGTGACCAGCGGCGGAAGACGCGAAAGCTGGCGAAGCGCCGATCGCAGATGCGCCGCGTCCGGATAGGACGGCTGCTGCGCGGCGGTGCGCTGCTGCCAGGAATCGGGTGCCCACGGTCCAGTCATCCCGCCAAGGTGACTCAATCCCATCCCCGACTCAAGCCCGATCCCGATCCAGATCACTCGCTGTCCACCGGCTCCGGCTTCACATTCCAAATGTCCTGGCAGTACTCCCGAATCGCGCGATCCGACGAGAACCAGCCGATTCGAGCCACGTTCAGAATCGAGGCTCGGGTCCAGCTCGCCGCATCCCCGTACGCCACGGCCACCCGCTCCTGACAGGCCATGTAGGCGGGCAGATCCGCCAGAACCATGAAATCGTCCCGGTACCGGAGATTGTCAACCAACGGACGAAACAAGCCCGCTTCTCCCGGCGAGAATCGACCGGCCGCAATCCCTTCAAGGGCCTCCCACACCTCGGGATTCTCCCGCAGCACATCCTCCGGACGATAGCCCCCCTGCTTCCGCGCCGCGACCTCGTCTGCCGTCAGGCCAAACAGGAAGAAATGCTCCGCTCCCACCGCCTCCCGGATCTCGAGGTTCGCCCCGTCCGCAGTGCCAATGGTCAACGCCCCGTTCATGGCGAACTTCATGTTGCCCGTCCCGGACGCCTCCATCCCCGCCAGGGAGATCTGCTCGGACAGGTCCGCAGCCGGATAAATCGGCTGCGCGTTCTTGACGTTGAAGTCCGGAAGGAACACCACCCGCAGCCGACCCTCGACCGCCGGATCCGCGTTGATGACCCCCGCCACGGAGTGGATCAGCTTGATGATCAGCTTCGCCATGCCGTAACCCGGAGCCGCCTTGCCTCCGAAAAGAAGGGTCCGGGGCGGTATCGCCAGGCCCGGGTTGCGACGCAGCCGCTCATAGAGCATGACCGCATGCAGCACGGCCAGATGCTGCCGCTTGTACTCGTGAATCCGCTTCACCTGCACGTCGAACATCGACTCCGGATCGACCGACACCCCCGTGCGTGCCCGGATCAGGTCGCTCAGCGCGGCCTTGTTCCGATGCTTCACCTCGCGCCATGCCGCCCGGAACGTCGGATCCTCCGCCAGCGGCTCCAACGCGCGCAACTCCTCCGCATGCGCTACCCATCGGTCCCCCACGTGCCGGCGAAGCAGCGCCGCCAATCCCGGATTGATCAACACCAGGAAACGGCGCGGACTCACTCCGTTGGTGACATTCGTGAAGCGTGACGGATCCACGGCGTGGAAATCGCGGAGCACCGTCCGCCCCAGCAGCTCGCTGTGAAGCCGCGCCACCCCGTTCACACGGTGGCTGCCAACACACGCCAGATGCGCCATGCGCACGAACCGGCCACCCGACTCGTCGATGAGCGACAGCCGCGCCACCCGGCCTTCGTCCCCCGGATGCCGCACCCTCACCTCATCGAGAAACCGCCGGTTGATCTCATAGACAATCTCGAGATGCCGCGGCAGCACCCCGCCGAACAGCGCCACACTCCACCGCTCGAGCGCCTCCGGCAGCAACGTGTGATTGGTGTAGGCGAACATCCCGCGCGTCACCGACCACGCCTTGTCCCACTCGAGACCGTGTTCGTCCACCAGCAGCCGCATCAGCTCGGCCACAGCCAGAGCCGGATGCGTGTCATTGAGCTGTACCGCGTACTTCTCATGAAGAGCGGCGATCGGCCGGCCGCTCTGGGCGTAGATCCGCAGCATGTCGCGCAGCGCGCACGAAACCAGAAAGTACTGCTGCTGGAGACGCAACCGCTTTCCCTGCGGCGGATCGTCGTTCGGATACAGCACCTTGGTGATGTTCTCCGACACCACCTTCTCCTCGACCGCGCGGTCGTAGTCGCCCACGTTGAACGCCCGGAAATCAAACGACTCCGCCGCTTCGGCCTTCCAAAGCCGCAGGAGATTCGCCGTCGCAACGCGGTAGCCCGGAATCGGCGTGTCGTACGCCATCCCCCGAACCACCCGCTCCGGAATCCAGCGCACCCGGTATCGACCCTGCTCCGTGCGGGCTTCCGTATGCCCCCCCAGCGGAATGTCGAATACGATCTCCGGACGCGCAATCTCCCACGGATTCCCAAACCGCAGCCATTTGTCAGTCACCTCGACCTGCCAGCCGTCCCGAATCTCCTGATCAAAGATGCCGAACTCGTAGCGGATCCCGTAGCCGATCGCCGGGATCTCGAGCGTGGCGAGGCTGTCCAGGAAACACGCCGCCAGCCTTCCCAAGCCCCCGTTGCCAAGCCCCGGCTCCTCCTCCTGGTCCAGCAACCGGTCCAGATCCAGACCGAGCTGCGCCATCGCCTCCCGAACGGCCTCTTCGAGCCCCAGGCAGAGCAGGTTGTTCCCCAAATGCGGCCCCGGCAGATACTCCGCCGAGAGGTAACACACCGTCCGGCTCTGCCGCTCCCGGTAGATCTCCTGCGTCCGGATCAGGCGCTGGAGGAGCCGATCCCGCACGGTGTAGGCCAGCGCCATGTACCGGTCATGATCCGTCGCGATCGCCGCAAACCGCCCCTGGAGACACTGCAGGTTGTCACAGTAACCCTGGGCCAGCAGCGCCGGCGTCAGACCCCGGCGCGGCGTCTCCGGATGCCCGCGCGTGGAACAGTCTCTCCCCGCGGCCGTCTCTGTCATAAGCCTGTCCTCTCCAGGACGGCCTCGTTCGCCAGCCACTCCGGCCTGCCGGAGCCTGGCCCCCCGCGGCCGTCACTTCTTGTCTGCCTTCTCCCGATACTCCCGCAGGCGCGCTTCGAGGTCGTTCTTCATGTCCGCGTCCTCGCACAACGCCACCGCCTTTTGCTGCCACTCCAGCGCCTCCGCGACCTTGCCCGACTCGAACAGCCACTTGGCATACGTGTCGAGAATCGACGCGTCCTTCCCCTCGCTCGCGTCCTTCGCCGCCTGCGCGAGCTTCCCCGCCAGGGGCAGATCACGCTTCCGGATGCCCTCGTCGGTCAATAGCGTCCACGCCATCTCGTTCAGCAGCATGCCGTTCTTGGTCTTGATCGCCGCAAGCTTCTCCGCCAGCGCGGCGAGCTGCGCCGCGTCCGCGTCCGTTGCCTGTGCCAGCCGCATGTAGCGCTGGAACGTGACCTGAATCTGCAGGCTCTGCTTCATCTCCGCAAAGTCAAAGCCCGCCGGAGCAAACTCGATCGCTTTCTTCTCAAGCTCGGCCAGAGTGGCGTCGTCCTTGCCCTGGACCATCGCGCGCTGATACTCCTGCATCGCGCCACTGAACCGCACCTGCTGCCGGACCTCAGCCGCCTTGAACGTCCGCCCCGGCATGATCCCGCCAAGCTCCTGGTCCAGGGCCTCGATCCGCCGACCCAGCGCATCCGCTTCCGCAGTCTTCGCCTCGTCCCCCGCCAGCTCCCAAAACTCCTCGATGAGCTTCTGGGCTTCAGCCCGCTTCTTGCTCTTCGCGAGGTCGAATGTCCCCGCCACGAGACTGGTGAGCGTCGCCTCCAGGTCGCCCATCGGATGTCCCTCCCAAACCACCCGCCCCTCCTTGTCGACAACGAACGCATGGGGTATGCCGTCAATGCCGTACGCTTCCATGTAGGCCTTGCTCGTCGCCCGATCCTTGTCCACGGCGACAGCGTACTCCATCTTGGCGCCCATCTTCTCCACGAACGGCTTCACCACGGCGGGCTTCTCATCGCTCACCCCCACGAAGACAACGTTCTTCTCCTTGAACTTCTTCTGCAGTTCCGTGAGATGCGGGATGCTGGCGCGGCACGGAGGACACCACGTGGCCCAGAATTCAACCACAAAAACCGTCTTCCCCTTGCCGGACGCGAGGTCCACCGGCCCGCCTTTGACCCACTCGACGATCGATAGCGCCGGCGCCGGATCCCCCAGCTGCCCGGCACCCCAGGCCGCCATGTTCGCCAGCACCACGCCCGCAACCCAGGAAAGAAGCGATTTGGATTTCACGATGAGCATTGGACGCCACCCTCCCACACTTGTTCAAGGGCGTCCACGGGAAAACACGGCCCCCCATCCGCGCCTCAGCGCTCCGCGCCCGCGCCTGACGGACCAACTCCGAGCCTGTCCCCTGCCCGTCAACAAGGACAGCCCCCATCGTGGCCCGCGGCGTTCTCCGTCTTCTTCAGGGCGTCTCCCCGGACGCATCCCCGCCCGCCGCCAGCCGGCTGTGCCGCATGCCGTAGCCGAAGTACAGAACCAAACCGATCGCCAGCCAGATCAACAGCCGCAGCCACGTGCGCCCCGGCAGCGACAGCATCAGAACCAGGGCTGAAATCGCCCCCATCGGAGCCACAAACCAGACCGCAGGCGTCCGAAAGACCCGCGGCAAGTCCGGCTGTCGCACCCGCAGCACCAGGATCCCCACCGACACAATCACAAAGGCCAGCAACGTTCCGATCGAACAGAGACTCCCCGCCTCCCGCACCGTGAATACCGCAGCAAAGAACGCCACCACCACCCCCGTCACGACCGACGTGATCCACGGTGTCCGAAACCGGGGATGCACCACCTGCACAAAAGGCGGCAACAGCCCGTCTTTCGACATCGCCCAAAACACCCGGGATTGGCCGTACAACATCACCAGGATCACCGAAGACAAACCGGCGATGGCCCCCAGCTTTATAAACACCCCCATCCATTTGAGCCCCGCCTGGTCCGCTACCTTCGCAATCGGATCCGGCACGTCGAGTTGCAGGTACGGCACGACCCCGGTGGCCACCGCCGACACCAGGATGTAAAGCACCGTGCAGACCAACAACGACCCGATGATGCCGATCGGCATGTCCCGCTGGGGGTTCTTCGCCTCCTGAGCCGCCGTGCTCACCGCGTCAAACCCGATGTAGGCAAAAAAGACAATCCCGGCCCCCATCATCACGCCGCTCCAGCCAAAGTGCCCCCAATCCCCCGTGTTCACCGGGATGAACGGCTGCCAGTTCGCCGCCCGCACCGCCCCCGCCGCTCCAATCAGGAACAATACGATCACCGCGAGCTTCACAAACACGATCACGTTGTTGAAATTGGCCGATTCACGGATCCCGACGACCAACAGGGTCGTGACAACAAACACAATGACCACCGCCGGCAGATTGAACAGCGCCGTGACCTGGGGCAGCGCCGCCAGCGAGGTCCCCGCACTCGTCAACTGCTGCACTAAGTCCGCCGAAACCGGATGCCAGCCCGCCGCCATCTTCAGCAGCGCCGCCAACTCCGGTGTCAGGTTGACCAGGTGCGTCCCCCGCGCCGCCGCCAGCTCCGGAGGCACGTGGATCCCCATGCCGTTCAGAAACGATACCACGTATCCAGACCACCCGATCGCTACCGTCACCGCCCCCACCGCATACTCGAGAATCAGGTCCCAACCGATCACCCACGCAAAGAACTCGCCCAGCGTCGCATACCCGTACGTGTAGGCGCTGCCCGCCATCGGTACCAGCGACGCGAATTCGCTGTAGCAGAGGGCGGCGAACACCGAGGCCAAACCCGCCAACACGAAGGAAAGCACCACCGCCGGCCCGGCATTCTGCGCCGCCACCGTCCCCGTCAACACGAAGATCCCGGTGCCAATGATCGCCCCAATCCCCAGCATCGTGACGTTGACGGGGCCCAGCGCGCGATTCAGCCGATGATCCCTCGCCGCCTCAGCTTGGAGGCTCGCTACCGATTTCCGCCGCAGTATGCTCATCATGGTCACCCGCCTTTACCCGCCCAACCCGCCCCCGATCGGAATCTCCCCCTCGAACACGAACTCCGCAGGACCACACAAACTCACCCGGGTCCACTCGCCCCCCGCTTCCTGAAACGCGACTTCAAGCTCGTCGCCCCCCTCGACAACCACCCGGACCGGCGAACCGAATCCGTGCAACCGCGCACACACCAGGGCGGAGGCGGTCACCCCCGTGCCGCACGCCAGCGTCTCGCCCTCGACACCGCGCTCGTACGTCCGCACCCGGATCCGTCCCTCGCCCAGCACCTGGACAAAATTGACATTCGTGCCGCGTGACCCGAAATGCGGGTGCCACCTCAATTCGGCACCCCGGGCGGACACCGGGACAGCCCCGACATCCGGCACGAAAACCACCGCGTGCGGCACACCGGTGTTCACCGAGTGCACCACGCATTCCCCCCCCTTCACGCCCACGGTCTCCCGCAGCCGCCATTCACACGGCGGCGTCAAACCCACCGTCACCCGCCCGCCGTCGAACGTCGCGGTGATGACCCCTGCCCCCGTCTCGAAGGTGACCCGATCACCAGCCCCTCCCTTCCGCTGCACAAACCGCGCGAAACAACGGGCGCCGTTGCCGCACATGGCCGCCGTGCTGCCATCGCTGTTGTAAAACTCCCATGCCCAGTCCGCCCTCCCCGACCGGCAAGGCACCCACACCAACACACCATCCGCCCCCACCCCGCGCCGGCGGTCGCACAACCGCATCACATCCTCCGGTGCCAGATGGACCCCGCCCGAACGGTTGTCGACCAGGATGAAGTCATTCCCGGCTCCGTTCATCTTGGTGAACTGGAGCTTCACGCCCGGTAAATGACCTGAATGGCGTAGTCGGTGAGGATCTTCTGGGTCGCGATGTCGATGTGCGTATAGTTGATCGGAGTGATGCTGATGATGTTCGCCTCCCCGATCTTGTTGAGGAACGCCGCCACCATCTCCTCGTACCGGTCATGCCCGACCTCGATGCAGTCGGTGTGCCGGATTACCCGGAACCGGATCTTCTTCAGCTCGTCGGGCGCGGGCTCCTTCTCCTCGACCTTGGGCTTCTCGATCAGCACCTCGGCCGGCCGGTCGTGCACCGGCACCGAGAAATGCCGCTCGATCTTCGCCGCCGCCGATGAGGCAATCACATTCCCCGTGTGCAACGCCGTCGCCTCAGGCTGCGGCACCTTGATCTCGTGGTTGCACGTGGGACACTGGATGGTCTGCCCCGCCGCCGCGGCGTCCGCCAGCAACTCCTGGTGGCAGTTCGGGCAATGAAACGTCATTTCCATAAGAGCGCAATCCGTGAACGACTGATATCGCTTCTCTGGTTTGACGGATTCTAAGGACCCTCCCATCGGCCTGCCAGAAAAAAGTGCCCGTTCGCCGCAGGCGAACCCCATGTTCCCAGCGCAGCCTGGGAAAAGAGCTAGCGAGGCGTGCCTCAGACCAATCCAAGACAGCGATCTCATGAAACATCACTGCCTCTTCGGACCCTCTCTCCTGCGCCTCGCTAATGTAGAGTCCTCGACGGAAGGTGGGGAAGCCTGGAACGGCAGGGGCCAAACTTGACCTGTTGACCCCACATTCCACAGGTCGAGGGGCTAGCGCCCGCATGAAAGGGAGCTCGGACCGGAGTTGCACCTCTGCCGCGCCCCGGCGGCTTGTCCCCAGAACTGGTGACTGGCATCAACACCGGGACCTTGTACTCTACTCCCGGTTGTCGATGCACCCGTTCTCAGGTGCACGTGTGTGAAAGGGCCGGACCTGTTTGTCCGGCCTTTCTCTTTTGGCAGCCCCCCACGCCAAGCGTCCGGCGCCCTGCGACGTCGCTCGATCCAACGGCGAATGCCACAAACACCACCCCGGCCTCCGAACCGCAAGCAGCCAAAGCGAAAGCATAATCAGCAGCCCGTTCTCGATCAGCTTGTGGCAGATCCAAACCTCGCCGGCACCACACCCGCAGTCGAACCGGATCGAGCAGAACGGTACGCCCATCGCCGCCTGTACCATGAGCGCCCGCTTCCAAACCAAGGCCGTGAAGGGCATCAACATGGCCAGAGATACCACCGCCGCCCCCCGCACTGCCACTCCCCCGAGGATCAACAGGCCGCAAAAGACCTCAAACCACGGAAGCACGGATGCGATCAGGTTCAGTCCCAAGGGGTTGTCGATGAAACCGTATTCCCGCACCAGCTTCAGAAAATCCGCCGGGTAGACCGCCTTCGCGAGCCCCATCCACACATACGTACCTCCCAGAGCCAACCGCACGAGCAACCCCAGCACATCATGCCACCGCGGTCCCCCAGAACCGCCCTGAGAACCAGCCGTCATCGCGTGGCCCCTTCTTCCTTCAGAACCCCGCTTCCCCGCATGCCCACCTCCACGGGGAGACCATGGGTCACCCAGGCCTCTAACCCGCCGGCGCAAATCCCCAGTCGCTCGACGGGAATCCCCGCGTCTCTCAGGGCCAGCGCGGCAAATTCGCTGTCCTCACAGTCCCCCCCGGCACAGTACACGGCGATCGCCTCCGCTTGTTGACATACCGGCAGAACCACAGGCAAGTGCTGCTCGGGATAATACCGATCGAACAGATAGGCCCCCGGCACGTGCCCTGCCTCGTACTCGCGGTCGTTGCGCGCGTCGATGAAGACCACCAGCTCCTGCTCCCGGCGCGGATCGCGGTACAAAGCCGTGACCTCAGGCATGCCGAGCAACTTCAGGCCCTCCGCCTCCAGTCTCACCGCCAGGGCATTTGTAACATCAGACGCCGACGGCACATCAGACACCTCGGCCGTCTGTGGCGCTCCCGTAACCCCAAATGCCGGCGCCGGATGTTCATTCCGCGGGAAGTAGTTGCGCCCCAAGGAAAGCCCCCGAGGGGAGATGATGTTGGCCAGCAGGGCCAGAACCAAGCCAACGGCCGTCACCACAGCCGCCTCGACCGCGACACGCCGCGCTCGCCCGACCAACCCGAGTGGAGCGTGCTGAGGGGAACGCTCCATCACTCGGTGGGCATCGGGGGAGGTGTTTGAAACTCGAGGGGCCGCGCCAGCAACGGCGGAGGCGGCGGCGGAGGCTGAGACCGGGGCGCCACTGCCGCCGGAGTGCGTTGGGACGGCAGGACGAGCGGGCGCTGCGACTGAATCAGCGGCACGGTGATCACCGGGAACCTGGGATGGCTCGTCTTCACACTCAGCACCGCCTTCTGTGTCGGCTGGAGCTGAAATCCCGCCGGGAGACTCAACTGCACCGTGAACACCTTTCCCGGCTGAATCTCCCTCACCGTGACCGTGGCACCCTCCAGGTCGATGGCGGGATCGGACAGGCTCAGCGTGTTCGTGCCCGTGCCCCGAATCGTGATCGCCGGCTTGAACGATGCGGCGAGCTGCCCCGAGGGAATCGTGATGTGGGAGGGAACCACCTGAACCGCCGGCTGCACATAAACATAGGTCGGAATCGTGATCACCGCCGGATTGGTGACCGACGTCGATAGCGTCACCGGCGCCTGGACATGACCCGTGCTGAAGGGCGGACGCGTCGTCACGCGCAACTCGTATTCCTTGCCTTCCGTGACCGTCCGCAATTCCAGCCCCAGCGACTGATTCGTGCATGCCGGGTCCGAGAGCGTGAGCGGTTCATCCAGATTGTTGATGATCCGAACCACGCGAGTCTCGTTGGTCGCCGTCTCGCCTGCCACGCTGAAATACAGGCTCGGCGGCGTGATCTCGATCGGACGCCAGACCGTGCCCCGCACCTGAAGGAAAAGCGTCGCGCGCTCGGGATCGTTGCAGAACACCGTCATGTTCTTCCCGATCGTGCCGCTGAAGCCCGACGAGTTGAACTGCAGCGGGATCTTCCCGGTCTGCCCCGGCTCAACCCGCCGGTCCCATGTCCCCGTCGTCGTGCAACCGCACCCGGGCCGGACTTCCGTGATCTCGAGCACGGCCGTGCCGATGTTGGTGAAAACAAAGTCGTGCTTCACCACGGTTCCAACCTCGATCTTCCCAAAATCGTGCACCGTCTCCGCAAACCGGATCCTCGGGCCCGGCCCCGGCACCGCCGTTGCAGGCGACGCAGGCGGCGCCACCGCCTGCCGAACCGGCACCACGGCACCATCAGCCCCAAGCAAACCCGACAACCCCCACAATAACACCATCGTCAGCTTCATAAGCTGCCCTCGATCATACACCAGAATCCTTCGAAAGCTGAAGAAAAACAACGCTGAGGATGTCCCCCCCTCGGATAACTGGTGCTTTTGACGCGCGGGGCCTCGAACAAGAGTCGGAGACTCTACCGTCCCCTCAGCGGAATCCAAGCCCCCGCCCCACCCCGCAGACCCCCCGCTCGCGCCGCCCGCACCGCGAGCGGCTACAGAATGCGGCCGCGCGCTCAGGGCCCCTCCGCAGGCTTGATCTCGAGCCGATAGAACTGATGCCCGGGCTGGGTCATCGGCGCCGACTCGACCAGCTCCGCCCGGTCCGTGTCGGCATCGACCGGACCGGCAAGCCGGAAGGTCGCGGCCGCTTCCGACCAGACCCGCAGGTTGTCCGAAACCGCCAGGCAGGCGCGCACGCTCGTCGCCCGTCGAGCCCACGGGAACCGCAGAACCAAGTGATCCTGGCCATCGACCGACACAACCCCCGCCGTCACCAGGCTCGAAGTCGTGTCCGCCATCGGATCCGTGCCCAACGCAAATTCCAACAGGTTCGCCAGCCGGTCGCCATCCGCATCGTCGGCCTCGCCCTGTCGGCCCGTAGGCAGTTGATGCTCGAGCACCCAAAGCGCAAACGGATCCGTGAGGACCACCTCGAGGCGGGCCGACGCGCTGGTCTCGGAACCGGTGATGTTGACGACCTTCACCGCGTAATCGCCCGCATCCTCGGGTCGTGCGCTCCCGATCACGTATTCGGCCTGGATGGCGCCCGGGATCGGAACCTCGTTCTTCAGCCACTGGTAGCGCAGCGGCGCCGTGCCGGTGGCCACCACCTTGAGCGTCACCGGGTCCCCGACCGACACCGTCGCCGCCGCCGGCGGCTCGACAATTCGCGGGGGCTGGATCAGGTCGCTCTGGTCGCCAAAGTTCGCAGCCGCCCCCACCGACGTCATGCTCACCGTCACCCGATTCGGAGTCGTGCTGTGGAACCCGACCGGATCGGTCTCCGTGACGGTCAGCGTCCCCAGCGCCAGGCTCGTGAACAGAAACGCACCGTCCCCGGCCGTCACCACGCTCTGCGGGTTCTGCAGCTTCGACGTCACCACCACGGTGATGCCTCCCAAACCCCTTTCCCGGCTGTCCTGCCGGCCATTGCCGTTCTCATCGTGAAACACCCGACCCGACAGGGTGCCGCCCACGCGATTCGCGAAATTGGCGCTCGCAGCCCCCGCACGCGGAAGTTCAACCGCCTGCTCCGGCTCCGTCACGTAGTAGCCGGACAACGGCACCTGGCTGATCGCGTAGTGCCCCGGTGTGACGCTCGAGAATTGATAGGCTCCGTTGCCGGCCGTGAGGACCTCCCTCGCCGCCGCCGGATTCTCGGGATCCATCAGCCGGATCCGGGCGCCCCCGATCCCGGCTTCCCCGGGATCAAACTGGCCATTGCCATTCAGGTCGTTGAAAACCAGACCGGAGATCGAGCCGACGACCTGGTTGGCGAAGCTCGCGCTGGCGATGCCCCGTTCACCCAGCGTCACCCCCTGATCCAAGGTCAACTCGGGATCATGATGCAGCCCCGTTCCACCCGTCCCGCCAACCTGGCCGGAGGCCCCCGTGCCGACGGTGTAACCCGCCGGGACTTTCTCCCGAATGGTGTAGTCGCCCACCGGCACCTGCGTGAAGGCAAACACGCCGTTCGCACTCGTGGTTGTCTCCGCCACAACCGCCTCGTCCGCAACCCGGATCAACTGCAACGCCACCCCCGCAATCCCGGCTTCGCCGGCGTCCTGCACGCCGTTGCCGTTCAAATCCTCAAACACCGTGCCGGAAATGGTCTGGACCGCCTGATCACCGAACAAAGCAGTCGCGGCACCCGCCGCGGCAAGACTCACATACTGCTCGTTGGGCGTCGTGCTCGCAAAGCCCTCGGGATCCGCCTCGACCACCGTGTAACTCCCCGCCACCATGTTCACAAAAGCATACGCCCCCGTTCCCGAGGTCACCGTCTCGAAGTTCTCGACCGCCCCCACGAGCTGGATCCACACGCCCGCAAGCCCCGGTTCGCCAGGATCCAACAGCCCATTGCCGTTCTGGTCGTCAAACACAAGACCGCTGACCGTTCCCGTCGCCTGGTCCCCAAAGGCCGCCGTCGCAGCGCTGCCGCTCTCCAGAACCACTGACCGCCGGTTCGCCGTGGTGCTCGTAAACCCGGGCGGATCCGTCTCGGTCACCATGTACGCCCCGGGAACCACCCCCGAGAAGCTGTACGAGCCGTCTCCCGCCGTTTGCGTAGAACGGTTCACACCCACCGCGGTGAGCGTGACGGTCACTCCCCCCAAACCGGGTTCGCCCACTGTCTGCACTCCGTTCCCGTCCAGATCGTCAAATACCGTCCCACTCACCGTCCCCGTCGCCTGATCGCCAAAAATCACCGACGCCGATCCGCCACTGCCAACATTGAGCGTCCGCTGGTTCGGCGTGGTGCTGACAAAACCCAAGGGATCCGTCTCCGTCGCCACATAAAGGCCCGGAATGACATCCGCGAACTGGAACGAGCCGTCCAAAGCCGTCGTGGCCGTCACGGTCCGCTCCTCGCTGGCAAGCGCCACCACAACGCCACCCAAACCCGACTCGCCGGCGTCCTGAAGACCGTTCCCGTTCCGATCCTCAAACACAACGCCCGTAACCGTCCCCACTGCCTGATCCCCGAACATGGCGCTCGCAGAACCGCCGCTCGCCAGATTAACGCCGAGCGCATTGGGCGATGTGCTCGTGAACCCGGGCGGATCCGTCTCGACAACCGTGTACGCCCCGGGAACCACCCCCGAGAAGCTGTACGAACCGTCTCCTGCGCTCTGCATCACACGGTCAACACCCGCACCGCCCGTCAGACGGACCGTCACCCCTCCCAACCCGACCTCGCCCGCGTCCCGCAGACCATTGCCACTCGTGTCGTTGTACACCAACCCGCTAATCGTCCCCATCGCCTGATCGCCGAAGTTCGCCGTCGCCGACCCCCCGGCCGCCACCAGCACCGTCCGCACATTCGGCGTCGTGCTCGCAAAGCCCTCGGGATCCGTCTCGATCACCGTGTAGCTCGCCGCCGCCACCTCGAGAAATGCATACGAGCCGTCACCGCTGGTTTGAATGTCGGCGACCGGCACACCGGCCAGAGTCGAGAGCGCCACCGCTACGCCGCCCATGCCGGCCTCGCCCGCGTCCCGGATGCCGTTTCCGTTGGCGTCGGCAAACACGACCCCGCCAACCCGGCCCGCCGCTTGATCGCCAAAGCTGACCGTGGCAGCACTGCCCGCGACAAGGCTCACACTCCGCGTGTTCGCCGTCGTGCTCACAAATCCCGGCGGGTCGGACTCGACCACGGTGTAGGATCCTGCCGGAACGTCATTGAAACCATAGGCTCCGTTGGCCGATGTGACCGCCGACCGATCCGGCTGCGTGCCGACCAGCGTGACCGTCACGCCGCCAAGTCCAGGCTCGCTGTCGCCCCGAAGACCGTTCCCGTCCCGGTCCTCGAACACCGTCCCACTGATCTGCCCCACCGCAAGATCGCCGAAACTCGCCGACGCCGCCCCTCCGGCAGCCAGCGTCACCGCCAGCGTGTTCGGCGTCGTGCTGGCAAAGCCCGGCAGGTCCGTCTCCTCGACCGTGTACGCCCCCGCAGGCAGGCCCGCGATCCCATACGTGCCATCCCCGGCCGTCGTCGTCAGCCTCAGCTCCTGGCTGTCCTGCGAAAGCCGGATCCTCACGCCGCCAATCCCCGGCTCGCCCGCGTCCCGCCGCCCGTTCCCATTGCTGTCCTCGTACACCACGCCGCCCAGCGTGCCCACCGCCTGGTCCCCGAAGTTGGCCGTGGCCGCTCCGCCACTGGCCAGACTCACGGTCCGCTCGTTCGCCGTGGTGCTGGTGAAACCTTCGGGATCCACCTCGACCACAACGTACACCCCGGGCGTCAAACCGCTCAGCGCGTAGGATCCGTCCCCGGTGGTCTGGACCTCCGCCTGAAAGGCGCTGCCCGTGACGACAATCTTCACCCCGCCCAAACCCGCCTCGCCGGTCTCCCGGGCGCCGTTCCCGTTGAGATCGTTGAACACCAAGCCGCTCACCGTGCCCATCGCCTGATCCCCAAAACTCACGGTCGCCGTCCCGCCACTCGCCAAGTAAATCGCCCGCTGGTTCGGACTCGTGCTCGTGAACCCGGCCGGATCGGTTTCCTCGACGCTGTAGTTCCCCGCAACCACCGTCGTGAACGCATAGCTGCCATCCCCCGCGGTGCGCGCGACACGATCCTCCCCAACGCCGCGCAGCGTGACCACCACGCCCCCAAGCCCGGGCTCGCCCGCATCGCGCCGGCCGTCCCCGCTCGTGTCCTCGAACACCACCCCCGCCACCGTCCCCATCGCCTGGTCCGCAAACGTCGCCGTCGCCGCACTCCCCGCCGTCAGCGTGACCGCCCTCCGGTTCGCGTTGATGCTGGCAAACCCGGGCGGGTCCGTTTCCTCCACGAAATACGAACCCGCCAGCACGTTGATGAACGCATACGTGCCGTTGGCGGCCGTCCGCGCCCCAACCGACACGCCTTCGCCCAATAGGGTCACCAGCACGCCTCCCAGGCCCGACTCGCCCGCGTCCAACTGCTCGTTGCCGTTGGCATCGTTGAAAACCACGCCCGAGATGCTCCCCACCGGCTGATCCCCGAAGTTGCCAAACGCGGCCCCGCCACTGCCGAGACTCACGCTCCGTTGGTTCGGCGTCGTGCTCGCATACCCGGCAGGATCAGTTTCCTCGACCAGATACGATCCAGGCGCCAGTCCGACAAACGCATAGGCCCCGACTGCGTCCGAGACAGACTCCCACTCCTGTCCCAAACCTGTAAGTCGCACCCCAACGCCCTCAAGCCCCCGTTCCCCGCTCTCCTGCGACCCGTTGCCGTTCAAATCCTCGAACACCACCCCGCGAATCGTCCCCACCGCCTGATCGCCAAAGCCGGCTGTGGCAGACCCTCCGGGGCCAACGCTCACAGTCCGCACGTTCGGCGTCGTGCTCGTGTGACCCGGCGGATCCGTCTCCTCAACGGTGTACGTCCCAGCCGGTACACCCGCGAAGGAATACGCCCCGGCAGCATCGGTGTCCGTGGACTCCGCCAGTTCCCCGCCTTTCAAGGTGATCCGCACCCCGCCCAGGCCCGGCTCGTCAGCCTCGCGCAAGCCGTTCCCGTTCAAATCCAGAAATACCAGACCGGAGATAACACCCGCCTCCTGATCGCCAAAGGTCACCCACACCATGTCCCCGCTGGGAACGCTCACGGCGCGCCGGCCAGCCGTCGTGCTGACATAGCCCTCCAGGTCGTGCTCATCCACATAGTAGGCCCCGGGAACAATCCCACGAAACTCAAAGGCGCCGTTCTCGTCCGTCACCGCCGTCTCGACCACAGTCTCGCCGTCGTCCGCCACCAAGTCCACCGAGACGCCTTCAATCCGGGCCTCGTGCTCGCCCGTCTCGCCGTCGCCATCCGCGTCGTTAAAGACAAAGCCCGCCACATTCACAATCTTCGCAATCAGCAACGTCCCGGCCGCCGACCCCTCCCAATTCGCGTCCACCACCGTCGCCGCCACCGCGTACGAACCCTCCTCCGCAGGCGCGCCTTGGCCCCCGCCATACGAAACTTGTACCGTCAACCCGGCGGGAACCGTCGTCACAGACACGCTCTTGGCCGTTCCATCCCATGCCTGACTCAGACCCACCAGCGTGACCCCTGCTGATCCCTTGGCGATGGTCAGTGTCCCCGCCGCCGTGCCTTCCCAATTCGGATCCACCACCGTGGCCGCCACCGCGTAAGAACCCGCTAACACCGGAGCCGCCGGCTGCCCATCATACGTCACCAGCAAACCCAAGCCGCCCGGCGTCGTCGTCACCCCAATCGGCTTCGCACCCCCGTCGTATACCTGTGCCAGACCCGACAGCGCCACCTCCGCAAGCCCCCTGGCCACCTCGATGGTCTGCTCGACCGGCGGCGCCGGCAGCCATAGCGCATCCCCACCCTGCACCGCACGCACCACAATCGTCCCCGCCCCTGTCGTCCGCAGCTCGTTCCCCTCCAGTGCCCCAGGCCCCGAAACCACCTCGAAGCCCACCGGTAACCCGCTGCTCGCACTCGCCTCGCACTCCACCGGCGCACCCCCATACCGCTGACCCCCTATCGCCGTAAACGTGATCGCCTGCGCCCGCCG
>JAKQDD010000061.1 GCA_029556615.1 Verrucomicrobiota bacterium | reverse complement strand
GCCCATTCGGTACGTGTTTGCTGACGAGGTCCGGAACTACGCCCCCGGCCGCCTTGAAATGCTCCTGAAGCGCACCCGGTCCTTCTGGAACTCGCGCCGGTTCCTCATCTCGACGCCGGGGACCAAGGGCGACGCGATGGATTGAGAACCATGGGCGCTTTGTCCCGCAGAACCCCAACGCCCCGAGATCGCGGGTCAGCTACACCTGGAACGCGCTCCTGCCGCACTGGATCGAGTGGCGGTCGATCATCGAAGAGTGCCTGGCGGCGGTGGACGCGATGCGGGTGGGTGGGGACATCGAGCCGATGTTCACGTTCGTGACCGAGACCCTGGGCGAACCGTGGGACCTCGACCGCTGGATGGTCACCGGAGATGACTACCTGCTGGAACGGAAAGGGGATTACGACTTCGGCGATCCGTGGCCCTTGGAACAGACGCGGTTCCTGGCGGCGGACCGGCAGGCCCGAGGCGGGGAGCACTATTTCTGGGTGGCGCGCGCCTTCGGGCCAGGGGCCGCCAGCCGGTTACTGGCCTACGGCCGCTGCGCCACGACGACTGATTTGGAGCAGATTCGGCAGCAACTGAAGGTCCCGCTGGTCAACGCCATGATCGACTCGGGGCTCAAAGCGTCGGAGGTGTATCGGTTCTGCATGGGCGCCGGGTGGAAGGCGATGAAAGGCGATGATGCCGAGTGGTTCCTCAGCCAAGACCCGCGCACGGGCAAGACCATCCGGCGGGTGTGGCGCCGGGTGCTGGTGGACCCCAGCCTGGGAACCCGCCGGGCGCGAGTGCGCCGCCACCTGCCTCTCTTCCAGTGGTCCAACCCGAGCCTAAAGGACCACTTGGCACTCTTCACGCATGGCGTGGTCGGCCAGTGGACCATCCCCAAGAAGACCGGCCGGGACTACATCGACCAGGTCACGGCGGAAGTCCGGGAGGAACGGGAGGACTCGCGCGGGCGGATCAAGGTGCTGTGGGTGCAGAAGCGGCGGGACAACCACTACCTCGATTGTGAGCTGATGATTGACGTTGCAGCAGTCATCTCAGGCGCTTTGAAGTCGGCGCAGTTCGATGACGGACAGAGGTCCGAGGGATCTGCGTAGGGCGAGCGCAGCGGGCAAGCGCGGAAATGATGGCTCAATTCGCTATGGTTCGGCGCTACTGCCAAAACCGCCACCATCTTTTTGTCTTTACACCACTTGTGCGGGACAGCCGGGGCAGTGACCGGGCGAACTCACTCGCCCACGACGCGGAGTTTGTCCTCACCTCTTCTCCATTCCAAAGCGTCGCAGCGTCGGCCGAGTCGATTAACCTGGAATGTGATCCGCTCGAAACCAATGGTTTGGAGTATTTCAAAGGCGGTCTCGATACATTCGTATTGCTTTGATCGAGTGTCACCCGTGTCGTCAGGTCCTAAGTAGACGACCGCATGTTGGTTTGGGCACTGACTCGCGCTGAGAATAGCGGCATGTAGAGCGGCCTTGCCCCCTGTGCCCGAATCTCCTTTGACCCACGCTTCAGTTGGCTTGAGCCTCCGAACATCCGGCCACAATTCACAGTCAACCAAAAGACCACAGTCAAATACTCCCTGGAAAGCAACCCTTTCGCTCATACGAGGTTCAGAAACTCCCCAGAGACGACAATACTTGGTTAGGAGATGTGTGCGGTCGTATGAGCAGAGCCGCAGGAACGGCCCTGTTACCAAAGGGTGAGAAGTGCCAAATCTGCGGATGAGCAGCGGTGCAAAAAGAACATAGGCGGCGATGAGACTGCCCGATACCGCGAGTGACCAACAAAGCCACCGAACAACGCGTCTTGAATTCTTCAATGTCGACTGCATCGCAGGGCAGGCACGTTTTGGGGCTAATCCGCAAAGGGTGCGATTGCGTCAATACGCGTGTATTTGCCGAGACCCTTGCCTGCTGGGCAGCAGTTCCAACTGATCTCCAAGATATGAGAGAGCGAGGAACTGCCCCCAGTCAGATTCGGGTCTGTGGTGGTTGACGGAAGGCCATTTGGGCCGCCACCCATGATTTGTTGGCGTGTGAATGTAGATGGAAGCTGCAATCCCTCGTAGAAGGCGGCGCTTCCATTCCACTTGAGCGTTCCGTAGGTGCAATCGCCGCCGATTTTGGTATCGGAGGGCGTGTTGCCAAAATGATCGGGGTTGTCCTCCGGTTCGCCGAGATTCGGGTGGACTTCCCATGCCTCCCAGTAAGTGGCGTTTCCGGGATTTCGGGCCTTTCTGTAGCTGAGTAGCTTTCCTGAGCAATCTCTGACCTCCCAAGAAATCGTGAGCTTCTGAACAATCCAGCCTCCGACAGTCGAAGCTGGTTGCACGCGATAGTAAACCTTCCAACTCACTCCGCCGCAGAAGCCAGGACGCACGCCATTGTTGTGCGTGATTTCGAGGGTAGGAACAGGGTTTTGCGCAGCAGGGGCGTTTCCAAGATAGTCCTGCTTGTTGATACCGTCATTTCCTAGAAATCCGTAAACGTTCAGTCCCCCCAACTCTCCGATCGGGTCTCTGTTGAGCCAATTGCCCGTGCTCGGGTTGTAGTACCGATGCCCGTAATAGAGGAAGCTGCTCTCGCCATCCTGGTACTTCGTCGAGAACCGCATCGGGTTGGCGGCGGCCATCGGCCCGGTGGCGCGGAGCGGTTCGGCGAAGGGCCCGTAATCATACCGCGCCACCGTGGTCCCGTCCGACGCGCGCACCAGACCGGCCACGTTCCCATTCCCGTCGTACGCCACGAACCCGTTCGTCACCGTGCCGACGTGGTAGCCGACGTGCAGCAGACCGCCCACCCCGCCCGCTCCCTGCACGCTCCCGCTCAGATCCGTCCCCCACGTGTACGAGCGGATCAACGCGTTGTTCGTCGCGTTCAACTCGGCCACCACATTCCACCCGTCGTAAAGGAACTTGTTCGACGACACCACCGACCAGGCCGAGTTGGTCCAGACGCAGAACGCCTTCATGATCCGGCGGCCCTGGTGATCGTATTGGAAGCTCAGCCGTTGCCGGGCGCCCAGAGGGCTGTCCGTGTTCCGCAGCATCTGCGTGAGCCGGTTCTCACCGTCCCACGTGTAGGCCCACCGCCCGTCCTGGGTCAGGTTCCCGTCCGCGTCGTGGGTGAAGGTCTCGGGCGAGGCCGCCACGAACACGTGCCCGGTCGTGCTCTGCCCCGAGCCGTACGCCGAAACCACCGTCACCGCCGGGTACGCCGCCGAACCGTTCGGCACACTCAGCGCGTGGTGGAAGTACTCGCCTTTCCGGGCGGCGGTGTTCCCGTTCACCGTCACGTTCGCCGTCGGATTGGCGATCCCGAACACGTCCGCGTACGCCGCCACCGTGCGGCTCCCGTACTGGTTCCGTCGGTCCACGCTGTACGTCGATGCCGCCGAGACCCGGCCCCCGGTGTTCTCCCGGTTCCCGATATCGTCGAAGGCGTACTCGAACTGCTCTCCCGCCACCGGGGTCCCATCGCCCCAGTACCGTCGGCCCGACACCACCTGCCCCAGGGCGTCAAAGCCGTACACCCAATACGAGCCGTCGGCCTCAGTCCGGCCGGTGCGCTGGTTCGCCGCGTTGTACTGGTACGCGTAGCCGATGGTCCCGGAGGCCGACGGCACCGAGGCGATCGAGAGCAATCGGTTCAGTTTGTCGTATTGCCGGGTCATCGTGAGCCTCGCGCTGCCGCCCTCCAGAAAGCCCAACGTGTTCACCAGCATCGAGTTGGGATGGTAAGCGTACACGAACCGCAGCGTCCCGTTCGTCACGCTGCCCAGTCGTCCCGCGGCGTCGTACCCGTATCCGGCGCTGACCAGTGCATTGGCCCCGTTCTTGGCCACCACGTTGGTCCGCCGCAGGTACTGGTCGTGCTGGAACTGCATGTTCAGTCCCGCCAGTGTCCCTCCCGCATAGCTCTCCGTGAGCGGCTGGCCAGCCTGATTGTACGTGAGGCTGGTTCGTGATCTGGCTGCCCCCGCTGCCGTGCGTGATGGTGCTTTGCCGGCCACGACGGTCGTAAGCGTAGCTCACCGTCGGGGTGCCATCCGAATACGTCACCGTGTACACGTCCCCGGCGGTGTTGGTGCTGTACGTGGTGGTCAACCCGCTGGAGCGCACCCACTTGCGCGTCT
>JAKQDD010000046.1 GCA_029556615.1 Verrucomicrobiota bacterium | reverse complement strand
GGGCGGGCTGTATAGGGTTTGGAGGGAATGGGCCCGCCCCGGGGGCGGGCTTTCAAATCCGCGAAAACCCCGGACTGGGCGGCTCAAGGCGTCTGGTCAAGCCCAGGAAGTTGAGCCGCAAGGGACGCTTACGCGCGGATTGGGGGGCGCCTTCGGATCTTGCCATCCGCTCCCCGGTTGCAGTAACATGCTCCGCGACAGCCATCAAACCCCACGCGGGCTTTCCCCCAATGAACCCTATTGATGCTCCCGCAGATGCCGGATTCCACTCGAGTCCTTCGCACTGGGCCTTGCTCCCAGCCCTGGGTGCGCTGGCCGCCATGTCAGTCGTCCAAGCCGAGCGCTTCAACTTCGATGGGCCCGACGATATCGCCGGTCAACACGTGCCGCCGCCGTTGATCTCCGACGCCGAGTATTGGGGGGTCCCCGAGGGCGGGGTCCCGACGATCGTCGCCGATCGCGGGGTGGGCGGATCCCAGGCGCTCTCGACTCCTTTCGCCGTCAACAGCCAGGAACAGTACACGGGCGGTGCCATCTACGTGCTGCCCCGGCCCCTGACCCAGGCGGACGGCGCCGTCCGGATCTCGGTGATGTTCTTCCCGCAACCGTCCCTCCACAATCCCAGCGACCCCTCGACGCGATACTGGGCCTACTGCGGCGGCATGACCATCGGCTCCGGGAAGGGCCCGGACGCGAATTATCAGCAGATCCGGTTCGAGGCGAACTTCGATCACAATTTCGTCGACACCCCCAGGAGTTCTTTGTCCGGGCCTCGCGAGGCGCGGGCGGCATCGACGGCGGCGGGTTGGGGGCGTTTACGCCCGCCGGCGGCTTCTACCAGGTGATCTTCGATTTCAACCAGGAATGGAGCCAGGTGACCAACATCGTCGTCGCACCCGACGGCGGCGTCCGCAGCGTAATACAGCCCCATTGGTCTCCAGTCCCGATCGAGTGGGTGCGCCTGGACTCCGGTCCGTGGCCGCTCATCGGCGTCGAGGCGGGCATCTATGACAACCTTGAACTGCCGGACATCCCCGTCGCCATCCCGGCCCAACCCCGCAGTCAAACCGCCTGGCCCGGATGGAACGTCACCCTGGCCAGCACCGTCGACGGCACGTTGCCGCGGTTCTCCCAGTGGTTCTTCGAAGAGGACCCGGTGCCTGGCGGAACCAGCGTCTCGCTCTTCCTGCCCGCCGTCCGGGAAGCCCAGGCCGGACGCTACCATTTCGTCCTGAGCAACAGCTTCAGCTCGATCACAAGCGGTGTGGCGGTGCTCGTCGTCACCAACCCGCCGCTTCCGGAGGCCGGATCCGTAGTGGCCTGGGGCGACTCGAACGCGGGCCAGACTCAGGTTCCTCCCGGCCTGCAGGCGGTGGCGGTCGCCGCGGGGTGGAACCACGCGCTGGCCCTGAAACCGGACGGCACCGTGGTCGCCTGGGGGGATAACGCCGCTGGCCAGACGAGTGTGCCTGCGGATCTCGCCGGCGTGGTGGCCATCGCGGCAGGTGGATTCCACAGCCTTGCCCTGCGGAGCAACGGGCTGGTCGCCGGCTGGCCCCCGGAGGCAATGAATGGAGCAACGCAAGTCCCTGCCGACATGACCAACATCCTCGCGGTGGCCGCGGGGTACGCGCACTCGATCGCATTGCGCTGCGACCACACGATCGGCGCATGGATCGATGGCTCGTTTCCCCCCGACGGCCTGGAAGATGTGGTCCAGATTGCGACAGGCACCAGCCATCTCCTGGCCCTGGAGCGCGACGGCACGGTCGTCGCTTGGGGCGACAACGCCTCCGGACAATCGACCGTCCCACCCACACTCGCCGACGTGAAGGCCATCACCGCGGGTGCCAGTCATTCGCTGGCGCTGAAAGCCGACGGCACCGTGGTCGCCTGGGGCGACAACGCCTGTGGCCAGGCGAACGTGCCGGCCGATCTGACAGGCGTGATCGCCATCGCCGCGGGTGCCAGTCATTCGCTGGCGCTGAAAGCCGACGGCACCGTGGTCGCCTGGGGCGATAATGCCTACGGCCAGATCACGTTGCCCCCGGGCATGAAAAACGTCATCGCCATCGCCGCCTACGCCAACAACAGTCTCGCCATCATGCGTGGACCGATCGAGCGTCCCCCGGCCCCGCAGCTGACGATGCTCTCCCTGCGCGACGGAGTGGCAGAACTCCGCATCGTGTCCGAACCCGGATGGCCGTGCCGCGTCGAGATCTCCTCCGAGCTCGGCGACTGGACGCCGCTCGAGACACAGACGCCTTCGCAAGATGCCTGGACGCTCACCGACACCGGCGCCGGCGCCAGCGCGCGGTTCTACCGGGCCGTGATCCCGTAGCGAGGCGCACCTCAGACCTAACGAAGTCCGCGATTCCAGGCGGCCTTCCTGCCTTTCCGAACCCTCTGCCGGCTCGTTCGCGTCGCAGCTGACCCGGTCACCTCGCCTGGTGGCACCGGCCCTCCGAACGATTCCAGCTTGCCCGCATCGGCGGCGCTGGGGCCCTGCGGCTGGCGCCGGAGACGAAAGGCATCCAGATTTCCTTTTGGTTCACCTGGGCCAAGACCTGGTCTTTGAGCGCTGCGGGCGTCGTTGGACGGAACTGGTCGACCCACCGCGACGTGTCAATCAACGATCCCATTGCGGTCGGTCCTTCCGGAGTTGAGCCACCGACGGAAGTTCCGCCGTCACTTTCATGGGAAAACCCTACGGGAGGACTGCGGCGTCAAACGCCCGCTGGGTGCATGGCACCCCGCACAGCGCCAGCCGTCGTTGACTCCCGCGGCGGGACTCGCGATGCTCGCTCCGTGGAACCTGAACCCGCCAAGAGCTCCGCGATCCTCCGCGTTCGCCGCTTGTCCAAGGCCTTCGGCCCGCTGCAGGCCGTCGCGGAGGTCAGCTTCGAGGTCGGGCCCGGCGCCATCTACGGGCTGCTCGGGCCCAACGGCGCGGGCAAGACCACGACGATCTCGATGATCGCCGGTCTGCTGCGGCCCGACGCGGGCGAGGTGTTCGTCGATCACGCGAGTGTCGCGACGGATCCGGCCCGGGCCAAACGCGCCCTCGGCGTCGTGCCGCAGGAGATCGCGCTGTACGAGGAGCTGACCGGCCGGGAGAACCTCGAGTTCTGGGGCCGGATGGCCGGCCTCGACGCCCGCACGGCCCGCACCCGCGCCGGCGAGCTGCTCGACGCCTTGAGCCTGGCCGACCGCGCCCGCGACCCCGTAAAGAAGTACTCCGGCGGCATGAAGCGGCGCATCAACCTCGGTTGCGCGCTGTTGCATCGGCCGAAGCTGCTGCTGCTCGACGAGCCGACGGTGGGCATCGACCCGCAGGCTCGCGCGAACATCCTCGAGTTCATCCGCGGCCTCGCCGCCCAAGGCACCGGGATCCTGTACACCACCCACTATCTCGACGAAGCGGAATCGCTCTGCCCGCGCATCGGGATCATTGACCACGGCCGCCTGCTCGCCGAGGGGACGCTGGCCGAGCTGCAGGAACGCATCGGCGGCGACCGGCTGTTTGTGCTCGAGGGGGATTGGGAAGGTGCGCAGCCGGGAAGCTGGCCCGGGTTCACCGCCTCGTTCAGCGTCATTCAGAAGACCGCCCGCCAACTCGTGATCGCCGCCACGGCTCCGCGCGATCCGGCGGAGGACCTCAGACAACTCCTCAACCTGCCGGTTCGCGTCACGAACGTCACCTTGAAGCGGCCGAGTCTGAACGACGTCTTCCTCCAGCTCACCGGCCGCGACCTCCGCGAGTAACATGCTCGGCACCCTCCTCGCCAAAGACCTGCGCCGTGCGCTCCGCAACCCGGTGCCGTATCTCGTGCAGCTTTGCGTGCCGCTGGTCATCACCGCGCTCCTGGGGCTGGTGTTCGGCGGACACTCCGAGGACGGCGGGTTGGGCCGGATCCGGTTCGCCGTCGTGGACGAGGACAACTCGCCGCTGACCGGTTTCCTGCGCGGCGCGCTCAACCAGGACCAGGCCGCGACCCGCCTCGAGCCGGTCTTTCTCGCGCGCGCTGAGGCCCTGCGCCAGGTCACCAACAACGCCCTCAGCGCGGCGCTGATCATCCCGGCGCATTTCGCCCGCGACTACCTGCTGCGCACCAACGCCGTCGCGCTCGAGCTCGTGAAGAACCCGGCGCAGGCCTTCCATCCGGCAATCCTGGAAGAGCTGCTGCGCGTGGTGACCACCGGCCTGAGCGCGGTGAAGCAGAACTTCAGCGCCAGCCTCGGCGACTGGCGCGACGTGCTCTCCGGCGACCAGCGCCCGACGATGCGCGAAGTCTCCGGCCTGCTCGACCAGACCGCGGATCGTCTCGATGCCCTCCGCGACCGTCTCGATCCGGTGCCGGTCTGGTTCGACAAGAAACAGCAGGCCGCGACATCCGCGGCTGGCAAGTCCGGCCTTGGCGCCGCGGGCAACGCCATGGCGGACATCTTTGCCTTCCTGCTGCCGGGCCTGGCCGCGATGTTCCTGCTGTTCCTGGCGGACGTCGCGATGCGCGATCTGCGGTGCGAAGCGCAGCAGCGCACCTTCTCGCGCTTCTGCACCCTGCCGCCCGGGCCCGCGATCTTCGTGGCCTCGAAGGTGGTGTTCACGTTCCTCATGGTGTTCGTGGGCGCGGCCATCCTGCTCGGCGGCGGCGGCGCGATCTTCGGCATCCGATGGGCAAGCCCGCTGATCCTCGCCGTGCTCGCGGCCGCACTTGCCGTGTTCGCCGGCGGCTTGCTGGCGTGCAGCGCGGCGCTGGTCGCCGGCGCGAGGGGCGCTGAAGTCATCAACACCATCGGCGTCATGCTGCTGGGCCTGGCCAGCGGCTGCGCGTTTCCGTCGAACGCGCTGCCGGATTTCCTGCGCTATCACGTCACGCCGCTGCTGCCGCCGGCGTGGTTCATCGAAGGCGTGCGCGGGACGCAGTCCGGTGGCGCGGGCTCGGCTCCCTGGCCGCTCGCCGCCGTGAAGCTCGCGGCGCTCGGCGTCCTGCTGACGTTGCTGGCAGCGTGGCTGTTCCGCCGCCGGCTCCGCCGCAACGCGATGGCCTGATGAACGCAGCACTCCTCATCGGCCACAACGACCTGCGGCTGTTTCTCCGCAACCGCTCCTCGCTCATCTGGCTCTTCGCGGTGCCGGTGATGTTCGTCTATTTCATGGGCTTTGCCAATCGTGGTCCCGGCGGCCCCGCCAGCGCCAGCCCGGCGGTGCTGGTCGAGAATCACGACACCGGCTTCCTGGGCGCGAGCTTCCTGGACGCGCTCGGGGCCCAGGGCCTGCGAATTCTCGCGCCGACCAACGCCGCCGACGCTCGCCGCGGCGTGCGCGTTCCCCCCGACTTCTCAGCCAACATCCTCTCCGGCAGACAGGGCACCGTCGAGTTCTTCAGCGTGGCCGGCTCCGGCGATGCCGCCGCGGCGCTGGTCGAGCTGCGCGTGGTCCGCGCGCTGATCGCTCTCAACTCCGATCTCATCGAACTCGGCACCGCGGACGCCAACGCCCCGCCGACCGCCGACGCCGTCCGCGCGCTGCAACAGCGCCCGCCGGCGGTCGAGCTGCGGACCCGTCACGCGGGCCGCAAGCCGATCCCGGCCGGCTTCAACTTCTCGCTGCCCGGCGTGCTGGTGATGTATGTGTTGATGAACCTGCTCATCTTCGGCGGCACCACGGTCGCGAGCGAGCGACAGTCCGGCGTCCTGCGGCGACTGACGGTGCATCCCATGAGCCGGAGCGCGCTCATCGCCGGCAAGGTTTACGGCCTGATGCTGCTGGCGGCAGTGCAAGTGGCGGTTCTGCTGCTCGCCGGGCGATTCCTGTTCCACGTCAACTTCGGCGACTCCCTCGGCGGCATCGTCGTGGTGATGCTGGTCTACTCCTGGGTGGCGTCGTCGCTGGGCGTGCTCGTCGGCTCGCTGGTGCGCGCCGAGGACAAGGTCATCGGCATCTGCCTCCTGGCCAGCCTGGTGATGGCCGCGCTCGGCGGCTGCTGGTGGCCGCTGGAAGTCGTGCCCGATTTCGCCCGGATCCTGGCCCACAGCATCCCGACCGGCTGGGCGATGGACGCCTTGAACCGGCTCATCACCTTCGGCGGCGGGTTGGCGGACGCCACGCTCCCGCTGGCGATGCTGGCCGGCTTTGGCTTGGCGGCGAATGGGCTGGCGGCACGGTTCTTCCGTGCCTGAACCCGCCGCCTGCCGACCTGAGGGTCTCCCGTCCCGCGATCGAGCGGGCTGCCTTACAGATCACCCTCACAGATCCCCCTTTGCCCCGCCAGACACCGGGATAGGCCGCACGGCATCACGGCTGCCGCCGGAGTCGAAAGGCGATGTCCCGGGTGAAGGGGCGGATGGCGACCTCGAGGCGGTCGGCGGCTTGCGCTCGGGATGGCGGGCCGGCGAACTCACCTTGCCATGGGTCAAACCAGCGGATCTCGTAGTCGCCCGCCTCGAGGCCGGTCAGCACCAACCGATCGTCATCGACCCGCGGGGGCGGCCGGCCTTCAACCACCTGCCGATGCCAGGCGGCGTCGGGATGAACGATCCAGCCGTCGGCGGCGTTCGCAGCCTGCCAGGCAAGGACGCGGCACTGCCGGACTGGAGTGGTTGCCGTGACGGGCTGCAGCGTCGCCGCCAGGAACGGGATCTCGTCGACGAACCGGGCCAGCGGCCGGTAGTGCCGGCAGGCGTCCATCGCGTCCAGGGTCTCCCACCACCAGAACAGGGCGGTGCCCGAGAGCCCCGCGAAGGCCGACGCCCAGAGGCTGTTGTGGAAGTGCACGCCGTCGCGATCCCGTTCCATGTGCGGGCTCCGTCCCCAGCGATCGTCGGCGAGGCCGAACTCGGCGAGGAGGGCGGGCCGGTGCGGGGCGTGTTGGCGGAGCAGGGCGGTGCGATCGAGCACGGCCTGGACTTCATCCCGCCATAGGGGGCCCCAGGCGGGGCGGAGGTACCAATGCAGCTCGGCGACATCGAGGTCGGGGTGGACCCAGTGGGCCGGAGCGGGGCCCCAGGCGCTGGTGGTCCGCAGGCGATGATACGGATCGATCCGGGCCAGGAACGCGCCGAGCTCGCGGTGGAATCGGTCCAGGGGTTTGCCAGGGTCGATCTCGTTGAAGTACTCCCACCCGAGAATGGCGGGCGAGGAGCCCCATCGGGCCACGGCGTACTGCAGCAGGTTTTTCGCGTCGTCGACCGCCTGAGTATACGCGGCGCTGGCAGGATCGCTCAGGTCACCCATGTAGTGGTCGCGGGTCAGGAGGCAGAGCTGGAGGCGGATCCCATGTCGCGCGGCCCGTTCGACCAGCCAATCAAGGAGGCAGCTGTCGCGCTGGTCGTAGAGACCGCGGGCGGGACGTGAGGGATCGGCTTCGCCGAGCAGTTCGGGGCCGCCGTCGGCGCTGCGCAGCGAGAGTTGCCGGATCCAGACCCGGCCTGGCCCCGTCGCGCGCAGGGTCAGGTCGCCCAGCCACCATTCGTTCGTGCCGGTGGTGAAGCGATGGTTCCAGCGCTCCCAGGCCCTGGCCTTCGAGCTGCGCGCCGGTGCCCCAAAGGGCCGGCCGCCCCGGTCGATCTCGAGCGTGCCGTCCTTTTCGGATTGGACGAGTGCGGTCAGTTCGTAGCGGGTTGCGCTCTCGAGCGCGACGGCGTGGGTTGGCGAGAGCGTGGCATTCGTTCGCGTCCCGCCCAGGACGACGCAGGGGGCGGGATCGGCGTAGGCCCCGCGGCCCGGCGCGAAATCGAAGGGCGGATTCCAGTCCCAGGATCGGGCCCAGGCGCTCTTGCGCGCCTCGAGGGCCAGGGCCCAGTCCTCGCAACAGACCCAGACCCGGGCGCAGTTCGCGCCGTTCCCGGCCATGCGCTCGAGGACACCGTCCAGGCGGGTGGTGTCCAAGTACTGCCCGCGGGCGACGAAGGCCAGGTTATGGCCGATTGGGAAGAAGGGACGGCCATCGTCCCGCTCGAGAAACCGCGGGTCACGATCGGATACGCGCACGCCGCCCGGTCCATGGGGCGGCGCACAGTCCAGCTCGACGGCGGGCGAGAGCACGTCGCCGTCCTCACCAATGAACCGGGCGACGGCACGGTGCCGGCCGGGTTCGAGTGGGGCGAACCGCGCGCGCCACTCGGCGGGGCCCATCGGGTAGACCCATTCGCGGTCCCGTCCTGCCTCCGGCCTGGAGACGAAGCGGTGCGGCTGATGGTAGAATGCCGGGAAACGGAGCATGCGGCCGGACGGGCCCGTGACGTCGAGCCACAGCCGGGCCTCGTGCCGATTCTCCGGGCGCACGAACTCGCGGTTGATGCTCAGGCGAAAGCGGATCGGCTCGTGCACACGCAACAATGCAGCGTCGGCATCGAGGCATTCGAGGCTGAGAACTGCCGGGTCGGCCGGCTGCGCCCCGCGCGCGCCGCTGCCAAGGGCCAACAGCAGGAGGCCGATCGCGGCCGCCGGAACCACAGGACGAGAACACGCGATCATGCGTGAGCACCCCACTAAGGGGTGACCGTGGGGCCGGTGGTTCCGCGCAGAAGCGCTTCGAGGGCCGCCCCCCGCTGGCCGGTGCTTTCCGCCAGCGCCGCAGCCCGGGCCGAGACCATCGCCGTTGCCGCGGATGTTCCCACCACCCAATAATCCTGCCCCTGGAACGGAACCCGGCTCGTCCCCGGGGCGATCAGGTCCACGAACGCGCCGCGGTTGGCGTAAGCTGCCACGCCGCCGGTGCGGTCCGAGGCGGTCACGGCGATCACTTCCGGATAGGCAGCAGGGTACGTGGGGGTCGAGACCGGCTCGTTGCCTGCCGCGGCGATGAACACCACACCCTGTTCCCGACCGGCCTTGATCAGGCTCCGGATCAGCGGGCTCTCCTGGTCGCCGCCGAGGCTCAGATTGACAATGTCCGCGCCACGATGAATCGCCTCGTAGATGCCGTTGGCGAAATCGAACGTGGTCGTGCTGGCCGAAGGGCCGTAGACGTCCACCGGGAGCAGCCTGACCGCCGTGCCTTCCGCGGCGTGCGTCGAGCCCGCGAGGGCATAGAGCAGGGTCTGCGCCATGCTCGTGCCGTGGGTAAGCTGATCGGTCGGCGTCTGGCTCGGCCCCGCCACCGAGACGCCCGGCAATAAAAAGCCCCCCAACACGGTCCCGTCCGTCTGGACTGCAGTGTCCACCAGAGCCACCACCACACCGTCCGCGTCCCCCCCGGACCGGGGGCGGAGATTGAAAGGCGTCGACGACCGGATGGGCGAGCCATCGGATCCCACCGGCCGATCGAACGCATAATTGCCGTCAAAACCGTCCACCCCACCCTCCCGCGCCAGCGTCGCGCGGGCGGCCTCGGCGGCGGATTCGCTCGGGAACTTCAGGCGATAGGTGTGCAGTGGATCCAGACGTCCGGTCACCTGCGCGCCGAGCGCTGTCGCCAGTTGGTCGATCGTTACGCCCGCATCCGGTTTGAGGGTGACGACCAGTTCGTCGGGAATGCGCTTGGAACGTCTGGATCCCAGTTCCGACTCGAGCACGCGCTCGGTGGCGGCCTGGAGGGAGTTCTGGAACACGTAGAGCCGGGACGGCCCGTTGGTCGAGGGAACCAGGGCGAAATTCAGTGTCCCCAGGAGGCGCCGCAAGGCCTCGCCGGGCTTGAGATCCTTGAACTTCGCGGAAACCACGTGGCTGGCCTCCGGCTGGACGAAGACCTGCCAATGGGTCTTTGCGGCGATCTCCCGGAGCAGTTTCTGCAGCGGCCAACCCTCGATGTGGGCGTTGACCCGGCCTTCCGCCACCCGCCAGTTCAACTGGCTGGGAGGCGTCTCGGGAGGCGTCCCGGCGGCGGCATCCAGAATCCCTGCCGCCAGGATCGCTCCGGCCACCGTCGCTGCCCATCGGATCGCTCGCCACCCCCGCATGCCGCGCACTGTAGCCCGACTCGGGCCGGGGCTCAACTGCGGAACGCAGCCGGGAGGATTCGAAGCCCGGCGGCTTTGACAATGGCGGCCGATGGACTAGAGTCCCCGAACCTTGAGATTCGCGGTTGTCAGGTCGGAGACGCGGCTCGCCAGACTCCCGGGCACGATGACGAACCGCGTCCTGATCCGCCAGCTCCGGCTGGCACTGGCTGCGGGCCTGATCGGCATGGCCCACGCCGCCGAGGGTCTGATCGGCACGAATTCCCTGCCGCCCCTGCCGCCGCCACCGCCTTCCGCCCGGCCCATCATTCGCGTTCTTACCACGAACGCGCCTGCGTTCATCACCAACCGCACTCCGTCGGGAATGCGCCAGAGCACCCCGCTCCGCGCTTACCAGGGCCAGCCCGGCACCCGGGCGCCCCGTCCGGCCCAAACCCCGCTGCAGACCTATGGCCCCACGGCGCCGGTGGTCGATCCGGTCCAGATTCCCGGCTTGAATCCGCTGCCTCCAACCGAGCCGCTGCCACCTTATGCCCCGCGCACGACGGTTCCCCGCGTCGTGTACCAGCCGCCGCCCCGGGAGAACGTCTTTGCCTGGGACGCTCTGGTCAAGGAAGCCACGCTCAAGCCCGGTCAGGTCACGAATAGCTTCACCTTCAGCCTGACCAACACCTCGAATGCCGAGGTCACCATCAACGGCGTGCGCACCTCCTGCGGCTGCACCGTCGCCAAACTGCCGGCTGTCCCCTGGGGAATCCCGGCCGGAGGGAGCGGGACGTTCGACGTGGACGTCGATCTGCGGGGGAAGAGCGGGATTGTCACCAAGACGATCACCATCGATTCCACAGCCGGCTATCGCTACTTGACGGTGCGCGTCTCGATTCCTGCCTCGGCCAGCGCCGCCGCCATGTCGCTCAGTGAACGCGCGCGCAACCTGCAGATCGCTCTTGCCGATCGCCAGGCCGTGTTCAAGGGCGATTGCGCCGCCTGCCACCTCCAGCCGGCCATGGGTCAGACGGGTGAGGCGCTCTACTTCGACGCTTGCGGCGTCTGCCACGAGGCCGAGCACCGCGCCTCGATGGTCCCCAACCTCCGCGCCTTGAACAAGCCCGCCGACCGCGAGTACTGGAGGACCTGGATCACCCGCGGCAAAGCGGGGACGCTCATGCCCGCCTGGGCGATCAACGAAGGCGGCCCCCTCACGGAAGCCCAGATCGCCTCCCTCCTCGACTACCTCACCGGCCCCTTCACCGTCAACCCCGCGCCGGATCACGGAACTGGATCTGCGGGCCAGACCGCTGGGCCTTGATTCCCTTCTCCTTCCCTCCCCGATCGCGGAGTCCTCAGCGCCGCGACGGTGAGCCCGAGGGCGCACACCAGGAAGACCAGCATGTTCGGAGTCCGGGCAGTCCACGGGGCCCACGGCCACGGGAATTGGAACACGGCGAAGTTCAGACCAAAGTACAGCCAGACCGCCAACAGCAAGGCGCTGCGGGCGAAGTCGGATCCGCCGCCTCCCCTCGCTGCGCGACGCGCCAGGACTGCGGCCGCCCCCGCGGTCACGAGCAGTGGCACAACGAGGTACAGCATCCAGGCCGCCGCCAGCGGCAGGGCCTGAGCCTTGGAGCCGAGCTCGCGCAGGGTCTTTGCGGCGATCGGCAGCATCGTCAATGGCAGGACTGCCCCATAGGGCCACCAGCGCCCCCCGGCAACGGCGACGATCGGGATAATGCCCAGCGTCAGGCCGGACTCGGCCACTGCCTCGATCCAGCGGATCGGGACAAACTCGGAGAACACCAGCACGCCCGCCTGGGCAAGAAGCAGGATCCCCTCGACCCACGGTGACCAGGATGCCCCGGGCGCGGGGGCAAGCTCGGCGATGCGGTCCCGGTTGCGCCAGAGCCCAAGGCCGAGCACGGCGCCCAGCACCGCGCCGAAGGTGGTTTCCATGAAGTTCCACCAATTGATCACCGGCGCGACGGTGTGCAGCCAGCCGTCCTGGAAGAGGTCGAGGTTCCACGCATGCCACGCCTGGACGGCCTGGCCGGCGGGGAAGCCGAGGCCGCCAGCGAGCAGCCCCCAGCCGGCGAGACGGGCCGCCAATCGGTCCCGCCGGGCGTACCGGACATAGGCGACTGCAGCCAGCAGTGCGAAGAGCAATCCGCCCCATCGCTCGCGCCGCGGCTCGAGGTCAGCCCCGGGTTGCCATCGACAGTCGCTCGAGAAGTAGATTGACGGCAGGATCTTGTGAGCGGGGTCATAGGGCTGGTTGAGACAGAACATCCCGAGCGCCGCCAGCGGCACCAGCACCAGGCACAGCGCCAGGAGTTCCCGCGGCCGGTAGGCGACGCCCCCCAAGCCCATGCCCAGGAAAAGCCCGGCGAACCCGATCCAGAGCGCCCCCTTGATCGAGAGCCCGAGCATCCCCCACGCGAGCGCGTCCCAGCGGCCGACCAGGGCGGGATCGTGGGTGAGCCCGACCGTCTGGCCATACGTCATCGATCCCCCGAACCCGATCGCCACCGTGCACCAGGCGACCGCGCGCGCCGCGGGCAGCGATGCGGCACGGGGACAGAGCTGAAGGACCAGGACCAGGCTGACCAGCAACCCGGCGATCATGGCGCCGGTCTCATGGCCGTACTGGCCCCGGATCCCCCAGCCGAGCGCCCCGGCCATCGCCGCCAACAGCATGACCCGGCCCGCCGGGGGCCAGGATCGAGGACTGTCCTGGGCAGGTTCGCGGACCGAGGCCGCCTCGGGATCAACCATGAAAACTCGGAGCCCGCGGTGAAGAAAGTCCGTGACCCGGTGCATCGGGGGCATCCTGTCGCTTCGGCCCCCGGCACGCCACTTGTTTTCCAGGAGTCGAGGGCTCTTGGCTGTGCGTTGAAAGGAACATTGCATTGTCGCGGGCGATTCCGTACGGTCACACCAACAAACCAACGGCTCGCTGCGAGAGCCTGCATCCTTAGAGTTTATGGTCCTTGTGAAAGTGTCTGGTGTGTTGGGGCGCCGCCAGGAGGTGTCGCGCCACGGAGCCAAGGGGTTCACGCTCATCGAGTTGCTGGTGGTGATCGCCATCATCGCGATTCTGGCGGGCATGCTGTTGCCGGCGCTGGCGAAGGCCAAGTCCAAGGCGCACAACGCGAACTGCCTGAGCAACCTCAAGCAGCTCACGCTCTGCTGGAGCATGTACGCGGACGACAACAACGACGTGCTGGTCAAAAACTGGTTGTCGAGCGCGCAGGCGTGGATCGCCGGCAACATCAGCGCGATGCCCGGCGCCACCAACCTCAACGATATCAAGAACGGCAAGCTCTACCCGTACAACACCTCGACCGACGTCTACCGGTGCCCCGCCGATACCCAGATGCCCTCGGACATCCGGACCGTCATGCGGGGCAAGCGGCGCGTCCGGAGCTACTCGCTCAACGGACGCATGGGCGGAGGCGATGCCAGCGACGCCAGCCGTTACGGGGCCAGCGACACCTCCTGGGTCCTCGGCACAACCTACCCCCTGTTCAAAAAGACCGCCGACATCGTCGACCCGTCGCCTTCCCAGGCGTTCGTGTTCATCGAGGAAAGCTACCTCACCATCGACGACGGCTATTTCGCCGTCAAAGCCCCGGGCAACAACGTCTGGCAGAACTCGCCCACCGTCCGTCACAACTTGTCCTGCGAGCTCTCGTTCGCGGATAATCATGCCGAGATCTGGCGCTGGCGCTACCTGAACAAGGACCAGGACCTGGACGCCCCCGTGATCAGCGGCGGGGTCAACACCACCCCCGATCTCGTCCGGTTGCAATACGCCACCGCCTGGAAGCGCTGACAGGGGCTCTCATTCCGCCTTGGTCTTCTCCCCGCTGTGGCGGTAGGCTCGCCGCGTGAATGCGCCCCGCTGCCGCCGGTTCGTCGCACGCGTTGTCCTTCCGCTCGTCCTTGCCGTGGCCGGCCTCTGCCCGGCCTCGGGGCAAAGCGCCGAACCCCCGCCCAGCACCTGGCCCCAACCCTACACCGTGCAGCAGGACAACGCCGCCGGGCGGCTCTCCCTGGCGACTCCCTACTACCTCGTCGAACATGACCTCCGAAAGGGCGGCGCCATCAGCCGAATCCGCCTCACCCATGGCCAGGCGGAGAACCTGCTGGCGGCGCCGATGGCCATGCGCCTGCAGGACGACCAGGGAGTGACGTTCACCGACCTCGGCGATTCCGCGCCTCGGGTCGAACATCGCCGGAACGGCCTCGCGGAGATCGTGACCGTCGAGGCCCGCCTGCTCGATCCGCAGGGCCGCGCCTCGGGTGTCCGGGTAAAGACGGTCTTCGAGTACCGTTGGGGCTACGTCCGGATCCGACGGGAACTCGAGAGGTCAGCGGACCCCTTCCGCGCGCGTGAAGTGACGCCGATCGTCACCGTGCTTTCACCGCGGCTGACCCGGTACGGTTATCGGGAGGGAACCACCGAGGACGAAGGGGCGCCGCCCTTCGCCTTCGGGAGCAACCGTTGGGGCGCACTCGGTGTTGAGCAGTCCGCAAAGCCGGCCCTGGACATCCCCCATGTGCCGCGGTCCATGCTGTTCGCCGACCCCGGCGTCGAGGGGTTCGAGTGGTTCCTCGGCTCCGACCTCGCCGCGTGGGACCTGCAACTGACCGGACGCCGCGGGCAGGGTCGTTGTCTCCTGACCCCGAAGGCGTCCCCGGCCGGATGGGCGCTGTCGGTCTCCGTGCTCCAGTCGGCCGGGTCCGCCGTGGCCCTGCCCGGCCTCTGCCGCCTGGACTGGTGTCTGGGTCTGCCGATCCTCGAAGGCCACGCCCGCGCGCCGTGGCTCCACACCTCGTTCAATCGGAACCGCGGGGAATGGGTGCCGCCCGACCAGATCCGCCGCTGGGCCGAGTCGGGGATCCAGACGGTGCACTGTCACAATGATGGGGACTACTACGATGACGGCCTGTTCTGGCGGGACGGGGCGTATCCGCCCTATCCGGACATGGACCGGTTCGACGCGGTGCTCGAGGGTTGCCGCCGCGCCGGCATCCGGACCGCGACCTACTTCTCGAACAAGGAGCTGCATCCCACCACCCGCGAATTCCAGGCACACGGCCTCGAGTGGGGCCGGATGAACCGCAAAGGCGACCTCCAGCACAACATGTTCCGGGCTCAGAGCGAGTTCGGAGCCCAGATGTGCCTCCGGTCCGGCTGGGGCACTTGCCTCAGAACCTCGATCGACCGCGTGCTCAAGAACCACCCGCTCGATGGGGTCTACTACGACTGGAACGTGGCGTTGCTTTGCTGCAATCCGCTCCACGAGGGCAAGACCGCGGGTACCGCCGCCGCGGGCCACTGGGACATGGACGAACTCATCGAGTTCATGGAGTGGACCCGACAGCGGGTCGGCCCGCGCGGCATCGTCATCGTGCACAACACCACCACGCCGATGTTCGCCACGGAGAACTTCGCGGATTACGTCGTGGCCAACGAATGGGGCTACGGCACGTGGGGCGACAAGGCGCCCGCCCTCGAAGACTTGCCCCTGGAATGGTCGCTGGTCGGCGCCCGCGCGCGCGGTGTGATCAGCTATGGCCAGATCGACGACAAAGCCTCCCGCCGGCTCCATCGCGTCTTCGCCCTCGAAGCCCTGGTCAGCGGCGTGACCCCGTGGCCGGCAAGCCCCGAGGCGATCGAGCTCTCGGCGCTTCTTCACCCGCTGGGGCCGATCGCGGCCTGCCGGTTCGCGGACTGGCGCAGCCCGGCCGTGCAGCTCGAAGGCGCCTCCTGCGCCGCGGCCGTCTACAGCCGGCCCGGCCGCAGCTACGTCCTCGTCGCCAACCTCGACGCCGCCGCTCGAGAGATCCCGTGCACCATCCGACCGGATCGGCTGCCGCACCCTCTCGCCACTGTGACCCACGCCACCCGGCTCACCGCCACCCGGCCCTCCGGGGAATCGACCGGCGCCGCCACGCCTCCCCGTGAACTCGACGCGAAACAACTGACCGCAACCGGCCTGCGTCTCGCCGTGCCCGGGGACGGCGCCGTCGTGATCGAGTTGCGGTGAGTGCAATCGACCGGGAATCGAACCATGAAAGCCGCTGTGTTGGAGTCCTCGACTCGGGGAACTTGTGCCCAACAGGTATCGACGATCATCTCGGGACAGCCGGGGGCTTGTGGCTGGGGATCTGCTTCTGTGACCGGTGCGTGGACGGGTTCCGCGGCTACCTGGCGGCGTTGCCGTCAGACGATCGCGAGCGCCTCGGCGTCCGCGACCCCGCGCGATTCAGTTTCCGCGATGAAGTCCGAGCCTGGATGGCCGGGGGCGGCCCGGGATCCGACCGGAAGCCCGAGGGACATCCCTTGTGGCGGCATTGGTCCGTCTACCAGGGGCGGGGTGCGGCGGCGTTCATGCTGGAATTGCGGGAATTGGCGGCCCGAACCGCGGGCCATCCCGTTCCGGTGGGAGCAAACGCGGGGTTGCTCTGGCCCGGGCATCTGGTCGACTACCAGGCGCTGGACCTGTTCACCGCCGAGACCGATCACCATGCCGCCACCCGGAAGCCGAGCGACCTGCCGCTGGTGGCAGAAACCCCCACCGCTGGTTCGACCTCTGCGGCTCGCTGGCCTCGGCGAATCTCGGCTACCGGCTCTTCGTGGCCGGTGACGAAACGGTGGATCACCCTCTGGACGCCGCCGCCCTCGCCGCGTGTCGCGCCCTGATTGTCGTCGACCCGGGAGATCTGCTGCCCGCCGATCGCGACCGCTTGTCGCAGCCGGCGCCCCGTCAGCGCCGGTTCGAGTCCGCCACAGCCGCCCTGTCCACAGTGGCTCCCGCCGTGAAGGTGGCCGGCGCGAGGCCGGTCCGGGTCCTCCCCCGGGTGCGCGCCGGGTCGGCGGTCATCCATCTGCTCAACTATGGCTACGATTCGAGCCGGGACGAGGTGACGCCGATGGACGATGTCGTGTTGACGGTTGATTGCCCGGCTATCGGGATTTCAGAGGTGAACCGGGCCGCGCTGCTCACACCGGAGGGCGGCGAAGCGCCCCTGCCATGCCATGCCGGCCAGGTGACCGTTCCCCGGCTTGGTCTCTGGGCGCTGGTGCGTCTCGAGGGGCCAGCCCGCTGACCCGGCACGGGAACGCTCCGCGTTACCCCTTCGCCCGCCGCGGTCAGCGCCTGCACCTCCAGACTGGCCCCCGCGAAGCCGCCCCACGAAGGAGTGTTTTCAAGAAGGGCTCGAGAGCCCGCCGGCTGGCAGCCGTTCGCGCCACACGCCTTGGCCGAGGATCCGGGTTAGCGGTTTCCTCTTGGTGAACGGCGCTCCGGGCGTTATGAACGACGTCACGACAACGTCAACCTGAAGCCTATGACCATCCTGTTGGGCTGCTGTGTGGGGTTTATCGCGTGGTTCCTCGTGCGGTATCTGGCGGCGGGGATCTACACCGTCAACCAGGACGAGCGGGCAGTGAAAACGTCCTTCGGCCGCGCCGAGCGGCTGGGGACAGCGACGACCCTCGATGATCCCATCAGCGAGGGGCTTCGCCCCGAGGAGCGCGAGCGCTACTGCTTCCCCCAGGTGCGCGTGATCCCGCCCGGAGGACCCTATTTCCGATGGCCTTGGGAGCGGGTTCACAAAGTGTCCGTGGCCACCCAGACGATCAACATGGCCTACGACGCCGAGAGCCCGGGGGCCAACGCGGGCGGAACCGTGCTCGAGGCGGTCACCAAGGACCAGCTCAACACGGGACTCAAGGGCCAGATCCGGTACCGGGTGAACGAGAAGAACCTCTACGCCTACCTGTTCGGCGTGAAACGGCCGGTGGTCCACGTGATGGGCTACTTCATCTCGATCCTGCGGGAGCGGATCGCGAATTTCGAGGCGCCCGGCATGGCGCTGGGCACGGCATCGTCGGAGGGGGGTGTCCCGCCGGCACTCGAGGCGGCCACGGCGGCCATCGGGGTGTCGATCAATGATCTGCGCAAGAACCTGCGGGATCTCAACGAGCACATGGAACGGGAGTGCGCCTCCTCGTCGGCGCGCTACGGGATCCTGCTCGACGCGTCGCTGATCACCGGCATCGACCCGCCCAACGAGGTCGAGTCTGCTCTGGCGGCGATCAACACCGCCTACAACCAGGTCTCGTCGGACATCAGTCTGGCCCAGGCGGGAGCCGACCAGAAGCTGGTGCAGTCGAGGCGGGCGGTCGAGATCGAGACGCTCAAGGCGCAGGCCGAGGTCGAGCCGCTGACGGCCGTGGCCGAGCAGCTGCGCCAACTCCGGGCCAGCGGGCCGGGCGCGATGGCAGCCTACGTCCGCAATGTGCGACTCAAGCTCTTCAACCAGGCGCGGCGCGTGATTGTCGAGGTGCCCCATGCGTGACTTCTTCCTCGCGGCGGTGATCGCCTTCTTCGGCATGTTCTTCCTCATGCCGCTGGTGCTCGGCTTCATCCGCCTGTTTGGCTTCTACACGATTGTCGAGGAACGGCGCTGCCGGGTGTATGTCCTGTTCGGCAAGGTCGTGGCCGTGCTGCACGAGCCGGGCCTGCATTTCCTTTGGTTCAAGCTCGGCTGGAAGGCGCCGCTCGTGAACTGGATCGGACGCTGTCACGTCCTGGATCTGCGGGTGGACCAGGAGTACCTGCGCAGCCAGCCGGTCAATTCCGAGGAGGGCGCGCCCATGGGCGTCGGCATCTGGTACGAGATGTACATCAGCGATCCCGTCGCCTACCTGTTCAAGAACGCGGATCCCCGGGGCTCGCTCGCGGCCAACGTCAGCAACGCCGCGGTCCGATGCCTGAGCAACATGCGGTTGTCCAACCTGCTCGAGAACCGCCATGCCATGAGCCGGACCGTGCGCGATGAGGTCTCGCCCAAGTCCGAGGACTGGGGCTTCAAACTCGGCTCGGTCTACATCCGCAAAGTGCACTTCCGCGACAGCGGCATGATCCGGCAGATCGAGGAGAAGGTCGTCAACCGGCTGCGCCAGGTGACGTCGGCGATCAAACAGGACGGCGCGAACCAGGTGAACGTCATCACCAGCACCGCCGAACGCCAGGCCGCCATCGAGTTCGCCCGGGCCGCCGCCACCCGCCCGCAAATCGTCGGCGCCGCCCTGCGCGAGATCGCCGCCGACCCCGAAATCGCCGAGGCCCTCTTCCAGGTGCTCGAGACCGAACAGATTGTGGCCGGCGAAGCGGATATTGCCCTGGTGCCGCAGGGCCGGGCGCTGCTGGCAGACCTCATGGCCGCTCGCGAGAGCGCACCCCGGCCGCCGGTCGCCCGGTTGCTCCCGCCCGGCTCCCCGGCTTGATGGCTCGACCGGACAAGCCGCCGGCGCCCGCCGCCCGCCCGTCGGCCGCCGTCTTGCTTCTCTGCGCCGTCGCCCTGGCGTTGCCCGCCGGCACCGCGGACGTGGTGCGCATCGGCACCTCGTACCTCGAGGTCGGCGTCGACCGCGACTCGGGCCGGGTGGTCGAATTCCTGGATGTCGTCTCGGGACAGGACTTGATCGGCGCTGCCACGGGGATTGGCGGTTGCTGGGAACTCGAGTGGGCAGGCAGCCCGCCGTCCAAGCTCTCCCCCGCGGCCGCCCAGGCGCGCAGGGTCAGGACCCTCGAGGGACGCGAGCCGGGGCTGCGCATCGAGTGGAGCCGGTTTGGCCAAGTCGGGATGCCCGACCTCGAGGTTCACGTCACGGTCCGGCTCGATCGGCATCGGCCCGCAAGCCGCTGGGGCATCACGGTCAACGGCCTCGGGTCGATCCCGATCCAAAGCTTGCGCTTCCCCCGCCTGCTGGACCTCGCGACACTCGAACACGAGCGCCTGGCGATGCCGTTCTGGGCGGGCTTGCTCTCCGAAAACCCCCGCACGGTCTTCGCCGCTAACCCCACGAGCGGCGTGCGGCGCGAGTTCGACTACCCGGGGCACGGCTCGATGCAATGCATGGCCTTCTACTCGGACGGCGGACCCGGTCTTTATGCGGCGTGCGACGACACGGCGGGCTATCGCAAGGGCTTCGCTGCGTTCAGCCGGCCCGTGCCGGCACCGGCGCCAACACCGGCCGCGGCCGGACAGCCCGCCGCCGCACCCCGTGCAGCGCCGGGGCTGAACCTCGAGATCGTCCATCTCCCGGAACAGCGGAACGATGGGTCCGGCGAGCGCGCGTACACGCTCCCGTATGCCGCGGTGCTCGGGACGTTCCGGGGGAACTGGTTTGACGCGGCAGCCATCTACCGCCGTTGGGCCACGAACCAGCCGTGGGCGCGGGAGAGCCGGTGGCGACGCGGGGCCGTGCCACCGTGGGTGGCCAAGACCGGGCTCTGGGTGTGGAATCGGGGGCGTTCGCCGGGGGTCCTCGAGCCGGCCATCGCCCTCCAGCGGGAGGCCGGAATGCCCGTCAGCGTGTTCTGGCACTGGTGGCACGGTTGCGCTTACGACACGGGATTCCCCGAGTACTTGCCGCCGCGGGAGGGAGAGACGGCGTTCGCCGCCGCGCTCGAACGGGCGCACGCGCACGACGTGCATGCACTGGTCTACATGAACCAGCGGCTCTGGGGCATGACCACCGCAAGCTGGACAAACGAGAACGCCACGGCGTTTGCGGTGAAGGGTCCCGACGGCACGGTGCGCCCCGAGACCTACAACACGTTCACGAAACTGCCCTGCGCCACCATGTGCCTGGCCACCGAGTTCTGGCGGCGCCAGTACGCCGGGGTGGCCGCCGAGGCCTTCCACCAGCTCGGCGTGGACGGCATCTACATGGACCAGGCCTGCAGCAGCCTCTCCTGCTATGACCGCACGCATGGACATCCCCCCGGCGGCGGCACGTACTGGATGGCAGGCTTCAGGGCCCTCGCCGGAGACCTGCGACGCCGCTGCCCCGACCGCGGCGGCGTGGCGCTGGCCGGGGAAGGATGCGCCGAGAACTGGCTGCCCTACCTGGACTTGATGCTGGCCCTGGATGTCAGCCGCGAGCGCTACGCCGCCCCGGACGGTTGGGACCCGATCCCCTTCTTCCAGGCGGTCTACCATGGTTACGGGGTCTTCTACGGGAATTACTCGTCGCTGACGATGCCGCCGTATGACGACCTGTGGCCCGCGGCCTTTGCACCGAAGGAACCCCTGGCGCTGCTCGATCGGAAGTTCTCCCGTCAGTTCTGCCTCGAGCAGGCCCGCGCCTTCCTCTGGGGACAGCAGCCAACGCTGGCGAACTTCCTGCCCTCGCAGCTCCGGGAACGCTCCCAAGAGATCGCCTGGGTGATCCGCCTCGCGAGGGAACGACACCGCGCGCTCGACTGGCTGCAGAATGGTGTCATGCTCCCCCCGCCTTCGGTCGAGGCCCCCTCCGAGCCAATGCCGATCTCGCGGCTGTCGATCTACGCGGGACAACAGGGCGCCCTGAAGGAATTCGAGAAGACGGTGCCGCTGGTGCTGGCGTCGGCCTGGCGCGCGCGGGACGGGCGGGTCGCCGTGGCCGTCACCACCATCGCCGACCGGCCCCTGAGACCCGTCATCGCCCTGGACCGGGAGCGCTGCGGCCTCTCATCGCGGAGCCGGGCCCGAACTCTTGGAGATCCTGACGCGCCGCCGCTGGGCGAATGCCACGGCGACCGCTTTCGCTTCCAGCCGGAGCTGGGGCCCCTCGACGCCCGCGTGTTCGTGGTGCGGACGGAGTAACTGGGGCCGCGGGCAAGGGATCGCCCACCGATCAATGCCGCCGGAGCACGAGGCGATGCTCCATCCTCCGGGTCTGGGTGTAGTCGAGAGGGGGCAGATCCGTGAGGGTCGGCGATTCCGTGGCGTGCAGCAGGGCGCGCGCCCGGGCCTGCAGCGCTTCCCATCGGGGCCACTCGAGCGCCGGTGCGTGCGCCACCTGGCGCAAGAGACTCCGCCATTCGATGATCACCCGGTCGATGTCTCCCACCCCCAGGAACTCCGTGACCCAGCGGAATTTCGTGTCGGGATCCTTGTGGATCGAAGCCACGATCTGTTCCGCCCCGGCGCCGTATTTGGGGGGCAACCCGTTCTCGAGATAGCCGGGGATGGACTGCAACCCGTAAGCCTGATGGCAGACCATGGCCAGCCGGCCAGCCCACCGGTTCTCCTCGCCGCAGAACCGGAAGCCCGCGTCCAGGTTCGCCAGGTCGTAGACCAGATCCTCGAGCGGGTAGCTCTCGTCCTCGAGCGCGGCCGCCAGGGCCAGGCCGTCCCCCTGGGAGAAGAAGCTCACCAGCACACCGCGCCGGGTCGGCACGCCGGCGGCATCGACCAGCCCGAGCCGCCGCCATAACAGGGCGGTGCCCGTGGCCGCGGTGAGCTTCGAACACGAGCTCCGCCAGGAACAGCCGGCACATTCCTCCGGCAGCACCTCCCGGACGGGCGGCCGCCACAGCGCTACGCCATGCGCATCCACAGGCGCGCGGACTGTCATTTCCGCCAGGCTCAGCACCGCCACGATCCGATCCGCCCGCTCCTCGAACCGGACCGCGGGGGTCCGTTGCTCGAGCAGCCTCTTCTCGAGGAGCGGCACCACGCGCGATCGCCACAGGTCCAGACCCACCTGGCGCCCGCTCCACTGCGTGAGGCGGCGCACCCACTTGGCCAGCCGGACCCGGCCGCCGCCGCAGCGCTCGGCCACGGTCGTCGCCCGCCCGTGAATCCGGAGCGCGCCCTCCTCGGCCACGACACACAGCGTGCCGGTCCCCAAGCGTTCCAGGGCCGCCGGCTCCGACAACGCCGGCACCCGGCCGGGCACACCCTCGGCGGCAACACCGCTCGCCGGGGTGCCGGGTCCTTGAGATTCCGCGGGGCCGCGGAGGATCCAGACCTCCTTGAGAGGGACGTCGCGCGTCTCCGGGTACCGCTGCCATTCGCCGCGACTGTTCCAGAGCTCGCGCACGCGACGCCGCACCCGCCGCGCCCGCTCCGTGTCCGTCCGCAAGCCGCACGGCGCCTCGGGGAACGCCATCGAGGCTTCCACGCCCAGGAAGATCGGTTTGGACGTGAACAGCCGCTCCTGAACCCGGACCGCCTCACGGTACGGATCGCGGCCCTGGCGGACGGCGCCGCGCATGATGCCCAGCAGGGCCGACCAGTCGACCATGCCGTTGCGTGTCAGGTGGCACGGATGCGCGTCCAGCAGCCGGATCTCGTTCGCCGCCACCAGCACGTAGCCCGTCTCGTCAATCCCCCGCCGGCCCGCACGGCCGAACATCTGCAGAATCTCGTCCGGCTTGAGGAGCTGTTCGACGGCGTCCCGCCGGTAGCTTTCCCCGGCCAGCGCGACGCTGCGCAGGGAGAAATTGATGCCGGCGGCCAGGCCCATGGTGGCCACGACCACGCGGAGCTGGCCCGCTTTGGCCAGCGGCTCGACGACGCCCGCCCGCGCCCCGTAGCTGAGCCCGCTGTGGTGGTAGGCCATCCGGCACTTCAACAGCCGGCCAAGGTGTTCCCCCACCACCGGCTTCTGCGCCGCCGTGAGGGCGAGCGGCTCGGGGCATGGCACATACCGCGCCAGCTCCGCGGCCAGCGCCTCGGCCGCTTGACGCCGCGGGGCAAAGACGAGGATCGGCCCCAGATTCTCCGCCAGGGCCCTCGCGACAAAGCGCGGCCAGTAACCCCGGATCTCGGAGGGCAAGTGGTAGCCCAGCGCGTTCGGATGCACCTCCTCGAGCGGCACCGGCCGGATATCATCGCGCACCAGCACCGCGTCCCTGCCCAACCGCCGCAGCCACTTCACCACATCCTGCGGATTGCCGACGCTGCCGCTCAGCAACAGAAGTTGCGTCCGGGCCGGAGCCAGGGCAATCGCCAGCTCGTAGTTCAAGCCCCGGTCCGGATCCCCGATCATCTGGTACTCGTCCACGGCCAGCAGCGTCGGGCCCTCCCCCTGGATCAGCCGGTTCTTCTGGGTCTCGAGGGTGGCCACCAGCACCGGGGCCCCCAGGTTCTCCGACAAGTCGCCCGTCGCGATCCCCACGTTCCAGCCCCGGGCCCGCCACTCGGCCAGCTTGTCGTTCGCCAGCGCCCGGGTCGGCACCGTGTAGATCGCCTGGCCCCGGTTCTTCCCCTGGTTTGACCAGAGCTCGAAGATGAGGGTCTTCCCCGCCCCGGTGGGGGCGTGCACCACCACATCCCGCCCGGCGCGCAAGGCGGAGACCGCCTCCTGCTGCCAAAGATCCGGCACCACCACCTGGTTCAGCGTGGGCGCCAAATGCTCGCCGAGCGTATGCACGGCCGCATCCTAAACCATGTTGGGGCCCGCGGCCGAAAGGAATCCGCGACAATCTACAAACCCCGCAGCGGAGTATAATTGCGTACCGGCGCCGCCGGGCGGATGCTCGCGCCCAACGAAACGTTGCACCATGAAAACCATTCGACCCGAGGAACTCTACAGCCACCTGAGCCAATTCCTGAAAGGCAAGGGGATCGAATTGACGGACGGCCCCTACGTCGAGCGCATCCGCAAGGGCTGCTCGCTGTTGACGGACGTCGTCAACGGCACCCAGCGGGGCTTGACCCAGGCCCGGACCCGAGTCGACCGCAAACTCGATGAGTTCCGCCAGGTGATCCACGAGAAGACCGCGCCCAAGCCGCCCCCGCCGCCCCGGCCGCCCCGCCGCCGTCCGAGCGCCCGGAAGCCCGCCAAGAGCAGCGGTAAAGCGAAGAAGCGCACCGTGTGACGGCCCCTAACGGTCGAGTCCACGCTGTCGGTCGGCGGCCGCTGGCATGCGTCACCCCGGGGCGGCTCTGGCAGCGCGATTGCCGTCCGTTCTATGCGTCCCGCAACCTACAAAACACTCGCCGTCGGTGGATTGCTCGTCGCCGCCGTCTGCCTGCTGGTCTGGCAGCAGCACCGGGTGCGAGTTCTGGAGGCTCGAAACGCCGAGATCGACGCCGAGCTCGAGGCTCGTGCCGGCGTCACTGCCCGCCTCGAAGAAAGGGTCCAGCGGGTGCCGAAACCGGGGGCGGACCAGGCCGAGCTCGAGCGGCTGCGGGCCGCCGAGCTGGACCTGCGACAGGAGGTGGCGCGGCTTCGGGGGCAGCTGGGCGCCCGATTGCGCGCCGAAGCCGAACACGACGCCCGGGCACAAGTCGCTGCGATGGCCGATCGGAGCCCGCCGGAATCCGGGGCCCTCGGCGGCATGACCCAGATCAAGGCTTTCCTGCCCGCCGGCGGGGAGAAACCAGCCGGTCCGTGAGCGGCTCTTTGGAGGACCGTCACTCGGCCCTCGACCGCGCAAGGCCCCAGACCGCGAGAGCGGCCCCCGTGGCCGCCAGGATGGCAAAGGCCAACGTGTCCGGCCAAAACGTCACGGTCAAGAGGCCCGGGATGGCCGGGAACTCGAAGAAATGCTTCGCCATCCGGAGGCCCAGCAGGCCGAGCAGGCATCCAACGCCGACCAGGAACCAGCCACGAAGCGATCTTCCGTGAGTCTTCATAGTGCGCATGTGAGGTGTCTTCATTGACGGTTTCACCGACGCGTGGGGGTGTTCTCCCCGATCTCGAAGGGGATGCCGTAGGGCGCATGAACGACGCAGGAAGTCGTCCCCGCGTCCGTTTCCCGGAACTGCACGAGGATCTTCACCTCGAGCTGCCGGCCGTCCCGGCACCGGACCCGGCTGGGGACCAGCGCCATCGAGCCGAGTCGGGACCGCCCTTCCTTCTCGATGGCCCCAATCTCCAGCAACTCGACTGCGGCATCCTGGTCCAGGATCCCGCGGACGAGGGCATCGTTCCAACCGGAGACCAGGGGACAGAGTTCACGCAGCCGGGCAAGGTCCCTCGCCATGGCTGCGCCCCAGAACGCCTGCACCATCCTGCGGCATGCCTCGTTCCGGCTGAGGCCGTCCGCCGACATTCCGCTCTTCGGGTCGGCCAGGAGCGGCAGGTTCGCCTCAGGGATTTCCAGGTCCTTTGCGACGAACCGCACCTCCGGCGGGACATGGACGGAGAAGACCTCCGGCGACACGTCTTCGAGATAGAGGATTCTCTCGACATCGAGGGCCGGCTGCCCTTCCGGGCGCGCCTTGTCCCACTGTTTGAGTCGTGTGGGCAACTTGGTCTTGGGATCGAACTCGATCAGCCAGGACTCGGGGCCCTTCGCGGTCTGCAGACTGCAGCGGAACGAGACCCGTCGCTCTCCCGTGACCGGATCGGCTTCTTCGCGCGCGGTAGGGTCGCCAACCCGGGACATCATCCCGAACAACTTCGGTCCGAACCACGGGGACAGGAATGCGGTCGTCGCCCGGTCGACAAGCACGCGCTTTTCGGCGGGCTCATAATAATGCGTGACGTTGTCTTTTGCCCAGACCACCTTGTGGTCCGCAATCAACAGGCAGGCCTCCGAGGCCGTGCCCGAGGGATTGGCCCGACCCCACAGCATGAAGACACTGTCGCTGGTCCGGCCGAGGCCACGCCCGACCATGAACACGCCGCGGTATTTCTGCAGCGCGGCGATCGTCTGGTCCATGGACCAGGCCACCGTGGTCGACGCGGGGAGCACCAGCGCGAGCACGGTCGCCGCGGTGGCCAATCCGCCGAGGACGACACGAACGGGCTTCTTTCTCATCAGCATCGCGAGCAGCGTCAGCGTGCCGGGCCCGTCGGCCGGAGCCTCGACCGCGGCTGGAGGGGCCCCTCGGCTCAGCGCGTTGCGAATCCGCTCGTCCAGGGCGGCGCTCGCCGGGACACGCAATCGCCGGATCACTTCGGTAAGGTCTTGGGTTGTTCGCATGGGAAGGTCTCCCCGTCGAGAAGCGCCCGCAGTTTGTCCAGGCCGTAGCGGAAGCGGCCCTGCACCGTGTTGATCGAGACCGCTTGCACCTCGGCAATCGCGCGAAACGTCAATCCGCTGCGCAGGTGCAGGAGGACCGCCTCCCGTTGTTCGTAAGGCAACGCCGCGAGCGCCAACCCGACGCGTCGCAGGTCGTCGCCGAACACCGCGGCCCAGTCCGGCCGCTGGCAGTCGGGCGCCGGCGCATCGGACGGATCCCCCTCATGGCCGGCGCGTCTCCGGCCCGCCAGGTTCCGGTTCCGCGCGCCGTTGGCCACGCAGGTTGCCAGGAAACCCTTCAAGCTGCCGGTCAGGCGGAACTTGCCTGTCGATCGCGCAAAGCGGAGGAACACGTCATGCACAACATCCTCGGCGTCGGTCTTGTCGGCCAGCAGCGCCGTCGCCAGGGTCACAAGATCCACCTTGTGCCGCTCGTAGATCTCGCGTAGCGCATCGCGACAACCCCGGTTGAACCGCCAGACCAACCTCGTCTCCGTCAGCATGGCACATCCCGTTCTCCGACGCGCAGGGCCTGCGTTCTCATTCCAAGCCTACAACAATCATACCGGGTCTTTTAGTATATCGCTTCACAGGCCCGCACCAGCCCCAACCCTTCGTCCGCCGCGGTCCCGCAGGGAGTGACGACACCGGAATGGCGGGCTTCCACATCCGCGACAACCCCGGACCGGGCGGCTCAAGGCGTCTGGTCCAGCCCAGGAGGTTGAGCCGCAAGGGACGCTTACGCGCGGATTGGGGGGACAGTTCACATCTTGACAGCAGCAATCATGAGCATCATGATGCGAGCATGAGAACGACGGTGACCCTCGACAAGGATGTCGAGCGCCTGTTGCGCGAAGCCATGCACAACTCCCGGGCGGGCTTCAAGCAGACGCTCAATGCGGCCCTCCGTCGAGGGTTGGGCGGTGCCCCCCCTCGTCCCCGGCGGCGGCCGTTTGTGATCAGGGCCCAGCCGCTCGGCTTGCGGGCGGGCCTGGACCCCGCGCGACTCAACAGTCTGGCCGATGACCTTGACATCGACGCCTTCCTCGGGAGACATCGCGCCCGACCGGCCCCATGATCATCCCCGACATCAATCTCCTGCTCTACGCCTATGACTCGAGCTCCCCCTGTCACGCCAGGGCAGGGGCGTGGTGGCGCTCGTGCCTCGAGGGTGAAGAACCGGTGGGCCTGTCCCACGTCGTGGTGTGCGGCTTTCTGCGCCTCGTGACGAGCCCGCGCGTCTTTGTGAACCCCCTGCACCTGCGGGAAGCGGCAGGCCATGTGCGCGCCTGGCTGGAACAGCCCCCCGTGCAGGTTCTCGTCCCCGGTCCGGAGCATCTCTCGACCCTCCTTCACTTGCTCGAGGCTTTGGGGACCGCCGGAAACCTCGTCAGTGACGCCCAGATCGCCGCTCTGGCGATCGAGTACGATGCGGTGCTCCACACCGCCGACGCGGATTTCATCCGCTTCCCGGGTCTGCGGTGGTTCAATCCGTTGGCCGCGGGCGGCAGCCGCCGAACGCGCCGAACCAAGGTGCCGTGAACTCGCCTGTCTCACTTCACAGGCCGGCACCAGCCCCAACCCTTCGTCCGTCATTGTCCCGCAGGCTCCAGCCCGATCGCGTGATCCGCAGCGTGAGCGAACCGTGCTCGGTCAACCGCAAGACGGGGACCCCGTAAGATTCGAGCCGGGACCGCACGCCGGGCGTGACGCGTTCCCCCACCGGGGTGAACGCGTCCTGGAGAAGGATCACCCGGGGCTGAATCGCCGCCAGCAGGGCCTCGGACAGCACGCCCCCGGCCGTGGGCATGCCGGCGACCACCAGGTCCGCCCGCAGGTTGAGGCCGCGGTCCAGCAGCGTCCTCTGTCCCGTCTTTCCCAGGTCCGACACCAGCAGGACGGTCACCGGTCCGAACTCGCGTCGCAACACCATCGAGGCGTCATCGGCTTGCGGCGAGGCGTCCCCCGGGCCCGGATGCAGCACCTGCCAGCCGGCGATCTCCGCGCCGGCGGACAGCGTCGACGCAGGCCGTCCCGAGGCTTCGAGCCCCGCCCGAATCCGGCGGTAGACGGGCGATCGGGCGTTGTGGCTGCTGACCATCACCTGCGCCACGGGCATCTCGCGCAGCAGGATCTCCGCGCCCCCCACGTGACGCGCATCCCCATGGGACAGGAGCATGCGGGCGACCCGGTTCACGCCGCGGCTTTGCAGGAAAGGGAGCACCACCGCGTCGGCGCCCGACGCATCCCCGGCATCGACCACCAGGTCCCGCGCTCGCCCCGGGGCATCTACGATCGCCGCCGCTCCGCCCGGCAGGGCGGGCCAGACGATCTCCGTGCTCGACGCCTCGCGCCAGACGACCACCGCCGCCCCTCCCGCCACGCCGACGCCGACGGCCAACAGCCACGGGCGCCGGCGTCGGTCGAACAGCCAGCCCGTGGTCAGACCAAGCAAGAACGCGTAGTAAACGGCCGTGCCCCCCAGGCCCGGCGACGGCACATAAGCCCACGCGCCGGGCCATCCAGCCGCCGCATCGGCCAGCAGCATCATGGCTCTCATCCAAAACCAACCGCTGTGGTTGAAGAGCTCCGCAACGGAAGTGGCGATCTCGGCGGTCACCAGGCTGCCGAGGTTGCACATCAGGGCGAAGCTGCTCAGGGGGACCATGACGACATTCACAATCAGGCTCACCGGGGTGATCATATGGAAGTAGTGGGCGATGAGGGGGAGCGAGCCCAGCCAGGCCGCCCCCGAGGTCGCCAGGGCCCGGACCAGCCACGCCAGGGGCGTCCGGACCCAGCGCCGCCACGCCGGCCAGGCCGCCTCGGGCAGCAGAGGGTCCGGGTCCACCCGCGAGTGCACCCAATGGTCGATCGGCGGCACGCCGAGGGCCATCGCCAGCACCACCACGAACGAGAGCTGGAACCCGGGATGGAACAGCTGCCGCGGTTCCCACACCAGGATCAGAAAGGCCGCACCCGCCAGCGAGTTCACCATGTCCCCGGGCCGCCGCAGCGTCCACCCGCCGATGATCACCGTCATCATCAGCGTCGACCGGATCGCGCTCGGCTGCCAGCCCGTCGCGGCGGTGTAGAACCAGAGAGCCGGCGCCACCACCAGCCCGCACACCGGCCGCGGCACCTGGAGCACCCGCAGACAGGCCACGAGAATCGCTGCGATCAAGGCAATGTGCAGGCCGGAGATCGCGAAAATGTGCATGGTCCCGGTTCTCACGAACGAGCGGGAGATGTCATCCGTCATCGCCGTCCGCCAGCCGAGGGTCATCGCCCAGAGCAACCGCACCGCTTCGTCTTCGACCGGCAGACCCCGGCTCAGGGCCGCCTGCGCCCACCGGATGAAGCGATCCTCGATGGGCGGGTGCGCCGGTCCGGGGCGCCCCGGCGGCTGGCGCCAGTCCGCCGGGGTGCGCGCGAGGAGCTCGTAATGGATGCCCTGCCAGCGCAGGTAGGCGCGATAGTCGAACAGCCCCTTGATCACGGGCGGGGCCGGTCGGCGCAAGACGCCATAGACTTCGACGGCGCGTCCGCCGAAGTACTCCTCCGGAAGCTGTCCCGTGGTGCTGATGACCAGGGCGCCCTCGGCCGGTTCCCAATCGGCCGCGCGCCGGACGGCCTCGACCGCCAGCCGCGCCAGGGTCCGCGGCGTGTCCTCCGGATCCCTTGCGGGCTTGAGCACGGGGGTCTCGAGCAGCCGGCCCCGCACAGCGACCAGCTCCGTGCCCTCGCCGAACAACCGGCGCAGGTCCGCCGCGGATCCGGGGTGCTCCCGCCAGGTCAGGTGGGCGAGGCCCAGGGTCGCCAGGAGCAGCCCGATCCACGCTCGACGGCGGGGCGTGGGGAGGAGCGCAGCCACCGCCAGCACGGCGGCGACGGCGGCCGGGACCGCCGGCGGCAGGGCGGGCGACACCAACCCTCCCAGCGCGACCCCGGCGCCGTAGCCGAGGGCGATGCTGACAAACGGGCGCTTCACGATGGGGACCTCCGGCACCTCCTTGACCGAGGCCGCCAGCAAACCGCAAATCGAGGGCCCTGGCAAGCCTTTGGGGGGCTCGGGCCGGCGAGGGTATTGACCGATGGCCCGATGCAGGGTCCGCAGCCGGCGAACCGGCCTCGATCCCTAATCTGCGGGACAACCTGGCTGATCTCGAGTCAAGGCCGGATCGTTCACGAGATCGGACATGGTCTTCAGGACAAGCCTGTCGCCTTCAGCGAAGACCCGGTAGTTGCCGTCCCGACTGAGGATTCGCAGGAGGGTATCAATGATGATAGCCACGGAGTTCGAGTCGTCACTCGGGGTGCCCCGTTGTGCTCGGGCGAGTAGGCGTTCCATCAGCTGGCGATCTTGAAGCAATGGCGTGGCACAGAAGACCAATGCGTCGAGCAAGCCGCTTTGCACGCCTGTCGGTAGTCCGTCCATTCTGGCTTCGAGATTCTCGAGTACTCGCAACTGCCGGCTATGGTCTGGATCGGTGGCCGTCAGCCGGCCCAAACTCCGTAAAGCCTGCCTGCCGAAACGATCGTAGTCCTGGCAGACCCGATCGGACAATTCGAGCAGTCGTTCGTACACGGTGTCGTTGACGGCCGACGGCGCGACCGACCCGAGCGTCCTTGCCACCTCGGTCAGCACCTCGCGGCCGGTCATCTGTCGGGACAGCCTGATCAACCGGTCCGCCTCATCCGGACTGAGCGTGCCACCGTAGATCTGGCGCAGGGCCCACACGGACACAGCGGCCAGCGGTGTCTCCACGTTCCGCTCGATGAGGGCGAACAGGCGCTCCAGGGGGCCTCGGCCGGCTTCCCGCCGGACGGGTGCCCGCAAACCGCCGAGGGTCCGCACGGCTGCGATTGCCAGAAGGGGATCCGTGTCCGCATGGCGCTCGGCGGTTTCCAACAGGAAGCCGGCCGGAACGCCACGCTCTGGAGCGAGGTTTCTCAAAGCGAAGATGACCCGGGCCAGGTGCACGGGCTTGGCCGCGGCAAGTTGCACCATCCCCTCGACGACGTCGGGCCCAGCGCGCTGGCCGAGGATCCGGCTCAGGACCCAGGCTCCGTAATGACCATCGAGGCCCCCCACCAGGCTCCTCGCCGCCTCGGGTCCGACCGGAGTGTTGGTGTTGTCAGCGAACAGCAGGTCTTGCAGGTCCGCCAGGGCTGGGTCTCGAACGAGCTGCTCCACCGGTGCCAGGCCCTCAGGCAACGTCCGGTGCAGGGAGTACTCGCCCTCCCACTGCGGAGAGCCCTGGACACACGCGACGTTCGGCGTGAGGAATTTCGCCTTCCAGGTCAGTTGCTCCAGGAAGCGATCGACCCGGGCGGCGTCCGGTTTCAACCGAATCGCGGCGCGTCGGGCCGTCTCGCGCGTCACCGGATCTTCGTGACCGGCCAACGAGTCCAGGCCCGTGAGGATGCGGTTCATCAGTGCGGCGGGAGGCTTGGCATCCGCCACAGCCTGGATCAGCTGCAGCACACAGCCCTGCATGTTTCGTTTCTCATCCTCGAGGTACTTCGCATGCTCCTCCGGTTTGCCGCTGTCGATACCGAACGCCTCAGCCTCGCGTCGGACCAGCGTGTCGATGGCCGCAGCGACAGCCAGGGCGTACTCGACGACCGCCGGCTGGGCGACGGCACGCGCGAAGGCCAGGTGCAACACCGCAAACAAGACGCTGTGTTTGATACAAAGGGGAGATCTCAGATAGTCCAGTCCGCCCCTCGCAAACGCCTCCACCAGCGGCTCGGTCGTTGCCGGCGACTCGATCAGAGTCAGAGCAAACGCGGCCTCGTCCCAGGAATCGACGTGGCGCAGCTTCGAGCAAGCGTCTGCCAACACGGCAGGCCCCGCAGGCGAAGCCATGACCCCAATCCACAGCTTGGCCATTGCGTCCTTGTTCCAGGGGAGCTGGCCGCGCTCTCCCTGAAGTTCGGCGATAAAGGCCCTCCTGATGAAGTCCGGGAGCAGCCGCCCCAGGGGCACCAGTACCGACGCAACCCGGTTATGGGCCTCATAGGAGGGTGCTTGGCGCCAGGCATTCAAGGCCGCGTAGGACACTCGGCGTGCACACTCGGCGAGTGCTGAACGTTGACCGACGGATAGGGGGTCTTCAACGCCCTCCGCGAGCAACTCGGGTCGTTCTGCGCACATCTGAATCGCCAGTTGAAGACGCGGCCGATCCCAAACCGCGTCCGGCCCTAGAGACACCTGTCTGATGAGGGGGGCCGGATTGCTCACTTGGGCTGCAAGCGCCAGCAAACCAGGCGCCCACGCCGGGTCGAAACACCAATGATCGACGGCCTTGAGCAGCGCGATCTGCTCGACTTGCCCCGGCGCGGGCGAGTTGTGCAGCCGCACCAGCCACTCGCCTCTCGCACCCTGGTCCGCCAGGAGGCGCGCCAGCCGGAGGCCGGCCAGGAAGCCAGCCAGCGGGATCTCGACGAGCATCGCGCGACCCGGACCTCCGTCTCTTTCGACCAGGAGCCCGCAGTCGAGGAACTCGGCAAGCACCGTCGTGGGCGATGCCAGGTCTGAACTCCGCAAGACGGACAAGACCTCATCCCGCGTGAGCATTCTGCGCCTCCGCAGGGTGCACCACCCCAGCTCCTCGAGCACCGGAAGACGCTCGGACGACCGGCCCCTCTCGCGGCCGTCGAGGCGCAGCCGGAGCCAGGACAGGACAAGCTCGGTCACGGTCAGAAAACGTGGTGTCGGCAACGCCCCCTGCCGATCGAGTTCCCAGACCATCGGCCCAACCGGCATGCCCGCCTGTTCCCCCACGTCGGCCACAGCCTCGAGTTGAGCGAGTTGTGGAAGCGACAGCCCCCGGGACTCGCCCTCAGACCGGGAGACACGCCGCGCCTTCTGATGAAGGGAACGAAAACAGAGCTCCCGATCGGCGTTCGGCTCCAATGCCCAGGCCGCCGAGGGCCCATCGGCTCGATTCGACGGGCTGAATCGTTGGGCGAAGGCGTCCATTCGACAGGCGAGGACCATCGGCACGTCAGCGGTTTTCACGGCCCGGAGCAAGTCTTCCAGCTCGCCACCCCCCAGGTCCTCGACGCGGTCGATGAAAACCCTCACAGACGCCTCGGTCCCCAACCACTGGCGCAGAGGCTCGGATACCAAACTCTGATGGCGCAGAGAGCGGATGGCTGCTTCCCGGACTTGGTTCGATGTCGGTTCCGGCACGTCTCGCAGCCGTTCCCAGAAGGTTCGCGCCTTGAGAAGGAGAGGGATCACAGCCCGCCCCGGGTCCTCGCGACCCCGTTCCAACTCGAGCAGGGCCTCCTGCGCGGTGACCGCCGCCCAGCGCTTCAGCAGCCGACCCTTTCCCGCTCCTGCCGGCCCCACCAGCCAAAGCGAGTGCCCCCGAAACACCACGGAACGTGCGGACGCCTCATTCGGCGCCCTCCGTTTCCCGCCGGCCCTGTCCTCCTCATCCTCCTGGTTGCCCTCTCCCGTGCCGGTCTTCTTGGGAGAACGCTCGGGGTCGAACGGCGTGAGCACCGGCCAGAGAGCGTCCGGCTCTTCGGCCTGCCGGGACAAGTCGCGGCAGCAGGCAATGAGCCCGCGGCGTAACGATGAACGGATCCGAACGGCGTCCGAGGCGCGCTCCCCGGCGGCGACAACCGACACGGCCCCCGATGCCCCACGGGCTTCATCGACCAGACGTTGCGCCCAGCCGACATCGCTGGATCTGGCCACGACCACGGTATCAATCGCACTGGCATGCCGCGGCCCTTCGAGTTTCAGCGTCAGACACCCAATATCATCGACCGCCCCCTCAGAGCTCACAGCGAAGCAGCAGAGCAGACGGTTGTCCGGCACCCTCCCGGCGCAGACAGCCGAGAATCCGAAGAGCGCCGCGCCGCTCGCGCTGTTTCCCTCGAGAATCATCGGGTCGGCGCTGCTCCTTTCGCTGCTCTCACCCCAGGTCCAGCGCCACAACACGGGACCGCGCCGCGGCCTCGGGGCGGAGTCCGATGCCGTCATCCGTTGGGCCACTTTCCAGGCCCCCTCGAGGCTGCGCAGGAAGGAACGCTGGCACTTGGTCACTCCGAACCAGAGGTCTTCCGGATGGATGCACAGGCCCTCGTGTGAAGCAGACTCCCGATCCCGCTCGAACGTTGGATCGAGGCGATAGAACTCGAATCTTCCAAGCCGCACATGCTCGGCGGTCACCGCCACCGCCGGCACGCTTCCCACACACACCGTCCGCCCCCCGGCGCGCATCCAGGCGCCGGTGGCCCGGCGCCAGGACCCCAGCCTCGCGAGAGGCCTTTGGTCGTCAGGCTGGCGGCCTGGAACGTCCGGTCGCCGAGACGCTGCGCAACCCACCGCCACTTCGAGAAGGCCCTGGATGAGCGCGTAGGCGATCCGGTCCGCGTCAACCCCCGGGGTGGACGGATCGATTCGCTCGTCCAGTGGCAGGACCACGCTCCGCCAACGCCCGAATTGGCGCATTACCTCCGAGGGGGCCGGTCCCCGCTCTGGACCGGGGCGGATTCGGGCGAGCCGAAGTGCCGTCTCGCCCGTTCGCAGCGACGCCGATTGCCGATCCCAGGCTTCAAGGGCCACTTCCGTGTTCCCGCCCCGAGGCGGATAGAGCCAAGCCCAGGGATCGGATGGTCGCGGCAGTCGATTCATCACCCGAGCCATGCAATGCGACAACCCTGTCTCCGGAATCCCGGGCCGGCTTCAACTCACCGCAACTCGAGCCGAACCTCGACCTCGGGATCACTGAACGTCCCGGAGGGCACGTGCAGGTAGGCCTGCAACAGGCCTCGCGAATCCGCGCTGCCCATCAGCACTCCCTGCGAGAGCACCTTGCCACCTCGAACAATCGCGAGCGAACGGCCGGCGAGGGCCACCTCCCGCGTCTCCGCCAGCAGGTAGTTGGCCGCATGCCGCTTGACAAGCTTTACGCGGATTCCCCCTTCATGCCCGGACGCTTCCTCCCTGGCCTTCGCGGACCGCTTGCCGGGCTTTGTCTCGAAACCGGCCGCAAGCGCCAGGGCACGGAGGCTGGTGAAGTCCAGGACGACCACGTTGTCGGACGTCGGGGGGCCGGTTGGCCTTGGCTGTTTGTGAGGGCGTCCTCCAACTCTGCGCGCCCGACCGCTGGCGCTCCGGGAATCCTCGATGTCGCGGCTGCGGATCGGTGGTGCCGCGGCCAGGGTCTCGAGATCCTCTTTGGCCTCCTCGAAGAACTTCCTGCAGGCCGCACACGTCTTCAGATGGCGGTCAATCGCGCGGCGCCGGGCCGGAGACAATGTCCCCTCGAAATACTGCGCGAGCAGCATCGCGAACTCGTGGGACTCGTCGTCCATCACGATGTTTGGATCTGGAATGCGCATGGAATTCCTCCGTAAGCTGTTCACTTTGATTTGAGGTGCTGACCAGGGGCAGGCGGACTCGACGGCAACAGCCATTCCCATCCCTTGTCCTGCAGCATCGCACTTAACCAGTCGCTCTCGAGGATCGCGCGCACGGCGGCCTTCTCGTGTCCAGAAAGGGACCGACAACCGGCAACCGTCTGAACGAATCGGGCGCACAGCTTCTTCACGCTTTCCTCAGTCTTCCCAAACCGCCCCACCGCCGCGATCCCGGCAAAGGTCTGTCCACGGCCCAAGTGGAGCCAAAGCAGTTCAAGGCCGCGAGCCAGTTTGCCAAGCTTCAGACCGGCTTCGGCCAGAGACCGTCGGAGCAGACAGGACGCCGCTTCAAGCTCGTCACTCGCCATCAGGGAGGGCTGCGTGGCAAGTCTCGACGAGATCCGATCGAGCGCCGCGGGATCCTCCTCGGCGATTTGCTCGAGGGAGAGGGGGCACGCCAGGGCCTGGGCCTGCAAGGCCTTCTTGACCGATTTCGGATTGCAGGGCTCGCCCTCGTCCTCGGCATGCTGCTTGAGGACTTCCTGCATGTGGCGGCTCACGCCGAGCGCGGCGTTTCTGCTTTCCCGGAGCGCACTCCTCAGCAAGAAATAGATGTAAGCCTGGGGCGACACGTACGTGGATTGGAGCACCGCCCTCGCCACCGCCCGAAAGAGCATCTCTCCGGCTTCGCCCTCGATGTGGAAGCGCCGGCCCAAAGTCGACTCCGTGATCTTGTTCGCCTCGAGCAACGACCTCAAGGTGACTCGAGCGAGCAAAACAAGGTCTGCAACCGTCAGCCCCCGAAACCGCGCGACCGGGACCGGCACTTTCGCCACCGCCCAAGAGGTCGAATCGTCACGCTGCCCTCTTCGGCCTCGAGTGGGTGAACCACCGTCCCCTCCGGTCTCGAATGCCGACCGAATCCAGTCCTCGATTTCAGCCTCAGAATCGACATCCAGCACGATGGAGGGGAGCCAGACGTACATCTTGCATCTCGCGTCCTGGCCCGCCCTGGTGCCAGCAGGCGGAGCACGCAGGAGCCTTGGCGCCAGACGGTGGTGCAATTCCGCCACTGCCCTGCGGCAGGATTCAAGGACCTGAGCTTGCTCCGCAAGCAAGGCCAGCCGCTGCTCCAGCGCCTTCTCGAGCTCCAACCGGAGGGGGTCGAACCAGCGGACCGGGATGATTTCGGTAACCAGCGCCTCGAAGGTCCGCGCCCCCGTGAGAAATGCCTCGAGATCGGCACATGCCAGGCGGGAGAAACAGCCCTTCAGCCGGTCTTCGACCATGCCCAACAACCGCTCGTTCCGCGCCGTGAGGTGCTGGGCCGTCTGCGAGGATCCAAGCCGCGGCTCGTGCTTGGCGGCGAGCCACACGGCCCAAAGAACCCCTGGCTCCCACCCTTTCGCCTGTTGCTCGAGATCCGTCAGCCAGAGGCTGATAGCTTCAGCATGCGTCTTTTTGGGGACCCTGAGGGCCTTGAGGGCTTCGCCCAGTTGCGGATGTTCAACGGCCGGGGATGGGAGGGCGATGATCTTGCTGCTGTCGCCGGCTGGTGGCGTGCCCGGGGTCTGGGCCGCGAACGCTGGCATTTTCCCGCGCCTGCTCCGGGAAATCCCGCTCGTCGTTGGATCCGCCCCAGCGCTACTCACGCGCGCATTTGGCCTGCACCTTCAGCAGGATGGCAAGAGAAATGTCCCCTTCGTCCTGAAAACACCCACTTATGCAACCAGAGGGTGAAAACGTCGCCCTTGAAACATCAACTGGACGAACAACCAAGACGAGAAAGGCAGCGATCATGCAACGGCAAACACTCAGACTTGCGGCATCAGCAGTTCTTGCAGCCACGGTGGCCACGGCCCAGACCGAGCAACCCTTCTTCATCGAGCACTCGCCAGGCGGGACCTGCAGCTACTCGAGGTCGGCTGACGGCTGGGTCACGAACGCCACGTTCAAGGCAAACGGGGGATTCACGATCGCCGCGATCGGCTCAGGATCGAGATGGTATGATTTGGCTCCGGCCACGACCTCAGCCACCAACATCGCCTATCCGATGTCCAGATTGTCCGCGATCTACGCGCCGGCAACGGATGGCGGACGACTTTCGGCGGATCACGAGGACGATTTCGGAAACACGCACGACTACCAAGCCGAGATCGTCGTGGGAGCTGGGATCCCGAACGATTACGCGTTGCTCTCGGTCACGGCCCACGTTCTGGTCGGGAGTCAAAGCGCCAGCAACTTCCGAAAAAACAAAGTCAGAATCCAATTAGGCGACGGCGAAGCGGCGGTTGATTTTTTTGATAGCGAAACGAGTTTCGGGCAGATCAATGGCACTTGGCATCTTGTCAGCGTGCCCTTTCCGAAGAGCGTGAAACCCGGGCAAGCCCGTTTATTGAACCTCACGGTCCAGCCGGGGGACTACGTTGCCTGGGCCCGCGCCATCAAGATCCACAGCCTATGGGTGAGGCCCGCGGAACTCAGTTTGCACCCGCCATCCGCGGTCGACAACACCCCGGCCATCCTGACCCTCCGTGCCTGCCCGGGATTACCGCTGATCATCGAGTCAGCGCCGGGTCCCCAGGGCCCATGGACACTGGCAGAACAATCCCTGGTTCCGGGCAACGGCATGATCGACTGGGCAGATGAGCTCTCTACGAGCGTTAAGACCCGCTACTACCGGGCCGCCACTCTGGCCACTCTCGTTAGGTAATCCATGTGCATCCGGTCTCGGGGGGCGGGCATGAGCCTGCCCCCTGGGCCCGGACCGAAGCGAAACAACGAAACTCTTATGACTCGAAATCACCGACCGAAGGCCGAGTGCCTCGAGCGCCACGCCCAGACGCTTCGACGCGTGGATCGTCAAGTCCACCACGCCCTTGCCGCAGTCGGGTTGCACATGACCGGGTCGCCCTTCCATTGGTCCGAAGACCCGCGCAAGCCCGACCTCATCTCGGCGTTGGTCGGCGTCTTCGTGGCCGGCCTCATACCTTTGTTGGTCGGGCCGACGGCGGGGGCCAAATCGTTGCTCCTGGAAGCGATGTTGCGGCTTCTCGTGGGGCCCCGGCTCAGCGTGATCTGGTGCTCGGCTTACCTGGACCCGAGTATCTTCGAGCGGATTGTGGCGACACGCTCGGGCCCGGCGATCGCAGACAGAGACTTCGGTGTGGCGCTGGCGCTCGAAGAGATCACAAAAAATCTGGGGGGTGCGCCGGTGACCACTGTGAAGCGTTTGTTATCGCACAATTTCGCCTTCGTGGGAATGACAGGAAATTGGCTTGGGGCAAGATACCACACAGAACCCCCCGACGAGAGCCTGGTGTCGAGAACGGCCGCCTTTGCCGTGCACGAGGCCACGACGGTGGCGGACAGGCACGCCCGCCTCGATCAGCGGCTCCTGAGTCCGGGCGATGTTTCGGGGCTCGGCCCGCTCCTCGATGTTGAAGGGCGCCCCGCCTTTCACGCGCTGCTCGAGGCCCGCGAAGACCTGGCCATGGTCCCCATCGAGGACGAGGCGCTCGAGTTTCTGCTCGTGGCCGACAGCGCCGCTTGCGTCCATCGCGGCGGCGGCAGTGCCGCACACCAGGGCGAACGGTGCTCGAGCTGTAGTTGCCACGCTGCGAGCGCCTGTGGAACCCTGCCCCCGGTTCCGAATTTGGGCATGAGACTCAGTGCCCTGGCACGCGCCACCGCCCTGCGGTTAGCCGCGCCAGGCCAGCCACCGATCGTTGATGCGGAATTGCTGCGGCTGTGGCTTCCGGCGCTCACGACCCCGGAGCAACGGATCGCCCCCGTCAAGGACCGCAGCCATGCCGCAGACCGCGCACTGGCCTGGTGGGATGGTCTTGTCGAGGCGACGGGCAGCTTCAAGTCACGGTTCGGGGACCTCCTCGAGCAACTCGAAGACCGACCGGACCGGGCGCTGACCACCCCGCAGCGGCTCGCCGTCGAGGCCTTCAGCGCCAGCGTGAACCCGAACCCGGTCGCTTTGCTGGATCTCGCCCGCATTCGCGGGCGCCGGCAACGGGACCTGCATCGGGAGGAATCGGTGGTCACACCCGACACGGCTCTGTCGCTCGCCGGAAAGGAGTAGCTCATGAACCCGGTGCAGCTGCCAACCCGACGACTGACCCGCTACCTCGCCCCACGGCTGCAGGCGGTTGTCATCGTCGCCGGGGCAGGGACTCGAGCCCAGGTCCCGCTCGGCGCTGCCGGCGAAGAACCCCAGGTGGTCATCCCGACCCGGTTGGCGGCCGCTGCACTGGCCGACTGGACCGAGTCGCGAGGCCCGCTCCTCGCCGCCTGTCGCGGGGCCCTCTGGCAAGCCCAGATGGCCCAGCGCCACATGGGATTCGCGGCTCTCCTGGAATTCGCCGCGACGAGCGACGCCCTCGTGGCGACGTTCATCTCCGGCCGTGGAAAACCCGTCGAGGCAGAGAAGGCCCGGGCCTTCGTCCGCGGCAATCTTCTGACCCTGGCGCGCGCGGTGGTGGATATCGCCACCGCCTGGCAGCTCTCGACGACGGCCCGCAACGAAATCGCTGCCCTCTGGCAGGCCGAAGATGTCCTCTTGCGAGGCGCCTCGCCCTCCTCCTTCTCCAGGACCCGGCGGCAACTTGAACGTTTGCTGGTCGAAAGCGCCGGCGCCTTGGACATGGTGCTTATCGATGTTTTGACCGGGGCCCCGCCAGAGGGCGAGTCCCGACCTGCCGGGTCTTTGTCCCAGGAGCAAGCCTTTGCCCTCATCGCAGCCGTTCGCCGGAGCGAACCCGAAGCCGCCCGCGAGATTCGCAAGCGACTCCCGGCATTGACGGCCGCCGATTACCGACCGGTGGTGTCCGCCCTCACCAAGATCGCGGTCGACCTGGCGACGACCGAAAACGGTCTTCGCGGCAGCGGCTGGGAGGAGCTTCTCAGTCCCAGTGTGACCCAGGGACTGATGGCCAGTGCCGGGCTTGGTCGCCAGGGCGCCGGCCGGCTCGCAGCCGCATTGGGCGCGACCCGGGAGTTCCGTCTGGCCGAACTCGGCCGACAAGCCGAGAGCTTGGTGGACCGACTCCGGCTGCCCCCGCCCAGGAACTCCAGCCCTTCGCCCCCACCGGTGAGAATCCCCGTGGTGTATGCCGGCGCACGAATCGTTGCCAGCGCTTCGGCGCGCCAGTTCTCGGCCAGGCAAAGCCTCTTCGAGGCGATTCGACGCAAGACCCCCGCCGTCGTGATGGAACGTCCTGAAATCGCCTGGAGCCTGATCTTGAATCCTCCGGCGCCTCCCCCTTCGCCCGAGCCGCCGGCCGCGAACCGGGGCCAGGCTCTGCCACCGGTGATCCTGGGTATCGACAGCTCCGGGTCCACCGGCGAACTCATGGCCCGCGGCAGCGGCACCGTGAGCTCGGCCGAAACCCTGGGGGCAGTCACCCTCTGCCGGGCTTTGGCCAGACTCCGCCGGCTGGGCCACCCTGTCCCTGAACTGGTGACCGCGAACTTCTCCGATGACACCCTCGTCGTCGCGGGCACCCCCGGAACCGGCACCGGTTACCGTGGGGAGTTGAATGTGCTGGTCGAGCAAGAAGGCGGCAGCTCCTTGCATGTCGCCGCCATCGCGTCGGTTCTGGAAAAGCCCGGCCATTGGCTGCTCTTGACCGACGGATTCCTCGCCGATGAGGAGGCCACAGCAGAGGCACTTTGCCGCCCTTCGGTCTCCGCCTCGGTGACCGTCTTCGAATACCAATCCCAGCCGCCGGGGGACGACGGGGGCACACTGTCGTCATTCACGCGCAGAATCCTCGCGCACCGACCGGATTGCGCTCGGGCCTTTACGCCCCAGACCGAGGCCGATCTCCTCCAAGCCCTCTATGCCACGGTGCAGATGCTCTACCCCGAGCTCCCGTGGACCGATAACCCCGCCTCCTGACACCATGACCATGAACGCCGCCATTTATCCCACTGAACCCCGGACCCTGTCCCTCGAGTCGTCGCCTGTGCGAATGCGCTGCATCGGCGGACGGTGTTGCATCGAGCTCGAAGACGGCCGGGTCTGCGTCGTCGAGGGTGCCCCCCACCGATTCCGCGAGGTCAAGGTGTTGGGTCGCGGGAGCCTTGTTGGCGGCCATGCGGGTTCGCCGGCCGCCCTGCTCGACGAGTCAGGATTATCCCTGCTTTCCGCCCCCCCCGCCGCCGGTGACACGAGCAGCGTCAAGAGTCCGCTCCGGATTCCCTGGGCGCTCGAGGGGCAGCGTCCCATCAGCCTGGCCGCCACCGGCGCCGCAAACGCCCTGGTGGTCGGCACGGACCGCTGGGAAGTCCACTGGTATCGCCGGCGCGGCTCGGCATTCCGGCGGGTCTCCCAACTGACAGCGGACCTCGGGTTCGACGTGATTCGGAACCGGCCGGCGGCCCTTTACGTTGATGAAGACACGTGCCTGGTGGCCGGGCAGCAGAGCCTTGTGGCCCTTGCACTCCGCAGTGATCCCCACCAACCGCGCGTCCGCCCGATCGCCGGAGCGGCGCGTCTCTTGGGGCGTGGGAGTGAGCCTTGCGCGATTGTGCCCTGCGGCCAGGGCCTTGCCGTGATCGCGGGCGATCGGATCGACTGGCTGCGACTGCTGGCGCCCGAGGAGGCGCCGGAGAAACTGGCTCGCTGGGGCGAGTCAACGGCCTGCAACCTGCCCAGTTCCGCGGCCTGGGTCGAACCCCTTGGGGCTGACATGCTGCTTGTTCAGCATGGGCTCGACGGAAAAGCGACCGACGGCTTCTCATTCTTTCGCGCCGGCGCGGGCATCTCCGAGACTGTGGAAGCGGGCTATGCCGCGGCGGTGCCGGGGGCTCCCTCCGAGGTGCTCGTGGTTGACCCCGAGGCGCTGGTCGTGGGGCTCAAGCCCCGAGTCCATGCGGCCAAGGACGAATGGCTCTGGAGACTGGTTCTTGACGGATTGAGTGCCGATTCCAGTGGGGTATGGGGCCTGTGCGCCGATGAGAACGGGCTGGCGCACCTCGGTCTTGGAAACGCCCTCGTGATGATCGGTTCCGAGTCCTGACTCGCCTGACTTCTATGAAACAACATGTCCCCACCGGCATTCGGCATGACACCGTGCGGTTCTTCCTCCCCGAACTGGCCGACACCGGCAAGCTCGTCGCGCTCGCCAGACGATGCCTCGATTCAGGGGCTGTCGTGATCCCTGGCTATGGCGACATCCGCTCGGCGGCGGATTTCAACCGTCTTGCCCGCTGGACAGAACAGGCGGGCGTGGGACTCGCGCCCCCGCGAAGCCACATCCGAATCGCCGCCGTTCCCGGCGAGCTCAGCGCGGGCCGCATCCTCAGCACGCCGCACGCCGACTTCGCCGCCATCGATCTCGGCGCGACGCTCCATGAAGTGGCGGTCGTCTCGGATGCCGGAACCGGGATTTCACTCCGCGACCTGGTTCTCGGGGACGACCGCCTCGTTCTCGTGCCTGAATCGCTGGCTCGGGCATTTCACCGGTTTGTCGTGGCGGAGCTCACCGCTGCGGTGACGACCGACTCCGGCCGCAGCGTGACGGCCGTCCTGGCTTCGCGTCTGCTTCCGAATCGGGATGCAGCAGGACTGGTCCAGGTCCGCGACTCCCTCAGGACGCTGGCCATCCAAGCCCTGGGGTTGGAACAACTGGCCGTCGCCGACTACCTCCGCCGGATACCGCCGCCGTGGTCCGAGAAGGTCCGTTCGCGCGAGGAGTTCCTGATCGCGGCCCATTGGCATGGCGACTCCGATTGGAGCCCAGGGGGCACGCTGCCGCGGCTCGAGGCTGCGGGCCGGGGGGCGGCGCCGGGCGCAGCCTTGCGGGGCCTCGTCTCGAGATTGACGGCCATGGTCTTGCTGCGACTCTTCATGTTGGGAGACGCGGGTGCGCGAGCGGCGGTGGCCTCGCGTCTGAAGTGGGATCCGACGACCAAGCTGCTGATTTCGACTGACCACTGGGGTATCGAGCGAGAGCAGCAGCCGGATTTTTGGGGCCTTTCGTATCCTACGGAGCCTTTCTTGAACGCGGCGGTTTACGCCCATTTTATGGCGAGGGAAACCTCGGGCCGCCAGATCCCGATCATCACTCATGGCTGGCAGCGGCTCCAGACTGATACTGCCGCGCGGGTGCTCGAAACCGAGGCCGAGCGGTTGTGGAACGAAGGCGCCGCAGGCGACTTCAAAGTCGAGACTGTCGAGTCACAGTGGGCGCCGACCGGCCTCTTTCCGAGCTTATGGCAGGCCGGCGTCGACACTCTCTTGGACGTTGCGGGATTCTCCGAAACCGAGCGCTGGGTGCTGGCCGACTGCATTCGGCTTTCGAGGTCGTCCCTGACTCTTCTCTCGAATCAGCGCGCGGCGCCAGCCGTCCCGCTCTCGCCCTTCTTGGACTCGCTCGACCTCGAACCCGGGTCCGCCTTGTTTGACGTGGAACTCGATCCATGGGATGACCCGGGAGCTCGACTCCAGTCCCTCCTGCACCTGGTGCGAAGCTGGACGCCGGCCAAGTTCTCGCTCTACCGCGTTCCGGGTGCGCCGATGGTCGATCTCCGACTGGTCGGTTTGCGCCGCGGCTGCCGTGTCAGCCCGGGATTCGTCGGCTGGCTGGTGACCTGTCACCACCAGTGGTCGCAGGCGGTGGGTGGCAAACCCGTGCTCCTGCGAACCGTGTTCCGCCGGTGGGAGCTCGAGCACGTCCTCCGCGTCGCCCCATCCGCCGTTCACCGTTGAGTATCCCAAGGAGACTTATGTGCAAACCCTCACCCCTGCCCGTCGGCGATGACTTGCTTGATCTCCAATCCCTGGCTCACGAAGGTGCGGCTCAGGGGCGCCTCGTGTCGGAGCATTTGGCGGCGGAGGCCCCCGATCTGCTCGCGGCGTATCCCGGGGTGATCGGCGTCCTGCGACGGGCGGCCGAAGGCGCCGTGAAACAGACAGTGCACGAGGCTCGCGACCTGCAAGTTCGCCAGCTGCAGCTGATCGGGCGGGCGTTGTGGCCTGACCCCGCCGACCAGATCATGCCGGTCGACGCGCTGCTCTATGGCCGAAGACCGGGAGCGGCCGTTTGCGCCGAGGCCGGGACACTGTCGGTCCTCGTCCAACGGCTTCGCGTCGAGATCCTCGGGTCTCGAATCCCTCCGGGCCGGCCTGATCTCATCAATCGGTACTTGAGATCACTCGAAAGTCCGTTCCGTCTGCTCGCCGGCACCCGGTGGCCAAGCCCACAGCCGGAGTGCCGCGCCGTCTCGAGCCTGGCACCTGGCTTGGCGCTCTTCGTCTTCGGAGAGGCGGGCAGGGTCGATTTCCATGGGCTCGAAATCCAAGTCTTCTCGAGCGAACAGGCCCGGACGCCCGTGGCCGCGTGCATTGTGGCCGCGACAGGTCATCCCCCGGACCCCTCGTCGGTGCGCGAGATGGCCATCCGCTATGTTGTCCGCGAGAAGTACGGCCCCCTGCTGGCGGACGACAGCCAGCGGGGGCCAGGCTGTCCTGGCTCCGGCGGCGGCCCAAGCCGTTTGATCGCCCGGATTCTGTCCAGTTACCAACAGACCTGCTCCGGGGATCAGGCCGCGCTGCGTCGAGCCATCGAGCGAGATGTGCGGTTCCACTCGTGTGGTTACGCCTACGGACACTCGCAGTTCTTCCGGATGGCAGGCGTCGATCGGACGGCCCTCGCAACGGCTCTGGGCGGTTGGCCGCCTCGCGAAGTACGGATCGCAGCGGCGCTGTTCGAGCTGTCGCTCCAGAGTGGCCCGCTCAGCCTGGTCTGCTTCGGAGATGAAGGACACGATCCATCCTCGATCGAGCAACTTGTGGCCATGCTGGTCTCGGACTATTGGTTCTCGGAGGATTGCTGGCTGCGGAGGAAGAGCGAACTTGTGCTGGCGCTTCTCGCTCCTGCCCTGGCTGAAGCCACCGGCAAGGCCGCCTTCCAACCGAGACTCGAGGTGCTCTTCCGGCTCCAGAAGACCTTCATCCAATACCTCGACCGGGTCCTCGCCCTGCTGCGGAGCACCCCCATAGTCGCACCGGACGGATACAGACACCCGGCAGCTCGCATCGAGAGCGTGCTCGAGCAATGGAGTCGGAAAGAGGAGGAGGACTTGCCGCCTCCGGCCCCGGCCCTCCGGGCACAACGACTCTTCGCCACCTGGATCTCGTGGGTGAAAACCCACAACCCAGGGTTCTGGAATGAACTCCTCGTGGACGCCGGGCAACTCGAAAACCAGGTCAAGCAGACTCTCATCCAGGCCGCCGGATGGCATGGAGCCCCCGACCTCGGCCTCATGATTGAAGCGGCTCTGGGCGGCTGAGTCCGGTACGCCTTATGCGCCCTGGCAAGCCCGTGGCCGCTTTTTGAACATTGCGGATGCGGGGGGCGTCGCTATAGAAGAGGCTCATGTTACCGGAATTGCTGCATCACGGCGGGCTGATGATCTGGCTGCTGCTGCTGGCGGGCGCGGTCGCGGTGGCGGTATTCGTCGAGCGACTGCTGCACTATCACCGGGAGCAGATCAACTCGATCGAGTTCATCACCGGCGTCCGCAACGTCCTGAAGCGGGATAACGTGGTCGAGGCGGTCTCGATCTGCGACGCGACACCGGGCCCGGTGTCGCGCCTGGTCAAGCTGGCCATCCTGAACCGGGATCGGGAACGGGACCGGGTCCGGGAGGTGCTGGCGGATGCGAGCCTGCTCGAGGTGTCGCGCCTCGAGGAGAAGCTGACGCTGCTGGGGACAATTGCCCAGATCGCCCCGATCCTCGGGCTGCTGGGGACGGTGCTGGGCTTTATCGAGGTCTTTCGCGTCCTGCAGCAGCAGGGAGTCTCCGCGCCTGCGGGCCTGCTGGCGGGCGGGGTCTGGCAGGCGCTGGTCTGCACCGGCGCCGGACTCGCCGTCGCCGCCCCGGCCTATGCCGCGTACAATTACCTCGTCAGCCGGGTGAACCGGATTGTCATCGACATGGAAAAGGCCACGACGGAGATCCTCAACCTGCTCGGCGACCTGCAACAGGGGGCATGAAGATCCGCCGCAATCTCCGGCCGGTCACGGGCCATCTCGACCTGGCGCCGTTCGCGGGCGTCTTTTTCCTGCTGGTCTTGTTGCTGCTGCTGCAGTCGTCGCTGGCGCCCGCGCCCGGCCTCCGGATCAGCCTGCCGGCAGTGGGTTCCTCGGAGGTCCCGGATGGGACCGCCGCAGCCCTGGTGGTCGCGATCGACCAGAACGAGCTCCTGTACTTCGATCATCAGGTCATCGGCGCCGATGCGTTGCACGAGCGCCTGGCTGCCCGCGTGGCCCGGCACCGCACGCCCCTCACCCTCATGCTCCAGGCGGATGAAGCCGTCCGCCAGGGCGCCGTGGTCCGCGTCGCCACCCTCGCCCGGTCGGCGGGAATCCACAACGTGATCATCGCAACCCGGCCGCCGCTGCTCCCGCCGCCGGGCCGTTCGCCCCCTGCGCCATGAGTCTTGAGCCGCAGGCGCCGACGTGGGCCTGGAGCCGTCGGCGATGGGGAGGGACAGTGGGAGCGCTGTTCGCCGTGCAAGTCGCGCTGATTTTTCTCTTCTCCCGCCAGCCGCCCGAACCCGCGCTCGCGCCGGCGCATCCGGGCAGAGTGCTGCTCGCCCCGACTCTCGCGAGCGCCGCAGCCGACGCTTGGATGACGGATCCCGCCCAGTTTGCCCTTGCGAGTCCCGACGGTTTTTCCGGGCGGGTGTGGCGGGAGCGGACGGTCCTGCGGGTCGAGCCCCGGCTCTGGACGGAGCCGCCGCGGTGGCTGGCGCGGGATTTGAACGAGCTGGGGCGGCTCCCGGCGGCGCTGCCGCTGGCGCCGGCGCCCCCGGCCGTGGCCGAGGCGGTGCCCGTGGTGCCCGCCGCGGTGTCGATCCCCACCGGCCGCCTGCAAACGCGCTCCTTGGTGCGTGTCGAGGGGGATCTGGCCAGCCGTCCGCTGGCCCGGCCGCTCGAGCTGCCGAGCTGGGAGACCACGGATGTCCTCCAGCCCTCGACGGTTCAGGTGCTGGTCCGGGGGGATGGGTCGGTGGTCTCCGCCACGCTGCTCACCCGGAGCGGGCTGCCCGCCGCAGACCAGCGCGCGCTCGATCTCGCCCGGGCCGCCCGATTCGCCCCGCTGGCTTCGCCGGCGGATGCACAGCGGTTCCAATGGGGACAGTTCGTTTTCGTGTGGCACGCCCTCGAGCCGGCGCCGGCCCCCGCAACGCCTCCGCCGTCATGACTCCCGACGCGTTGCTGTTTACCTACGTGGTCTTGCTCTTCCTGGGGCTGATCTGGGCGGCGGTGCGCTATGAACTGCGACGGCGGCGCTTTGGCCCCACCCGGACCGAGGACCACCTGTTCCGTTGCGAGCAATGCCAGACGGTCTACACGGACGACGCCGATGTCGATCGGTCGCGGTGTCCGCATTGCGGCCAGATCAACAACGTCTACCGATTCTAGAGTCCTCGCCTCGTGGAACATGGGGTCAACAGACCAAGTTTGGTCCCTGCTGTTCCAACCCCACCCCCCTGCCTTCGAGGACTCTACATTAGCGAGGCGCGGAAGAGAGGATGGGCAGGCACAGCAGGGTCTTCATGAGCCTGAGGACCCGACCGGGTCTGAGGCGCGCCTCGCTAAACCATCTCGACGGGGCACCGCGGGAGCGCGTCCAGGAACCTGCGCCCGTAGCGCTTGGTCAGAACCCGGTTGTCCAGCACCACCACGATGCCCGTGTCGGTCTTCGTGCGAATCAGACGGCCCACGCCCTGCCGGAATTTCAGCACCGCCTCGGGCAGCGAGAAGTCGTTGAACGCGTTGCCGCCGGCGGCCTCGATCCGCTCGATCCGGGCCTCGACCAGCGGATGGTCCGGCACGGCGAACGGCAGCCGGGTGATGATCACGTTGCTCAGGGCCTCGCCCGGCACATCGACCCCCTGCCAGAAACTCTCCGTGCCGAACAGGACGGAGTCGACGTCCTCCTTGAATTGCTCGAGGAGCAGGGAGCGCGGCGTGCCGGTCCCCTGGACGAGGCAGGCGATCCCCAGCGTGTCGAAGAGCGGGCGCATCTGTTCTGCGATCTCCTGCATCAGCTTGGTGTTCGTGAAGAGGACGAAGGCCTTGCCGTGGGTTTTGCGGACGAAATGGCCGATCCAGCGGACCAGGGCCTCGCGGTAGGCCGGGTCGCGCGGGTCGGGCATTTTGGCCACGAGGAAGAGGCGCATCTGGTTCGGGTAATCGAACGGCGAGCCCACCTGGAGGCAGCGGGCCGTGTCGGCGCCCACGCGCCGGGTGAAGTAGCGCATCCCGTCGCTGTCGGCCTCGCCCGAGTCCTCGGAGTCCTCGACTCGCTCGCTCGAGGCTCCGGTGTCGGGGCCCGCCCGGGTGGCCAGCGTCGCGCTCGTCAGGATCACGGACGTGTCGCAGGAAAACAGGTGCTCCCGCAGGTGGGCGGCGACGTCGACCGGGGCGGCGTTGAGCGTCAGGGAGCGCTGGGCGCGCGAGGCCCGGCCAGTGCGCTCGACCCAATAGACGTGGTCTTCCGCGGGCTGCTCGAGAAAGAAGCCCACGGCCTCGCGCAGTTCTCCGAGCCGGCGCTGGCACTCGAGGAGTTCGCCCGTGGTGTCGGCGTCGTCGGTCGCCTTGGCCAGGTCGGCGAGGGCCTCGCGCACCTGTTGCAGCGGCAGGCTCAGGTCGTCCGCCACCAGCTCCGGCCGGCGAATCCGCAGCTCGCTCCACGATCGCGATCCGGTCTCGGTCCGGTCGGAAGCGCTGGCGCCGCGGCTCGGGAAGGCCGGCCCGTGGCGCTGCCGCAGGCTCTCGCAGGCCTCCTCGATCGCCGCAAAGAAGCCCGCCGCCGCCTGGCCGGCTTCGGCGACGAGCTCGACCGCTTTGCCCTGGCGGAGGGTCGCGAGCAGGCCCTTGCCCGTCCGATCGTTCCAGAGCCGCTGCAGGTTGTACCGGACCTGCGCGCTCGACACGCTCACGCCGATGTGCCGCGCGGCCACGGCTTCGAGCGTGTGCGCCTCGTCGAAGATCACAAAGTCGTTGGCGAACAGCACCCCCTTCTCGGGCGGATCCTCCTCCGGCCCGGCGAGGTTGAGGAAGAACAGCGTGTGGTTCAGCACGAGCACGTCCGCAGCCGCCATCTGGCTCCGCGCCCGCTGGAAGAAACAGGGGGCGCCTCCTGCCTTCACGAAATCCGAGGGGGCCCCGCATTTTTTCGGCGAGCAGAGGCCGCGTTCGGAACAAACCTGCGACCAGACCTTCGGATCGGGCTCGATCTCGAAGTCCGAGAGGCTGCCGTCCGCGGTGCGTCCGGCCCAGTCGCGGATGCGCCGCAGCTCCTCGAGCTCGGAGCTTGTGAACAGGCTCTCGGCTTGATGGAGGGCGCGGTCGAGCCGGCGAGTGCAGAGGTAGTTCTGACGGCCCTTGAGCATCGCGAACTTGAAGGGGACCGGCAGCACCCGGGCCAGCAGCGGCAGGTCCTTCTCGGTCAGCTGCTCCTGGAGATTGATGGTGTGGGTCGAGACCACGGCCTTGCTGCGGGCCGCCACGGCATGAAGAATGGCGGGGACGAGATAGGCGAGGCTCTTGCCGACGCCGGTGCCCGCCTCGACAGCCAGGTGCCCGCCCCGCACCAGCGTCTCCGCCACCGCCACCGCCATCGCCTGCTGCTGCGGCCGGTATTCGAAATTGCGGGCCCGCGCCAGCAAACCCTTCGGCGAAAAGAACTCCCGCACCTGTTCGACCAGGGGCGCGGCCGCAGAGGCATCAACGTCGGAGGGTCTGATCATGCGGCGGTCTCTGGCGGTGGCGGCCCGGCCGCCGCGGAAGGAGGGACTCCTTCGCAGGGTCGCCTGGGCGCCACCTCGACCTCCGCCCGGTTCTTGGCCACGCACCGGGCGGGCAGGACGCCGCGCCAGTTGACGTTGGGATAGACGAGGCTGGCGCGGCCCAGAATGCTGCCCGGGTTGAGCACCGCGTTGCAGCCCACCTCGGCCGCGTCGCCGATCAGCGCGCCAAACTTGGCCAGGCCCGTGTCAATCGTCCCCCCCTCGATCCGCACCGCCACCGTCCCCGGCACCAGCTTGACGTTGGACAGCTTGACTCCCGCCCCGAGGTGGACGCGCCAGCCGAGAACCGAGTCGCCGACGTAGTTGAAGTGCGGGACCTGGCATCCGTTGAACAGAACCGCGTGCTTGATCTCGCAGGCGTTCCCGATCACGCAGCCGTCGCCCACCAGCACGTTCCCGCGAATGTAAGCGTTATGGCGGATGACGCAGTTGCGGCCGATGATCGCCGGGCCCTGGATCATCGCCCCGTCCTCGACCACGGTGCCTTCGCCGACGGCGACCCGGTCGCCGATCCAGGCGATGCCGTCGCATCGGTTCCGCAGGTCCGGCCGCGCGTGCTCGGCCAGGTAGCCCTCGAGGCGTGCCAGGGCTTCCCACGCCCAACCGCATCCTGCGAACAAGCTGGCGTGGGCCGTCTGTTCGAGGTCGAAGAGATCGGCCGGTGCGATCATGGCCGCCGAAGGTAGCCCCGCCCCCGATCAAACGCCAGAGCGGACTGCGGCCGCGGGCGCTGACCGCGGGCGGCTACGGCATGCGTCTGCGGACCTGAGGATTCACTGTCGGCTCGTGCCTGTGGCGAACACGCTGGCCAGGATGGTCTCCTTGACTTTCCAGATGAGGGCCATGGTCAGGGCCAGCGGCAGCAGAACCAGCATCAGGAGGATGATCCACCCTCCCTGGCTCGCGATCACGAGCAGGGGTAGCAGCGGCCACGGCACCAGGGTCAGGACGCGCAACCCAACCCAGAGCGCGCCGAGCAGGAGGACCGCGGCCACCAACCCCTGGTTTAGCGGCGTGATGAATCGGGCCTCCATCCGGAGGGTCTCATCGGGCAGCATCGCGGCCAGCCGTTCGAGCATCTGGTTCACGGCGAACAGCAGCGCCAGGCCGCTGACCGCCATCACCAAGACCGAGAACTGATAGTGCAGCACCTCCGGCATCCGCCTCCACCAGAGCAGAAACGGGGAGAGCCCGAGATTCATCAGGGCCAGAAGACGGCAGCGGTCCACGGCCCGGCACCAGATGCGCTCGCCCGGCTGAAAATGACCGATCTCGCGGATCGCGAACACGACCAGGGCATTGACGAGGATCGGCGGCGCCAGGCCGAACGCGGCCCAAACGTGGGTGTAGCCGGTCTGCACAGACACCACCAGCGCCAGCGGCAACCCCCAGAACAGGGCCGAGAGCCCCCGCACGAGGCGCCCCAGCGAGCGCATCAGATCAGCCTGGGCATTGGGATCCAGCATGCGCGACAGGGGTCAGGACGGCGGGGACAGGGTGTTGCATCGCTCTTGCTCTCGGACCCCGCGCGGGTTTGCTCTCCTCATGGAGAGTCCTCGAAGGCAGGGGTGGGGTTGGAACGGCAGGGACCCAACTTGACCTGTTGACCCCATATTCAACAAGTCGAGGACTCTAGCGGATGGCCAGGTAGGTATATTCCCGAAGGCCGCGCTCATATTCGTCCAGGAGGCGCATCGCCTCGGAGGGCTTGAGGCGGTCGGTCTTGATCGCCTCATCGACCTGCGCCTTCATCTGGCGTTTGAGTTCGTTTTCGTCGTACTGAACCGAGGCCAGCGACTGTCCGATGGTGGTGCCTTCGATGATCTCCTCCACGTAATAGCCGCACGGTTCGTCGGGATCGAGGAAGACGTGGACCTCGTTCACCCGGCCGAAGAGGTTGTGGAGATCGCCCATGATGTCCTGGTAAGCCCCCATCAGGAAGAAGCCGAGGTAATAGGGTTCCGCGGGCCCGTTGCCATTCGACCCCAGATCGTGGAGCGGGAGCGTGTCCCGGACGTCATGGAGGTCGATGAACTTGTTGACCTGGCCGTCCGAGTCGCACGTGATGTCCACCAGCGTGGCCTCCCGGGTCGGCCGTTCATCCAGTCGGCTGACCGGCATGATGGGGAAGAGCTGCCCCAGCGCCCAATGGTCGAGCAGCGACTGGAACACCGAGAAGTTGCAGAGATACTGGTCGCCGAGGCTGTCTTCGAGCTTGCGGATTTCCTCGGGCACATAGGCCTGGCCGCGGTAGCTGCGGACCACCATCTCGCCGATCTCCCAGTAGAGATTCTCGATCTTGGCCTTGTCGAGCAGGTCGAGCAGGCCGAGCGTGAACATGTGGTGGGCGTCCTCCTTCCGCTCGAGGGCGTCGTGGTACGCTTCGAGCTTGTTGAGCTTCTGCAGGTGGCGCCGGATGTCGAGCAGCTCGCGAACCAGGGGATGTTCGTTGTCGCCATACTGCAGGTGGGGCCAGTCCTGGCGCTTGATGATCGAGCCAAAGACCTCGACGATCAGGACGCTGTGGTGGGCAACGATGGCGCGGCCGCTTTCGCTGATGATGTCCGGGTGCGGCACCCGCTCCGCGTTGCAGACGTCCGCCAGGTAATAGACAATGTCGTTGGTGTACTCCTGCAGCGTGTAGTTCGTGGAACTGTCGAATGCCGACCGGCTGCCGTCGTAGTCCACGCCGAGGCCGCCGCCGACGTCGAAGTACTCGATGGCAAACCCCATCTTCGCAAGCTTGGCGTAGAAACGGGCGGCCTCCTGTACCGCCTTCTTGACGGTGAGAATGTCCGGCACCTGGGACCCGATGTGGAAATGGAGGAGCTTGAAGCAATGCTCGAGGCGCTCCGCCCGCAGACACTCGGCGGCCGCCAGCAGCTCGGCGGTGTTCAAACCGAACTTCGCGTTCTCTCCCGCGCTCTCGGCCCATTTCCCGCCCCCCTTGCTCGAGAGCCGGGCGCGGAACCCCAGCACCGGCTCGACCCCCATGGCCTTCGAGACAGCCAGGATCTGGCGCAGCTCCCCCAGCTTCTCGACCACGAGAATCACCTTCTTGCCCAGCTTCAGCCCCATCAGCGCCATCCGGATGAACGCGGTGTCCTTGTACCCGTTGGCGATGATGAGACTGCCCACCTGGCTCTGCAACGCAAGGCCGGCGAACAACTCCGGCTTGCTGCCGACCTCGAGGCCGAACTGAAACGGCCGGCCCGCGTCGAGGATCTCCTCGACCACCTCGCGCAGCTGGTTGACCTTGATCGGAAATACCCCGCGGTACGTCCCCTGATAGCTGTATTCCGCGATCGAGTTGAGAAAGGCCTGGTTCACCGACTCGACCCGGTGCCGCAGGATGTCCTGGAAGCGGATGAGGAGCGGGAATTGCAGGCCGCGGCCCCGCGCCTCCTCGATCACGTCGGTCAGATCCACGACCGCGCCGCTCTCCTGCAGCGGCTTGGCCACCACGTGCCCCGCCTCGTTGATGTCAAAGTAGTTCGCGCCCCAGCGGTCAATGTTATACACGCTGCGCGCCGCCTGGATGCCCCAGGGCTGGCTGGCCTCGGCCGAGTTGCTGCTCATCGTACAGTTGCAGGCGCACTATAGGAAGGGCGCGCCGGATTTCAACAACTTCGCGCTTTGCGCGATGTCTGCAGTCTGATTGCATGGCGGCATGCCAGCCGTCTCGCTCTCGAAGCTCGTCCGCGAATGCGACCGCCTGCTGCGCCCCGAGGGGTTCCAGGATGACCCGCGCGCGTGCAATGGACTCCAGGTGGGCAATCGGGGCCGCGTCACCCGCCTGGCCGCGGCGGTCGACGCCACCCCGGCGACCGTGCGTCTCGCGGCGGCGAGCAGGGCCGGCCTGTTGCTGGTTCACCACGGCCTCTTCTGGAGCCCGCGCCAGCCTTGGACCGGGCACCATTACGACCTGCTGCGATCGCTCCTGGACCATGACCTCGCCGTCTACAGCGCCCACCTGCCCCTCGACGCGCATCCCCGGCTCGGCAACAACGCCCGCCTCTGCGCCGCCCTCGGTTTGCGCCGGCTCCGTCCCTTCCTTCGCCAGGGCAACCGCACCATCGGCTTCGCAGCCAGCGCGCGCCTTCCCCGTGAACAGCTCGCCTCCCGCCTCGAACAGGCGGTCGGCGGACCCGTCCGCCTCATCCCCGGCGGGCCGGCGGTTTGCCGGCGGATCGGCGTGGTCACCGGGGGCGCCGGGGGCGAACTGGCTCAGGCCGCCGCCGAGGGCGCCGACACGCTCGTCACCGGCGAAGGCCCACACTGGACCTTCGGACTCGCCGAGGAACTCGGGGTCAATGTGCTCTACGCCGGCCATTATGCCACCGAAACGTTCGGTGTCCGCGCCCTGGCTGACCATCTCTCCCGCCGGTTCGGGCTGCCCTGGGAGTTCCTCGATCATCCCACCGGCTTGTGAGCCCGGGGCCGTGGCTCCACCAGCCGGCAGAACACCGCATGCAGCAGGTGCTGATCATGGACCAGTCCGGCCCCGACGACGCCGCGGCCCCGATACCGCAGATCCGTGCCGCAACCCGGCGACGCATACGCCTGCTCGACGCACCCGGGAAGCGTCTTGAGGAACACCAGCGCCTTCGCAGCCGCCACCTGCGGACTGACCTTGCGGCCTCCCGGTTCCAGGAGCGCATCCAGAAGATGGCTCCGAAGCAGCTTCGAGTGCAGCGCCGCATACGCCGCCGGCCGCGGAATCACGTCGCAGCCCGCCACCTCCCCCCGGTGAACCACGATCACCCCAATCTGCCCCGGAACCCATGGGAACGCCTCGAGGGCCGCCTCAAGCTCGGCAGCCTTCGCTTGGTACACGTCGTGTAGCGCCCCCGTCACCGGTCGCGTCCCGGCCTTCGCGTGAAGCAGGGCCACCTCCTGCCAGACTTCGCCCTGATCCGAAGCGAAGGTCCCGGTTTGAGCCAGGGATTCCGACACGCTCCGCGCCTTGCGGCATCGGGCCTGACGGGTGAGAACCGCGTTCGACGTCCGAAAGTTGTGCGTGCTGTAGGCCCACCGGCCTTGCTCGACGCAGCTCACCGGAATCAACGTCTGGGAGAGCGGCGGCAAGAGAATCGAAGTGTTCAGCACCCGGTTCTGCTTGGCGCCGACCAACTCCTCGCCATCGAGGCAGAGGACGGCCTGCGGGCTGGCGTTGGTCACTCGGACGTGCGGCACGGAGCCGCTAACGCTGACTTCCGAGATTTCGACCCCGTGATTTGCAAGAGCCTGATCAAGAATAAGATACGGCGGATCGGCGTCTGCAAATCCTACGAGGGGAATGACGATGATCCCGTTTCGGGCCTGGGCCGGACCCAGCTCGAGGGCATTGAGGACGGTCTCGACAATCGTGTTCATAAGCGGTGAGCTCTTCCCGGGGGCTGGCCGCTGCAAAGCCGCAAACGACGCCAATCCCACCGTTCGCACGCCAGCTTGCAGTCCGGTGTGTGACATCCGTGGTCCCTCCCCCGGAGTTTCCTCGGATTTGGATGCCCGCCCGCCAGCGGGCGGGCCGCCCCGGAGCCGACACCCCACCCCCGACAAGGCTAAAACCCACCACAAGCCGATGGCGAACGTTCGCGCCACACGCGTTAGGCGAGGATCCGGGCCCGACATTCAGCGTTGACGAACCTCCGGCCTTGGGATGGATTAACCGGCATGCGCAGACTTCTCGGTTCGCCTTACTCCTCGTGTTTCCTCCGGCCGCGCAAAACCGTCGGGATGCTGGCCTTGGCGGTGTGGTTGCTGGGGCTCCCGGCCGATGCCGACGTCCGATTGCCGGGCCTGTTCACGGATCACCTGGTCTTGCAGCGGGGCAAGCCGCTGCCTGTCTGGGGCTGGGCAGACCCCGGCGAACGCGTGATCGTCCACTTCCGCAAGCAAACGGCCACGACCACGGCGTCCCCCGACGGGGAATGGCGCGTGACACTGCGGCCCGAGAAGATCGGCAAGCCATCCGTGCTCCGGGTGAGCGGGCGCAATACGATCGAGATCCGGGACGTCCTGGTGGGCGAAGTCTGGATCTGCAGCGGCCAGTCGAACATGGAATGGCCCCTGAGCGCTTCCCACGACGCCGCCGCGGCCATCGCCAGCTCCGCCAATCCCCGGATTCGGCTGTTCACCGTCCCGAAACACCGGTCGGAGACCGCCCAGGTCGACGTGCCTGCCCGATGGGAGGTGTGCGCCCCCGGAACGGTCCCGAGGTTTTCGGCCGTGGGCTATTACTTTGGCCGGGCGTTGCAGCGGGAGCGCCAGGTACCGGTGGGCCTGATCAACACCTCCTGGGGCGGATCGCCCGCCGAAGTTTGGGTGAGCCCCGAGCGGCTCGGCCAGGACCCGGAGTATCGCCGGGACATCCTCGAGTCCTACCCGCCAGCGCGGGCACGCCACGACCAAGCGGTCGCCCGCTGGGAACAGGAGCGGGACGCTGCCAAGGCCGCGGGCGCCAAGTTCGACAAGGCCCGGCCCCGGGAACCCTGGCGGCCCACCGAGCTATTCCTGGGGATGATCGCCCCGTTGGTGCCCTACGCGGTCCAGGGCGCGATCTGGTACCAGGGCGAGTCGAACGTCGGCCGGGCAGCCCAATACCGTCGGCTCTTTGCCGATCTGATCCTGGACTGGCGGGCGGCCTGGGGCCAGAAGGACTTCACCTTCCTGGCGGTCGAGTTGGCGCCCTGGGACAAGAACCGAAAACGGCCGCTCGACGTCATCACCGCCACGCCGGTCGAGAGCGACTGGGCAGAGCTGCGCGAGGCCCAGGGTTATGTGGCGCGCACGCTGCCGCAGGTCGGCCTGGCTGTGATCACCGACGTCGGCGACAAGGACGACATCCATCCCACGAAGAAAACGCCCGTCGGCGAGCGTCTGGCCTTGGCCGCCCGGGTCCTCGCGTACGGGGAGCGCGTCCACGGCCTCAGCCCGGTCTTCCGCAGCGCCACATTTGGCGACGGCAAGGCCATGGTCCGGTTCGACCGCGTCGGCCGGGGTCTCGAAGCACGCGGGGGCGAGCTGACCGGATTCGCCATCGCCGGGGCCGACCGCAAATTCGTCTGGGCCCGGGCTGAGATCCGGGGAAAAGACACCATCGAAGTGTTCCATCCCTCGGTGAAGGAGCCGGTGGCCGTTCGTTTCGGATGGGCGGATTACCCGGTGGTGAACCTGTACAGCCGGGGCGGCCTGCCGGTCTCGCCGTTCCGGACGGACACCTTCCCGGTGACCGTGGCGCCCGGGAGATAACACCGCAACGGAGGAGATACCATGCTCTCGAGAAGGACATTCCTTGGACGTTCAGCCGCAGCCGGATTCGGATTGGCGCTGTCGGCCGAAGCGCCGGCGATCGAGCCGATCCAAAGACCCGGAACCAGCCGGCTCCGGCTCAGCCTGGCCGCCTATTCGTTCCGGGACTTCTTCAAGCCGTCCGCAGCCGGCCGTCGGATCACGCTCGCGGAGTTCATTGACTACTGTGCGGATCACGGGTGCGAGGGGACGGAGCTGACGAGCTATTACTTCCCGCCGCAGGTCACTCCCGAGGCGCTGCTCGACCTGCGGCGCCGCGCGTTCTTGCGCGGCCTCGCGGTGAGCGGGACCGCCGTGGGCAACAATTTCGCCCGCCCCCCCGGCCCGGAATGGGATCGGGAGGTCGCCGGGGTCAAACAGTGGATCGACCACGCCGCGGTGCTCGGAGCGCCGCACATCCGGGTGTTCGCGGGGGACGCCCGGGGTCTCGAGGCGGGGCTCGCCCGGCGGCAGTGCATCCAGGGCCTCGAGGAATGCGGCGCGTACGCCGCCGCGAAGGGCATCTGGCTGGGACTCGAGAACCATGGGGGGATCGTGGCGAAGGCGGACGACCTGCTCGAGATCGTGCGCGCCGTGCAATGCCCGTACGTCGGCGTCAACCTGGACACGGGGAACTTCTACGGGCCCGGGGATCCCTACGACGACATGGCCCGGCTCGCGCCCTATGCGGTGAATGTCCAGGTGAAGGTCGAGATCAACCGTCCCGGGAGCGGCAAGGAACCCGCGGACCTGTCCCGCATCGTGCGCATTCTGCGGCAGGTCAACTACCAGGGCTTCGTGGCGCTCGAATACGAAGCGGCGCCGGACCCCTGGACCGCCGTGCCCGAGTGGCTGAAGCGGATGCGGGAGGCGTTCGGTCGAACGGGATAGCCCCTTGTCCGCGTCAGCAGGCAGGTTGCCACTCGCCTGACATACTGAGCAGTCGCCGGCATGGGCTACAGGGCCCCTCACCCTGCCCTCTCCCCATCCGATGGGGAGAGGGTGCCCGAAGGGCGGGTGAGGGGAACCGTGTAGTGCATCCCCCCGCCTTATCCAGAGAAGCGTGTCCAGAGCGGTTGAACCGACACGAAGGGACTGGACGGACCCGACCCACGCGACCTTCGGATCGGACATCGGCTTGACTTCGGGGCACATCTGGACAGTATCCTGTCCATATGAAGGCCATCACCTACACCGCGGCGCGCGAGGGCCTGGCCGCAGCCATGGATCAAGTCTGCAACGACCGGGCTCCCATGGTCATCACCCGGAACCGCAATCAGGCGGTTGTGATGCTGTCCATGGACGATTACGAGGAGCTCGAGGAAACGGCGCACCTGCTCCGGAGCCCGGCCAACGCTCGGCGGCTGCTTGGCGCCATCCAATCCCTCGAAGCCGGGAAGGGCAAAGCGCGCAAGATCCGGCTTGCGCCATGAGACTGATCTTCGCCGAACAGGCTTGGGAGGATTACCTCTTCTGGCAGCAGACGGCGCCCAAGATCACCCGGAGGATTCACGCATTGATCAGCGACGCGACGCGACATCCGTTCGAGGGGATCGGCAAGCCGGAGCCGCTGCGTCATGCCTTGGCGGGGTATTGGTCACGGCGGATTACCGATGAGCACCGCATGGTGTACAAAGCCGCTGGCCGGGATCTGTTGATCGCCCAACTGCGCTATCACTACTGAGGGCAAGGCCGGACCCACAGCCGCTGCAAGGGACATGGAGGGTGCGCGAGTTCGCGCGCCGGGCCGCCCGCAGCGCCGGGTTTCTACGCCGGCGGCGTGCGCAGGGTGAAGAAGAAGCGGGCGCCCTGGCCGGGTTCGCTTTCGACGCGGGCCGCGCCGCCGTGGAGTTCGACAATGTGCCGGACGATCGAGAGGCCGAGTCCGGTCCCCCCCTGTTCGCGGGAACGGGCCTTGTCCGCCCGGTAGAACGGCTGGAAGAGGTGCGGAAGAACCTCGCGGGCAAGGCCGGGGCCGTCGTCGGCGACACAGACTTCGATTTGCTCCGGCGAGAGCGCCTCGGTGCTGAGGGTGACGCAGCCGCCGGGGCGGCCGTATTTCACCGCGTTATCCACGAGGTTGAGAAGGACTTGGTGGATCCGATCGGGGTCGGCGAGGACTTCGAGGCTGGGGATGCGGTTGAGCAACTGAACGCGCCGGTCGGCGGCGCGGGTGGCGAGTTCATCGAGCACCTGGTCGGCCAGCGGCCGGAGCTCGACGCGGTCGAGGTCGATCTGGCGCCGGCCTGACCGGAGCTCGGAGATCACGAGAAGGTCTTCGATCAGCCGGCAGAGGCGATCGACATTGCGGTCAATCGTCCGCAGGAACTTCTCGTTGAGGTCGGGATTGTCCTTGGCGCCATCGAGCAGGGACTCGACGTATCCCTTGATGAGGGAGAGGGGGGTTCGCAGCTCGTGGCTGACGTTGGCCACGATCTCCTGTCCGGTGTTCTCCAACTGCCGAAGCCGGGTCACGTCGTGAATGACGAGCAGGAAGCCGCGGCTCGGGCCGTCGCCGTCGGGCAGGGCGACGGCGTTGATCTCGACCCACGGTTCGGTGGGGCCGGGCAGGCGCAGGACGCGGGCGCGGATGACGCCGTCCCGGGCAAGCTCGGCGAGCAGGGCATCCAGCTCATGGGCGCGGATGACCTCGATCCAGGGGCGTCCCTTGGGGTCGACGGTGCAATGGGCCAGCCGGAGCAGGGCGGGATTGGCCATCAGGATCCGCCCCTGGCGGTCGAGGACGAGGACGCCTTCGACCATCTGGTGGAAGAGGGCCTCGTGGCGGGTGCGGTCTTCGGCGATTTGGGCCTCATGCAGCCGATTGGCGTCGGCGAGGCGATCCTGCCAGTAGTGCTCGCGCCGGGCCGAGTGCCGGCGCCAGGCCCAGTGGGACAGAGCGAGGGCGACGGCCAGCAGGATGGAGATCGCGAGCCACACGGGTTACTCGACAAACCGGTACCCTACGCCGCGCACCGTGTCGAGGTGTTTGGCCGCGGGTCCGAGCTTCTCCCGGAGCCGGCGCATGTGCGTGTCGACTGTCCGGGTATCGATCAGGCTGTCATAGTGCCAGACGTCCCGGAGGAGCTGGTCCCGGGACTGGACGCGCCCGGCCCGGTTGGCCAGCACGGTGAGGAGTCGGAACTCGGTGGCGGTGAGGTCGATGTCGTGTCCATGCCAGGTGACCCGGTGGTGCGGGACGTCGATGGCCAGGGGTCCAAACACGAGGCGTTCGCGAGCGGGCGGTGCGGACTGGCGGCGGGCGAGGATGTTGCGGATGCGGAGGACGAGTTCCCTCGGGCTGAAGGGTTTCGTGAGGTAATCGTCCGCGCCCAGCTCGAGCCCCAGCACCCGGTCCAGCTCCTCGGCCTTGGCCGTGAGCATGAGGATGGCGACGCCGGCGGTGGCGGGGTCGCGCCGGAGCAGCTTGCAGACCTCGAAACCGTCGAGCTCGGGCAACATGACATCGAGCACGACGAGGTCGGGGATCCAGGCGCGAGCTTTCTTCAGGGCTTCGGCGCCGTCCGCGGCGGTCGCCACCTCGAAGCCGGCCTGCCGGAGGTTGAACGCCACCAGTTCGACGGCATCGGGCTCGTCGTCGACGACCAGGATCTTGGTCCTCATCGGTGAGGGGGTTGAGTCTCTTCGGGGGACCGCCGGTTCGAGTGCCGGATGTCGCGCGCTTCGGAGAGGTAGACCACGTCCTCGGCGATGTTCTTGGCGTGGTCGGCGATGCGTTCGAGGCTTTTCGAGACCACCATCCAGTGCAGACACCGCCGGATGTTCTCGGGATCCTGCCGCATGGTTTCTTCGAGGGCGGCGTGGATCTCGCGGTTCAACGCGTCGATCTCCTTGTCGCGGGCGATGAGCGCGCGGGCGGCGGGAGCGTCGCCGGCGCTGAAGGCATCGAGGGCGGAGCGCAGATTGGCGACCGCCAGGGTGGCGAGTTTGGGGACATCGATGAGGGTCTTCAAAGGCGGCTCGCCGTTGAGGTCGCGGGCCCGGCGGGCAATCTTCGTGGCCTCGTCCCCGACGCGTTCGAGGTTCTGGGTGATCTTCATCACCACAGTGACGAGGCGCAGGTCGGTTGCCAGGGGCGCCTGGGAGAGAAGCCGGACGGCGGCCTCGTCCAGCTCGAGTTCGAGAGTGTCCAGGATCGAGTCGTCGTCCCGAACCTGCCGGGCCAGGCTGTCGTCCCGCCGCACCACCGCCTCGACCGCGCGGGTGACCACGGACTCCGCATGGCTGGCCATGACCATCAGGCGCTGGCGCAGGAGAGCGAGTTCTTGTTCGAAGTGTTGCATGGGGATCGGGCTCAGCCAAAGCGGCCGGTGACATAGTCCTCGGTCTGCTTCCGCGAGGGCCGGGTGAAGAGGTTTCGCGTGGTGTCGGCTTCGATCAGTTCGCCCAGGTAGAAGAAGGCGGTGCGGTCCGAGATGCGGGCCGCCTGTTGCATGTTATGGGTGACGATGACGATGGTGAAGTCCTTCTTCAGGTCGAGAATGAGGTCCTCGATGCGGGCGGTGGCGATGGGATCGAGGGCGGAAGCGGGTTCGTCCATGAGCAGGATTTGAGGTTCGATCGCGATGGCGCGGGCGATGCAGAGGCGCTGCTGTTGCCCGCCGGAGAGTCCGAGGGCGGAGGCGTGCAGGCGGTCCTTGACCTCGTCCCAGAGCGCCGCTCCTCGCAAGCTGCGCTCGACCACGTCGTCGAGCGTTCGGCGATCCCGGACACCGTGCAACCGGAGGGCGTAGGCGACGTTCTCGTAGATGCTCTTCGGGAAGGGATTGGATTTCTGAAAGACCATCCCGACCCGCTTGCGCAGCTCGATGACATCGACCTCCGGGCTGTAGATCGGCTGATCGGCGATGGTGACCGATCCCTCGATGCGGACATGGTCGATCAGGTCGTTCATCCGGTTGAAACATCGAAGCAGCGTCGACTTGCCGCACCCGGACGGGCCAATGAAAGCGGTGACCTGCCGCGGCGGGATGTCGAGGGTGACGTCGTGCAGGGCCCGGGCGGCCCCGTAATGCAGACTCAAGCCGGCAACCCGGATGAGGGGTGTGTCCGGGGTCGCGCCGGGCGCAGCGCCGGGATCGGCGTCAGCGCGGGAACGAAGGCCCGCATCCACGGTCACAGCAGGAGGAAGTGATTCGGGCATGGGGATGGGGGGTAAGGCCGATCGTTAGTGGCTGGCGCGAAGGCGGCGGCGGAGGCGGGCGCGGACCAGGATGGCCACGAGGTTGAGGCAGAAGGTGAGCCCCAGCAGCGCGAGCACGGTGGCGTAGAGAATCGGCCGGGTTTTCTCGATGTTGGGGGATTGCGTGGACAGGACAAACACGTGGTAACCCAGGTCCATGAACTGGTCGGTCAATGATTGCGGCAGGTGGGCCATGTAATAGGCCGCGCCGGTGAACAGGATCGGGGCCACCTCGCCCGCGGCGCGGCTGACCGCGAGGATCCCTCCGGTGAGGATTCCGGGCAGGGCGTTGGGAAGGACGATGCGCAGGATGGTCTGGAGCTTGGTGGCGCCAAGGGCGAGACTGGCCTCGCGAAGTCCAGGGGAGATGGCCCGCAGCGCCTCCTCCGTCGCCACGATCACGACCGGCAGGGTCATCACGGCGAGCGTCAGCGAGGCCCAGAGCAGACAGGGGCTGCCCCACTTCGGCTCGGGGTTGTCGGGCCGGAACACGGCGTCGAGACCGCCGCCCAGGAAGCCAATGAAGAACCCCAGCCCGAACAGGCCGAACACGATGGACGGCACCCCGGCGAGGTTGTTGACCGCGCCGCGGATGATCCGGGTGACCGGCGAGGTGGTCGAGGCGTATTCGTTGAGATAGACGGCGGTGGTCACCCCGATCGGGATGACGAACAGAGTCATCAGCAGAACGCGCGCCGCCGTGCCCACAACCATCGGCAGGACACCAGCCTTCTCCACGTCGAACATGTCGGCTTCGGTGCCGGAGACGATGAACCGCCATGAGATCGTCGAGCCGCCGTTCCAGGCGATGTTGCCGAGGATCACGGCGAGGATGGCGAGGATGAGGAAGGTGGCGAGGCCGGTCAGGAGGGTGAAGCCGGACGAGGCCCAATCACGCCGGCGGCACACGAAGGGACTCCGGTCGACAGTCTGGCTGACTGTGGGGTTCATCGGCGTCCCTCGAGACGGTTCTTCAACCGGTGGATGATCACATCCCCCGCCAGGTTCGAAGCGAACGTCACCGCAAACAGCAGCGCGCCCAGGAGGAACAGCAGGCGATAGTGCGGACTCCCGAACACGGCCTCAGCAAGCTCGGCGGCGATGGTGGCGGTGATCGTGCGCGTCGAGTCGAGGACGCTCCAGGACATGATGCTCGCGTTGCCGGTCGCCATCAGCACGACCATGGTCTCCCCGATCGCCCGGCCGAAGCCGAGCACGACCGCGGCAAAGACGCCCGGCACCGCCGCGGGCAGGACGATCTGCCACGCGACCTGCCAGCGCGACGAACCCAGCGCCAGCCCGGCCTCGGTGTAGGACCGGGGAACGCTCGTCAGGGCATCCTCGGCGATCGAGAAGATGACCGGGAGACTGGCGAGTCCCAGCGCCACACCGCCAACGAGGGCATTCAATCGGGATTCATACCCCAACAACGCCTTCATGAAGGAGGCCATCACGACCAGGGCGAAGAAGCCGAGAACCACCGAAGGCATGCCGGCCAGCAGCTCGATGGCGGGTTTGATCCACTCCTTCAGCCGCGGCGGGGCGAGCTGGGAGACGTAGATCGCCGCCGCCAGCGCCAGGGGCACGGCAAACACCAGCGCGACCAGCGTGGCTTTCAGGCTCCCGAGGATCAACGGCACGATGTTGTATTTTGGAATCGGAGAGATGGGCTGCCAGATGTAGGCGGGCTGGTCGTAGCCCGTCCACTGGTGGGGCAGAATCAAGTGCCGCCACGACGCCGTGTTCAAGCCCGCGTCCTTGTCGTCGGGTGTCTCGAGAGCCGCTTCCGCCCGAATCTCCATCAACAGGCGAAGGGTCTCCTGGTCCTTGGCCGCGAATTCCCGCCGGGACAGGCCCAGGTACTTCCGGAGCTCCTCGGGCGCGACGGTTTCCATGCGTTCGACCGGGATGAGCGGCTGCCGGGCGGCGCTGTCGACGCGTCCAAGCAGCACCGGGAGCGCCTCCTGGGTCACGAACAGGAAGATCAGGAACACCAGCAGGATCGCCGAGAGGGAGACGGCGAACATGGCCTTTTCCGCGACCCACTCGAGGGGGCGAGCCCGGTGGCCCCGACGGAGCCCCATCCATCCTGCCGACCGCGGTCCCTGGTTGTTCCGGTGTGACATGGTGTCAACGGCCGCCGGCGATCGACGCCCCGAGGCCGGGGTCACGGCCCGCCGGGTCCGGCGGGCTACTGCCGCAACGCCTTCGGCAGCGGGAAGTAGCCCACGTCCTTGACGACCGTCTGGCCGTCATCACTGCGGATCCAGTTCAAATACTGGGCGGTGGGCCCTTTGTCGAGGGCGGGGTTGACGTAGATGAAGAGGTGGCGCCAGATGGGGTAGACGCCCTTGACCACGTTCTCCTCGGTGGGCTCGATGGCCTCGCCGCCCTTCTCCCGGCTGATACGGAGGTGTTTGGCGCCGGCGCCGTAAGCGGCCCCGCCGTAGCCGATCCCGTTCTTCTCCTTGGCCACCGCCTGGAGCACGGCCGCCGTGCCCGGCATGGTTTGGGCGCTCGCGGCGAAGTCCCTCCCCTTGAGAACCGTTTCCTTGAAGAACTCGTAGGTCCCGGAGCTGTTCTCGCGGCTGTAGAGGACGATGGGGGCGTCAGGGCCGCCGACGGCCTTCCAGTTGCGGAGGCGACCGGTGAAGATGGCTTCCAGTTCCTCGATGCTGAGCTGGCCGATCGGGTTCGCCTCGTTGACATAGACGGACAGCCCGTCGAGCGCGACCTTGTACTCGGTGGGCCGCTTGCCGAAGGCCTTGACGCACGCCTCGATCTCCTTGGCGCGGATCTTGCGCGAGGCGTTGCAGAGGTCGGTCGTCTGGTTCTGGAGCGCGGCGAACCCGGTCCCGGTGCCGCCGCCGGTGACCTGGATCTTGGCATCCGGGTTCTGCCGCATATAGACCTCCGCCCACTTCTGGGCCAGGATGACCAGCGTATCCGAGCCCTTGACGGTGATCGAGGCGGCAAGGGCATCCGGGACCGCAAGGAGAGCGGTCACGGCCAACAAGGCAGTCAGGTGTCGGGTCTTCATAGTTTCACACGGTGGGAGTGCTGCGGTTTCAGGGGGACGAGGGCTCGGGTCAAGGATCAGAACTTCAGGACGGCGTCGACCTGGATTCGGTTCATCTGGCTGTCGGTATCGGGTCGGTACTCCTCGATGAGGTCCGTGGCAAACCAGGTGACGGAAAACGTCAGCGGATCCAGCGGCGAATACGCAGCCTTGAGCACGTGTCCGCGGACGTTCGTGCCCGCCCAATAGCCGGCCCTGCTGCTCCGGGCCTGGTCGAGGGTCGGGGCCGGGCTGTTGGCATAGTAGGCGCCGAAATCGGAGTCGGTCAATTCCTCCCACCACGCATCCCCTTCGAGCACCTTGTAGCGATAAGTCAGTTCCCACGTGCGGCGCTTGCCCGATTTCCCGAACGCAATGCCCGCCTGGTACCCTTGGTTCTGGCCGTTGCTCGCCAGATTCCGCAGATAATCCCCGAACACCCGGATCGGGAACGGGCCGGCGTGGAACGGGAAGGACTCGAGGGTGTAGGTGAGGGCGGCGTCGACGACGAGGGTCTCGTAGCGTTCGCGGGGACTCGTGAGGGCCACGGTTCTCGAGCCGTCGGGGTTGACCGTCACGCGGGTGTTGCGGAGGTTCCCGGCGTTGATGTCCGGGACGGCGCTGCTGGTCAGCAGATCCTCATTCGCGATCATAAGGAAGCCGATGCCGGCGCTCGTGGACACCTTGGGGTTCCAGACCGACTCGAGTCGCAGCTGACCGCCGAACAGATAGGGATCGTCGGAATCCCCGCCGAGCTCGTCGAGGACGAACTCGCCCATGTTCAGCCGGAGTGTGTGTTGCTCGCTGAGAGTGTACCCGAACTGCTGGGCAAGGCCCTCGGGCGTGTAGTCGCTGTCGAACAGCATGTCCGACAACGTGAACGGGTTCTCCATCTTGCCGCCGATGAACACCCCGGATAACTCCGGCGTGCGGATCGGGCTCCACTTGCCGTACGCAAGATCAAGGAAGATGCCTTTCTTGGAAGCGTTGTTCTGGAAAGACTGGTTGTTCGAAATCGGGTCCGTTCCCGAGACGAAGCTGCTCGCGTTGTCGATATCGCCGGAACCGAGACGCAGCCCGACCTCGATCTGGTCCGTCAGGTTGGCGACCGCGCCGAATCGAAGCCGATATCGCCATCGGTTGCGATCCACGAATGCCGGATGGTCCCCGTAGAAACCCTCGAACCGGCCGCGGAGATCGCCATTGAGCTTCAGCGAGGTGACCCACTCGGGCATCCCGCTCTTCACCGCGTAGGCCTTGGTGAAGTCCTTGTCGGCTTCCTCCCGCAGGTCATTGGCCTCCTTGACCGTCAGGATGCCTTTCTCGACCAGTTTGTCGATGAGGGCATCGGCGGACTGCGCCCGGGCCGCGGGCCAGGCGGCGGCGATCATTCCCAGACCCAACACGAGGCGGAGCCAATGATATCGTTGCATGCAATCGTCAGTGTGCGTGCCAGCTTGGATCGCCTGCGGCGGGGTTCACGTTCCCCCAGCCGCTCGATCCCTGCGCCTCAGTCTGTGACGGGCGTGTGACGCCGGTTTGTCGTCCCTGTTACAATCGGGTGACACCACGCTAGCCCCTTGTCAGAGAGTATCTACCAACATGTTGTCTCCCTCGCCCCCTCGACTGCGCTCGGGGGAGAGGGCAGGCCTGTCCGCCGTAGCCTTGGCGAAGGCGGAGGATGGATAGGGGGACAGGTTCACAGTCAATCCCTCCCCCAATCTGCGTTCCGCCCTGAATCGGCGAGGAACCATACCGCGCAGATTCGGGTCGGATCGCCGATTGAACTCGACCCGCGTATCCACCCTCGGGGATGGATAGGGGGACAGATGGCATGAGAGCTGGTGGACGCGCAACAAAGTTGCTACGTCCACCAGTGATATGCGTAAACGAACGACCGTTTCTACCGCTCAGACTGGCGGAGCGCAAGGCGCCAGCGACCGTAACGGCC
>JAKQDD010000244.1 GCA_029556615.1 Verrucomicrobiota bacterium | reverse complement strand
TGCAGGCCGCCCACGACCTGGCCGTTGATCGTCCCGACGCCCGTCGGGCCGACGAGGTTGCCGAACCGCTCGAGGCGCCCGTTGACTGAGATGGCGGGATAGAGGCTGGAGAGGGATTGCCGCCAAGAGGCCTCGTTGATGCGGATCTCCTCGTTCTTCACCTTCAGGCGGGCGGAATGGCGGAGGGTCTCGCCCACGGCATCCTCGTAGGAAAGGCTGCCGCCTGCCGCGGGCGCCCGGCCGGGCGCCAATGCGAAAAGCGCGGCCAGAGCGCACAGGATTCCCCTCCCTGTCCAGGAACGCCGGAGCATGACCCTCGTCTATCTCTCTCGAATCCCTGCTTGCCTTTCTGCGGGCCCCATTTCCCGCAGCCGCCGGGAAGATGCGGCGATCCCGGCACAGGGACCGATTATTCACGGAACGGGAGGGCAAGACAATCGGGCGGGAGTATCATTTTGGAGGCACACTTTCGGGTGAGAAACGGGTCGGCATGGATACGACGGAAGTATGATCGGGCCGAGGCGGGTCTCATACTTTCTTCTGACGGCCACAGGGAAGCCGTCCGAAAATAGGGCTTAAGTCGGCAGGCCTTTTCTGGTAAGATTCCGCCGCTGACGGCGAGATCGCCGGGAAAGGTCAACCCCCGCATGAAAACAGCGTTTTGGGTCGCGGCGCTCCTCCTTCTCGCGCTCTCTGTGGCGTCGGGCTCCGGGCCCGTGCAGCCCGCCCCGAAGGAAGAGGCGATCCGGGAGCCGGCGCCTCCCGCTGCGCCCGTCGTCCGCAGGAAAATCCGTTACCCCGAGGAGCGGGCGACCGCAGCGGCCCCCGCCCGGGCCCCGGAACCCAGGGCCGCGCCGAGCCCCGAGCAGCTCCGAAAACAGCGGATCGTCGCCGCCTACGGGAACGAGACCCCGAGGGAATGGGGCGAGAGGGTCGAGGGGGTCAGGACGAGACTCGACACGACGGAGCCCGTCATCGCACTGACCTTCGACGCCTGCGGCGGCCCCAGGGGCAGCCGGACCGACAGGGCCCTCATCGAGTACCTGCGGAAGGAAAAGATCCCCGCCACCCTGTTCGTCAGCGGAAGCTGGATCGACGCCAATCCGGCCCTCTTCAGGCAGCTCGCCGCCGAGCCCCTCTTCGAGATCGCCAACCACGGCCTTTCACACAGGCCCTGCTCCGTCAACGGCAGGTCGGCCTACGGGATCCGCGGGACGGGCAGCGTGGGGGAGCTTATCGACGAGATCGAGAAGAACGGCCGCAAGATCGAGGCCGCGACGGGCAGCAAGCCGAAATTCTACCGCCCCGGGACGGCATATTGCGACGATGTGGCCGTGAAGGTGGCGGGCGAGCTGGGTTGCGAAGTGGTCAACTACAGCGTGCTGGGCGATGCGGGGGCGACGTGGCCGCGGGAAAAGGTCCGCCGGGCCCTGCTCGAGGCCGGGCACGGGGACATCGTCATCCTGCACATGAACCAGCCCCGCAGCCGGACGGCGGCGGGCTTGATGGAAGCCCTTCCCCTCCTGAGGGAGAAGGGGTTTCGGTTCGTGAAGCTCTCGGAATATCCGCTACGCTGAAGAAGAGGTTGAGAAGACAAGAAGGTGGGAAGGTTGGACCGGCAGGCGCCGCCTGTGACGCAGG
>JAKQDD010000044.1 GCA_029556615.1 Verrucomicrobiota bacterium | reverse complement strand
GGGCGGGCTGTATAGGGTTTGGAGGGAATGGGCCCGCCCCGGGGGCGGGCTTTCAAATCCGCGAAAACCCCGGACTGGGCGGCTCAAGGCGTCTGGTCAAGCCCAGGAAGTTGAGCCGCAAGGGACGCTTACGCGCGGATTTGGGCCGGTCGAGGCACCCTGGATCCGGGCTTTGGCGCGGCGGTGAATGCCGGCGGGCTGCGGATCGTCCTGAGGACGGGCAGCGGGGGGTGGCGGCGGCGCGATTGACAAATCAAAGGCGGCTGTAAACAGTGGCGCCCACCGAATTGGAACATGATGAACAGGACAATGAACAGAACGTGGAGCATGAGGATCGGTTGCCTGGCAGCGGCGGTGCTGGCGGCGTCGGCGATGGCGGGTGTGGTCGAGACCGAGCGCGAGTTTTTCGGGACTGGCGATTTCGACGGGAACGGTCGTGTGGACGTGGTGATCCACGACAAGGCGACTGGGAAGTACCGGCTTGGGTATCAGGGGGCGGACGGGGGGATCACGTGGGTGAACTACCGGGCGAGCGGTGTGAAGGACGCGACGGGCATTGCCACGGGGCGCCTTTTCGACCCGCAGAAGGACGGCTTGGTGATCACCGCAGCGGACGCCAACCAGGTCGTGGTGGTGGGCGCCGCGGACACGGGCAGTCCGTCAAAGCCGGAGGCGGTCGCGTTTGAGACGCTGGGGCCGGCGGCGGTGCTGGCAGTGGATGTGGGGGGTGCGGGAAACACGCCGCTCGACGATCTGGCCATCGGGAGCATCTACAACGAACCGAACAAGCTGACCCTGCTGCGGAACAACGGATCGGAGATTACGGTCTTTGCCGAGCCCGAGATCAAGATGCTCTGGTCCCGTCCGGCGCGGGTGGTGGTGAAGAAGGGCGGGCCGGCGGTGGTGGCAGGGCTGTGGGCGGGGGATGAAGGGGAGACGTTCCGGCTTGCGGATTTCGGCGGGGGCAAGGAAGCGGTTCTGGCCGAGGCCGGCGGTTTTGCGAAGGAGTCGGATTACGTGGTGGGGTTTTTCCGCGGCGGTCCGCTGGCTGAAGTGGCGGCTTATGTGAGGGGCGGCAATGCCATCGAGGTCGCGGCCCTCGAGGAGGCGGGCGGCAAGCTGAAGCTTGGGGCGCGCAAGTCCTTTGATTTGGGGAAGCCGATCAAGGTGGCGGTGGCGGTGCCTGCGGGGAATCGGTCCCAGCTGCTGGTGCTGTTTGGGAAGGGAGAGACGGCGGAGGTCTACGAGATCGACGTGACGGCTGCGCCGAAGCCGGTGCAGGCCTTTGCGCCGGCGGCGGGGGACGCGCTGTTTGGCGCGGTGGCGATCGAGAAGAGCTTCCTGGTGTTCTCCGGGCCCGATTATTCCAAGTTCTCGATGGCCTTCGAGGCCTGGGAGTTTTCGGGGGCGGCCCACGCGGCGGGAGCGCACGGCAAGCTGGCGTCGATGGCGGACAACGACGACGCGACGGTTCCGGACATCCAGAAGCGGCTGGTCGAGACCCTGGCGAAGGAAGGGATCAAGGCGGCTGCCGACATGAAGGCGTACACCAACACGATTCCCGGCTCGACGGTGAACTACGTGATGCTTCCGATTCCCGGCGGGGAGTTTCTCATGGGCAGTCCGGAGGCGGAGGCGGGGCGGAATGCGGACGAGAGTCCGCAGCGCCGGGTGAAGGTGGCTCCGTTCTGGATTGGGCGTTGCGAGGTGACGTGGAACGAGTACGAGTTGTTCATGTATCCGGACGACGAGAAGAAGTTGCGCCTTGAGATTCCGACGGAGGACTACGTGAACCAGGTTTCGGACGCGGTGACGAGGCCCTCGAAGCCGTACATGGAGATGAGTTTCGGGATGGGGAAGGAGGGGTATCCGGCCATTTCGATGACGCAGCATGCGGCGAACAAGTACTGCCACTGGCTGAGTGCGAAGACGGGCCACTACTATCGGCTGCCCACGGAGGCGGAGTGGGAGTACGCCTGTCGCGCCGGGACGACGACCGCCTATTCCTTCGGCGGGGACGCGGCGTTGCTTGGCGAGCATGCCTGGTTCGAGGACAACGCGGACTTCAAGTACCAGAAGGTGGGGCGCAAGAAGCCGAACGCCTGGGGTTTGTACGACATGCACGGCAACGTGGCGGAGTGGTGTCTGGACCAGTACGAGGATTCGTATGCGCGGATCAAGGATCTGATCGAGAACCCCTGGAACAGGGCGGCCCAGCCCTATCCGCAGGTGGCGCGGGGCGGATCCTTTGACGACAGCGCGGCCAAGCTGCGGAGCGCGGCGCGCCGGGGGTCAGACCGGTCCTGGAAGATGCGGGATCCGCAGCTGCCGAAGAGCATCTGGTGGCTCACCGATGCTCCGTTCCTGGGCTTCCGGGTTGTGCGGCCGTTGGCGGTTCCCCCGCCGGCGGAGCTGCAGAAGTATTGGACAAGCGGTGTCGAAAAGGATTAACTGGGCTCGACTGTGCAGCCGAGAGAACGCACTGAATGAAGCGGCGTGATCAGCCGTCCAAACGAGCGATCAATACGGTATTGAACCATCTATGAATCCAACATCCTCCCCGTCCGGCGCGACGTCGGTTTCCCGTCGCGATTTTCTGAAGAGTTCCACCCTGGCCACGGCGGGAGCCATGGCGGCGGTGGGTTTTCCTTCGATCCAGGCCCAGGCCAAGCAGCCGCTGAAGGCGGTGATTCTGGGCATTGGGGGACGGGGCGGGGGTGCGGGACAGAACTTCCTTGCGGCGGCCAAGCAGGTTGGGGCTGAAGCCAGCATCGTGGCAGTGGCGGACATATTCCCGCAGCAGGCGCGCCGGGGCAGCGAGTCGTTCAGCGTGCCTGGCGACAAGTGTTTTGCGGGTTTTGACGCCTACATGAAGGCGCTCGAGCAACCCGGGGTGAACTACGCGATTCTGGCCGCGCCGCCCGGTTTTCGGCCGGCGCATTTCAAGGCGTGCATCGCGGCGGGCAAGCACGTGTTCATGGAGAAGCCGGTGGCGGTTGACGGGCCGGGATGCCGCATCATGTACGCGGCCTATGAAGAGGCGAAGAAGAAGGGCTTGAAGGTTGCCGCCGGGACGCAGCGTCGGCACCAGGCCGGCTATGTCGAGACGGTGAAGAAGATCCAGGAGGGCGCGATTGGGGATGTGGTGACGCTGCGGGCCTACTGGGTGAACGGGGGGCCGATCTGGCACCGCGGGCTTCAGGGGAGCACGGATCTCGAGAAGCAGATTCACAACTGGTACCACTACATCTGGCTCTGCGGCGATCACATCTGCGAGCAGCATGTGCACAACCTCGACGTTTGCAACTGGATCATGAACGCGCACCCGGTCCGCTGCTGGGGGATGGGAGCGCGGCAGCAGTTGGGCGCCTCGGCGGGCGAGATCTGGGACAACTTCGCCATCGAGTACGAGTACGAGAACGGGGTTCGGATGTACAGCTACTGCGGCCAGATCAAGCGCAAGTGGGCCTCGGTGAGCGAGGCGGCGCACGGCACCAAGGGCTGGTCGAACCCGGGCGGCGAGATTTTCGTCAAGGGCCAGCCCCGCTGGCGTGCGAGCCTCAAGCTGGACAGCGGCGATCCGTACGTGCAGGAGCACATCGATCTCATCCGCGCCATCCAGAACGGCACGGAACTGAACGAGGCGAAGAACGTCACGGACAGCACGCTCACCGCGATCATGGGCCGGGAGGCCGCCTACAGCGGCATGGCAGTCGATTGGGATGCCATCCTGAACTCGAAGTTCGCGTATGGTCCGGAGCTGCTCTACACGGACGCGGCGAAGATGCAGTTTGGTCCCTTCCGGACCCTGAAGCCGCCGATGCCGAGCATTCACGACGTGTTCAGCACGCCGCCGGTGGTTCCGGCGGTGTGAGCCGGGAACGTTGGTGATCCGGAAGCGCTGGTTTGCCGGCGCAGTCCTCACGGGCTGCGCCGGTTTTTCATGCGCCCGGCCGATTCTGTCGCTGCGGGCGCTGACCGCGGCGGATGACGGGGGCAACGCGGAAGAGCTGGCGAGGCGCGCCTCAGACCGGACCGAACCGCAGGTATATGAAGACCCTGCGGTTCCTTCCCACCCTCCGTCCCGCGCCTCGCGGACTCTAATGCACAGCCTGCCAGACACGCAGGCTTTTGCGGAGGAGGGGTTCGAGTTGCTCGAGGGGGAGTTGGCTGGCGGCGTCACTCAGGGCGGAGGCGGGGTCGGGGTGGACTTCGAGGAACAGGCCATCGGCGCCGGCGGCGAGGGCGGCGAGGGCGATGACCCCGATCGACTCGCGGTCGCCGCCGGTGACCCCGGAGGGTTGGTTGGGTTTTTGCACGCTGTGGGTGCAGTCGACGACCACCGGGACCCCGAACGCCTGCATGCGGCGGATGCCGGTCATGTCCACGATGAGATCGTGGTAACCGAACGAGGTGCCGCGTTCGGTGATCCAGATGCGGTCATTGCCCGTGCTCCGGACCTTGTCGACGGCGGATTCCATGGCGTCGGGGGCCAGGAACTGTCCCTTCTTGATGTTGACGCCCCGGCCGGTGCGGCCCGCGGCGAGCAGGAGGTCGGTTTGGCGGCACAGGAAAGCGGGGATCTGGAGCCAATCGACCGCGCGCGCGGCGGCTTCGCAGTCTGAGGCTTCGTGGACATCCGTAAGGACGGGGATGCCGTGGCGGGCTCGGACTTCGGCGAGCAGTTCGAGAGCGGCTGACTTGCCGGGTCCCCGGAAGCTATCGAGCCGGGTGCGGTTGGCCTTGTCGTAGGATGCCTTAAACACCAGCGGGATGCCCAACTCCGAGCAAACGGCCTTGAGGTGGGAGGCAACCGTGTCGAGCAGGGACGCGGACTCGACGACGCACGGGCCGGCGACGAGGAAGAACGACGCCGGGGTTTTGAGGGAGCGTGTGCTCAAGGGATGGCCCGTTTCCGGAGACGCCGGGTCATCCAGGCGATGCCGAGCGAGGCGCAGCCGAAGACGAGGGCGTAATCACGCGGTTCGGGGACTGCATTCCAGCCGATGAGATCCAAGGCGAGCAAGTCAGCGGTGCTGATGGCGACGACCTCGCCGTAGTTCAGGGTGGGATCCATGATGCCGATGCCCAGGTTGTCCTTCCAATGGCTGGCCTGGCGTCCGTCCCCCGTATAGGCGCCGGTGGCCATCGCGATTTCCGCCGGGCTTGAGGTGATGAAGATCTGGTCGGTGTGGGCGGGGTCGCCGGGGAGGAGTGATCGGGGATAGGATGCGAAATCGGACGCGGTTGACGGGTTGTCGTCGGCGTCGTCGCGGAAGCGATACAGGTCGAGCGGGGTCGGATAGAGGGGGCCGGTCTGTTTCTGGGACACCAAGTAATCCGCGCGGTCGACGTCGGAAATGAAGCCCAAGGCGTGACCGATCTCGTGGGCGGCGACCGTCTCGAAGTCCATCGTGCCGGGTGTGACGCCGTCGCTGTTATCGTAGTCGAAAGTGAAGGTGGAATTGAAAGTGATCGTCGCGTCCTTTTCTGAGGGGACGGTGTATCCCAGGGCGTTGAAGGTGGCCCTGCTGGCGGAGTATCCACCGATGGTGAAGCCTGTGGGGGCATAGAACACAGGGGAGGCCGGCAATGAAGCGACGATGGGATGGACGCTGCCCTCGGCCGCCTCGTCGGTGATCATCTGGTTTCGGAGCACCGAATAGTTGGCGGTCCAATAGGTTGTCAGGCTGGTCGAGCCGATGATGTTGGGGTTGCCCAGGTTGGCCATGTCTCCGTCGATGGTGACGGTGATGGGGTCGCTGATGAACGCCTCCCATTGATTGGCGGCGCGGTAGAATGCCGCGAGCGCATCCGGATTGCCCTGGAGCCCCGACAGCGGGTTGATGTTGATCGCGAACGACCCCAGCTCGGACGGCGGGCGTGTGATGGGAGTGAGCATCCCGTGGTCTTCGGTGCTGTGGAGAAAGAAGAGGTCGGCGGCCTGGGTGCCGGCGACCGCCAGGGTGGCGGCGGCTGTCACACAAAGCGCGGTTCTCGGAAGCGTGATGGTGGCCTTCATGGGCAGTGGTGTTTGGGTGTCATTGGCGGGTTCGGTCACGACTGGCGGTCTGCCTCTCGGGCCCCCCGGATCACGGGTTAAGACTTCAGAGCCCGTGCGTGGTGTCAAGTCCGCAGTGCGGTTTGGCCGCAAACCAAGCCCGCACGCCTTGAGACCCACAGTCCGGGGTTTTCGCGGATTTGGATGCCCGACCGCGAGCGGGCGGGCCCCGGAGCCGACGCCGCACGCGCCGATCAAGGCCAAGACCCACCGGGAGCCGATGGCGCACGGTCAAGCCGCAGGCGTCGGGCGAGGATCCGGGCCTGCTGCCGGGCGTTGCGGTTTGGGCAGCGGATGGCTACTGTCGGCGCGCATGGCAGATCCGCAAGGCACGAATCGGGTCGGGGCGAGTCCTCGAGGGAATGGCGGGCAGGACTCGACGTCGGACGCCGAGGTCGAGTGGCTTCGGAATGTGTACCAGCCGGACGCTCCGAACCTCACGGTCCGCGCGGTATTGGGCGGGGTGGTGATTGGCGCCGCCATGTGCCTGTCGAATTTGTATGTCTTTTTCAAGACCGGCTGGAGCATGGGGGTGACGCTGACGGCCTGCATTTTGGCATTTGGGGTGTTCCAGGCGCTGCGCGCGGCCCGGTGCGTGCGGCGGCCGCTGGGCGCGCTCGAGAACAACGCCCTGACGACGGTGGCGTCGGGTGCGGGCTACATGACCGGCGGGGGGAACATGGCGGCGTTTGGGGCGCTGCTGATGGTGACATCGGTGCGTCCGGAGGCGGTGCCGATGGTGTTCTGGTTTGGGACGATTGCGGCGCTGGGGGTGTTTGCGGCCATCCCGATCAAGCGGCAACTCATCAACCGGGAAGGCCTGGCGTTTCCCACGGGCACTGCCACGGCGGAGACGCTGCGATCGATCCACGCCGCGGCGTCGGGAGCGGGCCGCAGCAAGGCGGGATGGCTGGCCGGGGCGGCGGTGTTTGGGGCGGTGGTGGCGTGGTTGCGGGACGCGTGGCATTGGATTCCGGGGACGTTCGGTTTGCCGGTGACGCTGGCGGGGAGGGCGCTTTCGGAGTGGACGCTCTCGTTCAAGTCGGAGGTGGTCTTGATTGGGGGCGGGGCGCTGATGAGTTTTCGCACGGGCTGGTCGTTGTTGCTGGGCGGGGTGTTGACCTATGCGGTGTTGGCGCCGCGCCTGGTGGCGGAGGGCATTGTGACCTCGGTCAACTACAAGGCGATCGTGGCGTGGACGCTCTGGCCCGGGGCTTCGTTGTTGGTGGCGTCGGGTCTCTGTTCGTTTGCCCTGGATTATCGGAGCATTGGCCGGTCGTTCTCCGGTCTGACGCGGCTGTTTCGCCGGGGGCGGCGCGAGGAGAGCGGGATTGGGGCAGTGGAATGCGCGGACTGGTGGTTCCCGGCCGGGTTCCTGGCTTTGACGCCGGTGGTGGTTTACCTCATGGTGCGCCTGTTCCAGATACCGGTTTGGGCCGGGTTGTTGGCGGTGCCGCTGGCGGTCTTGATGGGCTTTGTGGCGGCGCGGGTGACGGGGGAGACAGACGTTACGCCGACGAAGGCGCTGGGGCCGGTGACGCAACTGTTGTACGGGGTGATCACACCGGGGAACCTGGGCGGAAACATCATGTCCGCCAACGTGACCGGGGGCATCGGCCTGCACGCTGCGGACCTGTTGACCACGCTCAAGACCGGGTGGCTGTTGGGGGCGAAGCCGAGGCATCAGTTTTACGCCCAACTCTTCGGGGTGATTGCCGGGGCGCTGGTCGTGGTTCCGGCGTTTCGGTTGATCCTTCCTGATCCCAGCCAATTGGGCAGCGAGACATGGCCGGCTCCTTCGTGTGTGGTGTGGGCGGGGGTGTCGGAAGCGTTTGCGGATGGGGTGTCCGCCCTCGAACCGACGGCCCGGACGGCGATTGGCGTGGGGTTGGCGCTGGGCGTGGCACTCGCCGTGCTCGAACGGTTTGCGCCGAGGCGCCTTCGTCCGTGGCTGCCGTCGGCGTCGGGTTTGGGGATTGCGATGGTCATTCCGGGGAGCAACTGCATTGCGATGTTTCTCGGGGCGGCGTTGGCTGAAGGGCTCCGGCGGCGTTACGCCGTCTTGGCCGAGCGCACCGTGGTTCCCGTGGCTTCCGGACTGATCGCCGGCGAGAGCCTGATGGGGATATTCATCGCGTTCTTGATCGTGACGGGAGTGTTGGCGAAGTAGCGAGGCGCGGCCTCAGACCCAGTCGGGCCCTCAGGCTCATGAAGACCCTGCCCAGCCCACCCGCCGATTCTCCCGCGCCGTTGTCGCAGGGCGAAGGCGGGCGCTGACGGTCGGGTTGCAGGACATGGTGCGAGGGGATATCAGCGCGGCACTGACGGCCGCCCAGGGGCCGCGGTCAGTTCCGGGCTGCCGCCGGCGTTTTTGTATAGAGGAGGACAACGGCGCCGGGGCGGTTCGGGATGGCGATGGGGACGCCCTGTTCAAGGAGTTCGCGTCCGGAGAACTCGCTGGGCGGATTGGGGGGATCGAGGGGTCGCACCGAGTAACGGGCGTTGGGATCGAGGCCTCGGAGTTGGAACCGGGCGGATTCGTAGGCGCTGTTCTCGCGGCGGAAGGCTTGAACCATGCCGTGGCCGGTCTCGGGGCGATCGAACTGCCAGGCGATCCAGAGTGTGGTGTCGCGGGTCCAACCGGTCAGGGGGTAGTAATCCCCGGCGAAGTTGACGACCATCTGCCGCCATCGGGCGACGAGTTGGCGAAGGGCTTCGTAGTCGAGGTCTGGCACGCGCATGTCGATGCCGAAGCCGAGGCTTGGGGTGACATTGCTCCAGAAGGCGTAGGGTTCAACGGGGGTTTTCCCGCTGCCGTAGTAAGCGGCATTGCGGGCGGCGACCGTTCCGGTGCCGTGGTAGGGGAGCCAGAGGGACACGCCATGCGTCATGCACTGGTGGCCGGTGGGTTCGTAGGCGTAATCGCTGCGCCAGAGCGGGACGGCGCGGCGCATGGATTCGAGGTCGTTGCGCCGGCCGCCGGAAGCGCAGGCGTCGATCAGGAGGTTGGGATGTCGCCGGCGCAACTCGTCCCAGAACGCCAGGAGGCCGGTGACGTGGTGATTCTCCGTGATGCCCTGGCGGTCGGGCGCGTCGTTCTTTCGCCAGGCATCGAGCGGGTCCATGTTGAAATCCTGGCGGTAGAGGTCGATGCCCTGTTCCGTGATCAGGGCATCGATATGGTCGGTCAGCCAGCGGCGGGCATTCTCGTCGCCGAGGTTAAGCAGTCCGCCGTTGCCGCCGCCGAGGACCCACTCGGGGCGGTTGAGGGCGAGCCATGTTCCCGCCGTGACGCGCTCGGGCTCGAACCAGACGATGATCTTGATGTTCTGTTGGTGGGCATGGTCGGAAACGGCGCGGAGGCCGCGGGGGAACCGGTTCGAGTCCACGAGCCAGGTGCCGACGCGCGGCCAGCCGCCGCCATGGTGTTCGTACCAGCCGGCGTCCATCCACCAGTAATCGAGCTTGAGGCGCTCCGCCAGGTAGCGGTCGATGAAGGCGATCTGGTTGGTCTCGTTGGCGCGGATCATTTCATCATACTGCCGCGAGCTCGAGGCGACGAACTGGGGCGGCGGCAGGGCGCCCCCGGGCGTGGGCATCGAGTGCGCCTGCATCCACCGCCGCCAGACGTTTTGGGCCCGGATCCGGTCGCCCTTATAGAACTGGAGGGCGATGAGGGGGCTGCGGATCTCCTCCCCGGGCAGGAGCTTGAAGCGGGTGAGCTCCTGGCCGGCTCGGATCTCGAGACCGCGGGCGGCGTCACGGGTGAACTGGGCAGCCCACTGGCCGGGCCAGCCGACGGCGAGGATCAAGCCTTGATGGGGCCACTCGAGGTTGACGTAGGACCAGTCGGCGTTCGTGGGCCGGCCTCCCTGGCCGCCGAGGCGCTTCTGTTGGCCCGGGGGGAGTGGTGTTTCCAGCGGCCCATAGTCGTTGCCGTCGGCCAGGGAGCCGCGGTGATGATGCAGGAGGAACTCCGCGGTATCCCCGCGATCCAGCTGGACGTCGAGCGCCTGAAGCGACTCGAGGATAGGCGTGGCATTCGAGCTGGTGTTGCGGAAGAACAGCGTCCACTCGACGGTGGGGAAGCGGTGGTACTCGATGGCGACGCATCGGACTTCGAGGCCAGTGGCGGGGTCGGTCCACACGAGGGTCTGCTCGGTGAGATCGCCGCCGCGGGGGTGGGGGCTGGCCGAATCCGGGCGGATCGTTCTCGACGTCCGTTGGACTGGCCATGCGGCGAGGCATTGCGCCGAGGGGCGGCCTCCGTAGGTGAACGAGAAGGGCGCTGCGGTGGCGAAGAGACGGAAGGGGCGTTCGTCGATCAGCGTCAGGTCGGCAACCCAGAGCTCGCGTCCATCCTCGAGGGTGACCCGGGCTTCGGCCCAATCCGCCTGGTCGCACGCGATGCCGTCGGGCGTGGGATTCACCTCGAGCACGAACTCGACGGCGCGTTGCAGGTCGACCTCGACGCGCTGGGGGGGCATGCCCTCACGCATCACGGCGGACTTGAAGGGCTCGGCCTCTCCGAGCCGGACGGAGAACTCGACGCTGCCGCGGCCGCCTCCGGTTTGCTCATTGCTGTCGATGCCGGCGAGGGCGGTGAAGGTCCGGCCCGGTGCCGGCAGGCGGACGAGGATCCTGCTGGGCGCGTGGCAATAGAGACCGCGGTTGAAGGACTGGGTTCCCAGCTTCATGGGTTGACCGTGGCGCCCGTTCTTCTGCACGGCGTCGTGGTTGGCCTGAAGATAAAGAGCGGGGATGGGCTCGACCGCCGGGAGGGGGCCGGCGAGGGAGGCAAAGCGGGCGGTTGCCCATCGGTGGGATTCGGCCAGTTCGTCAGGATTGACCGTGGCCGCCCGGGCCATGGCGATAACACCAAGGAACACGGCGACGGCCAACCGGCGCGCGGGATGAACGGGTGTGGTTGCGCCCGTGGTCGACCTGGAGGGATGTCGGCTTGGGATGGGGCCTGCAGTCGGAGGCATGTCTGACATGGGGGTATTACACACGGAGGCTCACGTTTGGGCAATGGCGGAGGAGGCGCCCCCCGGAGGCTCACCCTGCACCCGCCCGCGTCGCAGGCGGTGCGGGACGGAGGACGGACCCCTTTGACCCGCCGCGGTCAGCGCCCGACGCCCCGGGACAGGATATCCCAATAGGCTCCGCGGGCTCCGTTGGCGATGGCGCGGACGAGGACGGCGTTTTCGCTGTAGTTGTAGTTCGGATTGGCCCCGGTGTCGGCCGGCAGGAAGAACCGGGGATCGCCGGCGACGGATTCCCGCACCCAGGGCAGGAGGTCGGTGCCGAGCTCGGGCGAGAGATAGAACACGGGTTCGAGGAGCGCGGGATGGGTTTGTTTGGCCCCGTGGAGATGGGGATGGGACGGCAATTCGCTTTCGGCGCGCAGGGTTCGAGCCAGGGGGGTGCCTTCGTAGACGCGCACGCCGAGGGACAACCCGACGCAATCCGGTTGGATGCGCCGCATGAGATCGATCGTTTCGCGCACGGAGGCGCGGGTCTCGCCGGGGCCGCCCAGGAGCAGATCATACATGAACCGGAGTCCGTGTCGGCGGCAGGCGGCGGCGGTGGCGATCAGGTCGTCGGCCGTGAAGTGGCGTCCCAGGCGCCGCAGCATGTCGTTCGAGCCGCTGTCGACGCCGAAGTTGATGCCGACGCAGCCGGCGCGCCGGCAGAGGGCGGCAAAGTCATCCGGGAATGGCGCGGGTGCGCAGTAGGCGTACCAGCGGATGGCACTGCCGAGATGGGCGTCGACGATGGCTTGGCAGATGGCGCGCGCGTGGTCGAGGGGGAGGTTGAATTCGCTGTCGCAGGTATGGCCGTGGTCGATGCCCTGGGCGTGCAGCGCCGACAATTCTCCGACGACCAGCGCGGGCGGCGCGAGGCGCCTTGTGCGTCCCTTGGCCACCGGGTCGGCACAGTAGATGCAGCCCATGGTGCATCCGCGTTTCGTCTCGAAACCCGCCTGACCGCCTTCGCGGAAATAGCGCGGGTTATCCAGGAAGGCGCGGCGGCGCGGCGGCACCTGGGCCAGGTCCACCCATCGCGGCGGATTCTGTCGGAGTCGGCCGTGGTCGCGGTAGATCAGGTTCGGGACGCTCTGCCATTCGCGGCCCGCCTCGAATGCGCGCACGAACTCGACCAGCGCCGTTTCGCCGTCGCCGCGCACGCCGAAGTCCGCGCCGCAGTAATCGAGGATCGCCTCGGGGGCCACGGAGAATCCCACGCCGCCGAGGACCACGGGGTTTGGGGAGACGGCCCGGATTTGGCCGATGAGGCGTCGGATCTCAGGCAGGAAGAACGCCTGGCCGCTCATGTAACAGTCGTCGGTGTTTCGGACGGTGAGTCCGATGACGTCCGGGGTGGCGCGGTTGAGGGCGGCGGCGATGTCGGCGTCGGTGTCGACCGAGAAGCAGAGGTCCAGCAGGTGCACGTCGCATCCGGTGGCCTCGAGACTGTCGGCCAGGTAATCGAGGGCGACCGGCGCGATGGCCGGTTTCATGCGGTTGGTATTGACCAGCAGGACGCGCATGAGGGTCGTGGATGGGGCTGTTGTCGCTTCTGGCTCCTGGTTCTCACCGGGAGGCGCCGGCTGTGCCGGGGGGGTGGGTCCGAGGCAGGCCGCGGGGGCCGAAGTTTGGGCCCCAGGGATTGACGTTGGCGAGGCCGGACGCGTCGATGAGGTTGCCGATGCGGTTGCGCCAGGCGTAGAGCCGGGTCGGTTCGCGCGAGTAGTCGGTCATGGACTTGACCAGCGTCTCGGGGACGGGGAGCGCGGTCTTGGCGTCGGCGAGCCATTGCTGTTGGGTGGACGACAGGGAGGACGCTGAGGCTTCGAGTTGGCGGATGATGGTCTCGAGGATGACGGTGTAGGCGTAGTCTTCGAGGCCATCGCGGAAGTTCTCGAGGCGGATCGTGGGCACCGGCGTGCCGTCGGGTCCGACGCAGGTCCAGGAGCCGTCGCCGTGATAGGTGGTCCAACTGCGCGGGTCCCAATCGGTGAACGGGCCGCGGGTGATGGGCGTTCGGGCGTTCCAGATGCTGACCTGGTAGTAGAGGAAGCCGTCGGGGCGTTGTTTGGCGGTCATGGCGCCCATGAGCAGGCGGCCCTCGATGGCGGGGTATTCGATGAACAGGTTGGCGTGGGGATGGTGGGGGCCGCAACAGATGTACCACCATATGTGCCGGCCGGCGGCGCGGGCCGCGGCGGCCTGGTCCGGCTTGAAGCTGGGTGTCAGCGGGCACCACGCATCGATGGTCTTGACGACGGTGTCCATGCCATAGCTGTGGTCATAGCTGGTCGTCATGAGAAGCGCCTTTGGGAATTCGCGGCGCAGGGTTTGAGCGGTCTTCTCGAGGAGCGGGAACTGTTCCGGCTTGCACTCGTCGAAGCCGTAGAGATAAGCGTGATCCACGATGCCCCGTCGGACCGCCTCGTCGTACGCGGTGCGCAGCCACGCCAGAGCGTTGGTTGCGGCCGCGGCGTCCCGCGACACGGCGTCGAAGTTCCCGAGATTGAACGCGACAAGCTGCCCGCGCTGATGCAGGTGATCGAGCACTTCGAAGTCCGGGGGGCCGTGCCGGTAAAGGCTGTCGTAGTTGATGTAGTAGTCCGCCAGCATCTCCGCCCAGGCCAGCTTGTGGTTCCGCCAGGCGCGGACCGGGTACTCGGAGGCGTTGCGGTACGCGCCCTCGAGCGGTTTCTTCTCATCGGCCGGATAGTCATGCGGGGAGAACGTGATGGCGACGGGCAGGGGACTGTGGGTCGGCAACGTGAACGAGAAGACGCGGACCGCCATCGGGAACGTCTGAGCGGGGACCCCTTCCGCCGAGACGCGGAGGGTGCCGCGATAGGTGCCAGGGGGCTGATCCTTGGGGGCGCGCACCCGGACCCAGAAGCTCTGGAGGTCGTCAGCGGCGATGTCGACCGGGCCGAGGAAATTCAGGATGGGATCCGGCCACCATCCGATGTGGGAGGTGCCGTAGGGCGGGCGTGCCTGGGTTTTGACGTAGCCCACGACGTCGCACTGGATCTGGTCTTTCGAGAAAACCGTGCCCTCGGCGGATCGCAGGTCGCTGGCGTTGACTGAGACCTCTCTCAGGGGGCCGGCCACGGGGACGACGATCAGTTGGGCGCTCTCCTTTTCGTTGCGGGCGAGGCTCAGTTGGAGGTCGCGCAGCGGTTCGATGGCGAACGGCATGTCCCGCGGAAGGACTTTCTCCATCGAGGTTGCGCGTCCGACTCGAAGGTCAGTCGACGCCTGGCCGAGGTCGGCGCACGCCTTGAGGAACTGGGATACCGCGCCTGCGCGGGCCGCCTTCTGTTCGGCGGCATTGGGTTCCCCGGCCGAGGGGCCCGGTGCTGCCAGCAGGAGGGCAGGGGTGCCGAGGCTGCAGAGGATGAGCCATGCGGGAGTGAGCAGAGAAAACGCCCTGACGTTCATGGGCACGACAATAGCACCGTGCCCCGGTGCGAACTCAAGCCCGCAGGCAGCGGCTCACTTGTCCGATTCGAGCCGGAAGAACATGGCGGGCTGCGGACCGATCGTGAGGTTGGTCAGCACCAGGCCGCCGGCGCCGGGGAAGGGGCTGCCTTCGTCGAGCCAGACGGTGGCGGGCAGTTGCGGGGTGGACTGAAGCTGGTCCTGCCGGCCCTCGAGGGTTTCCCAGGACAACTGCACCTGGGTGCCGTATCGGGTGATGGCCAATCGGGGCCGGGTTACCCCCGGCGCGATCCGCCAGATGAGATCGGACTTGAACTCACTCACGTAGAGGGCGTCGTCGGGACCGAACGCGATGGCCCACGGGTTGCCGAAGCCGGTCCCGAAGGCGGTCGCCACGCCGTTCGTGTCCAGGGAGAGCAGGGTGCCGTTCGTAGCGACTCCGAAGACGCCCGAGCCCCAGAACCCGCCTGGTCCCCGGGCCAGGGGGCTGTTGGTAGTCACGTTTGCGAAGGCATTGGTGATCAGGACGCCTTCTGGACCGTAGAGTCGAAGCGTGGACTTGTCTGCGGCGCCGATGACGATCCGGTTCAGGGTGTCGACGGCGAGATGCACCGCATCCGGCATCGAGAACAGCACTTGAGGCACCCCGCTCTCGAGGGTCCAGACCTTGCCGCCAAGGTCATCGGAGGCCAGGAGGCGGCCGTTCACGTCATAGGCGAACACGTTGGGGTTGAAAGCGAAGGCCGTCGGCCCATAGAGCGTGGTGATCGTCTGATCCGGTCGGATGGTGACAATCTTGCCGTTGCTGCTGTTCAGCTGGGTGCCGGCGACGATGACCGCCCCGGGAATGCCGGAGGCGGACCCGTCGGCGTCGTAGACCACGGCGTCCGGGTCGGTGATCGCGGACGCGCCATACTCTTCGACCGGCGAGCCGCCCGGGCCGATGCGATGGATCTTGACCGCGTCCGTCCAATCGCCGCCGGAGCCGGTGTTGTCGCGTCCGACGAACAGCGTGCCGTCCGGCGCAAAGGAGAGCCGGGCGGGGTCTGTCACCCGGGCGTGGATCGTCGTGACCGCACCGGGCACGTTGGGTTGGGCGATGCGATAGATGCGGTCGGCGTCGAAGTCGCTGACATAGAGAGCCGCATCGGGGCCGAAGGCAAAGGCGGCTGCGTTCGAGAAACCGGAGCCGACTCTGGTGGTGCCGCCCTCGAGGTCGATGCGGACCAGGTCGCCGTTGGGCGCCACGGCGTAGAGGTCGGTGCCCCAAGAGCCGCCCGGGCCGCGCGCCAGGGGGCAATTGGCCTTGACCGCGGCGAAGTTGGCGTTCGAGAGGACGCCTCCGCTTGTATAGAGCCGCAGGGCCGTGCCGGTGCTCGTGTTGACCACGATGCGATCCAGGGTGTCCACCGCGATCCGGATGACATCCGTCAGGCTGAAGAGCACGGTGGGCATCGCGCCCGAGCTGACCAGCACCTTGCCGTTGCCGGCCTCCGTGATCAACAAACGTCCCGACGCGTCAAAGGCGAAGGCGCTCGGGTTGTAGAGCGTCGCGTTGGGGCCAAACCAGACCGACGAGGTGCCTTCGGGGGCGAAGGCGACGATTTTGCCCGTGGTGGTGTTGTTGTGGACGCCGCCCACGAGCACGGCGCCCGCCGTGCCCGACACAACCCCTGCCACGTCGACGATGAGGGCATCCGGATCGCTCACCGCCACCTCGCCAAACTCCGCCACCGCGGCTCCGCCGGGAGCCACCCGGTGGATCTTGACGGCGTCGCCGTACCCGCCGCTGGACCCGTGATTGTCGCGCCCCACGTAGAGGGCGCCATCCGCCCCGAAGGCCAGGGCCTGGGGGTCAGGCACCACGGCGTAGATGGACGTTGTGTAGTTCGTCACCACCGGTTGCCCCAATAGCAGTACGGTGGCCAGCAGGTTCGCTCCCAGAAGAGCCAGAACGGGTTTCGTCAATTGCATTGTTCGCTTGTTGGTCAACGGTACGGCGTTCCGTGCGCCCCCACAAGCCATCGTTCACGGTCACCCCCGGAGCATGCTCCTCTTCAATCTCCTCCTGTTTTTAGACGGGATTAACAGGATGAACAGGATGGGGGGCAACTCTGAACCTGCTGTCCCCCTATTGCCCTGGCCGCGGCACCGTCGGAGCAACCTGCGGACGAAAGGGCTCAGGGCCTGGGTTGCGGCGCTGCCGCGCTGCGACCGATGCGGGCCGCGACTTCGGCACAGACCGCCTGGGCGGCTCCCGGGCGACCGAGGCGGCGTGCGGCGGCGGCCATGGTCCTGATCTGATTCGATCCAAGCAACCGCTCGAGTTTGGCGGGGAGGTCCTCGACCCGGTTGACCTTGGCGGCGGCGCCATGTTCCAGGAGAAAGTCGCTGTTCGCCGCCTCCTGGCCGGGGATGGGGCTGAAGACCAGCAGGGGGCGTCCGAGCGCCAGGGCCTCCGAACTGGTCAGCCCGCCTGGCTTGGTGATGATGCAATCCGCCGCCGCCATCCATTCGTGCATGTCCGTCACGAAGCCCAGCACGCGGGTGGGATGGCGCCGGTCGCACACGGCAAGTTCCCGGCGCAAGGCCTCATTGCGGCCGCACACCACCACGACTTGGACGGTTCGATCGAGCTTGTCGAGATGATCGAGGATCTCGCGCACCGGGCCGACGCCGAATCCGCCGCTGAGCACGAGCAGGGTGGGCAGGTCGTCTCGCAACCCGTGGCGCTTCCGGACGGCACGAAGGTCCAGCGGTTGGGCGAACTTGGGGGCCACGGGGATGCCGGTGACGACGACGTCGCCGGGCGCTGCCCCCCGGGCGAGCAACCGGACGCGGGTCTCCGTCGCGGCAACGCAATAGAGGTCGACGACCGGTTCCATCCAGAGCGCGTGCGCCTCGAAGTCGGTGACGACACAGGCGACGAACGGGGTGGGTGCGCCCCTTGCTCTCGCCTCGAGGCGCCCCATGATTTCGAGCGGCAGGAAATGGGTGGCGAGGACCGCCTGGGGCTGGAACCGTCGCACCTCGCGCACAAACCGTTCGGCGGGCAGGCCCGCCAGAGTGCGGCGCAGATGGGTCCGTTGGCGGACGCGGGTGGGATTATCCGTGCTGTTGAACAGCATGCCCCACACCGCAGGCGCGTGCTTGATGAGCTGCGCGTAGCCTTCCGCATAAGCCTGCCGATGCAGCCGCGGCGTGAATTCGAGGACATCAAGTCTGAGGACGGCGTCCCGGGGCCGGTAGAGACGCCAGGCTTCTTCCAGTGCCGCCGCCGCCTGGGTGTGGCCGGCGCCGACGGTGGCGGTCGCCATGAGGACGTTCATAATCGCGGTATGGAGCGCCACGCCAGAGAACAGGAGCGACACGGCGTTGGCAAGCTCGTAACAAGGGACGGATTGGGGAGCCGACTGTGAATCTGTGGAGTGTCCTGTCGTCCGATGGCGGGGAAACCTGTATGCCGCCGGGCCCATCCGGGGTTCGTCCGAGGGTCGAGGTTTTGCGCTTCACCGGCTCGAGGAGGGCCGTTGGGTTGAGGTCGAGGGAGTGATTCCGGGACTGGTCCGGGCCGTGGTGACATCGGGGGATTGCCTCTATGTCGCGGGGGATTTCGCGAGCGTTGGGCAGGTGGCTGCTCGGAATGTGGCGGCGTGGGATGGCCAGCGGTGGCGTGCGCTGGGAACGGGGATGAAGCAGCCCGGGGCTGTCCAATGCGCCGTGCAGGGAGGCGACGGGCGACTGGTCGTCGCCGGCCATGGTGGCACTGGAAAGCAAGTCGGGGCAGCGCTTGTGTTCGCCTGGAACGGCAGTGCCTGGGAGCCGGTGGAAGGCGGAGCACCGTTTGGCAGCGGCCTCACGATTGAAGCGATCGCCGCCGCCCCCAAGGGGGAGTTGTACGTGGTTGCGGACATCGCGGAGGCGAATCGCGTCCGCGAAGAGTTGAGGCGTTTCGATGGGGCGCAGTGGAGTCGCCATCCGTTTGCCGGTCGGGTTCGCCGTTTGGCCGTCGGTCCGGACGGGACGTTGTATGGGGCCGGCCAGTTCGAGGGGAAGACGCCGGACACTCCGCGGGGCATTGGACGCTGGGACGGCAGCCGCTGGCAGTTGCTGGGGACCGGTCTGAGTCACCCCGAGGTTGACACAGCGTGGGAGGTGACGGCGCTCGCCTTTTGGCGCGGGGCGCTGATCGTGGGCGGCACGTTCCGAATCGCGGGACCCGAGAAGGCCAACTTCATCGCGGGCTGGACCGGGACCAACTGGTTCCCGCTGGGGAGCGGTTTGGGCGGTCTGGGCCGGCATCATGTGGACGGCCGACGGCCTCTCTATTGGGAACGAACGTCGCCGAGGAACCTGGTTCCGGGTGAGAGCGACCTGGTTGTCTTTGGCGAGTTCGCCGAGGCCGGCGGAGTGGGGGTCTATGGTGCCGCACGGTGGGACGGCACTCGTTGGTCGGCGCTGGCCGCGGAACCGCCCTCCGGGGTGAGTGGAGGGATCGCGGCTCTGGCAACGGATGGACGTTCCATTCTTGCCGCCGGCCAGTTTACGGCGGCAGGCGGCGTTGCCGCAAGTGGTCTGGCCCTTTGGGATGGGACCGCGTGGCGGGCCCTTCCGGGGGAAGTGCCCCCGGGATCCTACGGGCGGCTGGCTGCCGGAGGCGGTCGGGTTTGGATCGGAACCGCCTCGCCTCGTCCACAGGAGCGCTGTCTGCTCGAGTGGGACGGCCGGCGGCTTACGGCACTGCCTCCGCTGAAGGAGATGAGCTACCCGGTGCTTGCTTCCGATGGTCGGACCCTGGTCAGCAGTGCCTGGAGGACGGTGCAGGTTTGGGAAGGGGGTCAGGCACGATCGCTCGAGTCTTTCCCGACATCTGAGGGGGGCATGGTTTCGGCCTTGGCGGTCGGGCAGGGCGGCGACTTGTACGCGGCGGTGCCCCTCAGCACACCGGGTTGTCAGATCCTCTCTCACAAGTCGGGCGTCTGGTCCGTGCTGCCCTCGGGTCCCGGCGGCTATTCTGTGGCCGCCATGCTGGTCACCCCCGAGGGGCTGTATGTGGGGGGGCACTTCGAGCGAGCTCGCACCCTGCCCAGGACCCGCGCTTGGGGGAGCACCAGCGGACCGCCCACTGATCCCTATGCGGGCATGGTTCGGCTGAACAACCTCGGGCTCTGGGATGGGGCATCCTGGCGGGCGTTGGGCTCGGGTCTGACATCGACTGCCGGGCAACCGGCCGGGGTCACGGCTCTGGTGCATAAGGACGGAGTGCTTTATGTGGGCGGCCGATTCACGCATGCAGGAGGTGTGCCCGCGTGGAATATTGCCGCATGGAACGGTCGGGGCTGGAAGGCGTTGGGCGAGGGGGTGAAAGGCGACCGGCTGTCGCGTGGCGGCGAAGTCCACGCCCTGGCGATTCTCGGGGAGCACCTCTACGTCGGCGGCTGGTTCATCGAGGCCGGGGGCAGGCCGGCCATGAACTTCGCCCGATGGCGGCTGCGGCGGCGAAAAGCCTTTTCAAGGGGCCGTTGGCCGTGTAGGTGTTCCGGGGAAACGCCACTTTGATCCAGTGACAACACGAGAGAGGCTTCTATGAGGAATCCGATTCAATTCACGGGGTGTGCCGCCTGCGGCGTCAGCCGGCGGCGTTTTCTCGGCGGGTGCGCCGCTTGCGTGGGAGCCTTGAGCTCGCTCGGGAGCGCCTCCTGGCTGCGGGCGGCGGACGCGTCGAAACGGCGGATCCGCGTGGTCTACGCGCTGCACGCGGAACAGCAACCGGGGCCGGACTGGCCGAACAAGGGATTCGACTTCCGGCCGGTGATGGAGCGGATCAACAACGCGCTGGCGGCGGAGTGTCCGGAGTTTGAGTTTGTCCACTCGCTGGCGAATGGTCCGGAACCGGCCAAGAAGATCCTGGCGGAGGATCAGGCAGGGGGCATCGACGGTTACGTGGTCTACCAGATGAACTGCTGGAACCAGGTGGTGCAAACCCTGGCCGGATCGGGCAAACCGGTGTTGTATGCGGACTTCCAGTATGCCGGGAGCGGCGGCTTCCTGGTTTACACGGCCGCGTTCCTGCGGCAGAAGGCGGCCAATGTCGGGTTTGTCGCGTCATCGCGGATGGCGGACGTAGTGGCGGCGGTGAAGTGTTTCACCACGGTGCTGGACGCGGGGAACCCGAAGTTGTTCGCGGAGGCCACGGCGATTGTGCGTCGGGCGCGGACGCCGGTGCCGGGGGCTGCGGCTTGCATCGAGGATCCGGTGTCCGTGCGCACCCCTGAGGAGTGCATGACGAAGCTCAAGGAATCGAAGATCCTCGCCTTCCGCGGGCAGGAGGCGGGCGCGGCGGGGTCGGTGTTGGGGATTACGGTGGTGAACGTGCCGTTTGCGGAGCTGAACGACGCCTGGAAGGCGGCGGACGTTGACGAGGCGCGGGCGGTGGCGGACCGCTGGGTGGAGGGGGCCTCGGTGGTTCTGGACGTGAGCCGTGAGACCCTCGAGCAGTCCGCGGCGATGTACCTCGCGCAGAAAGCAATCCTCGCGAAGTATGAGGCGACCGCCATCACGATCAATTGTCTGGGCGGCTTCTACGGCGGTCACATCCATGCCTATCCGTGCCTCGGTTTCCACGAATTGGGTAACGAAGGCCTGGTGGGAGCGTGCGAATGCGACGTGCGCTCGACGGCGTCGATGCTGCTGTTCACCACCCTGACGAAGGGCCGGCCCGGGTATATCTCGGATCCGGTGATGGACACGGCCAAGCGCCAGATCATCTATGCCCACTGCGTGGCGTCGAACCGTGCGTTCGGTCCCCGGGGCAAGGTCAATCCGTACGAGATTCTCACCCACTCGGAGGATCGCCAGGGCGCGTCGGTCCGGTCGCTGCTTCCCACCGGGTACATGACCACGTCGATCGAGGTCTCCGAGGAGCGGAAGGAGATTCTGCTGCATCAGGCCCGGGCGGTGGCGAACGACCCGGACGACCGCGCCTGCCGCACGAAACTCTGTGCCGAACCGGTGGGTGACTTCGAGAAGCTCTTCCGCTATTGGGACCAATGGGGGTGGCACCGGGTGACCTGCTACGGGGATTTGAAGACTCCGATTCAAGCCGTGGCGGACAGCCTGGGATGGAAGGTGATTGTCGAAGCGTGAAAACCCCCGACCGTTCCGACTCGGCCGGTATGCCCGGGGCGCCGGTTGGAGGACGCCTTTGGCCCCGGCGCACCTTCCTGCAGCGGAGCGCGGCGGTCGCCGCCCTGGGTGCCTTGCCGGCATGGATGCCCGGGTTGACGCGGGGTGGCGAAGGGACAACCCGCCCCAGTGAGCGGGTCACGGTCGGGTTGATCGGCCGCGGCCTCATGGGGTCGGGGCATCTCCGACGGTTGGCGGGCGATCCCGGATTTCAACTGGTGGCGGTGTGCGACGCGGATCGCACCCGGCGCGAGGAAGGACGAGCGATTGTCGACGAGCACTACGCGGCAGCCAAGGCGAGCGGGGCCTACCGGGGATGTGCGGCGTACGCGGACTACCGGGAGTTGTTGGCGCGCGAGGACATCGATGCGGTGCTGATCGCGACGCCGGATCACTGGCATGCTTATCAGGCCATCGATGCCGCCCGGGCGGGCAAGGACATCTACGCGGAGAAGCCGGTTTCGGTGACGCTCGAGGAAGGACGCCGCCTGGTCCAGGCCGTCCAGCGCTACGGCCGCGTTTTCCAGACCGGCACGCAGTACCGGTCGATTCCGACGATCCGCCGCGTCTGCCAGTTCATCCGGGAGGGGGGGCTTGGCCGGGTCCAGTCGGTGTTCACGCCTTACCAGACCCTGGCCGGGTGGTTGGGGTCCGACCGATTCCGCCCCTATGCCGCCGTGGTGGATCCGGCGGTCTGCGGCAAGTCGTATGTTCCGCTCGACTTCGCGTTGCCGGCGGAGCCGGTGCCGGAAGGGTTGGCCTGGGATCTCTGGGTCGGACCGGCGCCATGGCGCCCGTACAACTCCCTGTACCACATCAATCCGGCACCGGGCGTGGTGCCGTGGTCCTTCTGCGATGCCTTCGGCGTGACGTCGTCCACGTGGTTTCTTTCGCACGCCGCTGACGTGATCCAGTATGCCCTCGGGATGGAACGGAGCGGCCCGGTCGAGTTGATCCATCCTTCCGCGGGCGAGTTTCCGACGCTGACATTCCGGTACGCGAACGGGACGCTGCTGCATTTCGTGGATCACTGGGGGGTGGTGAAGGACGTTTATCATGCGGTTCCGGCCTCGGCGCGGTTGACGGGGAATTTCGGGGGGGTGTTTGTGGGCGAACGCGGCTGGGTGACCTCGATGAGCGCCGCGGGACCGATCGAGGGCGGTCCGGAGGATCTCATGAAGGCCCTGGGACTCGCGACGCTCGAAGTGAACATCGGCGCGAACGATCATCACGCCAATTGGCTTCGGTGCATCCGAACACGCCAGGCTCCGAGCGCGGACGAGGAGATCGGCCATCGATCCTCGTCGATCGGTCTGCTGGCCAACCTGGCCTGCATCCTGGGCCGTTCGCTGCGGTGGGATCCGGTCCTCGAAGAGTTCCCCGGGGACGCCGCGGCGAACCGGTTGCGCGCGCGATCCCCGCGGGCTCCCTGGCGCTTATGAACCGGATCTGGCCCTGGCAGGAGTCGCGAGAGCGTTGGCGTTCCGTCGCGCGGAGGGGATGTGCGGCAGCCTGGCTCATCCTCGCCGGGCTGACCCTTCCGGGTTGGGGCGCGTCACCAGCGGAAGACGCTTTGGCTCTCGAGAACGCCCGGATCCAGGAGGCCCTGCCCCGGGCTGCGCGGGCACAGCCGGTCAAGCCGCGTCGGTTGTTGATCTACGATGGCAATGTCGGCTATGGCGGGCATCCGTCCGCCGCGGTGGCGAATCGCGCGTTCACGCGGATGGGCGGGTTGACGGGAGCATTCAGCACGGTGGTCAGCCGCGACCCCGACATGTTCCTCCCGGAGCGGCTCCGGAGTTTTGACGCGGTGTTCTTCAACAACACCGTCGGGAACCTGTTCACCAACGTCGCGCTTCGGCAGAGTCTGATCGAGTTTGTCTACTCCGGCGGTGGGCTGATGGGGGTGCACGGGACGTCGGTGGCGTTCACCGTCTGGCCCGGCGCCACGGAAGACTGGCCCGAGTTCGGTCTCATGCTTGGCGCCCGCGGCGCGAACCATCGGGAGAGCACCGAGCACGTCGTCATCAAGCTCGATGACCCGACCCATCCGGTCAACGCCGTGTTCGGGGGCCGCGGGTTCGAGTATCGGGACGAGTTCTTTCGCGTGCACGATCCCTACTCGCGGCACCGGGTGCGGGTGTTGTTCAGCATCGATACCGAACGCAGCAGCCCCGACGCGGGGGCCGCCCGCGGCAATTGTCACCGTGAGGACGGCGATTATGCGCTGGCCTGGATCCGGAACTACGGCCGGGGCCGGGTCTTCTACTGCACCATCGCCCACAACCCCTACGTGTTTTGGGATCCGAGAATGCTGGCGTTCTACCTGGATGCAGTCCAGTTCGTGTTGGGCGATCTTCCGGCGCCCACGACGCCGAGCGCCCGGCTGACGCCGGCCGTGCTGGCCCAGGAGCGCCTGCGTTGGCGGTCGGGTCTTGTCGAGCGTCCGGGGTCGGCGCACACGGTCCTCGAGACCGCCGCCGCCGCCGCCCGGGCCGGCCGGCTGCACATCGGGCTTGCCGCCGGTCAGGTCGTCAGCGCCGACATCCCGCGCCCCTTGGGTCCGGACCTTGGGGAGGCCGATATGGCTGCGATCCGGGTTGCGCTGGACGCGAAGGGTGTCCGGTTGCTGACGTTCGACGCGGGGCGACTGCCGTCGGCGGCGGACGCGTGGCATCGGTTGTTCTCTTTCGCGCGCCGCATCGGCGTCGATGCCCTGGAGGGCGAACCGGACGTGTCGGCTCTGGCCCTGGGAGCCGAGCTTGCCGCGGCTCATGACATCCGTTTGGCGCTGCGGGCACCCGAGGCGGATCGATCGGGCAATCTCTGGCGGCCGGAGCGCATGGCGCGGTTGTTGGAAGGCCAACCCCGCCAGGTGGGCGCATCGGTCGACCTCGATACCTGGATGCGCCGCGGCGTCAGCCCGATCCGTGGGCTCCGGCTTCTGAAAGAGCGCGCGGCCATCGTTCACTTGTACGACGCTGATCGCCGGGGGCCGCGAGGACGCGAGGTCGCCTTGGGGACGGGGGCGGCGCGCGTCGAGGACGTTCTGGCCGAGGTGCACCGTCTGGGCTTGCACCCCGTCCTGTTCGCGATTCGGACCGGCCCCGCTTCTCGAGGGCACGCTGGCGGGGAGGCCGCGGATGCGGCGTTCTTCGACCGTTGCTCTGTGACCCTGGAATCTCAATCGAGGACCTTGCACGATGGAACATCCGGCCAGTAGCACGCCAAGCCAAGATCCCGCGTCGACGACCGACGACGCCGCGCTGGATGCCGCGATCGGCCCGCTTCGGCAATACAACGTCGGGTCCGCCCGGGGCACCTTGGTCCCCCTCGACGAACTCGTCGCGCGGTGGAGTCCCGATCCTGCCCGCCGGCAACGCCTGGCCGCGCGCCTGGCGGATTGCCTCCGCCCGGGTCATGCGCTGTCGGCCGTGGCCCGAGAGTTCGTGTGCGGCAGGCTGGCGGTGATCGGGTCCGACGAGTCGGTCGACGCACTCGAGGCGATGCTCGCGGACCCCGACGCCGGCGAAGCGGCGCGGATGGCGCTGACGGCCATCGCGGACGAAGCCGCGCTCGCGGCGCTGCGGAAGGCCGCCCAGACAGCCACGGATGCGCGCCGGGCGGGTCTGTTCCAGTCGCTCGGAGCGCGGCGTGACGCGCGGAGTGTCGATCTGCTGGCGCGGGCCCTGGACGATGCGGATTCGACGGTCGCGGCGGCCGCCGCCTGGGCCTTGGGCGAGATTGGGAACGGCGCGGCTGGGAAGGCCTTGAGAAAAGCCATCGGCCGCGCTGCGGGCCACGTGGGACCAGTCCTCGCGGATGCCTGCGTGCGGTGTGTCGAGTCCTTGAAGGCGGCTGGCGAGCCTGGGGACGCCGCCAGCTTGAAGCGCGCCGTCGAGGACGCCCAACCCCCACGGCACGTCCGCGACGCGCTGTCACGGGCGGTGACTTCGGGCCGGTGACGGCGCGGGTGAAGGGGGGACTCCGCGCAGATTCGGGGCGGATCACAGATTGGGGGAGGGGCGGCAGAGGCGGCTTTGCGGGGACTGTAATCTGCGCTCCGTCCTGAATCGGCGAGGGGCGATCTCCGCGCAGATTCGGGGCGGATCACAGATTGGGGGAGGCGGCAGAGCCGGCTTCGCGGAGCGCAGTCTGTAGCCGCGGGCGGTGACCGCGGCGGGTGAAGGGGGAGCGCGGGCAATTCTCGGGCCGCCCTGGGCGCGGTTTTGCCTGAGCCCGGATTTCCGGTTCATCGTTCCGGTTATGAGGAATCCGGGCCAGGCAACCGCGTGGCCACAACCGGCTCTGCTTTCCCAGTTGAACTTGGGGGAGGGGTCTCGTTTAATCCGTCCGTGTCTGCCGCTGTCATTGCCGTGGCGAATCAGAAGGGCGGGGTCGGCAAGACGACCACCGCGGTGAATCTGGCTGCCGCGTTGGCGGCGTTGGGGAAGCGGGTGCTGTTGCTGGATCTGGATCCGCAGGCCAACGCGACCAGCGGGCTGGGTCTCGAGAAGGCTGCCGGGGGGAGTGCGTATCGGGCGCTGCTCGGGGAGGAACCGCTGGCCTTGAAGATCCGACCGACGGCGCACGAGCGGCTTGAGGTCATCCCGAGCGAGCTCGACATGTGCAGCGTCGAGGATGAGCTGGGCCGGTTGGAGCATCGGATCCTGCGGTTGGCGGAGGCCCTGAAGCCGATTCTCGACGAGGGGGGGCGCGACGTGGTGCTGGTGGACTGTCCTCCTTCGCTGGGCATCCTCGCGCTCAATGCGCTGGCAGCGGCTGATTTCCTGCTGGTCCCGCTGCAATGCGAGTACTACGCGCTCGAGGGGATGTCGATGATCACGCGGGTGGTCGACCAACTGCATGCGTCGGGCACGAATCCCCGGCTGCGTCTGCTGGGCGTGGTGATGACGATGTTCGACGGGCGGACGCGGTTGTCGCAGCAAGTGGTGGCCGAGGTGCGCGAGCATTTTGGGGAATTGGTCTTTGAGACCGTGATTCCTCGCACGACGCGGCTGGCCGAGGCGCCGAGTCACGGGCAGCCGATTTTCGATTACGACAAGTACAGCGCCGGGGCGGCGGCGTACGAGGTTCTGGCCCAGGAGCTTTGCGCCCGGTTGTTGACGTCCGACGCTGCTCCGTCACAATCAGGGGCATGATGCGAATCGACACCGGAGTCCTCGGCTTCCGAACCGCAGCCGTTGTTCTGGGGCTTGCCGCGACGTGGTGCGGTCTTGCCGACTGGCCGCAGTTCCGGGGACCTGAGCATGACGGGAAGTCGGCTTCGCCCATTCGGGCCCGATGGCCGGCTTCGGGTCTTGAACCCTTGTGGAAGGTGCCCACGACAGGCGGTTTCAGCGTTTTTGCGGTTGTGGGGGACAGGGCGTACACGCTGATGACCCGGGAGTTTGAAGGCGCGCGCCGGGAGAGCTGTGTGGCCATCGAAGCGGCCACAGGCAAAGAGCTCTGGGCGGTTCCGGTGGGTGTTGCGAAGTACGATGGCGGCGGGGACTCGGGGGCGGATGGGAACAAGGGCGGGGACGGTCCCCGGGCCACGCCGACGATTCACGACGGCCGGGTTTATGTGCTCAATGCCCAACTGAAGCTGATCTGTTTGAAGGCGGAGTCCGGCGAGACCGTATGGTCCAAGGACCTGATTGCCGATCACGGAGGCAGGATGATCGCGTGGCAGAATGCGGCCTCGGCGATCCTCGATGGCGGGCTGATCTACCTCTGCTGTGGCGCGGAGGTTGGGTCGCTGATGGCCCTGAGTGCGGAGGACGGCTCGGTGGTGTGGAAGGGCGAAAGCGACAAGATGACCCATGTCTCGCCGGTCCCCGTGACACTGGGCGGGGTGCGGCAGGTGATCTTCTTCACGCAGCGGGGGTTGGTGTCGGCTGACGCGAAGACGGGGCAGGTGCTATGGCGGCATCCATTTCGGTACAGCGTTTCGACCGCAGCGTCTCCGGTGGTGTTCGGGGACATCGTGTATTGTTCTGCGGGGTATGGGGTTGGATCGGCGGCGGTGCGGGTCAGCCGGCAGGGGGGCGGGTTTACGGTCAAGGAGCTCTGGCGGGTGGCGGACAACAAGCTGGCGAACCATTGGAGCACGCCCGTGGTGAAGGACGGGTATCTTTACGGGCTCTTCGGGTTCAAGGAGTATGGGGTGTGTCCGTTCAAGTGTGTCGAGCTGGCGACGGGCAAGGAGATGTGGTCGAAGCCTGGGTTTGGACCTGGGGGGGTGGTGATGGCCGGGGGGATGCTGGTTGTGCTGAATGACCGCGGCGAGCTGGTCTTGATCGATCCGCAACCGACGGCTTACAAGGAACTTGGGCGTTCGCCGGCGGTTTCCGGCAAGTGCTGGAATCACCCGACGGTCAGCAACGGCCGGATCTTCGCCCGGAGCACGAAGGAAGGCGCGTGCTTCGACGTCTCGGTGAAGACCGCGGCCGCGGACTCGGGCCGCGGGCCCTGACCGCGGCGGGGCGCGTGCGGGGCGGAAATCCCGCGCAACTTTTGCCGGTTTGGATTGTATAAGCCCTTGTCGGGCAAGTTGCACCATGGTTTCGAGATCGATTCAGTCGTTGTTGACGCAGGCTGGCCTGGCCAGCTCGCTGCAATTCGAGCAATGCCGCAAGAACTGGCGGGCGCTGGTCGAGAGCGGGTCTTCGGATTCGCTGCTAACGGTGTTGCAGCGTGAGAGCGGTCTTTCGGAGGAGATCTTTCTGCAGAAGCTGGCGTTGGCGATGGGCTGCGAGTATCTCGAGCGGCTGATGTTGCCGGACGACCTGGCGCGGGAGGAGAAGAAGGCGGTGCTGGCGCGGGTGTCGACGAAGGTGGCGTTTCAATTCCTGGTGATGCCGGTGGGCTGGGCGGACGAGCGTTTGACTGTGGCGGTGAGCAACCCCTTTGACTCGGCGATGCTGAACGCAGTGCAATTCGACGCCCAGGCGCCGGTCGAGTTCGTGCTGGCTCCGCGGGCTGAGATCGAGAAGGCGCTCAAGAAGTACTACGGAGTGGGGGCCGAGACCCTCGATGAAATGGCCGAAGACGAGCCGATGGAGCTCGAAATCACGAGCGACAAGGAGATCACCGAGTCTGACCAGGAGGCGAGCGTCATCAAGTTTGTGAACCAGGTGATCTGGGAGGCGTTCAAGGATCGGGCGACGGACATTCACCTCGAGCCCCTCGAGGACGAGCTGCGAATCCGGTATCGGATCGATGGGATCCTGCATCAGACACCGATGCCGCCGCAGCTCAAGCGGTTCCAGGCGGCGATCATTTCCCGGATCAAGGTGATGTCGGGGATGAACATCTCCGAGAAGCGCCTCCCCCAGGACGGCCGGATCAACGTCCGGATCAAGGGCGAGGAGATCGATATCCGGGTATCGACGGTGCCGACGGTGTACGGCGAGAGCGTATCGCTCCGGTTGCTGACCCGGGGCAAGATCTTCCTGACGCTGGACAAGCTGGGCTTTTCGTTGGAGGAAGAGACGGCGATCCGGGAGATCATTGTCAAGCCGCACGGCATTTTCCTGGTTACGGGCCCGACCGGCTCGGGGAAGTCGACGTCGTTGTACGCCTTTCTGAGCACGATCAACTCGACGCAGAAGCGGATCATCACGATCGAGGAACCGGTCGAGTACGAGCTTCGGGGGATCAACCAGATCGCGGTGCGTCCGGAGATCGGGCTGACGTTTGCGGTGGGGCTGCGGCACATCCTGCGGCAGGATCCGAACGTGGTGATGGTGGGGGAGATCCGGGATCTGGAGACGGCGGAGATTGCGATTCGGGCGGCGTTGACGGGCCATTTGGTGTTCAGCACGCTGCACACGAACGACGCGCCGAGCGCGTTTACGCGGCTGATCGACATGGGGATCGAGCCGTTTCTGGTGGCGTCGTCGGTGGAAGCCGTGATGGCCCAGCGCCTGGTCCGGACGATTTGCCCCACGTGCAAGGTCGAGCAGAAGGTCGAGCGGGACTACTTGCGGCGGATCGGGTTTCCGGAGGAGCAGATCGAGGAGACCCGGTTTCTGCGGGGAGCGGGTTGCGAGGCGTGCCGTCAGCTGGGGTATCAGGGCCGGACGGGGATCTATGAGCTGCTGATTCTGAAGGAAGCGATCCGGCCTTTGATCCTGCAGCGGGCCGCGGCGTCCACGATCGCGCAGCGGTCGATGGAGCTGGGGATGCGGACGCTGCGGGTGGACGGATGGCGGAAGGTGCGGAAGGGGACCACCACGATTGAGGAAGTGCTGCGGGTGACCCAGACGGAAGAGCACCTGGCTGCCCTGATCGAGGATCAAAAGGCCTGAGTCGGATGTGGCGTTAACGACGAAACGGCATGTGAAAACCTCCCGCTGGCATTCCTGCAATGTCCTGGACGCCCGTCGCGAGCGGCGGTTGCTGTGGCAGTTGGCCCGGGATGGCGAGGGGGCGAAGGTGGTCTCGGAGCGGGTGGTGTTGTCGACGGACCCGTTGCCGGCGCGGCAGGTGGGGCGGAGCCTTCGTGACCTCTGGCAGCCGAAGCTGAACATTGCCTGGCTTCCGGCCCAGCAGGTCTTTTTGCGGGTGCTGCAGCTGCCGGTGGCGGACGAGCGGGAGTTGGCGGGCATGGTGGAACTGCAGCTCGAAAAGCTCTCGCCGCTGCCGGTGGCGCAGATCGTCTGGACGTTTGACGCGCTGCCTGCGGTCGAAGGCCAGCCGCGGACGGTGATTGTCGTGATCGCGCCGCGGTCGGCGGTCGAGGCGTTCCTGGGCGATCTCGAGGGGGCGGGCTACCTTGCGGACCGACTCGAATTCCCCCAACTGCAGGATCTCCGGTCGGTGTCGGGCGTGGGCGACGGTGTCTGGATTCACCCGCGGGAGGAGGGGGGGCGGATTGTGGCGTTGGTGGCGTGGCGGCACGGGGGCGGGCTGCAGAGCTTGAATCTGCTGACGCTGCCGGGGGGAGCGGAGGCGGGGCCGCACCTGGTGGAGTTGCTGCAACCGCTCGCGTTGGCGGGGGAGATGGAGGGGTGGCTGAGCTCGGGTGTTTCCTGGCATCTGGTGGCGGAGGAAGGGGTGCGGGCGCATCTCGAGTCGGCGCTGCGGGAGTATGTCGGGGGTGGACTCGAGGTTCAGGTCGCTCCCGGTCTTGCGCGGCTTGCGGCGATGTCGGCGAGTGCGCCCTCGGGGGCGAACCTGGTGCCGCCCGAGCATGTGACGCGGTATCGCCAGCAGTTCATCGACCGGCTTTGGATGCGGGCGTTGGGGGGGCTGGGTTTGGTGTATTTGTTTGGGGTGATCGCGTACCTGGGGGCTTTGCAGGTGGTGCAATACCAGAAGGACAAAGCCGATCTCGAGGTGGCGTTGGCGTCCGGTTCCTACACGAACGCCCTGCAACTGAAGGCCAAGGTGCAGGTCCTGCAGGAGCAGGTGAACCTGAAATTCGCCGCGTTGGACTGCTGGATGGCGGCGTCCGAGGCTTTGCCGGCCGGGATGAACCTGACGCAGCTGACCTTCCAGCGAGGGAAGAAGCTCGGCCTGTTCGGCACGGTGCCAGCGCAGGAACAGACGAACGTGACGGCGTATATCCAGGCATTGAGCCAGGCCGAGGCCAACGGCCAGCCCCTCTTCAGCCAGGTGATGACCAAGAGCATCCAGGGCTCCGTGGTGGGGCAGGGGAACCGCCCGATGAACTGGAGCATCGAATGCGAGATCCGGCGCAGCGATCTTTGAACCTTGTGCCCCGATGAGCACCAGCATTCTGTCCAAACTCAACCTCAGTCCGCAGGAGCAGCGGATCGTCGTGGTGGTGGTGACGGTCGTCCTGGTCGTGCTCAACGCGCTCTTTGTCTGGCCGCGGTTCAAGGAATGGGGGACGCTGCGTGGCGCCCTCGATCAATCCCGGGAGACGTTGCGCAAGTACCAATCGGAGATTGTCCGCACCCCGCAGTACGAGGCCGAGCTGCGCCGGCTCGAGCGCCAGGGCTCGGCCGTGTTGCGGGCGGCGCAAGCGTTGGATCTGATGCGGACCGTCCAGGGTCAGGCCCAGCAGACCGGGGTGACGATCACAGACACCCGTCCTGCGGGCACGGGGGGGTCGAGCACCAACCAGTTCTTCGACGAGCAGCTTGTCTCCGTGGGCGTGACGGCCGGCGAGAAGGAGATGATTGATTTCCTCGTCGCGCTGGGATCCGGTGACTCGATGATCCGGGTGCGCGACATGGATCTGAAGCCGGATCCACCCCAGTACCGGCTCCTGGGGAAGATCGCGCTCGTGGCCAGCTACCAGAAGAACCCGAAAACGCCCCCCGCGTCGCCGCCGTCCCGGACGGCGGCGCCGGCGGTCCGGCCCTCGACCAACACAACCTCCACCGTGTCGAAATCGTCGTGAAACCGATTGTCCTGATTCTGTCTATCGTTGGGGCCAGCGTCCTGGGAGGGCCATCCTTGCGCGGACAACCCGTGCCCGTCCCATCGGCGGCTCCTGGGGTCACGAACCGGGGGGCGGCCCGGCCTGTCGCGCGGCCGGCTCCGGCGGGAGTGGTGCCGGTCGATGCTGCCGGAGCCGACGTTCACACGCAGGCGACCCAGGCGATTCCGCCGGTGCCGCCGGTACCTTCCGGTCCCGCGGGGCGGAGTGCCACGAACGCGATCCAACGCGCGACCTTCCCCGGGCCGGCAGGGGCGGTGCCGGCGGCGGTGCCGGCGGGGCCGGCTGCAGGGCCGCGGCCGGGGGGTGAGGCAGGTCCGCTGCCCGGGGCGGTGGCGGGTGCGCCGCCGCCGGCGGGTCCGGCAAGTGAGGCGGCGGGGATGTCGGCGGTGATCACCCCGAACACCACCAACGTGACGGGTCTGGCGGGATCAGCCATGGTGCCGGAGAAGATCATCAACCTGCAAGTGGCGCAGATCGACCAGGTGCTGATCCTGTATGCGGAGCTGACGGGCCGGACGGTATTGAGGCCCACGGCGTTGCCGGCGGCCACGGTCACGCTGCGGAACCAGCAGGAGCTGACCCGCGAGGAGGCGATCCAGGCGCTCGAGAGCGTGCTCGGCCTGAACGGCATCACGATGATCAACGTGGGTGAGAAATTCGTCAGCGCAGTGCCCACGCAGCAGGCCTTGCAGGAGGGCGCGGCGTTTTCGAGGGAGGACCCGAAGGGGCTGGCGGAGACGGGACAATTCGTGTCGAAGGTCATCCAATTGAAGCATGCCCTGCCGAGCGAGGTGCAACAGGTGATCTCGACGTTCAGCAAGGTGCAGAACGGGATTGTGGCGATCGACAGCACGATGACGCTGGTGTTGAGGGATTACCCGGCCAACATCAAGCGGATGACCGAGATGGTGGAGAAGATCGATGTCCAGGCGGAGAGCGAATACAAACTCGAGGTCATCCCGATCAAGTACGGCCGGGTCGAGGATTTGTACTCGACGATGAGCGCGTTGATTGGCGGTGGCGGCGGGGGGGCGGCGACGACCGGTGCGGCGGCGGGCACCTCGGGGGTGCGGCGGACGGGGCCGACGATGCGCGGGTCGACTTTGGGGACTGGCACGCGGTCGCGCTACGGGACCAGCGGGACGGGCTACGGAGGCTACGGCGGGTACAACACGGGGTATGGGAGCCGGTACAACCAGGGGGGTGCCTACTATCCGCAGGCGAGCACGGTGTCGCCGGCGACGGGCGGGACGACGGCCAGTTCGTTCAGCCAGCGACTCCAGCAAGTGGTCAGCCGGATGTCGGGCAAGGGAGCGGGGACCGAACTCGAGACGCTGCAGGACGCGCGGATTGTGCCCGACGAACGGTCGAACTCGCTGATTGTGTTCGCAACCAAGGAGCATATGCAGATGATCACCAACATCGTGTCGAAGGTGGACCGGTTGTTGGCGCAGGTGCTGATCGAGGCGATCATCATGGATGTCGAGCTCAACGACAGCATGAGCTTCGGGATCTCGGCTCTGATGAGGCCGCAGCAGAACGGCAGCCTGACCTCGGTGGCGAGCATGAACTCGGGGGCATCGCTGCTCTCCGGGGTGACGAACCTGACCTCGGGCCTGCCCGAGGGGTTCAATTACTTTGGCAGATTCTCGGGCGACCTGGATTTTGCGATCAAGGCCCTGGCGAGCGATGCGCGCGGCCAGGTGCTGGCGACGCCGCGGGTCCAGACCAGCCACGCCATCCCTGCGAGCTTCGAGGTCGGGGAGTCGGTGCCGTACGTCACCAGCACCTACTACGGCGGCTATGGCTACGGGCCGAGCGCCCAGTTGCAGCAATTGGACGTCACCACCTTCCTGAACGTGACCCCCTACATCACGCCGGATGGGCTCGTGGTCATGGAAATCGAGCAGAACATCGAGGAGATCACCGGCTATACTGAGATTGCCAACGTTGGCAAGATGCCCAACACCACCCACCGCTCGACCACGACCACGGTGTCGGTTCAGGACCGGGACACCATCATGCTCGGCGGTTACATACGGTCCGCCCGCAGCAAACAGAAGTCGGGGGTGCCGGTCCTGAAGGACATCCCGATCCTGGGCGGGCTTTTCCGGAGCACTTCGAGGGACAGCAAGCGCAGCGAGCTCATCGTCCTGATGCGTCCGACGGTCCTGGCCAATCCGAAGGAGGCCGCCGAAGCCGCAAGATTGGAGAAGGAGCGCCTGCCGGGCATCCGCGAGATGGAACACGAGTGGAACATGGAGCAGGAGGACCTCAAGAAGCGGGCCACGGACCGGACGGGAGGCACTCCGAATCCGTGATGTTGGCGGGTTGTTGATGTCCGGGAAACGGAACGTGGAGAGTTGTTCATGCGCCGAAGGCCGATGTCGGGAGGCGGGTGGGAGCGAGAGTTGTGTCGGGGTGTCCTGGCGGTGTGGCTGTTGATCAGCGGTTCCGTCGCGCACGCGGGCGGGACTGTGACGAACTGCACGCTGCAGAACTTCGAGATCGCCCTGATCGGGGGCGGCACGGTCCGTTTTGCCTGCAGCGGTTCGATCACCGTGACCCAGGTGCTGACGATCCGTGTGGACACGCAGATCGAGGCCTCGGGTTACAGCGTCACTCTGAAGGGCGGCATCACCAATGGCGAACCGATCTTCCGCGTCAACCCGGGAGTCGCCTTCGGACTGAGCACCGTGACGCTGTCCGGCGGCGCAGGAACCAACGGGGGAGCCATTCTCAACGCCGGCGGCAGGCTCAACGCCACCAATTGCACCTTCAGCTCGAATCGGACTGCCGGGCGCTCGGGCATCGCCGGCGAGGACGGCGCCGATGCGGATGCGGTGGGGGAGGAGGGAGGCGACGGGGGCGCGGGGATGCCGGGGCAGGGCGGAGCGGTCTGCACGACCGGGGAGGCCGCGTTCCACCGATGTGTGTTCAATGACAATGAAGCGGTGGGCGGTAGCGGTGCTGTCGGCGGAGATGGGGGCGATGGCGACTGGGAGGGCGGGAATGGCGGGGATGGCGGAGCCGCGGGATCGGCGTGGGGGGGTGCGGTGTTCAACTCAGGCACGCTGGTCCTGATCGAATCGATCTTCAGCGGCAACAGCACCACGGGCGGCGACGGGGCTGCAGGCGGGGTGTCTGGAGCGGGGATCTGGTCCGGCCGCGGCGGGGAGGGATCCGCAGGTGGATTGGCGGGCGGCGGAGCCGTCTACAACACCGGCACGCTTACGGCGACGGGTTGCAGTTTCGACAACAATGCCGTTGTGGGGGGAGGCGGGGCCGCAGGCGGCACCGAAGATCGACGGGAGGGCAATGGAGCCAGCGGCGGGGACGCCTGGGGAGGCGCGATCTTGAATCTCGGGGATGCGCGCTTTGTCAACTGCACGTTCTACGCGGACGCGGTGACGGGTGGCGATGGGGGTGCGGGTGCGGTTTCGGGGTTGTTTGGCGGCGACGGCGGGCGTGGCGGGGACGGTTGGGGTGGCGGGTTGCACACCCAGGGCAAGGTGGTGCTCGAGCATTGCACATTCGATGGCAACGGATGCACGGGGGGCACGGGGGGGGCGGCGGGATCCTCGTCGGTGGCCGGGGAGGACGGGGCGGACGGCCGGGTGCTAGGCGGGCAATTGGCGAACGATGGCGGTGAGGTCCGGCTTCGGAACGTGGTGCTGGGCGTGTCGGAGGGCGGTGACAACGCGGTGGGTGCGGTGATCGACGAGGGGAATAGCCTGAGTGCGGATCAGACACCGGTTCTAACGGCGCCGGGCAGCCTGTCCGGGACGGATCCGATGCTGGGTGCTTACAGCAACAACGGCGGGGTGACGTCGACCCTGGCGCTGCTGCCGGGGAGTCCGGCGATCGACCGGGGACTGGCCCTGGCCGGTGTGACGACGGACCAGCGGGGGGTAAGCCGGCCTCAGGGTTCGGCGCCGGACGTCGGGGCTTTCGAGCGGCAGCCGACGGTGATATCGGGTCTGGTGATCGCTGGCAGTGCCCCGATGCCAGGGACCGTGGTGCTCCTGTCCAGCCTCGAAGCGGACATCGAGACGACGACGGACAGCGCGGGGGTATTTCAGTTCGAAGGGATCCTGCCGGGGACATACCAGGTCCGGTTGTCGGATGTTCTGGCCGGCTTGAGCACGCCAGCCTACCACGCCTTCGTCATGGAGACCACGACCGAGATCAGCACCAACTTCACCTTTGCCGTGTCGCTGCCGACGCTCACCGCCACGTGGTCGACGCAGCCGGCCCAGGTGCGGTTGGTGGGCCATGGGGTTGCATTGAAGACCTATCGGATCGAGGCTGCCGCGCAACTTCCAGCCGAGGCGTGGGTGGAACTGGGGGCACGCCAGGCGGATTCGACAGGCCGATTCGAGCTCCTGGACTCCGATGTCGCCGACCGGGAGCAACGGTTCTACCGCGTGGTGTATCCTTGACGGCGCGGCGGTTTCCCTGAGAAGAAACAGGGCGATGAAACATCGCTCTCCCTTCTGGTATCCGCTGGTTGTGGTGTCGTTGCTCTCGCTGGCGCTGACGGCCTGCAAGAAAGCAGGGCCGGAATCGGAGGGGCAGGGAACAGCTCCGCTCCAGGGAGGCGGCGGAGGTCGGACGTACACAATCGGCATGAGCCAGTGCAACCTGGGCGAGCCGTGGCGCGTCCAGATGAATGCCGACATCAAGGCTGCGGCGGACGCGCAGCCCGACCTGAAGGTTGTTTTCAAGGACGCCCAGAACGACACGCTCCGCCAGCGGTCGCACGTCGAGGAGTTCGTCGGCTCGCGTGTCGATCTCATCATCATTAGTCCCAAAGAGGCAGCGCCGCTCACCGAGCCGGTGGCGAAGGCCTACCAGGCGGGCATTCCAGTGATTGTGCTGGACCGACGGCTCCTCGGGGATCAATTCACCTGTTTCATCGGCGCGGACAACAAGAAGATCGGCCGGGCCGCGGGCGAGTGGATCAAGCGGACACTGGGGGGCAAGGGCAAGGTGGTCGAACTGAAGGGGCTGATGACGTCGACCCCGGGCCAGGACCGGCACACAGGGTTTCGGGAGGGGATTGCCGGATCCGGCATCGAGATCATCTTCGAGGCGGATATGAAATGGCTTGAACCCGATGCCCGCAAGGAGATGGAATCGGCGCTCTCCCGGTTCGACCAGATTGACTTGGTGTATGCGCACAACGATCCGGGCGCGCACGGGGCCTATCTCGCCGCCAAGGCCGCCGGCCGTGAGAAGTCCATCCGTTTTGTCGGGATCGACGCCTTGCCTCAAGAGGGGATCGCGTTTGTCAGCCAGGGCATTATGGCCGCCACATTCCAGTACCCGACGGGTGGAGCGCAGGCGATCGACGCCGCCCTGAAAATCCTGAAGGGTGACAAGGCGTTGGTTCCCAAGGAGATCACGCTGGGATCGAGGCTGTTCACCCGCGATAACGTCGCCCAGGGCGGTGAAGCGCTGCCGTGACAAGGCAGCCACAGGCGGAATATCGATAGACACCATGAGCCCGCCGCGGTCACCGCCCGCGGCTACAGACCCACGCGCGCAGCCGGCCTTGCGGGGCGCGATCGACTATTAGCCTGTCCCCCTATCGGATCCTGAATCGGCCGGGGGCTAGAGTCCTCGACTTGTGGAATATGGGGTCAACAGGTCAAGTTGGGTCCCTGCCGTTCCAAACCCGCCCCACCGCCTACGAGGACTCTACATTAGCGAGGCGCGGAACAGAGGGTGGGCAGGCACAGCAGGGTCTTCATGAGATTGAGGACTCGACCGGGTCTGAGGCACGCCTCGCTAGGTTCTCCTCGTTTTGACAAGCCCGCGGTGAGGGCTAGAATGGCGACAATGAACAAGAGGACGTTGCGTGTTGGGATGGGCCTGTTGGGGGTGGCGGGAGCGGCGGTGGCGCTGGGGGCGTCTTTGTACGACATTCCGCTGAAGACCCTGGAAGGCAAGGCGACCTCCCTGGGCGCGTATCGCGGCAAGGTCCTGCTCGTCGTCAACGTGGCGTCCCAGTGCGGCTACACCCGCCAGTACAAGCCGCTCGAAGCCGTGTACCGGAAATACCGGGACCAGGGGCTTGTGGTGCTCGGTGTTCCCAGCAACGACTTCGGAGCCCAGGAACCCGGCACGGCGGCCGAGATCCGCTCGTTCTGCAGCACGAAATTCGACGTGACATTCCCCCTCCTCGAGAAGGTGCAGGTGAAGCCGGGGGCCGGCCAGAGCCCGTTGTATGCGGCCCTGACAGGATCCGAGTCGCCGTTCCCCGGCCCGTTGAAATGGAACTTCGGCAAGTTCCTGATTTCGCGCGACGGGCGGATCGCAGCCCGGTTCGAGTCCAAGGATGAGCCGGACTCGCCCAGTGTCACCGAGGCGATCGAAGCGGCGCTGAAGGCAAAATAGCCGGGTCCGGTCGGCGTCCCGCAGGCTGCCGTCGGAGACTGGCAGAGAGCCAGCACTCCGTCGCGGCGACGACGGCTCCCAGGGCCAGCAGGATGAAGACCGGCCCGGCCAGTTGGCGGCCCAAGGTCAAGATTGGCATCATGCCGTGAACATACACCCGATGGGGCTTTGGCACCAGCCTGGAGTCAATGGGGTCGCCCCACTGTTTTCTTCCGGCTTAATCCCCCCTTAATCTCGCGGGGTTAAGATGGACGCATGGTGACACTGGAAATCCGAGACCCCGCCCCGCGCGAGGGTCGAGCGATTCTCTGAGGAAAGGGTGATTGTGCAAGGGCGCATCCATCGTCTGAGCTCGGCCGTCGCGGGTCTCCTGGCCGTCGGTCTGCACGCTGACCCGGTGATCAACGAGATTCTCTACCGGCCGGGTGCGACTTACCCCGAGGACACGACGCTCGAGTTCATCGAGATCCACAATCCCGATGCGACCGCGGCGGATCTATCGGGCTGGGCGATCACGACGGGGGTCGAGTACGTGTTCCCGTCGGGCACGGTGCTGGCGGCGGGGGGGTATGCGGTCGTGGCTGCGGACCCGAACGCGCTGGCTGCGGCCACGGGGTTGAAGGGCGTGCTCGGGCCGTGGACCTCCGGGGTGACTCTGGCCAACAACGGGGAGACGATCACGCTATCGATGCCCGGCGGCGGCGGGGGTTGGACGACGGTGGACACGATTGCGTACGCGGACGAGGGCGATTGGGCGGTGCGCACGCGCGATGCGCTGGGGGGGTGGTCGTGGATCACGCAGGCCAATGGCGGCGGCTGCTCGATCGAGCGGCGCAATCCCGGGTTGCGGGTGAACAGCGGGTTGAACTGGGCGGTTTCGGCGGTGGTGGGCGGCACGCCCGGGGCAGTGAACACCGCGGTGAGGTCGGACATCGCGCCAATGATCTCGGACGTGAAGCACAGCCCCGCGGTGCCAACGAGCAGCGACGTGGTGACGGTGTCCTGCCGGCTGACCGATGAACTGCCGGCGTCCGCCCTCTCGGCGACCCTTTTCTGGCGGGATGCCACCAGCACGTCGCCGGGCGCGTTCAACGCGCTGGCGATGACCGGCGACGGGGCCGGCAATTTCGCGGCGACGCTCGGCGCGAAGGCCAACAGGACGATCATCGAGTTCTACGTCAGTGGGTCCGATGGCACGCTGGCCCGGACCTGGCCGGCGCCGACGTCGGAGGGGCAGAACGCGAATGCGACGTACCAAGTGGACAACGAGGTGCCGGCGGGCACGGCGCCGGTGTACCGCCTGGTGCTCACCGCGGCCGAGAACGCCGCGTTCAACTCGCTGGCGTCGTCGAATCCGCAGAGCGACCGGAAGTTCAATCTGACACTGGTCGTCACCCGGGGCGACGACGCGACGATCCGGTATCGGGTCAGCATGCGGATCCGCGGCAACAGCAGCCGCCAGTACACGATCAAGCCGTTGCGCATTTCGCTTCCGACCGATGACCGCTGGGATGGCATCAGCGACTTCATGATCAACACGCGGTCCGCGCCGCTGCAGCACCTGGCGCATCGGATTCAGCGCGCGGCGGGTTTGATTGCCGCGGATACGACGGGAATCGAGCTGCGGCGGCAGGGTATCGAGTCCACGGTTTCCTCGGGAAGCGCCGCCGACTTCGGGCAGGTGGTGCGGGTTGAGGAAATCGACGGCGACTATGTGAAGCACCACTGGCCGGAGGCGGTGGCCGGCCAGATCTACCGCAAGACGGCCGTGACCTCCTGGGCCAGCACCGGTTCGGCCCCGGCCACGCCGGACGCCCTCTGGAACGGCTGGTCCAAACAGAGTCGCCACGCGCTCAACGACTGGTCGGATGTGATGACCTTCTGTTCGACGTGGCAAAGCGTCGCTCACTCGCACTTCAACGGCGCAACTGCCGGCAATGTGGCGGCGGGGACGTGGAACAACGTGGCGTTCAGCGACACCGAGATCGCGACGCTCGAGACGGTTGTGGACCTCGACTATTTCGCCCGCTGGCTGGCGGTGATGACCCTCATGCCCAACAACGAGCCCAACTTGTCCACCGGCGAAGACGACGATTACGGCGGCGCGTTCATTTCGGACGGGACGCACACGCGCTTCTATCCGGTGCCCCACGACATGGACACGACGTTCGGGCTCGGGGAGTCCAGCTACGCCTACAATATCAGCGGTCTGTATGACATCACCGAGACGGACACGACGGCCCAGAGGAACTCTCGGGCGGGCCTGGGGCCGGTGACGCTGATGGAACCGCTTCTGCCGCTCCTGGGGAACAGCACCACGGCCGGCAACGCGGCATTCCGCGCCAGGTATTTGCTGGCCATTCGTGAGCTCTTGGGCTCCGTCTTCGATGCCGACACCACCGGCAATGCGTACCCGCCGTTTCATCAGTTTGTGGACAACCACATCGGGTGGGTGCCGGCTGCCACGCGGACCTCGATCAAGAACTTCATGAAGCAGCGTCAGACCTACCTCCTGGGCCTGGTCGGGGCGGGCAAAATCCCGCCGCCCGCCGCCACCAGCGACGGGGGCACGCACGCCAGTGCGGCTCCGAGCCCGCTGCGGCTGAACGAGGTGCTCGCGCTGAACAGGACCGCCTGCCCGGAGGAGACCGCGTATCCGGACCTGATTGAACTCCACAACGTCGGCGGGGCCGCCCTCGATCTCTCAGGCTGCACCCTGGCGGACGCCGCGGGGCATGTCTACACCTTCCCCGAGGGCGAGTCCGTCGAGGCCGGCGGCTACCGGGTATTGACCTCGACGGTGCTTGGTTTCGGGTTGGATGCCGACGGGGACGCCATGATCCTGGCGGACGCATCGGGGGCGGTCGTGGATTCGATCGCCTTTGGTCCCCAGGTTGCCGACCGATCGATCGCGCGTCTCGCGACCGACGCCAACGTCTGGGGACTTACCGCGCCGACGCCATCCGGCGCCAACGGCGCGGCGCTCGACCTGGGCTCGCCGGCGAGTCTCAAGCTCAACGAGTGGGCCGGCAACACGGATTGCCGGCTCGCAGATGACTTTGTCGAGATCCACAACACCGGCTTGAAGGTCGTGGCGCTCGGCGGTCTGGTGATCACGGACGATCTGGCAAGCTATCCCACCCGCTACGTGTTTCCGGCTCTCAGTTACATCGACGCCGGTGGGTTCACGGTCGTTGATTCCGGGACGCTGGACTTTTCCCTCGACGGTCAGTTCGAGCACGTCTGGCTATTGGGGGCGAACGGGGCGTTGGTTGATCAAGGGGACATCGTCTCCCAGTATGCGGACCACTCGACGGGTCGCCTGCCGGACGGCAGCACGGCCGGTGCGTGGTCGGACTTTGCGCTGCCGACGCCGGGGTTATCGAACGGGACGGCGGTCGGGGGGTATGCCGATCTGCTGTCGTCGCTCCGCGTTACGGAGGTGATGTACGCGCCGGGCGGCGGCAATGACTGCGAGTTCATCGAACTGCAGAACCTCAGCGGCACGGCGGCCTTGGACCTTTCGGGCGTTCGTTTCACGAAGGGCATTGACTACGAGTTTCCTGCGGGAACGACCCTCGCGCCCGGCGCGTTCATCGTTGTGGGCAAGAACCGTTCCGCCTACCTCGCCTGCCACGCGGGCGAGTTTGCGGTTCGCGCGCTCGCCCCCGGGAACTTCACCGGGGTTCTCAACAACAGCGGGGAGACGCTCGCCCTGACGCTGCCGGCTCCGTGGCGGCTCGCCATCCAGACCTTCCGGTACGAGCCGGACTGGTATCCGCCCACGGCCTTGGCCGGCTACTCGCTGGCGACCCGCTCCCAGGCCACGACGGCCGTGCGCCTGTGGGGTGAAAGCACCACGTGGTCGGCCTCGGCGGTGCCGGGCGGCAGCCCGGGCGAGGATGAACCGCCGGTGATCACGAGCGGGACGTCGGCTGGAGGGATTGTGGGCTCGGCGTTCTCGTACTTGATCGCGGCGACCAAGGCGTGCACGAGCTTTGGCGCCACGGGTTTGCCGGAGGGTCTTTCCGTGGACGCCGCCTCCGGGCTCATCAGCGGCACGCCCACGGTGGCCGGCGTGTTCACGGTCGACCTGAGCGCGTCGACCGCTTCCGCTGCCGCCACGGCAATCTTGACCCTGACGATCGCCGCCCATGGCGCTTTGGATCACTTCACTTGGGATTATGTGCCTGCCGATGCCACGGCGGGGCAGGCGTTTGCCGTGCACGTGACTGCCCGCGACGCCGGGGGGCGGTTGGTCGACGACTTCGCCGGGACTACCGCACTGAGCGCGAACGTCGTCAGCGGAACGGCCGGTTCGCCCATCCTGATCACCGAAGTCACGGACGAAGCGGAAGACCAGTTCGAACTGCAGAACATCACGTCCACGACCGTCGACACGGCGGGTTGGTTCGTGGTCATCGGTGACAGCACGACCAGTGTGTCCGCCCGCAACAGCGCGACGTACATGCTGCCGTCGGCCCTATCGGCAGGCGGGCTCTTGCGGATTTCCGAGTCGAACTCCGGGGGCCGGGTCTTCTTTGGGAGTGCGATCAACTGGAGCAGCAGCGGCACGAGCCGGGGCTGGATCATGCTGTTCGACGCCACCGCGACCCTGCGGGACTTCGTCGCCTTCGGTTGGACTTCGGCCCAACTCTCAGGGTTGAGTCTGGTGGTCAGTACGAAGACCATCGCGCCGGTGGCTCTCGGCCAATGGTCGGGCAATGGGCTTGCCGTCGGCACCCGCAGCGGGATGAACACGGACTCATGGCGGCGGGTTGGTTCCAGCGATGCCCATACGCTGGCTGACTGGACCTGGATGCAGGGTGGAGCGTCCTTTGGCACGACAAACCCGGGCTTGGTGTTGCCCTGGATCACCACGGTACCGCTGACGCTCGAGCCCGCCAGCGGCCGCTTCACTGGCGGCCAGTTCCTGGGCTATCTCGAGATCGCGGAGACCGGGTCTCCGGCGACCCTGGTGGTCAGCGACGGCAGCGGGCATACGGGAGAATTGGGCGGGGTCACGATTGCGATCGGCACGGACACCGATGCCGACGGGATGCCTGACGCCTGGGAATCGGCGCACGGGTTGGCGGTGGGGAGTGCTGCGGACGCCGAGCTTGATGGGGACGGCGACGGGCAGTCGAACCGGGCGGAGTACATTGCCGGCACCGATCCCAGTTTGGCAGCGTCCGTGTTGAGCATCAGTGTGTCGGTCACGGCGGGCGATTCGATCGAGGTCTGCTGGCCGGCGGTGGCGGGCAAGTGGTACCGGCTCGACGCCAGCGTCGATCTCGAGACCTGGAGCGTCATCGCGGACACCCTCGCGACCGCGGATGGCGTGGTGTCACGTGGAGGGTTCGACGGCCATCAGGACCGCCTGTTCTTCCGTGTCGGGATTGCCCCGTGAGGGGCGCCATCACGACGCTGTTTGTGACGCGGCATGTGTACCCATCGTAGTCAATCGGGTCGCATCTAAATAGTAGATGCGACCCGATTGTCCCATTCGAGCGTGGCCAGGAGAAGGGTGAGGTCGTCATCGGTTCGTTCGACCACACGGGGGGACTGCAGGAACGCGGCCAACTGCTCCTGGGCGCCGGATGCGGCGGGGTGTGCAGCAAAGCGAAAAAGGGGTCGGAAGAACGGGGCATGCGGCGTGAAATCCGCGAGGCGGAGCGCGAGCAGTTGGAGGCCGTCCGAGAAGAGCGCCCACTGGGCGACGTGCTCCTGGCAGACCACGATATGGAGGCGTTCCGCGGCATCCGGGGCGGTGAGGAAGACGGTCTCGTTGATGTGCTCCGACTCGCCGGGGAGGGAGAGGGAGTCGAGCGTGTCGTCCTCGCGGCGGACGACCAGGGCGCCGTCGCCGATTTGCGCCAGGGCGATGCCCTGGGGCGTGGCGAGGACCAGGAGCAGGGTGGTGGCCAGATCGCGGAGGGGTGCGCCGCGGATCAGGGCTTCCCGCGCGAGTGCCGCGCGGGTTTCGGCAACCGTGTCGCGCAGCAGGCGTTCGACCGATTCCGGCGCGGCGAAGGAGATGGTGAAAGCCGGTTCGCGGGAACGGAGCAATCGGGCCAGGAGGTCGATTGCGGTTCCGGAGGCGAGGGAGGCGCCCACGCTGCCGAGCGGGGCGGAGCCTGCGCCGTCCGCGATGGCGGTGACGAGCCCGTGTGGCGGCATGGCCAACCACTGATGGGCATCCTGGCAGGGATCCCCGGAACGCCGATGACCGGATCCGCGCACCGTGGCGGCGAGCACACGCCATCCGCAGGGCGGGATGGGGCACTGGGGCGGGGGATGGGGCTGGTTCATCTCGGGGGAGGTTGTCCTCATTGCACCTGGAGCCAAAGGCTCTTGAGATGGGCGGGTTCGGCCAGGGCGATCGGAAAGTCGGGGGGTTGGGGACAGTAATGATGCCGGCGCACGCGTCGGCCGGCGGCGCTGACCGCGCTGCTGAGCAGCGTCACAAACCGCTCGGCGGGCAGGCGCGCCGTATTGCAGGAGACGAACAGGACGCCACCGGGGCTGAGGACACCCAGGGCATTGGCGGCAAGCGCCGGCAGATCGTATTCGGCCCGGAATCGGCCGGTGACCTTCGATGTCGAGTAGGTCGGGGGATCGATCAGGACCGCGTCGAAGCGGCGTTGCTGTCGGGTCCAGCGGCGGACCTGGTCGAGGGCGTCGCCGGCGAGGAACTCGTGGCATGCCGGATCGAGGCCGTTGAGCTGGAAGTTCCGTTCGCCCCAGGCCAGGTAGCGTTTTGAGAGATCGACGCTGGTGACCCGCGCGCCCAGGCGTGCGGCGGCAACGGAGAAGCCGCACGTGTACGCGAACAGGTTGAGCATGGTGGCGCCTTCCGGTCTGCCGGCGAAGACAGGGAAGCCAGCAGCCACGTGGTTGACGAGCAAGCGGCGGCGGTTGTCCCGCTGATCCAGGAACAAGCCTGCCGAATAGCCCTCCGCCAGGCCGAGTTCGAAGACGAGGCCGTTTTCGCGCACGAGGAAGCGGTCCGGCGCGGGCGAGCCCGTGACGAGGCGAGGCGAGAGTTGTTCCGGGCTCAGACCTCGCGTCTGCCGGCGTAGGGTTTTGTGGTAAGCGCCGGCCAGCCGCAGGGTATCGAGCCAATCGGCGATGCGATTCGTGTCGCGCGGAGTCGCCTCGGCGCTGGTCACGAGGAGGTGGTCTCCGAGGCGATCCACGTACCAGGGGGGCACCGCGGGATCGTCGGCCGTGCCATGGCGCCAGCGGAAGGCGTTCGTGGTGTTCAGATCGATGATCGCGCCGCGCAGGGCATCGGCGGGAGCGGTGCAGAAGGAGGCCGGGGTTTGGAATGTGGTTTCCTCGCCGGTGGCCGGATGACGGAGCGTGAGCGAGAGGGCATGCAGATGGACGCGGGCTGCCGGGGCGCCGCCGTAGCGAAGATCTCCGAGGATGGGGCATCCGCTCTCGGCGGCGTGGACACGGATTTGGTGGGTTCGGCCGGTGAGGGGCGTGGCTTCAAGGACCGTTGGGGTTTCGGGGGAGTTGGCCGCCGTTACGACCCTGAACTCGGTTACGGCCTCCTGATCACCGGGGTCCTCTTCGGGTTCGCTGGCGTAGCGGGAGCCGTGGCGGGCGAGGGTTGAGCGAACGGTGAAGGACTCCCGGGGCGGGCGACTGGTGGTGTGCAGGATGTAGCGCTTGCGGATCAACCGGCGGGTGAACTGATCGGTGAGACTGCGATTCGCCTCGGGGGTCTTGGCGAAGACCAGGATGCCGGACGTCTCCTTGTCGAGTCGGTGGATGATGGCGAGGGTTGCCCACCGTGGATCCCGATGCCGCAGCCAGTCATAGATCCCTTCGCCGGCGAAGGGGGATGGCCGGTGCGTGTTCCACCCGGCCGGCTTGGCGACGACCAGCAGGTGGGCGTCCTCGTGAACGATGCAGGGAATGGTGCTCAGGCGATGCGAGAGGTTGGGCTTTGGCCGTCACTTCGGTCCGCCGGGGGCGGGCGTGGCCGGCGGTTCCGCGCCCAGGGCGGTTTCGAGGGCGGCTTTCCATGCCGCGCCGAGGTCGGCCACGGCGTGGCCGGTGAGGCTGGTCCAGGTCTCCTCGCTGTAGCGCCCCTCGCGGATCGCCGCATTGAGCTTGGGGATGACCTCCTGGCCGTGCCGGCCGACGATCCAATTCAGGAAATTGGCGGTGATCCGGTAGCTGCCGTCGTAGCGGGCGCGGCTGAGGTTGCGGCGGGTGATCTCGGCACCGCGGGTCTGGGGCTCGAAGACGTAGAACCGGAGGTAATCGGTCAGGCCCTCGGTGAGCCAGACGGGCGCGCGGGTTGCGCCGGGCCGGCGTGGGGCGCGGCCGTACTGCTGAACCACGTGGACCAACTCATGGAACAGCGCCCCCAGGGCCTCGCCCTTGAGGTTCTGCCGGATCCACGAGGCGGCGCAGCGGATTCGCGTTCCGCTGGTGGCCGCCACGCCGGTCATGTCGCGGCTGAACACGATGCTGACGTGGGCGGGGGCGGTGTAACCCTCGCTCGGCAGAAGCCGGATCAGCTTTGGGTACCACTCCTGCACCATCGGTCCGACGGCGCTTCGTGCCCAGTCGGTGAGGTCGGGTGCCTCGGTGGTGTCGATGACGATGGACTGTGCTCCGCCGTCGGTTTGGATCGTATCGCGGATCCGCGGCGGGGCGTCGGTCGCGACGCGTTCGAGTGCGGGTCCGCCCTGTTCCACGACGTCGATCTCGCTGTAGAACGTGTTGCCGAAGGGATCCTGGTTCTCGGTGCGCGAGATCTCGAACAGCAGATAGCGGAACGTGCCGAGGCGGGCATTGGCCTTGCCGGCGGCCCGCACGCTCACGCCGTATTGGCCGCCGGCCTCGGCGGAGTCCTTGGGGCGGGTGTCGACCCGGGCGATCTCGAGCCATCCGCAGGAGGCGGGGTCATTGCCCCTGGGGGGGCGGGGATCAAACGAGGCGGCTTCCCCGGCGCTGGCAAACAGAACATAGACTTGGGGGCCGCGGGGTCCGGCATGCCAGGAGTAGGTGTTGACCTGCGCGAGGTCAACGGGTCGTCCCAAGTCCAGCAGGAGGCGCCCGCCGTCCGTGCCCGGGGCGAAGAAGAAATTGCGCCCCGGCTGATCCTCGTCGGTGGGGACGGTGCCGTCCACGAGCGACGCGAGGTCGGCGCCGTTGGGGTCTTGGCGGCCGTCGACCAGGACGGGGATGATCCCCGCGGCGGCGTCGTTGCGGGCCGGTGGCGGGACGTTGGGGAAGGTGAAAGACGGTTCGGCGTGGGCTGTGGCGTTGTGGTCAGCGACCACGGCCTGTCCGGCATCGAGGCCGATCGCCTCGAGGGGGATTCGCTCGAAGCCGAGTTTCCACGCCGGCGAATCGGGCTCGAGGCGGAAGTCGGAGGCTGCGGCGTCGACCAAGCGCGGATCCGCGTCCACCAGGTTGTTTTCGAACCGGACGAGGGGCCGCGCTTTGGCCTCGACGTCATCCCACCGGCCGCCGACGCAGAGGTTGCGGGCGACGACATTCCCGCGGGGGGCGCACGGGTCTTCGGCCAGGATCGAGTCGAGGCCGGGGTAGCGTCCGCGGTATGGCGGCTTCTGATACGCGATCCCCGAGAGGGTTCCCTTCTCGCGGCCTTCCTTGACCCATGCGTCGGCGTGGTACTTGGCCCAGCCGAGCGCCCGGGCATCGATGTGCAACGCCGGGCGGCAATCCACGAAGATGTTGTTTTCGACTCGGCAATCGCGGCCGCCGCCGATGAACGCGGCCCGGGTGACGCGCTCGAACACGTTGCCGATGATCGCCGTCCCGGAATACATGTCGTCGAGATAGACCCCCACGCAGCCGCGGCCCTCGAATCCCTGGATATCATGGAGGTAATTGTGCCGGATGACCGTGCCGCGCATCGTCCAGTCGCGTCCGGCATAGATCGCGCCGGCGTCGTTGGACTCGAAGCAGACGTGGTGGATTTCGTTCCTTTCGATCCGGTGATCGTTGCCGCCGAAGGCGACGGCCTGGTGGGGCGCGTGGTGGATCCGGTTGCGCGAGGCGCAGAGGCCGACGCCGTTCAGGCTGATGCCGGCCGAGTACATGGGCCGCCATCGGCCGTAGTGATGGATGTCGTTGTTGTCGGCCACGTGTCCTCCCGGGGTGAGCGTGGTGCGATCTCCTCCCGAGAGCGAGATACCGCCTGCGCCGCACTGGTAGATGGTGCAAGAGGCCACCGTGTGTCCGGCGCCGCCGCCGACGCTGATGGCCGTGCCGCCCGTGTTACGGATCGTGCAGCCGGCGATGCGGTTCGATTGGCCCCCCGTGATGACAATCGCCGTGTCCCGGACGCCCTCGAAGGTGAATCCCTGGAAGGTGGTGTGGGACACGTCGTTCATCCGCAGCAGCGTGGGAAGCACGGAGACTGTGGCCTGGCCGGCTTCAAGGGGTGCGGGCGGCCAGAAGTAGAGGATGCCTGCCTGGCGATCGAGGTACCACTCGCCCGGCTGATCGATTTCGGCGAGCAGGTTGTAGGCGTAGAACCACTGCCCTTTGCGGTAGCCATAATGATGGTAGGGCGGCTCGATTTCCAGGGTGTGGGCCGCGGGATCGAAGGCTCGCAGCCGCTGCCGTTGGTCTGACCAATCCCAGAACCAGTAGCCGTGCACCCAGACCTCCGGCTCCGCCGTCCAACGGCCGGGCCGGTCTTCCACGATCGAGAACAGGCCCTCGACACACCCCTTCGTGCCTCGCACGTCCACCGGTGTCCTGCCCGACACCTCCGCAATCCGGATGAAGCCCGTGTTCGGCCATCGGGAGAGGGGCATCGGCGCGTCTCGGAAGAAGAGCTCGAGTCCGCCGCCGCCGGCGGTGCCGTAGTCGCTAAGGCCCTGGGCGCGCAGGTCGGCTTCGAAGACCTGCCCGCGCGCGGTCTCCTCGAAGCGGGAAAGGACGGCGCTGTTCGTGACGGGCTTGAAGTCGGTCACCGTGATGCCTCCGAGCCAGCGCGCCGTCTCGCGCGGAGCCGCGCGGTAGACCACCGGGGCCTCTGCCGTTCCGGAGTCGGCGGCCGTCAACTCGAGGGGGCTGGCGAACCGATAGAGACCGCCGTGGACGGTGACTTGGACGCCGCCCCGGGGGAGGTTGCCATCCGCCTTGAGCTGGCGGATGGCGCGGCGGGCGCGGTCGATCGTCGCGAACGGGCCGTCAGAGCCCGTGGCGTCCGGCGCGGCCAGCGTTCCGGACCAGGCATCGTTGCCGCCGGGGGCGACGTGGAAGCCCGCTGCGGCTCGGCAAGGTCCCATCCCGCTGAGAGCCAACGCTAGGACAAACGCCAACCGGACCGCCCCGGCCAGGAACCGGGGTCGGCGGCTGGCAGCCGCGGAAGCGACGCGAGGGCCCGGGGGTGAGACCCGGCCGCAACGGTCGGTAAGGGACGCGTTCACAGCCCCTGGTGTACCCCCAACCGCAACGGAATCCAAGGTCAGTTCAACTTGTGGCGGAAGGAATGGCCGGAGGCGGGCTCGGGCAGCGCCGTCTGCTGACGCTCGGCAATGAGAGCCCCGAGATGGCGTTCGAGGTCGTCCGCGTTCACCGGTCCGCCGTCGCGAGCCTCGCGCACTGCGAGCTCGGCGCGTTCGGAGACGACCCGGCGGACAATCTCGGCGATTTCGGCGCCAACGAGGTGGTGTTGGCGCCCCACGGCTGCCAGGCGGGCCATCGACGGCGGGTCCAGTCGTTCGCCGGTGCCGCCGCGACGGCCTCCCATCCGGACCCACCGGGACAGTTCGGGATCCAGGAACTGCACACGGCGGGCTTCGCCCTCCGCCCGCTGCAGGTGGAGGCGGAAGATCTCGGCGATCTCCTCTTCCGAGGGGAGGGCCACATGGATGAGGAAATCGAATCGTCCGGGGCGCAGGAAGGCCGGGTCGACGTTGGGCAGGTTGTTGGTCGCGGCCAGCACGACGAGTCGCGTCGGGCGCCGCCGGAAGCCATCCATCAAATCGAGCAGACACGCGACCGCCTTGTCGTGGCATCGCATGCCGTCGTCCACGCCGGGCTGGCTGCGGCGGCTTCCGAGGGCGTCGAATTCATCGAAAAAAACGATCGCGCCCTCCGGGTGAGCGGAGGCCTGCTGCCAGAAGTTGCGCAAGTTGAGCTCCGTCGTTCCATACCACATGTTCAAGAAGACCGTGGCCGGCGTGCAATAGAAGGGCCGGCCGGTCTCGCCGGCCAGCGCCTCCGCGAGGAGGGTCTTTCCCGTGCCCGGCGGCCCATAGAGCAGCACGCCGTGAGGGTACGGACACCCCCATTCCTCGAACGCGGCGTGGCCCTTGAGGAAGGCAGCCACCATCTCGAGGCGTGCCCGGGCGCTGACATTGCAAACGTCTGAGAAGCGCCGGGTTGACTCGACGCGGAACCCGGAGAAATCGAGGATTCGGCCCTCCTTGTCCTGGGAGGTTGCGGATGCGGCGGGGTTGGACCGGGCGGGATCGCGGGCGTCGGCATCGCGTTGGCGTCGGCGGATGGCCTCGATCTGGTCCTTGGCCTTGCCGTAGTCCGGGTCGACCGCGAGGGTCTGCTCGAGTGCGGCCAGGGCGGCATCGAGGTTGCCCCGGGACTCCTCGATGCGGGCACGGACGAACCAGGCATCGGCGAGGTTGGGGTTGATCTCGATCACTCGCATCACGTCGGCAAAGGACGTGTCATAGTGGCGGGACCGGAGCAGGGCGAGGCTGCGATTGAACAGGCTCTCGAGCAAGTCGGGATGGAGTGCGAGTGCGAGGGTGTAGCATTCCGCGGCTTCGGCGAACCGGTTGAGCTTGTAGAAGTCGTTGCCGAGGTTGTGGACCTGGTATTCGGCATCGAGGCCGTCATAGACGTCGTCCGACTCGATGTCGGGCGCCTCCGGCGAATCGGCAGGCGTCTGCGCGGCGCGGAGCTGCCGGGCGAGCGTCTCGAGGCGGTCGGCCACTTCGAGGGTCTTCCGCTGGCCGGCCGCGGACACCCGCTGCCGGCAGCCTTCGAGACGGCGCAGCAGCACCGTCGCCTCGGTGGCTTCGGCGTCGGCCGAAGTCGGCGCCGACGGCGCCGCGGCGGGAAGGTCCAGCAGAACTCCCAGCAGACCGGCCAGCGCCGGGTCGCGCCCGATGAGCACCGCCAGCTGCCGATGCCGCTCACGCAGAACCGTCCATTGATCGCCGGGGCGCTGGGCAGGGACCGCGGCATCGGCAGCCAGCCGGGCGATCTCCCTGGCTTCCGTGCACTCGGGGTCAAACCGCAGCGCCATGAGCGCGCAATGGAGCGCGGTCGTCGGATCGCGCTGCTCGAGCAGCGCGCGCCCGAGCAGCAGGTATTCGTCTCGGAAGATGTTCTTCATCATTCAAGGGCTTTGCCGAACCGTGCCGGGAATCTCGCTGCAACAGCCCTCGAGCGCAAGGGGTGGGCAAGCACCGCAGGGTCTTCATGTGCCTGGGGACTCGACGGGGTCTGTGGTGCGCCTCGCCGGTGTGGTGTCTCGCGAATCGCTGGCGCATCGCTGCCCGGCTGTCCTTTTCACTCGGCATCGCGCGCGTACCAGTCGATGTTGCGCGTGGCGTACATGACGGCTGCGAGGGCGGCGAAGAGGCCGGCGGTGCCGATGAGGAGCGAGTATTCCTGCTCGCGCAGAATCACGTACAGGAAGGTGTAGATGCCGACCAATCCCGCGCTGACGATCAGCGTGCGCCAACCGCTGTGCAGGATCCTCAGGCTGTAGAGGCTGATGAGAAGGGTCGAGGCCGCCGCGCCGGCGGCGTACGCCAGGCCGAACGCCCAGAATTCCGAGAGGGAGAGCAGCCCCAGGTAGAAGAGGCAGAGGGCGGCGCCCACCAGGGTGTACTGGAAGGGATGCACCCGCAGCGGAGAGCGCACTTCGAACAGGAAGAACGTCGTGAAGACCAGCGCGAGGAAGAGAACGCCGTACTTGATCGAGCGTTCGACATACCGATAGACGTCGAGCAGGGGGACGAGAGCGACGCCGAACAGCGACTGGCTCAGCGTTGTGCCGGTGAGGGGATCGCCCGAGTCCTCGTCCGACCACTGCTGCGGGTAGTTGCGTCCGTAGTAACTCATCTCCCAGAGCGCCTCGAATCCATCCGCGGTGACCTTCCGCGTCGACGGCAGAAAGGCGCCGTTGAAGCTCGGGTCAGGCCATGCGGAGGTCAACTGCACGCGGTTCTGCCGGCCGAACGGGGCGAAACTGAGGTTGTGGCTGCCATTGAGATTCAGCGCCAGCTCGAAGTTGACCGTGTCCGACGGAAACGACGGCCCGCGCAACCGGGCATGGACGCCGGCCCTGTCGCCCATGCGCGCGCCGGGTTCGAGCGCCACGGTCTGGTCGCCCCACTTCAGGCTGAGAGCCTCCTTGGCCCCCCTGAGATCCGTGATCGTGAACACCAGGATCGCGTCGTCCCAAAGCACATCCTCCGGGGCGACCTTCCAATCCTCGAAGGAGGGCCGGTTGAAGCGGCCCACCATCTTGAGGCCGGCGCGATAGACGACCGTCTCATAGATGCCCCGATGCAGTCGGTCGGGCTTCAGTTCGCCGGTCACCTCGAGGCTTTCGGGCAGAAAAGACGCCCGATGCACGCGGGTCTCGAGCGCCTCGACGCGCTCGATGCGGTCGCCGACCGTCTCATTCTTCCAGGTCTTGTAGTGCTTCTGGTAGGGCACGACCAGGATCGGACCGGCAATGACCTGGGGTCGGCCCCACGTCGAGGTGATGTTCTCGATCGCCTCGTGGTATCGGGACCGGCGCTCGGACAGGACGCCCCGAATCAGGCTCAGGGGGATCAGGCCGGCGATGACCAGGACCGCGATCACGATCAACCGGACGACGGTGTTGAACCGGTGCAGCGAAGGTGAGGGCGTGGGGGGAGGGGCGGTTGGGGAGGGGGAGACCGGGGTGTCATTCATGGTACGTTGGAAACCTGAGGCGCACCGTTCATTGGGTTGTACCATACACAAGACGGATTATCTTTGCAATACAAAGTATATGGTCATTTCGTGTGAGTCCGTGGGGTGGGCGACACCATGCCCCTCACCCGACCTCCGGTCACCGTCTTCCGATCGGATGGGGAGAGGGTGGGAAGGAGGGGTCAGTGCCACGTATCCTGAGGAACACCACACCAGAGTTCTCGACTTGTGGGATGTGGGGTCAGCAGGTCAAGTTTGGTCCCTGCCGTTCCAACCCCAGCCCCCCGCCTTCGAGGACTCTACATTAGCGAGGCGCGGAAGAGGGGTGGGCAAGCAGAGCAGGATCTTCATGTGCCTGGGGACTCGACTGGGTTTGAGGCGGCGCCTCGCTGGAGTTGAATTTCGTTGACGACCAAAGGGATATACTTATAACTGCAGCACGAAATCCAGTCCAAGGGATGCTCGAAACCGCCGCGAGAGCGGCGGGTCCAAACAGGGGCAAGCGTGGGATGGGACGGGGCGTCCATTCGGGCTGGAGCATCGCGAAGCCGCAGACTCAGAGACAAACCGAGAGTTCAAATCCCCCCAGGAGAACGCCTATGAAATCCTTGGTCCACCTGTTGTCGAGCCGTCGCTCGAAGCTGTTGCCCCTGCTTGTCGGACTGGCGTTGGCGCCGGCCGCCAGCGCCGGCATTTTGGATGACTTCAACGACAACACCAAGACGGGGTGGACGGACTTCACCTTTATTCCCGGGTTTGGGCTGCCGACGGAGACGGGCCAGCAATTCCGCTTCGACCAACCGCCGGCCAAGCAGGACATCTTCAGTGCGAGCCAGAAGACGAGCCAGTTGTACGAGTTGAAGGAGGGTCGGACCCTCGAGTTTCGGGTGGATCTGGTGCAGGGCTCGGGGGAGGACGCCTACGCGGTATTGGCTTTCATTCCCAACACGGGCGGGAACAACCCGGGCACACTGGCCGGGTACGGACTTGCGAAGGACCCGACCGACGTGTTGATCACGAAGGGGATACAGAAGTACTTCGTGGCTGACGACACGGTGACGGCGGAACTGAAGAACGACAATGTCACCCTGGTGCTGAGGCTGGCGGTGAAGAACGGCAACGTGACGGTGACGGGCCGGGTGCTGGACAAGGACAATGCGAATGCCGTGCTTTGGGAGCGAACGGTGGTGGACACGCCAGCGGCGGACATGATGGCGGACGGCAGCGATTCGCCGGCGGCGCCGTTCATTACCACGGGGTATTTCACGCTGTACTGCTACCAGCAATACAGCGAGGACAAGGTCTACTCGGTGTACTATGACAACGCGCAGGTGTTCGTGACCGAGGCGACGGTCATCGACGATTTCAACGACAACACCAAGACCGCGTGGGCGGATTTCACTTTCGTTCCCGGGTTCGGTCTGCCGACGGAAGAGAGCCAACAGTTCCATTTTGACCTGCCGCCGGCCCGGCAGGACATCTTCACCGCGAGCCAAAAGACCACCAAGGTGATCGAGCTCAAGGAAGGGGAACAGGTGCGGTTGGAGGTGGATTACGTCCAGGGCTCGGGGGAGGATGCTTTTGGAGTGGTGGCGTTCATTCCGAACACAGGCGGCAACAACCCGGGCACGCTGGCCGGCTATGGCATGGCGAAGGACCCGACGGACGTGCTCATCACGAAGGGCATTCAGAAGTACTTCATCGACGATGACACCCCGACGGGGACCTTGAAGAACGAGAATGTGATGCTGGCGCTGACGCTGACGGTATCCGGGGGGAACGTGGAGATCACGGGCGAGGTATTGGACAAGGACGACAACAACGCGGTGATGTGGTCCCGGACGTTCCTGGACACGCCGGCGGCGGACATGTTGGAAGACGGCACGGATTCGCCGGCCGCGCCGTACATCACGACGGGGTACTTCACGCTTTATTGCTACCAGCAATACAACGAGGAGAAGTATTACTCCGTCTATTTCGACAACGCGGTCCTGCACGCGCCGCCGTCGGCGGAGAACGTCGCCCCCGTGCTCACGGACATTCTGCCCGAGGAGTATGCGAACTTCCTGCCGTCCTCGACAACGATCTCGTTCAAGGTGACTGACGATGCTGCGCTGTCGAACGACAAGATTTCGGTCACGCTGAACGGGACGGTCTACACCACGGCGAACGGCCTGGTGTTGACCGGCACGGGGAACACGCGAAACGTCAGCCTCGGCGGCCTGGCCGCCAACGTGAACTACGCGGCGGTCCTGTCCGCCGAGGACAGCGGCGGTCTGGTGACGACGCGCAATCTCTGGTTCGACACGTTTGCCGAGAGCACGCTGGTCATCGAGGTCGAGGACTACAACTTCTGGTACGGCCAGTTCATTGACAATCCGATTCCGGTGATGGAGGGGAGCTGGGATCCCAGCGCCTACAGCCTCCAGATCGGCGCGGCGACTGTGGACTTCAGCGACACCCGGACGTCGCCTGACGGCGAGAACACGAAGTACCGGCCCGACGATCCCGTCCGCATGCAGCATTCGCTGGACCGGGTCCGGGCGAAGTACGAGGCTGCCGGGGGCGCTGGCTACGAGGTGTATGATTACGCGGTCGGCGATATCGCGGCGGGCGAGTGGATGAACTACACGCGGACATTCCCGGCGGGGAACTACGAGGTGTACCTGCGGGAGGGCTTGGCGAACATGGCCACGGGCGAGAGCGTGCTCGAGGAGGTCACGGGCGATCCCACCCAACCGGATGCGGCGACCCGCGTTCTGGGGTCGTTCCTGGGCGCGCGGACCGGGTTCCAGTACCGCAACTTCGCTCTCACCGACGGCACCGGTCAGAACAAGATCGTCCTCGCGCTCTCGGGGGTGAAGACCCTGCGGTTGCGTCAGGTCACGCCGGACCCCGGGGATGGGGCCCGTTACTTGAACTACCTGGCCTTCATTCCGGCGACGGGGCCGGTGGTGGATCGTGCGGCGGTGACGTCGCTGGCTCCGGTGCCGGACTCGACGACGGCGACGGTGCAACCGGTGATTGACGCGGTGATCGAGAACCGGACGACGACGGTGAACGTGGGGACGGTGCAACTCGAGGTGAACGGGCAGGTCGTGGGCGCGACGGTCACGCCGACCGCCACGGGAGCGACGGTGCATTATGCCGTCACGCCGCTGCCGGCGTCGGGCGCGGTCAACAGTGCCACAATCACCTTCAAGGACAGCGCGGGCGTTGATGTGACCGCCTCGTGGCAGTTCACGATCACCTACTTGACGCTGGATCCGGCGAATCGGCAGCCTGGTCCGGGCACGGCGCGCGGGTTCAACGTGCGCATGGTGCAATCAGACCCCGCCAACGGAGCCCTCGAGAGCAGCCTCGAGCGCGCGGAACTGCAGTTGGCGAACAGCCCGACGATTCCGTCGGTGGTCGACACCAACGTCATCAAGCAGATCGTGGATATGTCGCAGGACGGTGGTGCGGCGGGGTTCTTCGCGAAGGAGTATATTGTTCCCGGGCTCGAGGAAGGGTTGTACGGGACCGATGACTTCACGGTCGAGGCGACGGCGTGGCTCGAGTTGGCCGCCGGGTCCTATCGGTTCACCATCATCAGCGACGATGGTTTCAAGGTGTCGTCGGGCGCGAAGCTGAGCGACAAGAGCCCGCTCTTGGGCTTCCGGAACGGGGGCACGGCGAACGAGGTGCTGGGGACGTTCGAGTTCGTGGTGCCATCGAGCGGGTTTTATCCGTTCCGGCTGGTCTGGTACGAGCGGGGTGGCGGCGCCAATGCGGAATGGACCTCGGTGAACCTGAACACGGGCGTGCGAACGCTGGTCAACGACGCGGCGGAACCGACGGCGATCAAGGCCTATCTGGATCTGGTGCCTCCGCCGCCGGTCAAGGTGCAGTCGTCCGCGACCATCAACGCGGGGTTCGCGGATGATGCCACAGCGGTCATCGACACGGGGGCGAAGCGAATCAGCATCCCGGCAAGCGGCGGGATCCGGTTCTATCGGCTGGTGGGCGCCTCGGCGCTGAGGGTTACGTCGACTCAGCTCGATGGGGCGAACGTCATCATGACCTACGAATGACCGGCGGTGCGCGCGCCGAGCGTTGAGGCGCTGGGCGCGCGGCGGTTCGCGCTCTCTGGAGTGCGCAGCAACGTGGCGCGCGGGGGTTCCCGCGCGCCTTGTTCTGTCTGCGGATCCCCGCTTGTCATCGGGCCTCGAGGCCGTCAGACTCCGGGGGCGTGCCGACGGAGGTGTCCAGAGTTTTTCCCGACAGTCTGTCGGGGTTGGTCGAGCGGGTGACCTTCTTCAACGAGGACAGCGGTTTTGCGGTCCTGCAGGTGAAGGTCAAGGGGCACCGCGACCTGGTGACGGTGGTGGGGTCCTTGCCGTCGGTCAGCGCCGGGGAATGGCTGACGGCGGAGGGACGATGGGTTCAGGATCGGGAGTATGGGAGGCAATTGCGGGCGGAGATTCTGACGTGCACGCCGCCCACCACGCGAGAGGGCATCGAGAAGTACCTGGCCTCGGGCATGATCAAGGGGATTGGCCCGGTGTATGCCTCGAAGTTGGTGGCCCGCTTTGGAGAGGGGATTTTCGACATCATCGACGGGTGTTCAGCCCGGCTCGAGGAGGTCGAGGGGATTGGGCCGAAGCGGCGCCGGTTGATCAAGGCGGCCTGGGCGGAGCAGAAGGTGGTGCGGGAGATCATGGTGTTCCTGCACTCGCACGGGGTCAGCACGAGCCGCGCAACGCGCATTTACAGGACCTACGGTGAGCAAGCGATCGAGGTCGTGCGCGCCAATCCCTATGCCCTGGCCCGCGACATCGCCGGGATCGGGTTCAAGAGCGCGGACCAGATCGCGAGCCGACTCGGGGTGCCGCCGGATTCACTCCAGCGGGCGATGGCCGGCTTGAGCCACGTCCTGCTCGAAGCGACGCAGGATGGACACTGCGCATTACCCCGGGAGACGCTGCTCGAGCGGGCGGGCCAGCTGCTGTCGGTGGCGCTGGCCCCGGTCGAGACCGCGCTGCAACGGGCGCTGGCGGCGGGGGAACTGGCCGAGGAGACGATTGGCGCTGAGTCCTGGGTTTTTCTGCCTGCGCTGCGGAGGGCGGAGGAGACGATCGCCGCGCGGATTCTGGAGTTGGGCGAGGGGGCGCCGGCGTATCCGGCGATCGACCGTGAGAAGGCCTGTGCGTGGTGCGAGGGTAAGATGGGCAAGGCCCTGGCGGCGAGCCAGCGCGCAGCGCTGGACCAGGCGTTGCGTGCGCGGTTGGTCGTGATCACGGGCGGGCCGGGGGTGGGGAAGACGACGCTGGTCCGGGCCATCCTGATGGTATTGCGGGCCAAGGGCATTCGGTGTGTGCTTTGCGCGCCGACAGGGCGGGCTGCCAAGCGGTTGGCCGAGGCCGCCGGCCAGGAGGCGAGCACGATTCATCGTCTTCTCGAGGTCCATCCCGGGACCGGCCGATTCATCCGGAACGAGGAGCACCCGATCGACGCGGAACTGCTGGTGGTGGACGAATGCTCGATGGTGGACGTGCCGCTGATGGCCCACGTGCTGCGGGCGCTTCCTCACGGGGCCAGCTTGCTGATGGTGGGGGATGTCGATCAGCTGCCGTCGGTTGGTCCGGGGATGGTGTTGCGGCACGTGATCGAAAGCGGCCGGGTGCCGGTGGTGCGGCTGACGGAGGTCTTCCGGCAAGCGGCGGGCAGTCGGATCATCACCACGGCGCATCGGATCAACGAGGGGTTGTTTCCGGAGTTGTCGGCGCAGGATCCGGCTTCGGACTTTTTCTTCATCGAGCGGCAGGATCCCGAGTCGATCGCGGCCACGTTGATCGAGGTGGTGCGCCGGCGGATCCCGGCGCGGTTTGGTCTGGACCCGTTGCAGGACGTGCAGGTGCTGTGTCCGATGAACCGGAATTCACTCGGCACGCACGAATTGAACCGGCAGCTTCAGCAGGCATTGAACCCGCCGCGGTCGGACCGGCCGGCGATCGAGAAGTTCGGCGTGCGGTACCAGTGCGGCGACAAGGTGATGCAGATCCAGAACGACTATGACAAGGACGTGTTCAACGGGGACATTGGCCAGGTGACGCGATTGGATCCTGTGGAACGGGAGCTGGCGGTGCGGTTCGATCAACGCGAGGTGGTCTATGATTTTGGGGAGTTGGACGAACTCGTGCTGGCGTATGCCATTACCATCCACAAGTCCCAGGGATCCGAGTTTCCCGCGGTGGTGATACCGCTGGCGACGCAGCAGTACGTCCTGTTGCAGCGCAATTTGGTGTACACGGGGGTTACCAGAGGCAAACGTCTGGTGGTGTTGATCGGGCAGAAGCGGGCGCTGGCGATGGCGATTCGCAACAACCGCACCGAGCACCGGTTCTCGGGGCTGCTCGAGCGCCTAGCGAGGCGCGCCTCAGACCAATGAAACATGCAGTCCAGAGAAACCGTGGGGGGCGGCGGGGCACCCTGCCTCCGCGCCTCGCTCATCTAGAGTCCTCGACGGAGGAAGGGGAGGCCTGGAACAGCAGAGACCCAAACTTGACCCAATCGCATCGACTTTCACAAGTCGAGGACTCTAGCCCGGATCGCCCATGACCGGAACGATGAACCTGAAATCCTGGCTTAGGCAACACCGCGCACGGAGCGGGGGAACACCAACATGAGGTCGGTTGGGCTAGTGTGGTGTCCCTCAAATGGGTGGACATTCGTTGCGCCCAAAACGGCCTGGGACGAGGACCTCGGCGAGCTCGGTCGAGCCGCGCGAGGAGGGAGTGTATCCCTGGCGATACTCGACCGACGGAGCAACGAAGCCCC